>NZ_JBICXP010000003.1:0-91279 GCF_043200355.1 Streptomyces sp. NPDC048436
GCGGTGTGGGCGGCGAGGGTGCCGGTGCCGCCGGTGATCAGGACGGTGCCGTTGGGGTCCCAGGGTGTGGATGTGTTTTGAGTGGGGGTGGGTTCTCTTCTGAGTCGGGGGATGTGGAGGGTGCCTTGTCGGATGGTGAGGTGGGGTTCGTTGGTGGTGAGGGTGTGGGGGAGTGTGGTGAGGGTGTCGGGGTGGGTGTCGAGGTCGATGAGGGTGATGCGGTGGGGGTGTTCTGTTTGGGCGGTGCGGATGAGGCCGGTGAGGGTGGCGTGGGTGAGGTCGGGGTTTTCGTCGGGGTGGATGGTGGTGGCGTGGTGGGTGGTGAGGATGAGGTGGGTGGTGGTGTAGCGGTCGTCGGCGAGCCAGTCCTGGAGGAAGGTCAGGGTGCGGGCGAGGGTGTCGTGGATTTCGGCGGGGGGTGCGGTGGTGGTGCTGGGGCTGGGCAGGGCGGCGATGACGGCGTCGGGCGCTGGTGTGGTGTTGTCGTCGAGGGTGTGGCTCAGTGCGGTCAGGTCGCGGTGGTGGCCCTGGGGCGGTACCAGTGCCGAGATCGACGTGTCGTTCCGGCCGAGGCCCAACGGGTCAGTGAGCAACACCGTGTTGGAAGGCAACGCGGCCGTCGTCCTCGGAGCAGGTAGAGGCTCCCAGTGCAGTGGCAGCAGCGCGGGCCCGTCCGGTTCCGTGACCCGCTCGGTCTGTGGGCGGGGGCTCAGCCAGTACGACTCGCGCTGGAAGGGGTAAGTGGGCAGGCGCAGTGGTGCGGAGGAGGAGCTGCCGTGGCTTTTCGCCGCGTTCTGGTCCTGCTCGTACCGACTGCGGGCGGCAGCGGGCCAGTCAATGGTGTGATGGTGGGTGTGCAGCTGGCCGAGCGCGGACTGGAAGGCCTGACCCGCGGGGCGGTTCCGGTGCAGGGTGCCCGTGACCAGCGGCGGCGTGGCCGTGTCGTCCTCGGCGCCGGGGTGGGTGTCCACCGTGGCCTGAAGCGCGGGCGTGAGGACCGGGTGCGGACTCACCTCGACGAACGTGCTGCACCCCGCGTCCAGGAGGCCCCGAACGGTGGCTTCGAGTTGGACGGTGTGGCGAAGATTGCGGCACCAGTACGACGCGGTCAGCTCCCGGGTGTCCAGGAGGGCCCCCGTGACAGTGGAGTGGAAGGGAATGGAGGCGGGGCGAGGAGTGAGGGGAGCGAGGGCGTCGAGCAACTCGTCCGTCAGGGCGTCGATGTGATGCGAGTGGGAGGCGTAACTCACCGCGATCTTGCGTGCGTCGACCCCGTCCGCCGCGCACCGGGCAAGGAGCTCGTCCAACGCTGATGTGTCCCCGGCGACCACCGTGGCTCCGGGCCCGTTGACCGCGGAAATGGTCAGCCGCCCCTGCCAGGCCGCGAGCAGCTCCGCGGCGGCTTCGGATCCGAGCGGCAGCGATGCCATGCCCCCGCTGCCCTCCAGGGAGGTCAGCGCCCGGCTGCGTAGTGCGACGACGCGCGCGGCGTCCTGCAGAGAGAGCGCACCGGCTATGTGCGCTGCGGCGATCTCCCCCTGGGAGTGGCCGAGCACCGCATCGGGTTCGATGCCGGCGTCCTGCCAGTGGCGGGCCAGTGCCACCAGGACGGCGAACAGGACGGGCTGCACCACGTCCACCCGGTCGAGGCCCGGCGCGCCCGCACGCTCCTCGAGTACGTCGGTCAGTGACCAGTCCACGTACGGTGACAACGCCTCTTCGCAGGCGAGGACAGATTTCCTGAACGCCGGTGAGGAGACCAGCAGTTCACGCGCCATGCCGGGATACTGGGAACCCTGGCCGGGGAAGACGAACGCGGTCCCGCCGCTCTCCGGGCCTGAATCGGCCGCCACCCCTTGGACCAGCGCGGGATGCGGCCGCTGCGCCTCCAATGCGTCCAGAGCCAGAAGGGCTTCCTCGCGGGAATCCGTGGTGAGCACCGCGCGGTGGGTGAACACGCTGCGGGTGGTTGCCAGCGCGTATGCCACATCCGGCAGCGGAAGGTCCGCCTGCTCCTTCAGGTGGCTGCGCAGCCGGGTCGCCTGAGCGCGGAGAGCGGCCGCTGACTTCGCCGAGAGCGTCAACGGCAGACCGGCCTGCCCGAACCGCCGGGCCTCCGCGGAAGGCCCGGCCTCACAAGCCTCCCCCGCGGCCACCTCCCCCGCGGCAGCCTCCTCCCCAGCGACCTTCTCCCCAGCAGCCTCCTCCCCAGCAATCTCCCCGCCCGGCGCCTCCCGGAGAATCACATGGGCGTTGGTTCCGCTCACCCCGAACGACGACACCGCGGCGTTGCGTGGCCTCTCCCTGGTGGGCCAGGGCACTGTCTCGGTGAGCAGGCTGATGTGGCCCGAAGCCCAGTCGATGCGAGGGGAGGGCTGGTCGGCGTGCAGGGTGGGGGGCAGTTCGCCGTGGTTGAGGGCCTGGACCATCTTGATGATGCCGCCGATGCCTGCGGCGGCTTGCGCGTGCCCGATATTGGACTTCAACGACCCCAGGTGCAGGGGCTGTTCGGCAGAGTGGTGCTGCCCGTACGTGTTGAGGAGAGCGTGAGCCTCGATGGGATCACCCAGCGTCGTACCCGTACCGTGTGCCTCGACGACATCCACCTGATCAGGCGTCAGGCGGGCGTTGGCCAAAGCCTGTTGGACCACCCGCTCCTGAGCCGGACCGTTCGGCGCCGTGAGGCCGTTGCTGGCACCGTCCTGGTTGACGGCCGAACCAGGGATGACGGCGAGGACGCGGCGGCCCTGTGCCTGGGCGTCGCTGAGGCGCTGCAGGACGATGACCCCCGCGCCCTCCGCCCAGCCGGTCCCGTCCGCCCCGGCGCCGAAAGCCCTGCATCGGCCGTCCGGCGAGAGGCCGCGCTGGCGGCTGAACTCGATGAAGATCTCCGGAGTCGCCATGACGGAGGCCCCGCCGGCCAGCGCCATGTCGCACTCGCCGTTCCGCAGGGCCTGGCAGGCCAGGTGCACCGCCACAAGCGACGACGAACAGGCGGTGTCCACGCTCAGCGCAGGACCGTGCAGGCCCAGCGTGAAGGCGATACGGCCCGACGCGACCGCCGGAGTCGTGCCGGTCAGCAGATAGCCTTCCAGCTCCGGTGTGTACGCCGCTCCGTAGTGGTTGGGGGACAGGCCGGTGAAGACGCCGGTCTGTGAACCGGCGAGGGTGGTGGGGTCGATGCCCGCGTCTTCCAGGGATTCCCAGGCCGTCTCCAGGAGCAGGCGTTGCTGGGGGTCGATGGCCTTGGCCTCGCGCGGCGAGATGTTGAAGAAACCGGCGTCGAACTGATCCGCGTCGTAGAGGAAACCTCCCCGGCGCACCGTGGAGGTTCCCGGCCGGTCGGTATCGGCGTCCGTGTCGAAGAGGCGTGCCAGGTCCCAGCCGCGGTCGGTGGGGAAAGGACCGATGGCGTCCCCGCCCTGGGACACCAGCGCCCAGAGTTCGGCGGGCGAGCTGACATCGCCGGGGAAACGGCAGCCCATACCGACGATGGCGACCGGCTCATGCGTCCGCTCCACCAATTCCCGCAGCTGCCCGCGGGTTTGGTGGAGCTCACCGCTGACACGCTTGAGGAAGTAGCGCAGCTTCTCCGGGTCTTCTCCCACGTTCGCCTCCTCGAAATGCCGGGTCGATCACGCTTCACGGCAGGCGGAGGCAGGAATGTGGAGTCTGCTGGCCACTACCCCCGTCGGCACCGTCAGATTGCTTGGGGCTCTGATGGATTGTCACCGCCGAGATTGCTCACTGGACGCGGTCCGTGAGCCGTCGCCGGAGCCCTATGCGGCCTGCTCAGGCGAGAGGTCGAGGGGGTCCATGTCCATCAGGGCCGACAGGATGGGGGGCATGCTCCAGTCGGAGGGGCGGAGCGCCACGTTGATGTGGATGTCCATGTTCTGGGTGACATGGATGGGGCCCACCATGCCGACAAGCCGCGTCGTCGCGTCGTACGGCGGGACAGCCGCGAGACCGGGGGCGGACGTCACGCCCTGGTCGAGCCCACGCGCGGGGGACAGCGCGTGCAGGTACCACTCGCCGTCCGGGACGCCTGAGAGATGGAACCGGCCGGGGGCGCGGACCGAGGTCGCGGTGACCGGACGGCCTTGCAGTATCGGGCTGTTGAAGAGGCCGACGAACGCGGCGGGCAGCGGGGCCCCTTCGACGGTGATCAGTCCGTGGATGGTGCTGGACTGCCGGGGCCGCGACGGCGCATGATCTTCCGCGGCTGCCCGCTCCCGCGGGGTCCGCCGGACCGGAAGGAGCGCCGTGGGGGTGCTGGTGGATCCCGAAGTCCCGGGGAGGCCGAAGGCCTTGGGGGTGCCAGCCGTGTCCGGCTGGCCGGTACACCGCTCGTACGCCAGGTGTCGGTACCTGGTCGGGGAGACCCCCACGGATTCGCTGAAGCGGCGCGAGAAGGTCCCCGTGCTGCTGTAGCCGACCTGCGCGGATATGTCCGCGACGTTGAGCGATGTGGTGCGCAGCAGCCGCTTGGCCTCGTGCAGGCGGACGGCGCTGAGGAAACGTCCGGGGGTGACGCCCGTCACGCGAGTGAACACGCGGAGGAAGTGGAACTTGCTGACCATGGCTGAGCGGGCGATGTCGTCGAGTGTCAGCGGCTCGTGGTAGCTGCGGTACATGGTGGTGATCGATCGGCGTACCAGGTGTTCCATCAAAGCCTCCGGGGTGGCGTGGCGAACCAGGGGCGGGGCGAGTCTGTGCCGCATGAGGGCGCGCAGACGTGAGGGAGCTGTACTGATGGCATGCGGGCATGGGCGCCGGGCGGGCGGCGCCGGAGTGCGGAGGATGGCGGCGGGTGGGAGCGAAGTCTCCCGTTCAGGTCACCGGGACGGCGCTCGGTGCGTCATTCGTCGTGACGGCGGGGGTCGCAACGCACCGGACGCGCCACGGGCGTTCGCGATGGGCCGAGTCCTGATTCCGTTCCCGGGCAAGCTCGCCCCTTCTGCTTCGGTACGCGGTCAAAGAGCGGGGTGCGGCCGCGAAACCCCATGCCCAACTGAGGAAAACACGTACGAAGGCATGGCGCGGCGCGCTGGCGCAGCGTCTTCGAGCGGCCGAGGTTCTGCCGTCGAGACGCTTGTCTGCTGGCTGATAATCGATCATGCAGGGCGAACGGGCCGCTGTCTTCTTCATGCTTGCTGAATCAACGAGCCGAACGAGGTGAGCAACCTCGGCGATGACGGAAGGCCACGTCCGGGGCAACGCTCGATACCGGTACGGCCTTGGGGTATGGAGGTGGACGGTGGCGAACGGGGGGCCAATGCGGCTGGAACTGCTGGGTAACGTCGGGGCGTGGCGGCACGGGCAGAAGGTGGCGGTCGGGCCGCCGAAGCAACGGGCGGTTCTCGGGTTCCTCGCGGGGCACCTCAACCGGGCCGTCAGCGTCGAGGAGACACTGGAGGCCGTCTGGGGCAGTGAGCCGCCGCGGACCGCGGACAGCGCGCTGCACACCTATGTCGCCGGGCTGCGCCGCGCCCTCGACCTTCCGCGTGAGGACCTCGGTGACGGCTGTGCGCTGATGTCGACGGGAGGCGGCTATACGCTGCGGATGAACCCCGACGATGTTGACGCGCGTAGCTTTGAGCACCGTCACGCCGAGGCGCGCAGGCTGCACGCCGACGGTGAGCGCAAGGCCGCCCTCGACCTGCTGGAGTCGGCCCTGGGCCTGTGGCACGGTTCGGCGTACACCGCCGTGCCCGGCCCCTTCGCGGGTGTGGAGCGGACCCGGCTGCAGGAGTTGCGCTTCACGGCGGTCGAGGAGTGGGCCTGCGAAATGCTGACGACGGACCGGCACGCGGAGACGGTCGCGCCGTTGCGCGACCTGGCCGCCCGGGAACCGCTGCGTGAGCGGCTGAGGGGGCTGCTCATGATGTCGCTGGAGTCCTGCGGCCGGCGCGCTGAGGCGCTCGCCGTGTACCGCGAGAGCCGCGAAACGCTCCGCCGGGAACTCGGCGTCGAGCCCGGACCCGAGCTGCGGCTCCTGCACGACCGCATCCGCGACGACCGGCCCGCGCCGAACGGTCCGAAGGCCTGCCGCATCCCGGGTCAGCGCACCCCGCGCCCCGCCCAACTGCCGCCCACCGCTCGCGGATTCATCGGTCGCTCGCCCCAACTGCGGGACCTCGCGGACTTCCTGGCCGAGGAACCGGCCGGGCCGGCCGCGGCCCCGCGGATCGCCGTGATCGACGGTGCGCCCGGGGTCGGCAAGAGCGCGCTCGCTCTCCATCTGGCCCATGAGACGGTGCACTGCTTTCCGGATGGCCAGCTCTTCGTGGACCTGTGCGGAAGCAGCCTGCGACGCGGCCCCCTGCGTGCCTTCGAGGCGCTCGGCCTCGTGCTGCGCAGCCTGGGTGTCCGGGAACCGGACCTTCCCGTCGGACTGCCCGACCGTACCCGGCTCTTCCGTGAACTGCTGTCCGGCAAACGCACCTTGCTGTTCCTGGACGACGCCCGTGACCTGTCGGAACTGGCCCCGCTGCTGGCCGCCGGGCCGTCTGCCGTCCTGGTCACCAGCCGATGGCGACAGGCCGGCCGACTGCCGCGGGGCCGAGTGCACCGGATCGAGCTGCCCGCCCTCACATCGGAAGAGGCGGCGGAACTGCTGTCCTACCTGGCGGGCGCCCAGCGCATCGCGGGGGCAGGCCACGAGGCCGCCCGGCTCGCCCGGCTGTGCGGACGCCTGCCCCTGGCGTTGCGGATCACCGCGGAGGTGCTTGCCGAGAACCCCGGCCTCACGGTCACGGAACTGGCGGACGTCGTGGAGAACGGCCGGCTCGACGAGCTCACCGTCCTCGGGGTGGCCCTGGCGAGCCTGCAGATGTTCAAGACGCCCCCTCGCGGGCTGCCCCGCCGGTCCGCGCGGCTGCATGTACGCAGCGAGCAATCAGGCAACGAGAGAGATGCGCGCCCCGCCCGGCTCGGGCAAGAGTTGGCGAGAGTACGGACGGCCCGTGCCCCCTCGGCACAGTGAAGCGGACGAACGGGGAAAGCCCATGGTGGAGTTGACCACGACGGCGAACGCGTGGGTGCGGCGGTTCCATCCGTCCCCTGCCGCCAGCCGGCGCCTCGCGTGCTTCGCGCACGCCGGGGGCGCCGCGAGCACCTTCCATCAGCTGTCGGCGCGCCTCGCCCCGGTTGTCGAAGGACTCTCCATGCAGTATCCGGGCCGTCACGACCGGCGCGCCGAGCCGTTCCTCACGGACGTCGCGTCCATGGCCGACATGGCCTACCAGGCGTTGCGGCCCTGGGCGCGGCCGGGAGGCGCGCCCGCTCCGGCCCTGTTCGGACACAGCATGGGCGCGATCGTCGCCTTCGAGGTGGCGCTGCGGATGGAGGCCGCGGGCACGGCCCCCGCGCACCTCTTCGTCTCCGGACGCAGAGCGCCTTCCACGTACCGCGACGAGCGCGTTCATCTACGGGACGACGCGGGCCTGGTGGAGGAGATCCTGGCGCTGGGAGGCACAGAGCCAGAGGCGCTCGCCGACGCGTCCTTGCTCCAGCTGATCCTGCCGCCCGTCCGCAACGACTACACGGCCATCGAGACGTACCGCTGCCCGCCCGGCGTTGCCCTGACGCGCACGCCGATCACCGCGCTGGTGGGGGACACCGATCCCAAGGTCACGCCGGAAGAGGCGCGGGCCTGGGCCGGTCACACCTCCGCCGGGTTCGAGCTCCACGTCCTCGAGGGCGCCGGGCACTTCTATCTCGCCGAGCGTCAGGACGAGGTGGTGTCCACGGTGACACGGTCCCTTGGCGTGTCGTCGGTGTTCGCCGCGGGCTGAGCGCCGGCGCGGATGACCTCGGAGCGGCGCACCCCATCCGACTTGTGCAGTTCGTCCCCTGGAGGCTTCGGTGAGTGTAGTACCCCCGATCATGGCCGGCGCACCGCGAAGAGCCGGCCCTTTGGGCCGCCGCACCCCGGAGGACAGGCCGGGGGCCGCCGTCACACTCGACGGCTTGTTCAGCAGGGCCGCCGCCCGCAGACCGGACGCCACAGCAGTGGAGGACGGCTGGTGCAGCGTCACCTATGACGGGGCGGAGAAGCGCTCGGACCAGCTCGCGTCCGCGTTGCTGCGCTACGGCGTTCAGCTCGGCGACCCCGTCATCGTGCACACATCGGATCATGTGCAGGCGCTGGTGGCCCAGTTGGCGGTCCTGAAGGCGGGCGGGGTGTGCACGCCGGTGTCCAGTGACGCCGACCCCCGCTTGATCGCACGGACCGCCGGGGTGAGCGGCGCGCAGCTGGTGCTGTGCAGCGCCGCGAACCGGGCGAGCTGGCGGCTCCCCGCACTCGTACTGGACGACAGCGGGACGATGGCGCGCCTCTCCGCACTGCGCGTCGACCGCTCGTTGCCCCGTTCGGGGCCGACCGACGCGGCGTACCTGCTCGTCGAACAGGATCAGGCCGGTCGCGTGGCCGGCCACCTCATCGACCACAAGGCTTGGCTCCTGGCGCTGGCGGACCGCACCCGCAGGGCAGGACGCGCGGAGCGGGGCGTGCTCTGTTGTCAGGGGCCGGGCGGATCTTCGACGCTCACCGCGCTGTGGTGGGCGGTATCGGGCGGCGGCACGCTCTACCGCAGGCAGCCGATCGGCGGTGGAGGTGACCCCGCCGCTCTCGCTCTGCCGCGGGACGGCGCACGGTTCGACGCCGCGGTGTTCGGCCCCACGGCGTACGCGCAGGCGCTGGCCGGGATCGAGCGGAGGCCGTCGCCGCGCCTGAGGAAGGTGGTCCTCATCGGGGAACCGTGTTCGCGTGAACTCGTCGAGCGACACTTCCGGCTGCTGCCGCACACACCGCTGCTCGCGGAGTTCTCCCCCTTGGGCAGTGCTCTTCCCTGGGCGGTGGCCGAGCACTTGGCCGACTCCGGCCTTGCGTCGCAGGAGGGCCTGGTCGTGGGTAAGGCCTCGCCGCACGTACGGATCACCATTCGTGACGCCGACGGCCAACCGGTGCCCGCGGGGGGCACCGGTGAGATCTGGGCGGCGGGCGCGGCGCTGCCGTTCGACCACGTCGGCGTGTCCGGCGCGTTCGGCGCCCCGGTCCGTCGTGCTTCGTTCGCGGTCTCCGGCCACCTGGGCCGCTGGAACGAGGACGGACTCCTGGAGGTCACGGGACGTCACGCCGCCGTGCCGTCGGAGCCCGTCGTCGCGGGAGACCTCCGTACATGACCTGCCGCGCCCCTCACATCAGGGCTGCCTCAGCCCCTCGACGGGCTGCGGACGGGTCAGGCGACCCGTCCGGTGCAGACCGTGCAGGGCCGCCGCGCTGCCGAGGCCGAGGCCGAGCAGCGCGAGCCAGGGCAGGGCGGACATCCCGGCCGCGCGAGCCGCGTCCAGACTGACGCCGGTGAGCAGGTTGCCGATGGTGATGCCGATGCCGCAGACCGTGTTGTAGAGGCCGTAGTGGGTGGCGACGAGGCGGTCGTCCGCGAGCCGGACGACGGTGTCCATCTCGAAGGGGTACGCGATCATCGTGCCCACTGCCAGCAACAGCGCGGCCAGGAGCGGCGGCAGCGCGGCGAGCGACCAGCGCCCGACGCCGCCCGCGGCGGGCACGGGCAGGGCGCTCGCCACGACGAGCGGCACGAACGCGCCGCCCATGAAGAGCAGGCCGCGCACCAACGCCTGGCCGGGTGTGAGGTGCTGCTTGCACCAGGTGGTGATCCGGGTCTGCCCGAGGATCGTGGCGAGGCCGGACGCGGCGAAGAGCAGGGCCACGGCGACGGTCCCGGCCTCTCCCGCGCCGCCGATCCGTCGCACCTCCAGGGGAAGGGCCAGATAGACCTGGAAGGACAGCACGTACGCGCCGGTCATCGCGGCGGCGAAGAGCAGGAAAGCCCGATTGGCGAGGACCGTGCGCCACTGGCCGATGACGCCCGCGGAAGAGGCCGGCTGTCCACGGCGGGTGGGCAGCGCACGGATCTGCACGATGCTCAGCAGCCCGAAGACGGCCGCTGACACCAGGCAGGTGAGCCGGAAGTCGATGCCGGTCAGGAGCATGCCGACGAGCGGGCCGAGCAGGATGCCCGCCTGGTAGAAGATGTTGAACAGGGCGAAGGCCTCCACGCGGCGTTCCCCCGCGTCGGCCGCCAGATAGGCGCGCACCGCCGGATTGAAGAGGGCGCCGGCGAAACCGGTGGCCGCCGATGCCGCGAGCAGCGCCGCCACGGAGTCCACGAGGCCGAGCGTGGCGAAGCCCGCTGTGCGCAGCAGGCACCCGGCGACGATCAGGGGCTTGTACCCGAAGCGGTCGGCGAGGGTGCCGCCGATGAGGAACATGCCCTGCTGGCTGAAGTTCCTGACGCCGAGGACCAGGCCCACGGCCCAGCCCGCGAGGCCGAGCGTCCCGGACAGGTGCTGGGCCAGGTACGGCATCAGCATGTAGAAGCCGAGGTTGATCGTGAACTGGTTGGCGAGCAGGAGTTGCACGCTGCGGTCGTAGCCGCGCACCTGCTCGAGGGTCTTCCTCATCGGGCCGCTCCTCCCTCGCGGACGTCGACCGCGGCGGACAGCGGATCGGTGATGGTCGTGCAGCGAGTCCAGCGGGTGATCTCCCTCTCGTCGGACCTGGCGACGACGTGGGGATCGGGTGCGGGCGTCACGTCCAGGAGACCGTGCGCGGCGCAGTACGCGTCGTCGTAGACCGTGTCCAGATAGCGTTGCGGTCCGTCCGGGAAGACGGCCGCCACCTTGGCCGTGGCGGGCAGAGTACGGGCCAGCCAGCCGGCAACGAGAGCGACCGCGCCGACGCTCCAGCCCCCGGTCGCGTAGTGCAGGGCGGCCAGCTGCCGGCAGGCCCAGACCGCTTCCCCGGGTGCCACCCAGTGGACCTCGGAGAACTCCTCGTACGCGACATTGCGCGGATGGATGCTGGAGCCGAGGCCGCGCATCAGACGAGGACGGGCGGGCTGGCCGAAGATGGTCGAGCCGATGGTGTCCACGCCGACCAGGCGCAGCTGCGGCCGCAGCCGGCGCAGTACGCGGGAGATGCCGGCGGAGTGGCCGCCGGTGCCGACGCTGCACACGAGCACATCGATCTGCTCCAGGCCGTCGGCGAGTTCCAGGGCGAGCGGGGCGTAGGCGGCGACGTTGTCGGGGTTGTTGTACTGGTCGGGGCACCAGGCGCCGGGGATCTCCCGCAGGAGTTCGGCGACGCGTATACGGCGTGCCTGCTGCCAGCCGCCGACGGGATGCGGCTCGGTGACGATGTCGACGCGCGCGCCGTACGCCACGAGCAGCCGGGTCATCGACGGTTCGAGTCCTGGGTCGGTGACGAGCGTGACGGGGTGGCCGTACACGGTGCCCGCCAGGGCGAGGCCGAGGCCCAGGGTGCCGCTCGTGGACTCGACGATCGGCCGGCCGGGCAGCAACTCGCCGCGGGCGCGCGCCCGGTCGACCATGTACAGGGCGGCGCGGTCCTTGATGCCGCCGGGATTGAAGCCTTCGAGTTTGGCCCAGAATCCACGGTCGGGCGGGGTGAACGGCTCGGAAACCCGCAGGACGGGGGTGTTGCCGACGAGCGCGGACAGGGCGGAGCCGCGAGCGGTGGCAGAGGACATGAGTGGCGTTCCCAATCGCTGGTGGAGCCTACGGCTGCTTCCTGGAGCCTGGCCGGAGTGCTGGCGAACGGCGGGCGGCGAGGAGGGAACGTACGACGGTCGCGGGCTTCATCACCGAAGTCGGCGAGGCGAGGAGGTGCTGCACGTCGAGCATGACGCGATGGGCGTACGTGGACACATGGCTGGCCAGCATCACGCGCCGGATGTAGGCGTTGAGCAGGTCGATGCCGGGCGGGCGCCGTCCCTGCGTCTCCGGATAGACGAAGTCGCTGCTGGTCGCCATCTGCCACGGAGTATCGATGATCTTTCCCGCGGCCC
Source organism: Streptomyces sp. NPDC048436 (assembly GCF_043200355.1). Lineage (NCBI taxonomy): Bacteria > Bacillati > Actinomycetota > Actinomycetes > Kitasatosporales > Streptomycetaceae > Streptomyces > Streptomyces sp. NPDC048436. The sequence goes on from NZ_JBICXP010000003.1 coordinate 11,898, forward strand.
GGTAGAAGGAGCGCGCCATCCGCGCGGAGGGACTGCCGAACTGATCGAGGCGGCGCCCCAGTTCGAGCGCCTCCAGGGCGGCGACGGTCATGCCCTGGCCGTAGAGCGGATTGAAGCTGCACACCGCGTCACCCAGTGCCACATAGCCGCCGGGCAGGTGGCGCAGCCGTTCGTAGTAGCACCGCCGCGCTTCCGGGTAGGTGAACTTGCGGGCGTCCTTGTCGTCCAACGGTTCGGCGCGCGAAAGGAGTTCAGCCATCTCCGGTGCCTCCAGGGCGGCCGCGAACTCCTTGAAACCCTCCCGGTCCACCGGAGCGTGGGCGCGGTGCCAGCCGCCCAGCGTCACCATCCAGCGGTCTCCCTCCACCGCGAACGCGGCAGCGGCCCGCTTGTCGTGCGGCGGCACGGCGCTCATCAGATAGAGCAGGCCGTCGCCGTGCAGATCGCCGGGTCTGCGTTTCAGGAGCAGCGTCGTATAGCCGACGTCGATCTTCACGGTGTCGACCTCCGGCGCCGGATAGCCGTACCGCTGGAGCGACCGCGCGGCGCCACCGCCTCCGCGCCCCGTGGCATCGACGACCAGGTCTGCCCAGATCCGCTCGCCGTCCGCCAGTTCGACGCCGGTGATCCGGCCGCCGCCCGCCACGAAGGACCGCACCAGCGTCCGGTCGCGGACGGCCACATTCTTCAGGTCCCGCACTCGGTCCCGCACGTGGTACTCCAAAAAAGCACGGCTGAGGCTGACGCCGAGGCGTCCGCTGGCAAAGCGGGTCCGCAGGGCGCCCATTTGATAGAAGAGGAGATCGTGCCCTGGGTCGAAGAGAATCGCACCACCGCGCACGAGTTCATCGGTAAGCCCCGGAAATAGTTCCTCCAGTGCCAGGCGGCCACTGATGAGCAGCGCGTGAGCGTGACTGCCGTGCGGTACCGCACGGCGATTCTCGGGCCGCTCCGGAAGGGTGTCGCGGTCGATTACCGTGACCTGGCGAAATCGCGGCGCCAGAGTCTTAGCGGCGACGAGCCCTCCCATGGAGCCGCCCACCACCACCGCGTGCTCACCGATCACGCCCATGCGTCCTCCACGGATAAGTCGACAGGAAATTCCAGGGTGAAGTCGCCGACAGCGTGCAGGTCCGGCGGCCACAAGTATCTTGTGCCGCCCTCATCGGTGTCTTCTTCCTGATTGCTCAGCTGACTGTCTTCCATGGCTCTTTGAAGAAGCGCGGCGATACAGTCCCGATGGCCGAATCCCTATCTCGCGACAAGGGAGGAATTCCTCATGTCCAAGAAGCCGAGTACGTCGAAGACACTGAACTCCCGCACCACCGCGGCGACCGCCGTGAAATGGACGGAGGAGCTGATGCCGGACCAGTCGGGCCGCCTGGTCGTGGTGACGGGAGGCAACAGCGGCATCGGCTATGTCACCGCCCGTGAACTCGCCCGGCGCGGCGCCCACACGGTACTGGCCTGCCGGGACCGCACGCGCGCGGAGGCCGCGGTACTGCGCATGCGGACCGAAGTGCCGGGCGTACGGGTGGAGTCGCGGCCGCTCGATCTGGCCGACCTCAAATCGGTGCGGCGTTTCGCGGAGAACTGGGATCACGAGCGGCTCGATCTGCTCATCAACAACGCGGCGATGGTGATGCCTCCCCTCACCCGCACCGTCGACGGCTTCGAGTCGCAGTTCGGCGTCAACCACCTGGGCGCGTACGCGCTCACGGGCCGGCTCCTGCCGTATCTGCTGCGAGCGCCGGAGCCACGCGTGGTCACGGTGAGCAGCGAGGGGCAGCTCACCGCCCGCTTCAGCCTGGACAACCTCAACGGCGAACGGCGCTACAACCCCAGCCTCGCCTACGCGCAGTCGAAGCGGGCCAACGTCTACTTCTCGGCGCAGCTGCACCGTTGGGCCACCGCCGAGAGGCTGCCCCTGCGCAGCATGATCGCGATCCCCGGCCTGAGCGACACCGGCGTCATCACCAAGAACTCCGTGCACGGCCCCCTGTGGAGAGCCGTGGCGCCCCGCTTCATCCGGCTGCTCGCCAAGCCGGTCATCCAGGGCGCCAGGCCATCGCTGTACGCGGCCACCGTCCCCGGCCTGCCGGGAGGCTCGTACATCGCGCCGAAGGGGAAGCTGCAGATGCGGGGCGCGCCCACGCCGCGCCACGGCCGCCGTACCTCCTACGACGAGGAGACGGCGGTGGCCCTGTGGGAGCTGTCGGAGCGCCTGACCGGGGTGCGCTACGGACGCTGAGCACGCCCGGCGCCGCCCCCGTCCGTTCGGCGGGGGCGGCGCCGGTGAGCCGGGCGGCGGGCGCTAGCGGTGCCTCACCATCCGCTCTTGCGGCGGCGTCGCGCCCCTGCCAGGCCACGCAGTCTGCGCACCTGGGTGTCGGCGATGTCGACCAGCGTGGCGACCGAGGCGAGCGTGAGCAGCGCGGTACCGGAAACGGCCATATGCACGGGCCGGTGCTCGTCGCCCCTGACCTGGAGGAACTCCGGCTCGCTCGTGGGCGCGGGCAGGGTGATGTCGACGTGCTCGGCGCGTTGCTTCAGCGGCAGCTTCCAGATGCCCGGCACCGCCCCGTGGGCGCGCAGCCCGGCCTTGACGGCGGGCAGTTCGACCTTGTTCTCAAGGCGCCAGATGGCGCGCCGCTCCAGGCTGCGGTGCCAGCGCTCGACGGCACCCGCGACCACGTGCGGGTCGAGCCGGTGCCAGGGTGCGGACTGCGAGAGGAACAGCCGGCGGCTCAGCCCCTCGCGCAACTCGGCGTGCTCGGTCGTCTCCGCCGATGTGCGGCCACCGGTCTCGATCAGCCAGCGCGCGGAACGGAATCGGCCCAGCATGGCCGCCCCGAAGATCGTCAGGTCGAGCAGGTGGTCAAGGATGAAGAAGCGGCTGTCGGCGATGGCCGGGCTGTACTTGGAGCGGACCATCGAGCGCATGATGCGCCAGTCAGCGGTGGCCGCCCGGTTGACATGGTTGACGTAGTCCAGATCGAGCGTGTCCAGTTGGACGTCCCGCTGCGCGATGTTCGCTATGTGCCAGGAAACAGTCATGGACAGCGAGATGCCCTGGCTGTAGTACGCGTCGATGATCGACGAGGCGTCGCCCACCATGGCGTACCGGCTGGGTGAGACGAAAGTGTCGGTGCAGTGCTGCACGTCGCGGTACGCGCTGAACTCAAGGACGTTCTCCTCCTTGAGCCAGTCCAGCATCGGATAGCGGCGCAGCACCTTCCAGAACACCTCGCGCGCGTTTCCGTCCTCCGGCGGCCGTCCCCGGTCGTACGACACACCGATGCTGACCCGGTCGCCGGCCAGCCGGATCACCCAGATCCAGTAACCCTGCCCCCACAAGTGCAAGGTGTTGCGGTCGCGGTGCGCCACGTCGCCGTCGGGGAACTTGTACGCCCAGCGCTCGTCGAAGAGGTCATCGGTGCAGTGCGAGAACTGCGCCCACGCCGCGGTGGTCCTGAACTCCTCGTCCAGGGGAAGGTCGTGGTCGTACTTGCGGGCGAGCAGCCGTGCGCGGCCGGAGCAGTCGACCATCCAGCGCGCCGATATCTCACCGGTCTGCTTCTTGTTGCGCGAGACCCAGGTGATCACGTGGTCGGTGTCGTCGTCGCCCAGCTCTATGTCACGGACCAGACCGGTGTCGTCCAGGAGCGTGACGTTCTCCATCTTCCGTGCGCGCTCGCGTAGTTCGGCCTCGATCTCGGGCCGCACGATCTGTGAGTCCTGGAACATCACACGCGGGAAGAGCGCGTTGTTGAACTTGTCGTACCAGCGCTCGGGCAGTTTGCTCTGGAAGCCCCACTCGGAGACCGAGCCGTCGAACTCCTTGCGTCCCTCCAAGCCGTGAGCCATCCAGAAGCCGGCCTTCTGGAACGACTGGTTGAGCGAGTCGTCCAGTTCACCGAGTGTGCGCAGGAAAGAGTTGGAGAAGATCAGCAGTGATTCCCCGACCTTGTAGCTCTGCTGCTGCTTGTCGGTGGGCTGGTCGATGCAGACGACGGTCAGGCCCCTCTTGGCGAGCGCCATGGTGTTGATGAGTCCGACGATTCCGGACCCGATGACACACACGTCGGCGCGGACGTTTCCCGGGGCATCGGCCGCGGCTGCGTCCCGGCTGCTTGCGGGCACAACATCTCCTCTGCTGGGCAGGGCACGCCGAGGCGTGCGGCGAATGGGGCGAATCTGGTGACCCTCGTCCTGCTAGGAAGCGTAGGAACCGGTCCGCGGCATCGCGACTTCCAGGTTGCTCAACTCGCCCGCGGGCTTCAGTTGATGAAGTCGAGGCAGGGGTCGGTGTCGGCCACGGCCTGCGGCCAGGTCGCGTACCGGCGCAATCCGTACAACAACGGGAGTTCCGCCTGGAGTTGGCTGATCCGCTGCACCCGGCCCATGATCACGACATGGTCGCCGACCTCGCTCGTCTCGCTGACGCGGCAGTCGGCGATGGTGTGTGCCGAGTGCACGAGATGGGGGCCGCACGCACCCGCGCCCGCCTGCCAGCCGACCCGGTCGAAACGGTCCGCCGTCCCGGAGGCGAACAGCTCCGCCGAAGACTGGGCTTCGTCGTGCAGCAGGTTGATGGCGAAGCCGCGGCTGGCCAGGACGGCGGCGAGGGTCGGACTGCCGCGGCGCAGGCAGACGAGGAGCGTGGGCGGATCCAGGGCGACGCTGCACAGGGAGGTGCAGGTCATGCCCCAGGGGACGCCGTCGTGCAGGGAGGTCACGATGCACACGCCGGTGGGGAATCCGGACATGAGCCTGCGCATGTCCACCTGCTGGTCGGTGTCGGTGGCTTTCGGGATCATGCCGGGCGCCTCCTGTGGCTGTCGGCGGTCATGGGGTCGGACAGAGACAGGCCGGAAAGGGACAGAGCAGTGTGGGCCTCACGCACCAGGGCCCGTCCGAGCCGGCTGAAGCCGTCGTCCAGGAAGTGGAAGTGGCCGCCCTCGAAGGTGTGCTGACGGAACACTCCGGTGGTCTCGGCCGCCCATTCGTGCAGCATGGCCACGGGCGCCAGATCGTCACCCGTGGCGCCGAACGCGGTGAGCGGAGCGTCGAGCCTGCGGCGTTCCGGGGCCGGCCGGAAGGCGCCGAGCGCGTGCAGATCGCCACGGACGAGGCGCAGGAACCGCTGCCGGAACTCGGGTACTTCGTCGAACCGCCGGGGGATTCCGCCCATGTCGCTCAGCGCGGCAAGCAGCGCATCGTCCGACAGTCTCGGATCGAGCGGGTCGGCGCGCTCGGCGGACTCCGGTGCGATCCGCCCGGAGACGCCAACCCAGGCGGGCCGCACCCCCCGGTCCGTGAGCCGGCGCGCGCTCTCCAGGGCGACGACGGCCCCCATGCTGTGCCCGAACAGGGCCAGGGGCGGTCCTGCCCACGGCAGCACCGCCGCCGTCACATGGGCGGCCATCTCCTCCACGTCCCGCAGCGGCGTGGCCCGGTGCAGCGTGCCACGCCCCGGCAGATCGACCAGCAGTACGTCCCAGTCGCTCGGCAGCTGACGGCTCAAGGGAAAGTAGACGCTGCCGGAACCCCCCGCGTGGTGACAGACCACGAGCCGCACGGCCGGGTCGTTGTGGCGCAGTGGCCGGATGATCGCACTCACGCACAACGCTCCTGTACATCGGCTCCGCGCGTGTCCGCGGAGGGGGTGGCGCGACCGGCGATGTCCGCCGTGAGCCGGCCGAGCAGGGTCTCCAACGGCAGGTCGAGCGGCAGGTCTTCGGGGGTGAGCCCGACCTCGAACCGTTCCTCGATCTTGGTGATGAACAGCGTGGAGATGAAGGAGTCCCCGCCCGCGTCGAGGAACGAGCGCTCCATGTCGAGCTCGCCGGGTGCGTCGAGCGCGTCCTTGAGTACCGCGTCCAGGAACGCCCGGACGCCGTCCGGGCCCAGAGCCGCGGACCCCGTGTCGGTGCCGTAGCCGCCCACCCCGGCGGAGTCGCCTTCCTTGCCGACGTGTGGTTCGGCCACCCAGTAGCGGTTACGCCGGAAGGGGTAGGTCGGCAGGTCTCCGAGCCGCCGGGTGCCCGGCGGGCACAGGGCGTCCAGGCGCAGTTCTGCCCCGGCCTCGAAGAGCCGGCCGAGCAGGCCGAGAAGCGCGTCGACGGGCGCCGCCCCGGCCTCCTCGCCGTCCAGGGAGTGGACCGGCTCGTCGCCGGTCACGTCGTGGCGCACGCGCACCTGGATCCCGAATGCCCCGACAAGGGCCGCCAACCGGCCCGGGGCGTCGAGCTGGGCGGAGCCACCGGGTGCCGGGGCGGCCAGCCATGGATAGGCGTCGGCGAGCGCGTCGGCCAGCGCTGCCAGGTCCTTCGCGTCGGCGGGCGGACGCACGGTGACGCGGCGCAGCGGAGCCAGGGGCCGGGCCGCGCCGCCGTGGGCCGCCCGCGTCAGCGCGTCGGCGAGTTCGGCCGCCGACGTCCCGGTGACCGCGATGCGGTAGGGCATCGGAGCCCGGCCGCTGCGCAGGGTGTGGCACAGCGCGGGCACCAGGCCCGCATCGGTCTTGCGCAGCCGGTCGGCGACCGCCGCCGCGAGGTCGGCGAGCGCGGCCGGGTCCTTGGCGGAGAGGGTGAGCAGTTCCGGGCGCGGTACGCGGGGCGAGGGCGCGGGCGAGTCGTCCGGCGTCGCGTACGCCTCAAGCACGACGTGTACGTTCGTGCCGCTCATGCCGAAGGAGTTGACGCCGGCGACCCGGCGTCGCAGCGCCTTGGGCCAGGGCTGGTTCTCGCGCGGCACCGTGAAGGCGATGCGGTCCCACGGGATGTGCGGGTTGAGCTCCCCGTCGTCGGGGGCGGCCGCCGCGGGGATCTCACCGTGCTGAAGCATGAGGACCGTCTTGATGAGCGCGGCCATGCCGGAGGCGGCCTCCAGGTGGCCGAGCCGGGACTTGACGCTTCCGATGGCCAGCGGAACGCCGCGTTCGCGTACCGCCTCGCCGACCACCCCGTCCAGGGCGCCCACCTCGATGGGGTCGCCGAGGACGGTTCCTGTGCCGTGCGCCTCGATCCAGCCCAGGTCGCCCGCCGCCACCCGCGCGTCGGCCAGCGCGGCGCGGATGACCTCCTCCTGCGCGGGCCCGCTCGGCGCGGTCAGTCCTGAGGCGGCGCCGTCGTGGTTGACGGCGGAGCCACGGATCACGGCGAGGATCGGGTGGCCCTCGCGTTCGGCGTCGGCCAGGCGCATCAAGGCGATCGCCCCGACGCCTTCGCCGCGTCCGTATCCGTCAGCGGAGGCCAGGAAGGACTTGGAGCGGCCATCGGGCGAGAGCGCCCTGGTCTGGCAGAGCGAGACCATGAGGTTCGCGGAGAGCAGCAGGTTGGAGCCGCAGGCGAGGGCGTACCGGCACTCTCCGCCACGCAGTGCCCTGAGCGCGAGATGGAGCGCCGTCAGGGAGGACGAGCACGCCGTGTCCACGCTCGCCACGGGCCCGCAGAAGCCCATCGCGTAGCTGATCCGTCCGGCCCCGAAGCAGAGACCGCCCCCGGTGGTGTAGTAGGGGTCGATGCGCGTCATGTCGGCACGGTCCTCGAGCCGTTCGCTGTACTCGGAGGCCATCATCCCGAGGTAGACGCCGACAGGGAGCCGGTCCGCGCGGCGCACGGCGATGCCACCGCGCTCCAGGGCCTCCCACGCCGTCTCCAGAAGCATCCGCTGCTGCGGGTCGAGGAGTTTCGCCTCGCGCTGCGATATGCCGAAGAAGTCGGCGTCGAAGTGCGCGATGTCGCTGAGGAACCCGGCCCGTCCGACGTAGGACCGCCCTGGCTTCGGCGGTCCCGGCTCGTGCACCGCGCGCAAACCGGGCCGGTCCTCGGGGATGGGGGAGCAGGCCGTCGTGTCGCCGCGCAGAAAGTCCCAGTACGCCTCCGGTGAGGTGAGCCCGCCGGGCAGTCTGAGGCCCATGCCGATGACGGCGACCGGGCCGTGCCGCTCGTCCTCCAGCTGCCGGATCCGTTCCTGCTGGCGGCGGGAGAGCCGCAGCTGATCCTCCATCAACTTCCGTACGTCCGCGGGCTCCATGGTGGGGTTCCTCACTTCTCTTCTGCCAGCTCTGCGACGTCCGCCTGGACGGCTCGTACGAGTTCGTCGAAGGACAGCGCTGTGGGGTCGGTGTCGGTCCACGGGGCGGGCGTGGGGGCGGCTTCCGTGGTGGGCTGCCGCATTCCGCGCAGGTCCGCGATGTACCCGGCGAGTTGGGTGACCGTGGGGTGGTCGAGGGCCGCCGTCGCCGGCAGCTCAAGGGCGAGCGCGTGCGAGAGGCGGGTGCGCAGGTCGATGACCATGATGGAGTCGAGCCCGAGTTCGCCGAAGCCGAGATCGTCGTCGACCGGGCCGCGTTCGCCCAGCACCACGGCAAGGAACTCCCGTACCGCTACCAGGAGTTGGTCCTGCGCCCCCTCGTCGTCCATGCTGTCGAGCAGCTCGCTCAGCTGACCCCGCTGTGGACGGCCGGCGGGCGCGAGGCCCTGCCGCGGTGTCGCTCCGCCCAGCAGCGCGGCCCGGGGATGCCCGGCGGTGCGGGTCGCGTAGCGTTCCGCGTCCACGGCGACGGCGACAAGACGCGCGTCCCTCGCGGTGAGCTCCGGTTCCGCGATGCACAGCTGGAGCAGATCCTTGGCCTGTTCGTCGTCGAGCGGTGTGATGCCGAGCCTGCCGATGGCCTCCCCGGTCGCCGCGGACCCGGCGAGCCCCGCCTTCGCCCGCGGGATCCAGGGGCCCCAGGCCACGCTCGTGGCGGGGACGCCCGTGGCCCGCAGCGCACGCGCCAGGCCGTCCAGGAAGCCGTTGGCCGCCGCGTAGTTGACCTGTCCGGCACTGCCGAGCACTCCTGCCACGGAGGAGAAGAAGACCAGCGCGGCCAGGTCGTCGCCGCTGTCCTTCAGGGCCGCCGTCAGGTGGGCGGCGCCGGTCGCCTTCGCGGCGAAGACGCTTGCGAAGGCCTCGTCGTCGAGGTGCTCGAAGGCGCGGTCGTCGGACGTTCCGGCCAGGTGGAGCACGATCCTCAGGGGCGCGTCCCGGCCTGCTTCGGCGACGGCGCGGCGGCAGTCCGCCGCGTCGGTGACGTCGCCCTCGACGATGCGCACGCGGGTGCCGCCCGCGGTGAGGGCGGCGATGATCCGCCGGCTCTCCGCGTCCGGTGCGGAGCGTCCCATGAGCGTGATGGCGGGCACCCCCCAGGCTGCCAGCGCGGTGGCGCTGCTCAGTCCTAGGGCGCCGAGGCCTCCGGTGATCAGCGCCGACCCGTCGTGGACGGAGCCGGGCGGGCCCTGAGGCCGGGGCTCGTCGCACGGGACAAGGCGCACCGCGCGGACTCCGGCGGCGTCGACCTCCAGGCGGGTCTCGGGAATCTCCGTGTCGAGCGCGCCGGTGAGCGCGCGGGCCACGCGATCGCCGGCGTCCGTCCCGCCCGCCGCCGTGCCGACGACGGTCACCCGGAGGAGCCTGCGCTCGGTCTGCTCGGCTTCGAGCGCGGTGAGCATGGACCACAGGGCCTCGCGGCGCGGGGCCCCGGGATCGGGCAGGCCTGGCTCAGGGGCCGCGCACAGCACGGCGTAAGGGAGGTGGCGCGGGATCGCGCGCAGATCGTCCGCGAGTGTCCGTACGGAGGCGAGGACCTCCGTCGGCGGGCAGGTTGGCGTGACGTCGCCCTGGTCTGTGGAATCCGGGCCGACCGCGAGGAAGCGGGCGTCGACGACCAAGTCCGGTGTCAGCGAGGCGAGTTGGTCCGGTGCCGCCTCGGTCACGCGGTGCCCCACCCCTTCGAGGGCGCTCCTCAGGTCCTTGGCGTGGGGCTGCTCCGGCGTGTCCAGTACGGCCACGTGGTAGGGGCGGGCGCCTGCTCCCGCGGTGTCTGCCGCGAGGTACTCGCCGCGCAGTACGTACGCGTGCCGGATCCGCTCACGCAGCGACCGTTCCAGAAGCGAGCGTGGCGCGCTGCGGAACCGGAAGCGGTCGACGTCGAGCACCGTCGCGCCCGTACCGTCGAAGAGGTGCAGGTCGGCCGATTCGATGGCAAGGAAGTCTCCGGCAGCGCCCTCGTGCTGACGGGACCTCACCACCCTTACGCAGGCCCACAGTTCGGCCCGGCGGGCAGGACGTCCGCGGAGTGAGACGCGAGCCGCGGCGAACGGGATGGCGAGGGCCGTCTCCTCCGTGACGGAGCCGGGCTCCGCGGCGGCGACCGCGAACGCCACCGTGCTCTGCAGACAGGAGTCCAGCAGGCCGGGGTGGATCTCGTAACCGTCCGGATCCTCGTTCATCTCATCCGGCTCGGCGAAGCGGACCAGAGCCTCGTCGCCGTTGATCCACACATCACGGAGCCAGCGGAAGGACGGGCCCAAGTGGTAGCCGACGGTGCGCAGATGGGCGTAGAAGGAGTCGCCGTCCAGATGCTTCTCGGCGCCCTCGATGAAGGACTCCCGCGGGAAGACGGGCCCGGCGGGGTCCGCGTGCGGCGGCGCGACACGTGCCGCGAGGTGCTCCTGCCACTTGCCTTGCTCGGGGTCCACGAGGCTCTGCACGCTCACCGTGCGGGTGCCGTGCTCCTGCACCTCCTCGATGATCTGGAGGTCGTAGAGCTCGCCGTCCCGGAGCACAAGGGCGCGGGGGAAGTGCAGGTCCTCCAGGGTGACGGGGGCCCCTCCGCTCCCGAGCGCGGAAAGGACCGTGGCGGTCTGGGAGGCACCCGGCACCGAGACGACGCCGAAGAGCCGGTGGTCGGTCAGGTGCGGGGGGTGGACCGTGCTGCGCTGCGTGGCGAACACCCGGCCGCCGCGCAGCGCGGGGGAGCGCAGCTCGATGCCCCAGGCCGGCCCGTCGGGCCGGGCCGCCCGCGTGACCTGGTCCACGGCCCGCGGCGCGCGCCCGTCCCGGTCGGCGGTCCTTGCCCAGTGCCGGGTGGGCGCGAAGGGATACCGCGGGGTGTCGATGTGACCCCCGTGGCCGCCGTGCTCCGCGCCGTTGACCCGCTGCCAGTCGAAGTCCTGGCCGAGTTCGTAGAGCTTGCCCGCGGCGGTGCGCAGGGTGTCACGGCCCGCGGCTCCCCGGCGAAGGGAGTAGGCGACACCGCCCTGAGGGGCGGCGCCCGCGCCTTGCACCAGGCTGACCAGCGTGCGGCCGGGACCGATCTCCAGGCACACATCCACGTCCAGCTCGCCCAGCCGGCGTACGCCGTCGAGGAACCGGACGGGGCGGCGAGCGTGTTCGCGCCAGTAGTCCGCGTCGTACTCGTCATGCGACACGAGCCGACCGGTCACATTGGAGACGACAGGCACGGTGGCGGGCCGGAACTCCAACGGGGCCACGGCGGCGGCGAATTCGTCCAGGGCGGGGTCCAGGAGACGGGAGTGGAAGGCGTGCGAGACGCTGAGCCTGCGGTGCCGCACACCGAGCCCGGTGAGTCGCTCCTCCAGATCGGTGACGGCCTTCGGTGAGCCCGAAAGGACCGTCGCGCCCGGGCCGTTGACGGCCGCGAGATCCAGTCCCGTCTCCTTCGCCCAGGCGACCGCGTCTTCCTCGGGGGCCGACACGGCGAGCATGGCGCCGCGTTCCGTGGCCTGCATCAGCCGGGCGCGGTCGGCTATCAGACCGAGTCCGGTGCGCAGGTCCATCACACCGGCGCAGAGCGCCGCGGAGATCTCGCCGACGCTGTGGCCCATGACCACGGCGGGGGTCACTCCCCAGGACTTCCACAGCTCGGCGAGGGCGAACTCCAGTGATACCAGGGCCGGTTGGGTGATCCGGGTCTCATTGAGCGCGTCCGGGTCCGCCGGATAGAGCACCAGGTCGGTCAGGGAGGCGCCGAGCACCGGCGCGAGATGTCGGTCGCAGGCGTCGTACGCGGCGCGGAACACCGGCTCGGTCTCGTAGAGGTCCCGGCCCATCCCGGCGTACTGGCTGCCCTGCCCGGAGAACAGGAAGGCGATCCTGGGAGCGGCCGGGGCGGGGCGCGTCGCCCCGCGCGAACCGGCGTCGTCCAGGGCGGCGAGGAGCTGCTCGCGGTCCCGGCCGATGAGCGCGTGCCGGCAGGGGAAGTGGGCCCGGCCCGCGCCCGCGGTGGCCGCGAGGGCGGCCAGCTCTCCCGTTCCGGCGCCCGCGATGCGCTGCCGCCAGGCCGCGGAGAGCCGCGTGAGGCCCTCCGGGTCGGGGGCGGAGAGCGGGAAGAGGTGCAGGGCGTCGTCCGGATCCGGGTCCTGGCGGTCCGCGCCGGGCACCGAAGCGGCGGCGGCGTCCGGCTCGGGCGCCTCCGCGAGAACGATGTGGGCGTTGGTGCCCGTGAAGCCGAAGCCGGAGATTCCCGCCACGCGGGGGCCGCCCATGGACCGCCATGGCGTCGTGGACTCCACCACCTGGACGTTCATCGACTCCCAGTCGATGTGCGGATTGGGCCGGGAGAAGTGCAGATTGCCGGGCAGCAGCCCGTGCCGCAGGGCGAGCACCGTCTTGATGACGGAAGCCATGCCCGCCGCGGACTCGCAGTGGCCGATGTTGCTCTTGACCGAGCCGACCCGCAGGGGCGCCCCGGCCTTGCGGCCCGGGCCCAGCGCCCGCCAGGCCGCGCCCAGTTCGATGGGATCACCGAGCGTGGTGCCGGTGCCGTGTGCCTCCAGGTACGACACTTCGTGGCCCTCGGTGGCGGCGTCGGCGAGCGCGGCCTCGAACATGGCCTCTTGGGACGTGCCGCTGGGCGCGGTGAGCCCGGACGAGGCGCCGTCCTGGGTGACGGCGCTGCCGCGGATCACCGCGAGGACCGGATCGCCCGCCCGCCGCGCGTCGCTCAGCCGCTTCAGTACGAGGACTCCGCAGCCCTCGCCTCGTACGAAGCCGCTCGCGTCGGCGGAGAAGGTACGGCAGCGGCCGTCCGGCGAGAGCATATGGGCGCGGCTGACGGCCACGGACGCCGACGGATCCAGGATGACGTTCACGCCGCCGGCGAGCACCGCGTCCGTCTCGCCGGAGCGCAGGGAGCGAAGGCCCAGGTGAAGGGCGACGAGCGAGGACGAGCATGCGGTGTCGACTGCGATCGCGGGCCCGTTGAGGCCGAGCGTGTAGGCGATGCGGCCGGCGGCGGCGTTCAGGGCGGTGCCGGTGCTGTAGTACGCGTCCAGCCCGGCGGGGCCGTCCTGTGCGAGCAGCCGCGCGTAGTCGCTGTAGCTGATGCCGACGTACACGCCGGTGCGGCTGCCCTTCAGGCTCCTCGGATCGATGCGGCCGTCCTCTAGCGCGTGCCAGGCGGACTCCAGGAGGAGCCGCTGCTGCGGGTCGAGGTTCTCCGCCTCGCGGGCCGGGATGCCGAAGAAGTCGGCGTCGAACCGGTCGATGTCGCGCAGGAACCCGCCCTGGTCGCTGACGATGCTGCCGGGCTCGTCCGTGCCCTGGTCCGATGCCGCGTAGGCGGCGGCGTCCCAGCGGTCCGCGGGCACCGTCCCGACACCGTCCCGGCCCGAGCGCAGCAGGTCCCAGAACGCGTCGATGTCGTCGGCGCCGGGGAAGCGCCCCGCCATCCCGACGATGGCGACGGGCTCGTGGTCGACGGGGCCGGGGGAGGGGGCGGATGAGACGGGTTCCGGCGCGGGCGCCGCACTGCTCGGCGCGAGTGCCCGCGAGGGGCGGGCCGACGGACCGGACGCGTCCGCACGGGGTGTTCCGGGGGCTGCGGACAGCAGATGCGAGGCCAGTTCACGGACAGTGGGGTGGTCGAACGCGTCGGCCACCGTCAGGGGCGCGTCGAACGCCGCGGCGAGCCTGGTCACCAGGTCGACGGCGGCTATCGAGTCCAGACCCAGGTCGAAGAAGCCGGTGTCCCGGCGCACGGCGCTCGGGTCGTCGTGGCCGAGGACGTCCGCGAGGATGCGGGCGACATGGTCGCGGGCGGCCTGCGGACGGGCGCTCTCGTGGAGCGCGGCGAGTCCTTCGACGACGCGGGGCTCAGGGGCGGGACTCGCGGTGCCCGCCGGGCCGAGGGCGGCGCGCTCTTCCGCGCCCTCGTCCGCCCCGGTGCCCAGCGCGGCCAACAGGCCGCGTGGCCGCAGGCCCGACATCACGTGCCCGAAGCGGTGCGGGTCGAGGGGGCACGCCACGATGTGCCCCGCGTGGCCGGGCGCGCGGGCGGTGAGTTTGGCGCAGCCCGTCGCGGAGTCCAGAGGCCAGACACCGAGGCGCGCGTACCGCTCCTGGGAGGTGGCGTCCGCCATGCCCTGGCCGTCCAGAGCCCAGGGCCCGTACGCGACGCTCACCGCGGGAAGTCCCTGGGACACCCGCTGTGCGACCAGGCCGTCGAGCGCGCCGTTGGCGGCCGAGTACGCCGCGCACTGCTCGGTCCCCCATACCGCGGACACCGACGAGATCAGCAGGAAGAAGTCCAACTCCCAGTCCACGGAGGCCCGGTGGAGCCACCACGCGCCGGCGGCCTTGTCGCGAAGCGCGGCGGTGAACTCGGGGACCCCGGTGGCGATCGCCGGGGTCCGCTCGACGCTCCCCGCCGCGTGGATCACGCCGCGTACCGGCGGCATGCCGGCGAGTGGCGCGCACGCGGCGGCCAGGGCCTCGGCGGTGTCACATCCTCCGCCCTGGTAGACGACCTGCTCGGCCTCCTCCCGCAGCCGCGCCAGCAGTTCCGTCGCCTCCGCGTCCAGCCGGGTCTCGGCCCGGCGCCCGATGAGCAGCAGATGCCGGGCGCCCCGGCGTACCAGATCGCCGGTCAACTGCCGCCCCACAGCGCCGAGTCCGCCGGTGACGACGTACGTTCCGTCGGCGCGTACCGGCAGGGGGGCGGGCTGGGCCTCCGTGGGCCTCAGCCGTGCGACGAGCACACGCCCCTCGCGTATGGCGGCGAGGTCCTCGACGGGCCGGCCGTCCCCGGCGGTCACGAAGTCGATCAGGGTGTCCAGGTCGGGCTCGGTCGGGTCGCCCGGCAGGTCCACGATGCCGCCCCAGGCGGCGGACAGTTCGAGCCCAAGGACGGGGGCGAGCCCGTGCAGGGCGGAGTGGTCGGTGGCCGCCGCCGTGTCGTCGGGGCCGGTGCGGCGGGCGGCTCGGGTGACGGCAAGGGCCTGGCCCTCGGAGCCTGCCGTTCCGGCGAGCGCCGCGACGGCCGCTGTGACGGCGGCGCACAGTTCGGCGGCGGACCGGGTGTCGCCGTCGGACGCGGTGGCCCGCCAGGCCAGGACAAGGCGCGCCGGGGTGTCGCCGGGTCGGCCGCCGAAGAATTCCCGCCACGTTCCCGCGCTGTCGGGCAGCGCCCCTGTCTGCCAGCCCTCGGCCGCGGTCACGGCGGCGTCCGGTGGCACGAGCAGCGTGCCGCCCCACCCGCGTGCGGTGGCCGCCCGGGCGAGGCCCATGAGGAGCTCGGTGTCGTCGCCGGCCAGCACGAGCGCGGGGTGATCGTTCCCCGCGGAGGCGGCGACCGCGGGCGCCTCGTGCCAGGTGACCTCGTAGTCGCTCGGCCGGGGGGCCGCGAGCGCCGCGTCGGCCGGCGCGCCAGTGTCTCCGGCGTCGGCCGTCGCCTGCGGTGCGTACCGTCGCCGCTGCCACGGATAGCCCGGCAAGTCGATGACACGGCGCGGGAGTTCATCACCCGGCCGTACACCGCCCGCGCCGTCCGCCGCATCGGTCGCCGCCGAGTCGGGGGCTTCTTCCCCGGCGGCGACGGCCCGCAGCGAGGTGACCGCGGCGGCGGGGGTCGAGGCGGTGATCCGGGCCCGTTCCGGCATGCGGGCGCGGCCCGCGGTGGCCGTGTGCGCGAAGGCCGGGTAGTCGGCGGCAGGCAGCGTACCGAGCCGTTCGGCGTAGGCGGCGGCGAGCGCCCGAAGGGCCTCGGGCGTCCTGGCCGATATCTCGAACCCGGTGACGGGCAGCTCCGCCGGGGCGTCCGCGGGGGCGCCGAGCGCCAACTCGTCCCGTGTCGGCAGGCCAAGGATCACCTGGGCGTTGGTGCCGCTCATGCCGAAGGAGCTGACCGCCGCGTGGTCGCCGCTGCCGGGCGCCCAGTCCGTCAGGGAGGTCGGTACGGTCATCCCGGTGCCGGACAGGTCGATGCGCGGATTGAGGGTCTTGAAGTGCACGACGGGCGGTATCTGCCGGTGCTGCAGACACAGCATGGCCTTGACGAGCCCGGCTGCTCCGGCCGCCGACTCCAGGTGCCCGAAGTTCGTCTTGACCGCGCCGACCGGCAGCGGCGCGCCACCGTTGCGGCGGCCGAGCGCGGAGGCGAGGGCCTCCATCTCGATCGGGTCGCCCAGCGAGGTACCGGTGCCGTGCGCCTCGACGTAGCCGATGTCGGCCGGCTCCAGGCGCGCGGAGGCCAGCGCCGATTCGATGAGGGAGATCTGCGAGAGCACATTGGGCGCGGTGAACCCGCCGGAGCGGCCGTCCTGATTGACGGCCGAGCCGCGGATCACGGCATGCACCCTGTCTCCGTCGCGCACCGCGTGGTCCAGGCGCTTGAGGACGACGGCGCCGCACCCCTCACCGCGGGTGAAGCCCGCGGCCCGGGCGTCGAACGTGCGGCACAGACCGTCCGGCGACAGTGAACGTGTCTCCCGCACCAGGCGCATGGACCGTGGCGACATGATCAGGTTGGCGCCGGCCGCGAAGGCCGTCTCGCACTCACCGCGCCGCAGCGCCTGCACCGCGAGGTGCACGGCGACGAGCGACGAGGAGCACGCCGTGTCGACGGAGAGCGTGGGCCCGGTCAGGCCGAGCGCGTACGCGATGCGTCCTGCCGCGAAGTTGTGCCCGTTGCCCGTGGTCCAGTACGCGTCGGGCTCCCCGGCCAGCCACTCCCGGTAGTCCTGCCACATGATGCCGAGGTAGAGCCCCGTGCTGGTGCCCGCGAGCCGGTCGGCGGGCAGCGCGGCGTTCTCCAGGGCCTCCCACGTCACCTCGAGGAGCATCCGGTGCTGAGGGTCCAGATGGCGGGCCTCGCGGGGGCTTATCCCGAAGAAGTCGGCGTCGAAATCGAGGACTTCGTCCAGGAACCCGCCGCGCTGCGGCAGCCCCTCCCACTCCTTGGCGAAGGGCCCCTTGCGGGCGGCGGGCATGGGCCGCACCAGGTCACGGCCCTCGGCCAGAGCCGTCCAGTAGCCGTCGAGGTCGTCGATGCCGCCGGGCAGCCGCAGTCCGGCACCGATCACGGCGATGGGCTGGTCACCCTGCTGCTCGTCCAGGCGTTGCTGCAGTCTGCGGACGGTGGCCAGCGCGCGGGAGAGCGGGGTCTGCTTCGTCGCCCCGGACCGTGCGGCCTGGGCCGGCACGGGCTCCGCCGCGGTGTTCTCGTCCGTGTTCGGGTCATCCATGTCCGTGCTCTTCATGTACGGAGTTCCTCGCGGTGGGGTGATGGCGGCCGGCGACGGGTTCGGTGGGGGACGTCAGTCCGCTCCGTCCGCCTCGGACAGTTGGCCGGCGAGCGCTGTGGCCAGTGCCGACGGGCTGCCGTAGGACCACAGGAGGGTGGGCGACAGCTTGATGCCGAGTGCGGCTTCGAGGCGGTTGCGCAGTTCGAGACTCATCAGGGAGTCGAGGCCGAGCGCCTTGAAGGGGGTGTCACCTTCCATGGCGGCGGGGTCGATCCGCAGGACACGACCGGCCAGTTCCCGCACGGTGCCCTCCACGAGCCCGGCCCGTTCGTCCGGTCGCGCTGCCGCGACGCGTGCCCGCAGCTCCGCTCCGGACGCACCGCCACCGCTGCCGTCCTTGGCCGCGGCACGCAGCCATTCCCAGCTCTTGAGGGCCGCGGTGTCGGGGTAGGCGTCGAACCACTGGCGCAGTTCGATGGGGACGTAGCCGACGACGGGTTCGTCCTGGGTCAGCAACCGCATCAGCGCCGGCCAGGCCTCCTCCACGTCGATGCCGCCCATCCCGCGCTCGGCGAGCCGCGCGCCGCGCCTGCTGTCGTCAGCGGCGAGCCCTACGTCGGTGAAGGGACCCCACTGGACGCTGAGCGCCGGTCGGCCACGGCGCCTGCGTGCCTCGGCGAGAGCGTCGAGGTAGGCGTTGCCCGCGGCGTAGACCGCCTGACCCGGGTTGCCTACGAGGGCCGCCGCAGAGGAGAACAGGACGAAGAGGTCCAGCGGGTCGTGCTCCGTGGCCGCGTCCAGGTTCCGCGCTCCGTCGGTCTTGGGGGTGAGCACGGAGGCCAGCTGTTCGGAGGTGACGTTGACGACGGTGGCATCGTCGAGCAGACCGGCCGCGTGCACCACGCCACGCAGCGGCGGCAGTTGGGCGCGCACCTCGTCCAGGGCCGCGTCGAGTGCGGCCCGGTCACCGACGTCGCACCGCACGGTGTGCACCCGGATGCCGTCGGCCCGCAGCGCGGCGATCCGCCGCTCCGCCTCGGGGCCCGCCGCGGACCGGCCGATGAGGGCCAGGTGCCCCGCGCCGTTGCGGGCGAGGAACTCGGCGAGCGAAAGCCCCAGGGCGCCGAGGCCGCCCGTGATCAGATACGTGCCGTCGGCGCGCAGCCGTCCCGCGGGCAGCGGCACCGCCGCCACCCCGTCGACGTCCCGCAGCCCGGTGACGACGACGCGCTCGGGGCCCGTCAACTCCAGCAGCGCCGGGTTGACTTCGGCGTAGTCGACGCGGCGTACGGGCAGGGGTTCGAGCTTTCCGGCTGCGACCAGATCCCAGACTGTTTCGAGCGCTCGGGTGAACCGCTCGGGGCGCGCCGCGAGGAGCCCTGCCGGATCGATGGTGGCCAGGCTGATGCCGCCGTGCAGCGCGTCGAGGTCGACCGAGCGGCTTGTGCCGCCCGATGTGATGCTTCCGGTGTCGAGGAACCGTCCGCCGGGGGCGAGCAGTTCGAGTCCGGAGCGTACGGCGGTTCCCGTGAACGGGCCGAACACGATGTCCACGCCGCGCCCCGATGTGGCGGCCTTGACCCGCTCGTACCAGAACGGGTCGTCGGTGTCGAAGACGTCGTCGGCGCCGAGGTCGGCCAGGAGTCGTCGCCCCTCCTGGTCGCGGTCGGCGCCGAGCACCCGGGCGCCGAGCAGGCGGGCCGCCTGGACGGCGGCGAGACCGAGACCGCCGGCGGCCGAGTGGACGAGGACGGTGTCGTCGGGCGCGAGCCGGCCGATGTCGGCAAGCGCGTGCCCGGCGACGGCCATGGCCATCGGCAACGCGGCCGCCTCGGCGTCGGGCAGCCCGTCGGGAGCCGTGAGCACGTGATCGGCGTGCACCGTCACATGACTGGCGAGCGCTCCGGCGGCGCACGCCACCACGCGGTCGCCGGCCGCGAAGCCCTCGACGTCCATGCCGACGTCGATGACGACCCCGGCGCAGGAGGCGCCGAGCACGCCCTCCAACGCTGTCGCGGTCACTTCGATCTCGACCTCGCCGGGGCCGGGAGGGCGCCGGTCGAGGGGGACGAGGTCGATGGTGTCGCGGCGTGCGGCCCCGACGGCGGCACGGAACGGCTGACGGGGAGTGCGGGCCGGGGGGAGTGCGACGGCGGGCTCGTCCGCCGCCGGACCGCGGACGATGCGGGGGGCGAGACGGCGCGGGCCGCGCAGCGCGACCTGGTCCTCCGCCGCGCCGCCGACGAGCTCCGCCGCACAGGCGGCTGCCCAGTCCTCGTCGGAGGGGAGCACATCGATGAGCCGCGCCTCGAATTCGCCGTGCTCGCGCCGCAGCGCGCGCGTGAAGCCCCAGTACTGGGCAGCTCCAGGGTCGGGGGTGTGGTCGCCGCCCGCCGCCTGGGCGCCTGCCGTGACGACAGCGAGCCGGGGCGGGACGGGCAGGGCCGTGCCCGCACGGACGAGCTCTACGAGGTCGCGTAGGCCTGTGCGCTGCGCGATGTCCCCGGCCGTGGCGGGCGGGGCGACGAAGACCACGCCGTCCGCCGCGGCCATCTCCGGTGTGTCGGTACGGGTCACCAGAGCCCCCGACTTCACGAGGGCGTCGGCGAGTTGACCGGCGTGGTGGCTCGCGTCGGCGGACACCACGGTCCAGCGTGCCCCCTCGTGCCGTGCCTCCTCGGCGGGCGCGTCCGTGACGTCGGTCCATTGCACCCGGTGGCACCGCTCCGTGTCCGACGGAGCCTCACCGTTGCCCGGCAGCGGTTCGAGGGTGAGGGCCTCCATGACGAGCAAGGGCTTGCGCCCGGAGTCGAAGACGGTGACGTCCACGGTGCCGTCACCGCGTCGCCTGACGTGCGACCAGGCGTGGGTGACGGGCTCTTCGTGGTCGCCGACGAGGTGCACGGACCGGACCGACGTGGGTACCAGCGCGCCGTCCGTGTGGCTCTGCAGCGCGAGGGATACCTGCAAGGCGCCGTCCCAGAGCGCCGGGTGGAGCACACCCGCGCGGTTCGTGGCCCGCATCCGCTCGCCGACGACCACTTCGCCCACGGCCTCGTCACCGGTGGCGGCCACCCGCACGGACCGCACGCCCTGGAAGGCAGGGCCGTACTCCAGGCCGCGCTCGGCGCAGGCGAGGTAGAAGTCCTCACCGGTGATCTCGGCAGGCGCGGCCGGGGTCTGCCCGACCGCCTCCTGCGCGGACGTCTCGTACCAGGAGGGGAAGTCCGGCGCGGGGAAGTCCGGCGCGGCCGAGTCCGGTGCGGCCGAGTCCGGCGTGGAGCGGCTGATCCGGGCGGTCGCGTTCACCGTCCACCGCGTGTCGCCGGGAGCCAGGGAGAGGAGCCGGAAGGCGCCGTGTGCCGTGTCGTCCTCATGCCATTCGGCCGTGATGCCCACCGGGTCGGCGCCGAGCGCGATCTCCTTGCGGAAGGTGACGTCGTCGATCCGCACCGGGCCCCGACCGAGGCCCGCCCGCGCGGTGTGCACGGCCAGGGTCAGCATTCCGGCCCCCGGCAGCACGGCGGCGCCGTACACCCGGTGGTCCCCCAGCCACGGCAGGTCCGGCAGCGCCAGCTCCAGCTCCGCCAGGCGCACCCCCGGACGCCCGGGCGCGGGCCCGAAGCGTGGATCGAAGCCCCGCGACGCGCCGGAGCCCTGCTGCCGTACGGGAGTCCAGTGGCGCTCGCCGCTGAACGGATAACCCGGCAGCGGCACGAGGGCACGCCGGGGGAGGGCGCCGAAGGGTTCGAGGCCGGCCACATATCCGGCCGCCAGGGACTGGGCGAAGTCGTCGACGTCGCCGTGGTGACGGCGCAGCGTGGTGAGCACGGCAGGCGGCTGCGCCCGGTCGGCGGCCAGTTGTTCGACGGCAGGGGCGAGCACGGGGTGCGGGCTGATCTCCACGACGTGTGTGACGCCGTCGTCGAGCAACGCCTGCATGGAGTCGGCGAACTGCACGGGGCTGCGCAGGTTCTCCACCCAGTACGCTGCGTCCATCTCGGTGCCGTCGAGCACCCGGCGGCGCACGGTGGACATCAGCGCGACGGACCCCGCGCGTGGGCGGGCCGGAGCGAGGGCCGTCAGCAGGTCCGCTTCGAGGGGGTCCATCTGCGGGCTGTGCGACGCGTAGTCGACGTTGACCAGCCTGCAGTACGTGCCTTCGGCTTCCAGGAGCTCCTTCAGCACCAGGACGGAGTCCTTCTCACCCGACAGGACACAGGAGTTGGGCCCGTTGTGCACGGCCAGGGACACACTGTCCTCGAAGCCTTCGAGGGCGGCGGCCGCAGACTCCCGGTCCAGGTCGACGGCGAGCATCCTGCCGTGCCCGGAGGTGCGCCGGGCGATCGCGCTGCGGCGCGCCATCACCAGGGCGGCGTCCTCGTAACTGAGGACGCCCGCGAGGGTGGCCGCGGTGATCTCGCCCTGGCTGTGACCGAGTACGACGTCGGGGCGCACGCCCGAGGCCTGCCAGAGCTCGGCGAGGCCGAGGGACATGGCCCACAACGTGGGCTGGAGCATGTCGATGCGCGACATCCACTCCTCACCCGCCGTTCCGGCGAAGATGTCGAGGAGGTCCCAGTCGACGTGCGGGGCGAGCGCCGCGCGACATCGGCGCACGACATCGGCGAACAGCGGGCTGTCCCGGTAGAGGGCGCAGCCCATGTCGCTCCACTGGGAGCCCTGGCCGGGGAAGACGAAGGCGGTGCGGCCACGCGGTACGGCACGTCCGTCCACGACGCCGGGCAGCGCTGCGTCCGGGGTCGCGACGAACGCGGCCAGGCGGCTGCGCAGTTCTTCGGAGCCGGACGCCACGAAGGCGGCACGGGCCGGGAAATGGTCGCGGCGCAGTGCGAGGGTGGCGGCGACGTCGGTGAGCGCGGCGGTGGTGTCCGTCAGCGCGGCGTCGAGCTCTCGCGCGCGCTCCTGGAGCAGCTGCGGCTGCCGTGCCGAGAGCGGCACGACGGCGGGAAGCCCGGTCTCCGGCGTCTGCCCCCGGGGCTCGGCGGCCGGCTCGGGCGGGCTCATCGCGACGACGTGGGCGTTGGTGCCGCCCCAGCCGAAGGAGTTGACGCCCATGTAGAGCGGTTCGTCGCCGGGCAGCGCGAGGGGCTCGCGCACGACGTGCAGGTTGAGCTCGTCGAAGGGGATGTCGGGGTTGAGCTCGGCCGAGTGGAGGCTCGGCGGGATGGTGCGGTGGCGAAGGCAGAGCAGGACCTTGAACAGGCCCGCCATGCCGGCGGCCGCCTCCAGGTGTCCGATGTTGGTCTTCACCGAGCCGACGGCGAGCGGCCCCCGCGTGCGGTGCCGGGCCACGGCCCGGCCGATCTCGGTGACCTCGATGGGGTCGCCACGCCCGGTGCCGGTCCCGTGCGCCTCGATGTAGGCCACCGCGCCGGGCGGTACGAGGCCGTCCGCGTACACACGGGTCAGCAGGTCACGCTGGCCGTCCGGACTCGGCGTCACCAGGCTCGCGCCGCCACCGTCGTTGTTGACGACGGTGCGGGGGATGACGGCGTGGATGCGGTCACCATCCGCCAGAGCGCGCTCCAGGGTCTTCACATAGAGCGCGGCGACGCCCTCGCCCCGTACGAATCCATTGGCGTGCGCGGAGAACGTCGCGCACCTTCCGTCGGGTGACAACGCCCCGAAGTGCGTGAGCCCTACGGTCACATGGGGATCGAGCATGAGGTTGACGCCGCCGACGATCGCCGACTCGATCTCGCCCTGGCGCAGTGCCTGGGCTGCCAGGTGCAGAGCCACCAGCGAGGACGAACAGCCCGTCTCCACGGTGAGGCTGGGGCCGCGCAGGCCGAAGACGTAGGAGAGCCGGGCGGCTATCACGTCCAGGGCATTGCCCACCAGACTGTGCGGAGTGTGTGCAGCGCCCCGCTCCTTGCGCAGGAGTTCGTAGTCGTGCCACGACGCGCCCACGTACACGCCGGTGCGGGTGCCGGACAGACCCGACACGTGCTGCCCGGCGTCCTCCATGGCCCGCCACGCCTCCTCCAGCAGGAGGCGTTGCTGCGGGTCGATGGCAGCGGCTTCACGCGGGGAGATCCCGAAGAAGGCGGCGTCGAAGCGGTCGACGCCGTCGAGGAAACCTCCGACGGCCTGGACTTCCCGTTCGGGGTCCAGCTGCGCCGACGCGTCCCAACGGTCCGCCGGTACGGGCCCAATGGCGTGGCCCCGGTCCATCAGGAGCCGCCACAGTCCCTCGACGTCCGGGGCCCCCGGGAATCGCCCCGACATGCCGACGACGGCTATGGAGCCTTGATCCTCGCTGTGCTGGGTGTCTTTCGCGGACCCGTACGTGACGTCCTGCGCGGTGCTCGCGTCCATTTGGCTGCCCTTCACGCTGCGCTTCGGCGTGGCGGTTTCCGAATTCGGCGTATGCCGCATCCGCCCATACGCCATGTCCGCAGCATATGGTGCGCGCTTCAACGCCCAACACCCCTTTTTTTGCGGGCCTCTCAGCGGCAAACCCCTATCGAATGGATAGGGGTTTGCCGTGGCACCGGCCCGCTTCAGCCGCGTAACCGCATCCTGACCAGTCCCTTGCTCGCGTTGATCATCCGGGGACCGATCTCAGGGGGTGCTTCCTTACGGCACCACACGGCATTTGTCGCCATCTTTGCCGGCGACATGTTGAAGCACCGCGTGTCGCGCTCGCCGAACTTGAACGAGGGTGCGATGAAGTCCGCCCCTCGAATATGCTCAAGAATGCGTGCCGCAGCGGCCTTCGGCGAAGTCTGCCCCTCCTCTACGGATTCGCACAATTCGCGCGTGAGGATGCCCATCCTGTTGAACCCCTCGCTCACCGGGAGCGGTGAACCGGGGCGTGCGCTGTCCTCCAGCTCGCGGAGAATCTTTTCGTCGCCGGTGCGCGTGTAGCGATAGTAGGCGTCCTCCAGCATCACGTTTCCGAGCATGGTGCCGAGCATCCACGTCCGGTTGACCGCGTTCCACAGCTCGTAGTCGCGGAATCCCACGAACGAGCTGTAGACGAGGTCGTCATGGAAGTCGAAGAGACCCTGCTGGAGCGTTTCGAGGTGATCGAAGCGCTCCTGCGACCAGTCGCCGTCGCGGGAGGCGGCGATCAGCCGCCACCCCAGTGCGTTGACGAGCTCCAGGGTGTTGGTCAGGCCTCGCGAGTACAGCGCGTCGATGAAGCCTGCCGCGTGCGAGGTCAGGCAGAAGCGCTCGCCGACGACCTGCTTGGCGGAGTACTGGAGGCGGCCGGTGGACACCCATGGGCGTACCGCCTTGGCGTTCTTGAACTGCCAGGCGATCTCCGGGAAGCGGGCGAGGAAGGTGTCGAACTCCTGCTGACCAGGCGTCTCGTCCTTGGGATGGACCCGGGGGTCGAGGGTGAGGCCGACACTGCACAGGGGGTTGATGGACTCAGGGTGGTTGTCGAAGGGGATCACCCACAGCCAGCCGCCGTCGAAGACGTGGTGCAGCGTGCCGTTGTGCCAGGGGTTGGGCTGCTTGTGCTTCCGGCCGGCCGGCGCCTTGTCGAACGGCTCCACGCCGATCATGTGCGTGAACAGGGTGCGCGAGTGGGTGCGTGCCCGGGTCGGTGTCTCGCGCAGTGCGAACTTCTCCGCGAGCGGCGAACGGAATCCGCTCCCGTCGACGACATAGCTGGCGCGGAATTCCTCACCGCGGTCCGTGCGCAGGACCGCACCCGTGGCGGGGTCGACCTCGATATCGGATATGCGGGTGGCGAGGCGTGGCGTCGCACCGTACTTGACCGCGACGTTGAAGAGATACGAGTCGATGTCCTGACGGAAGAGATGAGTCTCCGTCCTGATCGCGGACGGCACCACCAGCTGATTGATCTTCCCGGGGTCCTGAAGCTTTCCCTCTTCGTGGTACACGAACCCGAAGTTCTGTTTCTGCCCGCAGTACTTGGAGACCTGCTTGCTGATTCCCTTGTGGCTGGACAGCGGCATGATTTCCGGCACGTTGTAGCGGTCCGCGATGAGCCGGGTCATTCCGGAGGTGTAAGGAATCGTCGACTCGCCGACAGCGAACCGTGGGTGGGTTCCGGCGTCGAGGAGAAGCACCTTCACGCCGTTTCGTGCCAGGATCGCTCCCAGCATTCCACCGGCCATTCCGCTTCCGAGTATCGCAACATCGTATTCATTCGTGCTCGGGATGGTAGCGGTCATACGGGGGTCTCTCCTTCACTCGGCGGCTTGAAGCCTGGATTCCACGGGCAGTTCCCTGCGTGCCCTGACATCGAGTTTCCGGAAAACACGGGTGAGATGCTGTTCCACCGTGCTCACGGTGATGAACAGCCTTTCCGAGATCTCCTTGTTGGTGTGGCCACGGGCCGCGAGCGCGGCCACCCGCCGTTCGGCGCCGCTGAGCAGATCGAGCGCGGCCACCCGGTCGGCCCGGACGGCGTCCTCCGGTGCGCACCGCGGACGGGCCCGAGCCAGGTCCTCGGCGACAGCGGCGGCCAGCGGCCCGGCCTTGCTCTCCCCGGCGAGGCGTGCCGCCGTCTCCAGGACCGGATGAGCCAGCTCGCGCCGCTCCGCCCGCAGATGGGCGCGGCCCAGGTCGGCCAGGGCCCCGGCGGTCTGCAGCCGGTCCCCGGCGGCCTGCAGTGTCTCGGCGGCCTCGGTGAGCAGGGCCACACGTGCCGGGTCGTCGCCGGTCGCGGCGAGGGCGCGCAGGGTGAGCCCTCGCGCGCGGAACCGGCCGCTGCCGATCAGCGAAAGCTCTTCGAGGGCCAGGGTGTGCGCCTTGTCCCGGTCGCCGAGGGCGAGATGGGCGCGGGCCGCCTCGGAGCGCCAGGGCACCAGCGACGGCTGGTCGAATCCCCAGTCACGCATGCGGCTCGCGCAGGCCATGAAGTCGTCGAGTGCCGCGTAGGGCCGGCCGGTCTCCAAGTGGTGGCGGCCACGGGCGTGCAGGAAGTAGAGCCCGAAGCGGGTCGAGAACATGCCCTCAAGGACAGGGACACCGAGGTACTCCTCGGCCGCCTCGTAGTCGCCCATCTCGGTGGCGGCCTGGACCAGATTGGCCAACGGCCCGCCCAGACACACCCCCCAGCTCTTGGCCGGCACCCGTGCCAGCGCCCCCTCGGCGAGGTTCCGGGCACCGGCCGGGTCGCCCTGCCGCAGCAGGATGGAGGCCCGCAGCGAGGCGAACTCCGCCTCCCACAGGGGGACACGACGCTCGCGCGCCTCGGCGAGCCAGTGGTCGCACCAGCTGCCCGCGGCCTCCAGACGCTCCCCGAAGAGCAGCGCCGCGACGGCGCACATGATCCATTCCTGGGTGTTCTTGCCGAGGCGCATGACCCGCATCGCCGCCTCCGCGTCGTCGGCGGCCGTCGTCCCGGGACCCTGGGAGAGCACCCGCGTGAGCGCGGCGGCGCCGTGGATACGGGAGGACTCGTCGCCTGTGGGGCGGGGCCTGGGCACGGGCCCGCCCTGGACGGAGAGCACCGCGGAGCGCAGCAGCGGCGGATACGTCGCCGACAACAGCTCACGGGTGGCACTGAGGTCCGAGGCACCCGCCGGGTCGAGCCCGGTCCCCGTCCCGCGCCGGCCCATGCGCTCGATGGCCTCCACGGCCTCCTCGAACCTGCCGTGCCACAACAGGTGCTTGGCCAGCGGCAGGGCATGCTGGTCGGGCAGCCGGCCGTCCCGAAGGGCGGAGGCCAGCTCGCCGAGGTGCCGGGCGCTGATCGACGGGTTGAGCAGCCACGCGGTGCCGGCCAGCTGGGCTCTCAGGGCGACCCGTTCACCGTCGTCCCGGCACATGGCGAGCGCCGCGTCCAGACAGGCGTGCGCGTCGTCCGCGCGGTTGCCCGAGAGGTAACGGTCCGCGGCCTCCCGCAGCACCGGCAACCCCCAGGCCGGGCAGCCGGGTTCGGCCGCCAGCAGGTGCGGGGCGATCCGCACGGCGCTCGCCCCGTCCTCGTACAGCAGCTCCGCCGCACGGCGGTGCAGGTCACGGCGTGCGTGCGAGGAGAGGTTCTGCAGCACCGCGTCCCGTGCGACGGGGTGCCGGAAGCGGCCGGCCGAGATGAGGCCGGCCGCTTCCAGGCCGCTGCGGCACTGCTCGACCGTGGCCGCCTCCTCGTCCAGGAGCCGGACCGGGCGGCCGGTTCCGGTGTCGGCCTCGTCGAGGACCGCGAGGGCTTGCGCCAGCCGCAGCGCGGTGGTGCGGCCTCGGTGCAGACAGCTGAGCACGGTGTCGGCATAGGCGTCGCCGACCACGAGTCCGGGGCTTGTGTCCGGCAGCACCACCGTGTGTCGCTGGTCCTCCACCAGGGCGCGTACGAGAAGGGGGTTGCCGCCGCTGACGCGATGGCAGTCCGCCGCCAGCACGGCCGCCCGGTCCGGATCCATGTGCGCGGCGAGCACCGCACCGACTCCGGCCTGGGACAGGGCGTGCAGATCCAGCCGCCGGTAGTTGGGCTGGCGCAGCAGTTCCGTGTGCAGATGCGGATGGGCGGACTTCGAGAGGGTGCACTCGGCGACCACCAGGGCGATGCGTGAGGAACGCAGGGCACGCACCAGCTGCAGGATCCAGTGCAGGGACAGCGAGTCGGTGAACTGGATGTCATCGACGCACAGCAGCACCGGCGCCTGCACGGAGATCCGCACGACCTCCGCGGACAGCTGATGCAGGGCGGCCGCGGTGGCGGCGTCCAGCGGCCACCGCTCAAGGGTGCGGCCGTCCGCGTCCGCACGGATGGCCCCCAGGCGGGCGAGCACCTTTGAGACGGCACCGCTGTGATCCGGCGCCGTATCGGCGTACCTGGGCAGTTGTTCGAGGACACTGCCTGGTGAGAGCCGCTCCGCCCAGGAGGCGGTGGCCTGCAAGGCGACGAACCCGGCGTCGGTGGCAAGACCGCGCACCATGTCGAGGAGCTCGGTCTTTCCGCTGCCCGTGCCGCCACTGACCACGGCGATGCCGCCGTGGCCCTGCTCGGTCTGGCGGAGCAGGTCGGTGAGCGCGCCGACCTCACGATCCCGCTCAACCAACCGCATGGTTGCCTCTCCCTCCCGCGCCCGCCCGGTCCGCTGCCGCGACCTTGTCGGCCGGGTCCTCCGCCGTGTCCTCGTGGCCGCGGCGGCCGCCCCCGGTCCGGCGCTCGATCAGGCTGAGCAGCGGTCCGGTCATCGCTGTGGTGACGAGCGCCATGACGACCATGAGCGAGTACAACCGCCCGTCGAGCAGCCCCAGTTGCAGTCCGACGCCGAGGATGACCAGCTCGGTGAGGCCGCGGGTGTTCATGAGGGCCGCGAGCGTCGCGGAGCCCTGGGCGGGCAGCCCCTGAGTGCGGGCGCCCACGTAGGTGCCGGTCATCTTGCCGCCGATGGCGACGAGCAGGATGACCCCGAGTTCGACGACTCCGCCGAGGCCCACTCCGCGCAGGTCCACCTTGAGTCCGGCGACCACGAAGTAGACCGGCAGCAGCAGGGTGGTGATCTGCCCGGTGCGTTCGCACAGTTCGTCGCGTACGGCTCCGATGCCCTCACGCGGCATCAGCGCGCCGAACAGGAAGGCACCGAAGATGTAGTGCATTCCCATGGCCTCGGTGGCCGCCGCGGACAGCAGGGCACCGACGAGCGCGACGGCGATCCCGGAGGAGGAGACCGGCTGACCGTTGCCCTTGGGCTCGAACACCCGGCGCAACAGCGGCCGGAGGAGGAGCAGCACCGCCGTGAACGGGATCAGGAGTGACACCCGCCAGTAGTCATCGGCGCCCCCGACGACCGCCTGCACCGCGGCGAGCGCCGACCAGGCCACGACGTCGACGAGCGCGGCCGTGGCCAGGGCGAGACCGCCGATGTGGGTGCGGGAGAGGCCACGGTCGGCGAGGATCCTGGCGAGCACCGGAAACGCGGTGACCGACACCGACAGGCCGATGAACACCAGGAACGCGGCCCGCTGGCTGGTCTCGTGCTCCCGCAGCAGGAAGAGGGCGAGGCCGATTCCGAGGACGAAGGGGACCAGGGTCGACCCGAGGGCCGCGCCGGCCGTGATCCTTGTCCGCCCGCGCAGCGCCCGGTGTTCCAGCTCCAGTCCCACGACGAACATGAACAGCGCCACGCCGATCTGGGCCAGGGCGCTCAGGAACGGGCGTACGTCATCCGGAAAGAGCCGGTCGGTGAGCGCCCCGTCGAACAGCGTCGGGCCGAGCATGATGCCGGCGAGGATCTCGCCCACGACGGGAGGCTGCCCGATGCGTGCGGCCAGCGCTCCGAGTCCCCGGGCGAGCATCAGGATGAGTGCGAGATCCAGGAAGAGCAACTGCACTTGGTGGCTGGTCATGGGCAGCTAAGACCTCAATCAGCACGCGGGGAACGGTGGGGGAGAAGTGCGGCGGTGCGTTCACGCGGCAGACTCGTCCTCTTCGCTGTCCTCGTCCCCGCTGTCCGGGACGAGGTCGTCGAGCGTGATGTTGAACATCGGGTGGCGACCGCTGAGACCGGAGATCAGCTTCACGAAGTCCGCGGACGGCTCGTTCTTCTTCTCCGGGTCGATCATTTCCTGGGCGAGGCTGAAGTAGAACTCCTTGTACTTGGTGCGGTCGTAGAAGCGCTCGACGAACTCGCGGATCTCGTCGAAGAACCCCGAGTAGGCGGTGGCGTACCGGTCGAGGGCCTTCTCCTCGATCTCCGGGTGCTTGATCACCTGGTCGACGATCTTGGCGAGCACGCTGCCGGCCAGCGTGGCCAGCGCCACTCCGGTGGAGAACAGCGGGTCGACGAAGGCCGCCGTGTCACCCACGAGCACCCAACCGTCCCCGTAGAAGCGGTTGCTGTGGTACGACCAGTCGCGGGCGGTGCGGAAGCCGGCGGACCGGCGGCCGGGCGCCACCATCTTCTTCAGCTTGGTGGTCTTCTCCAGCTCGGCCTCGAAGTGCTCCTGGAGCGACTGGTCGGATTCACCCACCGTGGCGGAGCGCGTCACGTAACCGACGCTGATGGTTCCCTTGTCGATCGGAATCGCCCAGAACCAGCCGTCGTCGAGCCCCTCGATGAGGATGTTGCTGTACTCGTCGCCGGGCAGCCGTTGACAGTTGTCGAAGTACGTCCACACGGCGACGTTGCGCAGCTCGTCGTGCCAGCGCAGGTCGGTGAAGCGGCGGCTGAGCACGCGGGCCTGCCCCGAGGCGTCGATGACCAGGCCGGCCGTCGCCTCCTTGATGTCCTCCTCGCCGCGGACGGCGAAGCGCACCCCGGTGACCCGGCCGTCCTCGTTCTGCAGCGGCTCCTTCACCGTGGCGTCCTCGATGATGTACGCGCCCAGCTCCCTGGCCCGGTCGAGGATCAGGGAGTCCAGGTCGGCGCGCCGGGTGTGGTACGCGTAGGCGTGGGCGCCGCCCTTGACGAAGGAGAAGTTCCAGGGCACCTGCTCGTTGCCCCACACCAGCGAGCCGCCGTACTTCCGCTCGAAGCCGCGGGCGTCCATCCTCTCGGGCAGCCCGAGCTCCTCCATCGGGCGCATGAACGCGGGTATGAGCGACTCACCCACGTGGTAGCGGGGGAACCGCTCGCGGTCCAGGACGAGCACGCGGTGGCCACGCTTCGCCAGGAGGCCGGCGGTGGTCGCCCCGGCGGGGCCGCCGCCGATCACGATGGCGTCGAAGTGCTCGGGGATGCCGTAGAGAGTGGATGACATGCGAAGACCTTCCCTTTGCCGACCTTGGGACGGCCCGCAGAACGCGGGCATCGTTCTGTTGCGTACGGTGCGCGTTCAGTCTGCGTCGCTGTGTCTGCAGAGGCTCTGGACACCCTCTGGATGCTGCGGGGGAACGGGTCAAGTGGCTGGTCAGCAGTCGCTGGAGGCCAAGTGGCGCCCGCTGAGGAGGCATTCGTCGCGCCTCGGTGCGTCGTCGTGGCGGACACGCAGACGCAGTGCGCGGGCGACAGCCTCGGTCCGGCCCGGCACCGGTTCCTGTTCCACGCGCTCGTTGGCGTAGGCCCCGATGAGTTCCTGGAAGCGATAGGTGCCCTCGCCGGTCTCCATCAGCAGATGCGCCTCGGCGAGAGACTGCAGCAGGCGGCGGGAGTGCCCGACGTCCGTGCCCGCGAGAGTGGCCGCGGCCTCGGCGGTGATGGTGAGTCCCTCGCACAGACCCAGCAACCGGAACATGCGCGCCACATCGGGCGGCAGCGTGCGGTAGGACCTGAAGAAGGCGCTGCGCAGACTGGCCGCCGCGTCGCGCACCACGTCGAGCCGGTCCATCCGGCGGTCCGCCACCGCCTTCACGAACTCGTGCGCCGACACGTGGGGCATCGTGGCGAGCATCTCCGCGATGATGCGCAGGGCCAGCGGGAGGTGGCCGCAGAGCCGGGTGAGGGCCGCTATGTCGTCGGCCTCCGCCTCCAGCCGCTCCAGGGGGGTCAGGCAGGTCAGGAGACTCATCGACTCCTCGGGGCTGAGCGGGCTGAGCTCCACGCGGTAGGCGCCGTCCCGCGCCACGAGGCCGCTGTGCCGCCAGCGACTGGTGATCAGGACGTAGGCGGGCCCTTGCGGGATGAGCGGCCGCAACTGGTCGGCGGCGTACGCGTCGTCAAGGACGAGCAGCGTCCGTCTTCCGTAGAGCAGGCTGCGGTACAGGGCGGTTCGCCCGGCCAGGTCCTCGGGGATGAGCGATTCGTCGATGCCCAGACTGCGCAACACCTGCGCGAGCGCCTCCGTCGCGGTGAGCGGCTCGCGGTGTGCGTTGGTGCCACAGAGGTCGACGTACAGCTGACCGTCCGGGAACTGATCGGCCAGTTCGTAGGCCACGCGCAGCGCGAGCGCACTCTTGCCCACCCCGGGCGGACCGGTCACCACCGCCATGGTGGTGCGGCCCGACGGGGCACCCTCGGACTCGGCGGCGAGCCGGGCCAGTTGCGCCATCTCCACCGCGCGCCCGGTGAACCCCCGTGCGAGCGGCGGGAGTTGGGCGGGGCGCACGGCGCTCCAGACGGGTACGCCGTCGTCGGCCGGCGCGGCGGTGACCGTCGTGGCGCCGCCGCGTCCGTCCTGCTGCGTGTCGGCGCCCAGGTCGGGATGGTCGGACAGCATCTGCTGGTGCAGGAGGCTCAGGTCCCGCCCCGGTTCTATGCCCAGTTCGTCGCGCAGCAGGATGCGGGTCTCGTGGTAGAGCTTGAGTGCTTCGGCGCGCCGGCCGCAGCGGTAGAGGCTCAGCATGAGCAGCCAGCGCAGCTTCTCGCGCAACGGCTCCCTCGCCACCAACGCGCTGAGCGCCGACCACACTTCGGAGTGCCGCCCAAGCCCGAGCAGGGCGTAGGCCCACTCCTCGGTGGCGGAGAGGCGCAGCTCCTGCAGGCGCACCCGCTCCATCGCGGCGAAGGGGCCGGGCACGCTCGCGAACGCGTCACCGTGCCACATAGGAAGTGCCTTCTCCAGCAGGCCGATCGCGCCCGCCAGATCTCCCTCGGCCCGCAACTGGCGCGCCTGGGCGTGGCGGTGTGCGAAGACATGGGCGTCCACCTCCTCCGGCGCGAGGCGCAGGAAGTAGCCACCGCTGGACGAGGCGAGCAGGCCGCTGGCTTCCCGGCTGTCCCGCTCCGGCTCCAGGGCGCGGCGCAGCCCGCCCACGTAGGTGTGCACTCCGTTGACGGCTGTGCGCGGGACATCGCTGCCCCATACGGCGTCGATGATCTCTTCGATGTGCACGACCTCGTTCGCGCGGCTGGCCAGCAGTCCCACGACTGCCAACTGTTTGGGAGGGCCGAGCATCAGTTCGACATCCGCGCGCCACGCCCTCACTGGGCCCAGCAGTTGCAGCCGCATGAAGTTCCCCCGTTTCTAGGACATGCCAAGGGTTTCAGCCACCCGTGTCTCGGCATTCCGTCGGCTTATTTAAGCTTGCGGTTTCCGCCAACTCACTGTCATCGCTTAGATTGCTCGCGGACCGATCGCGCCCGTACCCGCCTTGCCGCGTCGAGTCACTCGCGCTTTTCGGTCAGACACACTCAGATTTCAGCCATACTGCGCTGCCGCGTCCTGTGCTCTCCCCTGCGTCCATAGGCGTGCTTCGGCCACGGAGCCGTCGAGGGCCGTCGAGCGGGTCGGCCGGTGATCATCCGTGCTGATCGTGCAGTTCACCGTTGCCGCAATCCTTCGCACAAGAAGCGGCGGCCGTACTGATCAAGAATGCCGCTACGGCGACAGTCCGTGACGGTTGAGCGGCAGCTTAGACTACCCTTGACAATGTTTGCATACGCTTGGTTCACTACCGCGATTGCTTCGTTTTTACTTGTTTGTCGGCTACGGTGTCAAAGCTTTACACCGAAAAACGGGGGTGCCGGATGAGGGTGGAAATAGAGCGAGTTGTCCAAGAAATAAGAGAAAGGTATGAGGAGCCGCTTTCCCTGAGTGATCTCGGGGAGATAGCGAGGCTCACTCCCTTTCATATGGCCCGCCTGTTCAGGGCGGAAACAGGTTTACCGCCAGCGCAATTCCTTACCGCCGTGCGCCTGGAAGAAGCAAAGCGGAAACTCCTCAATACAGACAAGAGTGTCGCCGATATTTCGAACCAGGTCGGCTACACCAGTCAGGGCTCATTCACCACGCGCTTCAGCAGGACTTTCGGTGTATCGCCCGGGCAGTACCGCAAGATGACGTGCCTCGGCCCCGACGCGGTCGAGGTCGCGGGTGGGAACGACGACGCGTCCTTCGCCTATGGCACGGTCAAGGGCCGCCTGTACAGGTCCGACGGCCTGGACGACGCGGCCGCCTTCGTCGCCGCCTTCCGCGCGGGGCCGGCCGGCCGCGTGCCCGCCCGGTGCTACCGCATGCAGCGTTCGGCGGACACCTGGAGCATTTCTCACGTGCCCGCGGGCGTATGGACGATCGAGGCGGTTTCGCTTACCTCCGCGACCGGACGCAATGCCGTCGTCGCGGGAAGTGTCGGACCGGTCAAGGTGACCCCGGGAGCGGTGCTCGAAGTGGATGTCACACTCCAGTCGGCGCGCAGTGCCGACGTGGAAGGCGACCGCTGTTCGTTCGCCTTTGCACTGCCGGAACTCTACGGCTCCTGATGGAGGCTCCCCACCCCTCTTCCTGGCGTTTCGCGAGGAAAAGGGGTGGGCTCGGAGCGTCCCGAAGCGGTGCCTATTCCGTTCCGCTTACAGGTCCGCTTACGGGAACGCCACGACCGGAGGTAGAGGATCCGTATCTCCTGAGGGAGACGGGGAATTCCGGATTCCGCCGACCAGGGTTGTCCGCGAGGGAAAAAGCGGAACTCCTGCGGCCGTATAGGGGAACTCCACCTCGTTCTTCCGTTACGGATCGTCGATTCAGCCCGCGTTGAGGAAACTGCCGCCGGGGACGTGGGCGTGCACGGCCCGGCCGATTGCCTCGAAGAACGCCTCGGGCCGGTCCCTGGCGAAGAAGTGACCACCGGGAAGCACCTCGGCCCGGAAGGATTCCGAGGTGTGCTCCTGCCACGCGAGGACCTTGTCGACATCGACGAGGAGGTCGTCGTGGCCGGCGAGCACGTGCAGCGGGACGGGCAGCCGGCGCGGCGGGGCCGGGCGGTGATCGGCGCAGACCGCGAGGTCGTCGCGGATCACCGGGAGCAGCGCCGCCAGCCACTCGGGCCGGCCGGCCAGTTCGGCGGGGAGTCCGCCCAAGCCGATGAGCAGCTCGGCGAGTTCGGCGTCGGACATGCCCGGGGACAGCTTCAGGACGTGCCCCACGTGCGGGGCGGGGAAGCCACCGACGATGAGTGTCTCGGGCAGCCGCGCTCCGGGGGCCGCCCGCTCGACCAGCGCGTGCGCGAGCAGGGCACCCATGCTGTGCCCGTAGAACGCGTACGGCTGGTCCAAGTGGCCCGACAGGGCCGCCTCGACCTCGGTGACGAGCGGCAGGAGCCGGGTGAAGCGCGGTTCGCGGATCCGGCTCTCGCGGCCGGGCAGCTGCACCGGCACGACGTCCACGCGCGGCCCCAGGCTGTCGCTCCAGCCGCGGAACGCGGCGGCGCTGCCACCGGCATGGTGGAAGCAGAACAGCCGCAGATCCGCGCCGCCCGCCGGAGGATACGGCAGGTAGCCGGTCATCGAGGGCCGTTCCCGCCCTGCAGCGCACCGACGGTGGGCTCCCCGTCGTGGCCACCGCCGCGTGCACCGGTCATGCGCGCGACGGCCTTGGCCATCCACGCGCGGGTCTCGTCGACGTGGGACGGCGAGCCGTGCACGTCGTCGAAGGAGATCAGGTCGAGATCGGGGACGTGCCGCTTCAGCAGGTCCGCGTCGGAGCCCGGGATGATCTCGTCACGCAGGCTGCGCGCGTACGCGACCGGGATGTTCAGTGAGGCCAGTTCGGAGTCCGTCAGACCCCAGTCCTGGAGATGGGCACGCAGGTGTTCGTGCGGGACTCCGCTGTGATGGGCGATCGTGTGCGTGGTGAGCGCCGGTACGCGCGGCCACCACTGCCCGTCGGTGAAGAACCCCCGCACCGGCGCGCCGACCGTGATGACGCCGCTGATCCGGCTGTCGTCGACGGCCTGCCGCAGTGCGAGATGGCCGCTGAAGCTGAGGGCGACGAGGACGGTACGGGTGGTGTCGGCGCGGCCCGCGAGCGCGTCCAGGACCGCCCCGTACATGCGGTGGCTTCCGCGCCGGTAGGGCAGGGTGTTCTCGCCGACGCCCGGCATCTCGGTGACGACCGCCGCGACACCCAACTGCTGGGCCAGGAGCAGGAACGGCGCCCACTGCTCCTTCACGCTCACGATGCCTCCGGTGACGATGACGACCGGCTTCAGGACCGGACCGTCGAGCCCGGTGGCCCAGCAACGCACGGTCGCGTCGCCCATGGCGACGTCGAGGCGGCGGACATCGGGAAGCGTGCGTCGCCAGCGGTCGAAGACGCTCAGGGCACGGTCGCGGGCGGCGCGCCGCGCCGCGCCGTCGGGGTAGGGGAAGCTCGCCAGGATGGCGCGGCAGACGGCCCCCGGCAGATCGCCCGCGGCCTCGGACATGTCGATGCGGGAGCTCCACTCTCCCGTCCAGGAGCCGGGGCCGTCCCGGCCGTCGTCGCTCCGGATGCGGTCGAGCACGGTGGCGGCATCGCTCGGGTCGAGCCCTAGGGCCCTGGCGTGGAGCATGACGAAGTTCTTGAGTTCG
Source organism: Streptomyces sp. NPDC048436 (assembly GCF_043200355.1). Classification (NCBI taxonomy): domain Bacteria; kingdom Bacillati; phylum Actinomycetota; class Actinomycetes; order Kitasatosporales; family Streptomycetaceae; genus Streptomyces; species Streptomyces sp. NPDC048436. Next base: position 48,331 of record NZ_JBICXP010000003.1, read on the forward strand.
GCGAGATCGTGCACGGGTCTCAGCCTCTCTGCCGCTGGGGTGGAAGTGGCGTGGTCCGGCCCGGTTCGGCACTCATCAGCCAGGAACTCAGACCAGCGTTGAAGAGGGTGTCCGCCGCGAGGTCGGCAGGCGTGCGGGGCCCGGTGTCCTGGACGACGGCGCCGACGCGGTAGCCCTCCGCGAGGACGAAGGCGCGCGAGGTCCACGGGCTGTCGGCGTCGGCCCGGCCGTCGGGGCGCAGCACACCCCCTTCCTCCCGGCCGACGGCGAATCCGACCCCGGCGAACCGGAGGGCAAGGCCCTGCCCGATGGCCTTGCTGTACGCCTCCTTCAGCGTCCACAGCCGCACGAGCTCCGCGTTGCGGCACTCCACGGGAAGCTGCTCCAGGAGCCCGAGTTCGTGCGGGGTGCAGATCTTGTGGGCGAGCCCGGTCCCGTACATCGCCCGCTCGGTGTGTTCCACGTCCACGCCGACGAGACCGCGGATGGTGACGCCGACGAGCAGCACGTCGTCCGTGTGGCTCAGGCTGATGTCGATCCGGTCGAAGCCGCGCAGATACGGGCGTCCGCCGGGCTCGTACGCCAGCTCGACGCTCTCGGCGGGCACCCCCAGGACGACGGAGGCCGTCGCCTTCAACAGGGCGCGGGACGCGGCGAACCGGCGGCGTATCCCTGGGTGGCCCAAGGACTCGTAACGGTTGAAGTCCTCGCCGAGGAGGCGCCGCAGGCTCGCTGGGTCGGACGGCACGGCGGGGCCGTCGTCAAGAGTGGTGTACAGCAGGGCGGTGCCTTGGTCGCGGACCGCCTGCCGCACGTCATTCCAGGACCTGGGGGAGACGATCCGCACCGGCTCGGGAAGGGCCGACCGGGGCGCCTGGCGCTGATTCGTCAGCATGGAAGCCCTCCAGGGCAGTCTTGATGTCACCAAGGACGTCGGCGGCGCTCGCGCCGTCGATGACCCGGTGGTCGAAGGTGAGGTTGACCCGCATGACGGGGGCCACGGTCACCTCGCCGCCTCGCACCCAGGCGCGGTCCCGCATCTGGCCCACGTTGAGGGTCACGGCGGTGCCGCCCGCACCGGAGAAGGCGTCGACGGGACGGTGCCCGAGGGAGCTGACGGAGAAGGTGCCCAGAACGGCGGCGCGTGCGGCGGGCCTGCCCATGAGGCGCCGGAACAGCAACGAGCCCACCGGCACGGGGAGTTGATTGATCTTCCGGACCCCGGCGAACTCGGGGGCATGTTCCGGATCCGCGTTCCGGTAGCGGTCGATGACGCCCTGGACCTCGTCGAGCGAGGCCCGTTCCGCCTCCGGGACGAGGGCCGAGAGCACCACGCGCCGCCCCTGGTAGACGCGGTCGAGGGCGACCTTCGCGGTGGCCGTGGGGTGCCGCACGAGCCGGGGGGAGAGCCGGCCGGTCAGCGAGGAGTTGGCTTCCGGGTGGGCCGCGACGGCGCGGGCCCCCGCCCACACGACATAGCTGACGAGCCCGTATCTGCGGTCCTTCGCGCGGGCCGCCCGGCGGTGCGCGACGACAGCCGTCATGTCGACCTCGGTGTCGATGGAGACGGTGCGTTGCCGCGCGAAGGCGTGCTCAAGGAAGTACAGGGTGTGGCGGCGCTGGCGCTCGGGGACGATGTCCGGCCGTGGCCCGGAGCTCATCCGGTCACCGCCATGCCGAAGACCTCGTTCAGTGACCTGGCTTCGAGGACACGGGTGACCGGCAGGCGGACCTGGGTCTCCCGCTCGATGACAGTGACCAGTTTGAGGAGGTGTACGGAGTCCCAGCCGTTCAACTGGTCGAAGGGGGTGCCCAGTTCCTCGGGTGTGACAGGGAATCCGACGAGGTCGCGCAGGATGCCGAGATAGTCGTCGGGCGTTGCGAGTGCGGCCATGGTGGTGTCCTCAACAGTGATGATCAGTGGTGGGCGCGGGCGACTGCCTCGGCGAGCGCCGTCAGATCGGCGTCGAGGGCCACATGAGGCGGCGGCGGGGTGATGGCGTCCAGCGCGTGGGTGAAGCGCGGCTCCCGCTCGTCGCCGCCGCTCCTGGCGAAGGCGTTGTCGGTGTAGAACTCGCGCATGCGGTGGTTCTTCTCGGTCGGCCGGTACCTCCCGTGCACCGCGGGGAGACCCTCATCGCGCGCGGTGGTCAGGAGCCGGGCCAGGCAGGCCTGTTCGATGCCGCGTGCGAAGACCCGGCAGCTGAGCAGGAAGTTGTCGAGGTGCAGACCGTCGTCCGCGAGGTGCGCGAAGACCGCTCCGACCAGGCCGTTGTCGCCGAACCGGTCCGCGCAGCGGATGGCGAGGACGAGCTGCGCGGGGTCCTTGAGAGCCGTGCGCACATCGTCGGCCTGAAGACGCCGCGTGGTCAGGTTGAACTGGTTCGTACGCTGGGAGAGCTGGGCCACGCGGGCCACTTCAAGCGGGCCCGGTGGCGAGAAGCGCACGGTGACGCCGAGACCCGCCAGATAGTCGTCCATGGACCCGGCGTCCGCGTGGAACTCCTGACGCGCTGCCTCTGTGCGGTAGCGGGCACCGCGTACCCGGTCCTCGTCGGTGACCTCCCGCACGTCGAACCAGCCGTCGGCGAGCAACTTGTCGATGTGCAGGGCGGGTTCGTCGTCGAGCCGGATGACGGCGGTGCCCGGTACGCCCGCCTCGACGAGGCCGCACTCGAAGGCACTGTCGTCGGCGAAGACGAAACTGTCCGTGCCCAGGTTGACGCGTTCGGCCAGAGCCAGCAGATTGCCGTCCTTGGGCCGCCAGTTGGCGGTGACGTCCACGAAGTCGCCCTCGCGCAGCACCATGTCGGGGTGGTCCCGCAGCACCGTCAGGAGGGGTTCGCGGTCGTTCTTGCTGCATACGGCGAGGAGTACGCCCTGCGCGCCGAGTTGCTTGATCACCCGCTGGAATGCGCCGAACGCCTCGCCGCGGAAGCTGCCGCCGACGGCGATGTTCTCGGGACCGTCGTCGCCCAGGACGCCGTCCCACAGGGTGCCGTCGGCGTCCAGAGCCAGGCACTTCTTGGTACGTCCCGTCAGGGCGCCGACCAGATGGCCGATCTCGGCGGCGTACGCGGTGAGGGTCTCGTCGCTGAACCGGGCCTTGGCGTAGGTGCTCAGGCGTGGGTCCGCCAGCGGGCCGCCGGCGGCGACCAGCGGATCGAGGTCGAGGACCACGGTGTTGGCGTGCAGTTCGGTCAGCCGCAGCAGCCCGGCGTTGAACGTCCGCCAGGCGGCGCCGAGCCGGGCCCGCGACGCCCAGTCGACAAGCTGACGGGTGAACCGGGGAAGGAGCGGCAGGGTGTTGAGGACCAGGGTGCCGGTGCCTTCTGCCGCGTACGTCCCGGCGAGTGCGGACAGCTGCGCGAGCCGGGCGGTCAGCGCGGCCTCGGCGTCCTCCACTCGCCAGGGCAGGGGCAGTTCATCGAACACGGACTCGGCGTCCAGGACGCACAGCACCAGGTCGGCGTCGGCGCGGTATACGTCGCTGCCCGGATCGGCCAAGTCGCGCAGGTAGCCGTCGTAGTCGCAGAGCCGTGTCCGCAACAGCATGCCGTGGCGGGCCAGTTCACCGGTCAGTGGCGCGATCAGGCCCATCAGGGTGGAGTGCCCTGTGACCGCCACCGTGAAAACCGGCAGGTCCGGGTGGTGACGCAGCACGGACTCCGTGTCGAGCCGGGCGAGCAGCTGACCGACGGAGGCGCGCGCCGGCAGGTCGAGCCCGGACAGCAGTGCGAGCGTCTGCGGATAGTGCTCGGCGAGCGCCTCCTCGGCGTTCCAGGCACGGATCCGGGCCAGCGGCTCGGGAGTCGGCGGCGATTGCGCGGGCGCTCCGGCGGTCACGTCGTCGTATGTCGTCATGGGCGTCGTCTTCCTCGTCTTCTTGTTGCCCGCAGTTCCGCTTCTTGTTCGCCCGCAGTTCCGCGACGGCTCAGACCTTCTCCAACGCGAAGCCCGCCTTGATCCATTTGCTGGACTCCACGGCGATGCCGATGGCCTTCTGGCCCGGTTCGATGCGGTCGACGAGGCGGGACATCTGCATGAACGGCAGGGCGTTGCTGGTGTTGCCGGTGTCGGCGACGCAGGAGATCTCGGTCGCCGACGGCATGTTCAGCTCCGCCACGATGCGTTCGGTCATCCGGGCCGACAGCTGCGGCGGCAGCAGGAAGTGCAAGTCGCCCTCGCTCCAGCCCTGTTCGTCCAGGAGCTCCCAGAGGATCTCGGAGGACATCACCGGCACGGTGGACTCGATGGCTTTGTAGTCCTCCTTGAGGGCCTGCCGCCCGGAATCCCGGTCGGCGACCCCGAACCACTCGACGGTCTGGCCGGGTTCGCGGCCAAGGCCGATGAGCCGGTTGAGCACCCGAAGAAGGGAGAGCCGGGCGCCGATGGGCTCGTCGGTCAGTACGGCGGCGCCCGCGCCGTCGCCGAAGAGAACGAAGTTGACCAGTTCGGAAGGGGCCAGGCCGGCGAAATCCTGTCCGAGCGGCAGGTGCTTGGTGCAGACGTCACCGCCGATGACGAGACCGGCCTTGTGCGTGCCGGATGTGATCAGGGTGCGTCCCAGGTCGAGGGCCTGGAGCGCCCCGGCACAGCCCGACTGGAGCTGATAGGTGGGCAGGTGATCGAGTCCGAGCTGGTCGGCGACGAGGTTGACGGTGGCCGGCATCAGCGCGTCCGGGGTCGCGGTGCCCATCACGATGAAGCCGATGTCGTCCGGAGAGACGCCGGACGAGGCAAGGGCACGGCCGGCGGCCCGTGCGGCGAGGTCGGCGAGGGTGTGCAGGACCTCTCCGTCGTCGAGGTTCACGGCGAAGTGCCGGGTGCGGTTGCCGATGAACACCTCGATCCAGTCGGCGTCGATGCCGAAGCGTTTGGCCAGTTCCTCGTTGCCGATGGGGTCGCCGGGCAGGGCGGTGCCCACGGACGCGATGTACGCCGGGTGATCTGTCATGACGCGCGGCCTTCCTTGGCTGAGATGTCCCGTGCGGTTCCGCCGTCCTGGGCGGGGCGGTCGCGCAGGAAGTCGATCAGCGCGCCCACCGATGCGAGATGCGGGAGGAGCTGCTGGACGGAGAGTTCGCCGAGCTCCGGAAGCGCGGCCTCGACCTTGGTCTTCAGCTGCATGATCGTGACCGAGTCGAAGCCCAGGTCCTCGTAGAAGCGGGCGCGCAGCGCGATCTCGTCCGGCGCGTATCCACCCGTCGCCGCGATGGCACCGAGGACGGCGTCGGTGACGGGGTCGTCGGACACGGGCAGGGCGGCGAAGGCGGGGGGAGCCGCGGAGTCAGCGGAGTCAGCGGAGACAGCGGGGGTGGCGGGGGTGGCGGAGGCTGCCACGGCGGTCCCCAGGCCCCCGTGCCAGAACCGGTGCCGGGTGCTGAACTCATAGGGCCGCAGCCGCCGGAGCCTGCGGTCGTCGGCGTCGTACAGCGCCTCCCACCGCGGGGCGACCCCGGCCCTGAACAGTGCCGCGACCGTCTCGGCGAGCTCCTGCCCGCCGGCTGCCTCACCCGTGCCGGGGGCCAGCAGCACGAGGTCGTCGGCGGCCCGGAGTCTGCGCACGAGGGGGGTGAGAACGCGCCGCGGGCCGATCTCCACGAGCAGCCGGGGACCGTCCTTGATCAGATCGGTGACACTGTCGGCGAAGTGCACGGGGTGGTCGACATGATCGGTCCAGTAACCGCCGTCGAGCGGCTCACCGTCCAGGGCGCGCCCGCGTACGGTCGAGTAGAACGGAACCTGGGGCGGCCGGGGACGGCAGGCCGAGGCGACCCGGCCGAACTCGGCGAGCATGGGCCGCATCAGCGTCGAATGGAAGGCGTGCGAGACACGGAGCTTCGTGGCCTCGACGCCGCGCTCGGACAGCGTACGGGCGATGCGTCCGAGGGCCTCGATGTCCCCGGACAGGACGGTGGCCCCCGGCCCGTTGTACACGGCGACGTCCACGAGGGGCTCCGCTGCGACGAGTTCGGTCAGTTCGTCGGGTGCTGCCCGGACGGACATCATGCCGCCGCCGTCCGGCAGCTGTCGCATGAGACTGCCGCGTGCGGCGATCAGCCGGGCGGCGTCCTCCAGGGGGAGCGCGTCGGCGATGACGGCCGCCGCGAACTCGCCGACACTGTGGCCGAGTACGGCGGCGGGTCCGGCACCGAGGTCGATGAGGGTGCGCGCCATGGCGTAGCCGACGGCGAACAGGGCGGGCTGCGCGTTGTCGGTCCGGTGGATGTGCTCGTCACCGGAGAGGATCAGGTCGCGTACCGAACGGCCGAGGTGCGGCCCGAGCGCGTCGTCGGCTTCGCCGAGGTGACGGCGGTAGGCCGCGCAGTCCTCGTACAGCGGCTTGGTCATGCCGGGGAACTGGGCACCCTGCCCGGTGAAGAGGAAGGCCACCTGGGGGGCGCCCGCGGGGTGGCCGGTCAGGGCGGCGAACTCCTCGGCGTCGGCGACCGCCCCGTTCAGGCGGCGCACCAGTTCGGAGGTGGTGCGGGCGGCGACGGCGAAACGGTGCGGCAGGGCCGTCTTGACCTGGTTGCTGGTCCAGGCGAGCGGGGCGAGCGGTTCGTGGCCGCGCCGGGACAGTGCGGTCGCCTGGGACTCGAGGTTGCGGCGCAGGCCCTCGGCGTTGTTGGCGCTGAGCGTGAACACGGTCGCCGGGGAGGTGTCGCTGCCGGGGGCGGGCCCGTTCTCGCGCACCGGGGACGTCTCCAGGACGGCGTGGGCGTTGGTACCGCCCATGCCGAAACTCGACAGGCCGGCCAGCTGTGGGCCCGAGGGCAGTCGCAGCGGCGACTTGATGAGCTTCAACCCGTGGTCGGCGAGGCCGAGTCCGCGGTCCTCGCGGGTCGCGAAGGGGCTCACGGGCACCAGCCTGTGGTGCAGCGAGAGAGCCACCTTGATGAGCCCGGCGATCCCGGCGGCGGCCTCGGTGTGGCCGATGTTCCCCTTGACCGAGCCGATGGCGCAGGGTCTGTCACGTCCGGCGCCGTAGACGTGTCCGAGGGCACGGCTCTCGATCCTGTCGCCGAGTGCGGTGCCGGTGCCGTGCGCCTCCACGAAGGCGACCTGCGCCGGGTCGACGTCGGCCCGGCGCAGCGCGGCGGCGAGCACCTCCTGCTGGGCCCAGCGGCTCGGCGCCGTCAGGCCGTTGCTGCGGCCGTCCTGGTTGACGGCGGTACCTCGGATGACGGCGTAGATCTGCTGCCCGTCGGCGAGCGCGTCGTCCAGGCGGCGCAGCACCACCACGCCCACGCCGTCACCGCGGCCGATGCCGTCGGCCTCCGCGCTGAAGGGCTTGCAGCGGCCGTCGGGCGCGGACAGGCCCGACGCGGTGTAGAAGATGCCGAGCGCGGGCGTCAGCTGGAGGTTGACGCCACCCGCCACGGCATGGTCGACCTCATGGGACAGCAGTGCGTTCACGGCGAGGTGGACGGCGACCAGGGACGAGGAGCAGGCGGTGTCCACCGCGAGGCTCGGGCCCTTGAGGTTGAGGTGGTACGAGATGCGGTTGGGCACCATGCAGTAACCGCTGCCAGGGGCGGTGTGCGCCGTGACCTCCTCGTACCGGGAGAGCTGTAGCTGGCCCCACTCCGAGGCCATGATCCCGGCGTAGACACCGGTGGTCGAGTCGGTCAGCCGCTGCGGCGGGATACCCGCGTCCTCCAGGGCGCGCCACACGGTCTGCAGGAACAGGCGCTGCTGGGGGTCCATGGCGCCGGCCTCGCGCGGTGACAGCGCGAAGAACTCGCTGTCGAAGGCGTCCGGATCGTCGATGAACCCGCCCCGCGTGGTGTTGATGCGCCCCGGCCCGCCGTCCGGTTCGTGGAAGGTGCCGGCGTCCCAGCGCTGGGCCGGCACTTCGCCCCCGCCGTCCGCGGCCCGCATGAGCAGGTCCCAGTAGGCGGTGGGGTCAGGCGCCCCGGGGAAGCGACAGTCCAGGCCGACGATGGCGACGGCGTTCATGAGCGGGTGCTTTCCGGGAGGATGCCGGCGAGGTGGCGGGCGAGTTCGACGATCGTCGGGTAGTCGTAGACGACGGTGGGGTCGAGCTCGACGCCGTACTCGTCCTCCGTGTCGCCGCACAGGCTCAGCGCGATCACCGAGTCGAGCCCGTAGGCGGCGAGCGGCACTTCGAGGCCTATCGCGTCCGGCGACTGGCCCAGGTAGAGCGCCAGGCGCTGGGCGAGCCACTGACACAGCTCGGCGACGACGCGGTCGTGGGCCGCAGTGGTCATGACGGTGACTCCTCGGGGGGTCGGGGGAACGTCGCGGGGCCATCTCGGAGGAGGCGGTTCGGAGGGGGCGGTTCGGAGGGGGCGGTTCGGAGGGGGCTCTCGGGCAGGGCGGGTCGTAGCGGCCGCGGGGTCAGACGGGGGAGAGCCCGCTCACCTCGCGGTCGATCAGTCCGGCGACCTCGGGAGTGAGCAGCTCCCGCAGGGCCTTGAGCTCACCGGCCAGGAACAGCTCGCGCATCAGGGCACGCTGGATCTTCCCGCTGGTGGTCTTGCGTACGGTGCCCGGCCGGGCCAGCAGTACTCCGCCGACGGGGATGTCGAACTCGCGGGAAACGCCCCACTGCACCGTCTGGGCGAGCGCCTCCAGGTCGACGGCGCCCATGCCGTGCGGACGCACCTCCTGCACCACGACGGCGACGTCGCGGCCGGTCGTCTCGACCGTGAAGACGGCGCCGGGGTTCCGGGCGACCTCGGGCAGGAACGACTGGACGCTCTGCTCGATGTCCTGCGGATAGAGGTTGCGGCCCTGGAAGATGAGCAACTCCTTGCGCCGCCCCGTGACATACAGCTCGCCGTCGGAGAGGACGCCGAGGTCGCCGGTGCGCAGATACGGCCCACGGCCATCGGCGGTGCGGCCGCTGAAGACCTCCTGGTTGTCCTCGTCGCGCTTCCAGTAGCCGCGCGCCACGCTCTGCCCGGCGAGCCAGATCTCGCCGACCGAGCCCTCGGGGAGCACCACGCGGCTCTCCGGCTCGACGATGAGCATGTCGAAGCCGTGGGGACGGCCACAGCTGACGACCTCGCGGACCGGCTCGCCGGGCTCGGCGTCCCTGAGCAGGTCCCGCTCCAACTGCCGTGCCGACGAGGCCCGGACGACCGGTTCCACGCCCACGTCGCTGCCGGTGACGCCGAGGGTGGCCTCGGCCATGCCGTAGCCGGGGTGGGAGGCGCCGGGCCGGAAGCCGACGCCGGCGAAGCGCCGCGCGAAGTCGCGCATCGATGAGGCGCGGATCGGTTCCGAGCCGTTGACGGCCGACTTCCAGCTCGACAAGTCCAGGGTGGCGAGCTGCTCGTCGGTGACGCGGCGGGTGCACAGGTCGTACGCGAAGTTGGGGCCCCCGCAGACGGCGATCCTGTGGTCGGTGATCATCTGCAGCCAGCGGTGCGGGCGCTTGAGGAAGGAGATCGGCGCCATCTGCACCAGGGTGCAGCCGGTGTACTGGGCGTGCAGGATGAAGCCGATCAGGCCCATGTCGTGGAAGTACGGCAGCCAGGAGCCGAGGACATCGCCTTCCACGGTGCCGAGCGCGGCGACGAGGACCTCTTGATTGGCGAGCAGGTTGCCGTGCGAGACCATGACGCCCTTGGGTTCGCTGGTCGAACCGGACGTGTACTGGAGGAACGCGAGATCGTCGGGTTCGATGGTGGGAGGCTGCCAGCGCTCCGGGTCTCCGTAACCGTCCTGGTCGGTGGCGAGTACCTCGACGCCGGTGAGTTCCTCGCTCTCGAGCCATCCGGTGACCTCGTCGAGACTGGCCGAGTCGGTGAGGACGACACGGACACCGGCGTCCTTGACGATCCCGGTGACACGGGAGAACGCCTGACCGTGGCCGCCGGGCAGCGGGGAGGGCACGGCGACGACGCCGGCGTACAGGCAGCCGGTGAACGCCTTGGTGAAGGCGAGTCCGTGGTCGTACAGCATCAGTACGCGCTCGCCCCGCAGGTCCCGCTCCTGGAGCCAGGAGGCCAGCCGCCGGGCTGCAGCGTCCAGGCCCCCGAAGGTGAGGTGTTCGCGATCGCTGACGGTCCCGCCGTCGTGCAGGAAGACGTACGCGTCCTGCTCGGCGCGGCGTATGCATTGCTCGAGAACCAGGTCGGTGAAGTTCCGGTGGGCGGGCAAGGCGGATCCCCTCGTCTGCGGAGTGCGGTGGGCGGCCCGTGCGGGTGCGGGAGCACTCGGCAGATGTGATCGTGGGCCCCACTCGCCAAAGGAACCCTGCAGACCTTCCAAAGGCGCTGCTGAAGGAGGCGCCGAGGACGCTTCGGCGGCGACGGAGGCTCGGGGACACCCCGTCACGTCACCGCGCCCGAATTCGCTCACGCCGTGAACGAACCGGTCCACATCTCCGCGAGGTCTCAACTCGGGAAAGACTGCTGGCCCAAGCTGTGTTCGATCTTGCTCTGCCGCCGAGAAGTGGACTATACCTATCGGCACCCTGAGTGGCGGGTGCGAGCCCTTGCCATGTAGTTGTCGCACGTTCAGTACGACCGAAGCTTCAACTGACCCGCGGTGTCAGGCCCTTCGCCTTTGCGGGCTGTCGGGAGCCCCTGGCGCCGCCAGAGTCCTGGAGAAGGCGAGGACTTGAGCATGGGATCCACCAGCATCAACCGTCGTGACGTAATCAAGAAGGCGGCGGTCACCAGCCTTCTCGCGGTACCGGCCGTAGGCGCGCTGAGTTCGTGCGCCAGCGGTGGCGGGGACGAGAACAAGGCCGAAAAGGGCGAGAAGTCCAAGAAGAACCCGCTGGGTGTGAAGGCCGACGCAGGCCTCGGGGTCTACATCTTCAACGGTGGATACGGCGACAAGTACGCCCAGTTCGTCACCGACATGTACAAGAAGAAGTACCCGAAGTCCGACGCGGAGCAGAAGGCCACGACGAAGATCGCCACCCAGCTGCAGCCGAAGATCGTGCGCGGCAAGCCGACGGCGGACGTGGTCAACAACTCCGGCGCCGACCAGATGAACATCGGCAAGCTGGTGCACAACGAGCAGGTCGCCGACCTCGGGGAGCTGCTCAGCGCCCCCTCGTGGGACGACCCGTCCACCACGGTGCGCGAGACCCTCGTACCGGTGGTCGAGCAGATGGGCACGTTCGGCGGCAAGGAGGTCTACCAGCTCAACATCGCCCTGACGGTGTACGGCAACTGGTACTCCAAGAAGCTGCTCGAACAGGGGCTCGACACCGAGTACCCCAAGACCTGGGACGAGATGCTCGCGGTCTGCAAGAAGGCCAAGGCCAAGGGCATCCACGGCTGGAGCTACCCGGGCGGCCACCCGCGCTACGTGTTCTTCAGCATGTACGCGATGTTCGCCCAGCGCGGCGGCCGTGACGTCATCGACGCCATGGACTACCTGGAGCCGGACGCCTGGAAGCACGACGCGGTCAAGGACGTCTTCGAGGCCTGGGAGGAGCTCGTCTCCAAGAAGTACGTGCTGACCGGCTTCGACGGCACCGAGGCCCACACGGAGATGCAGACCGCCTGGACCAAGGGCGGCAAGTGTCTCTTCGTGCCCAACGGCTCCTGGGTGGAGAACGAGGCCAAGGACACCACGCCGAAGGACTTCGAGATGACGGTGGGCGCGACCCCGTCCCTGGACTCCGGCGACAAGATGCCCTTCGGCACGCTCTACGCCCCGGCCGGTGAGCCCTTCGTCGTCCCCGCCAAGGCCAAGAACGTGCAGGGCGGCATGGAGTGGCTGCGGATGATGTACAGCAAGGAGGCCGCCCTGAACCTGTTCAAGGAGGTCGGCTCCATGCCCGTGGTCAAGGGCGCCATCGACGGCGAGAAGCTGCCGTCCGGCACGGCGAGCGCCCAGGCGGCCATCAAGGCGGCCGGTGCCAACATCGTCATCCCCAAGTTCTTCGACTGGTACAACGAGCTGTTCCGCGAGGACTTCAACAACATGATCGCCAAGTTCATGCTGGGCCAGATCGGCACCAAGCAGGCCATGGAGACCATGCAGAAGGCCTCCGACCGGATCAAGAACGACCCCGACATCACCAAGATCAAGAAGTCCTGACCACCGATATCTCAGGCATGTGAGCCAGGCGGGGCGGAGCAGCATGAAGAGTGTCACCCGGGTGGACGATTCCCCACCTCCGAAGAAGACGACGGACCGGCCAGGCCAGGCCAAGGCGCCGAACCGGCTGTTGTTCCTCCTGGCAGTGCTGCTGCCGCCCCGCTTCACCCCCGAGAGCGTGCGTTACGACAGGCGCTACCGGACGCTCGACAAGTACCGCTTCATCGCGGGCTTCCTGGGCCTGCCCCTCGCGTTCTACGCCCTGTTCGTCATCTCGCCCTTCGTGCAGGCGATCTACTACTCGTTCACCGACTGGTCCGGCGGACCGGTGGCGAACTTCATCGGCTTCGACAACTTCACGAAGATGTGGAACGACGAGCGCTTCTGGGACTCCATGGAGGTCAGCGTCCTGCTCGCGGTCATCGCGCCGCTGATCACGCTCGCGTTCGGCATGTTCTTCGCCTACATGATCACGTCGGGCGGCCGGCACCGCAGGGGCCAGGCCATCGCCGGGGTCGCGGGCTCCTCGTTCTACAAGGTCGTCTACTTCTTCCCGCAGGTCCTGTCCGTCGCCATCATCGCCGTCGTCTGGGGCCGTGTCCTCAACACCAACAGCGGCCTGATCAACGGCGGACTCGACAAGGTGGGCATCGCAGGACCCGCCTGGCTCGGCGGCGACCGCTCCCTCGGCGTCATCGCCGTACTCGTCGTGCTCTGCTGGAGTTTCGTCGGCTTCTACGTGGTGCTGTTCTCCGCCGCGATGGGCGCGATCCCCCGGGACATCTACGAGGCGGCGCTGCTCGACGGCGCCGGCCGTGGACGGACCTTCTTCAGCGTGACGCTCCCGCTGATCTGGGACACCGTACGGACCGGCTGGATCTATATGGGCATCCAGGCGCTCGACTCCTTCGCGATCGTCCTGGTCATGGTGCCCGAGCACGTCCTCAAGGTCACCCCGGTCTTCCTCTACGAACGATTCCGAGACGGCCAGTACGGCTATGCCACCTCCATCGGCGTCGTCCTCCTCTTCCTCAGCATGGCGTTCTCCCTGATCGTCATGAGGATCGGGAATCGCGACCGGATCGAATACTGAGACCGCGGGAGCCACTGCATCATGACCACCTCCACCACCGCGCCCCGCACCAAGTCCGCCGACAAGACCCGCCGCTCCGGGAGTTCGACGGGCGGCGCCACGCTGAACGTCTTCTCGCACGCCTTCCTCGCCCTGTGGGTGATCCTCGCCGCGGGCCCCCTCGTCTGGGTCGCGCTCACGGCGCTTCGCCCCTCGGTCGACATCCTCAGCGACCCGATGGGCTGGCCGACCTCCTTCCACTGGGAGAACTTCACCCACGCGTGGACCACGGCCAACATCGGCCAGTACGCGCTCAACTCGCTGATCATCCTGGCGGGTTCGCTGACCGGCACCATGCTGCTCGGGTCGATGGCCGCGTATGTGATCGCCCGCTTCACCTTCCCGGGCAACCGGTTCATCTTCCTGCTCTTCGCGGGCGGGATGATGTTCCCCGTCATCCTCGCGCTCGTCCCGCTCTTCGCGGTCATGGAGAACTTCGGCCTCCTGGACACCCGGCCGGGCCTGATGATCGCCTACATCGCGTACTCGCTGCCCTTCACCGTCTTCTTCCTGACCTCCTTCTTCCGTACGCTGCCCACCGGCGTCCAGGAGGCGGCGATGGTCGACGGGGCCTCGCACACGCGCACGTTCTTCCAGATCATGCTGCCGATGGCCAAGCCGGGCCTGGTCAGCATCGGGATCTTCAACTTCCTCGGCCAGTGGAACCAGTACCTGCTTCCGCTGCTGCTCAACAACGAGGAGGAGAAGAGCTATGTGCTGCCGCAGGGACTCGCCTCGCTCGCCGTCTCGCAGGGCTACCGGGGCGACTGGGGAGCGCTCTTCGCGGGCCTGACCATCGCGATGCTCCCGGTGCTCGTCGTGTACGCGGTCTTCCAGCGACAGGTCCAGGCGGGCCTCACCGCGGGCGCTCTCAAGTGACCCTGGCAGCGGGTCATTTCAGCTTGGCCACGAAAGTGGTCTAGGCCTGTTGCGGCAATTCCGGCCGTGAGTAATGTCGGCGTCACGGCGCCGCGGGGGGACCTTTGCCCGCGTTCAAGTCGACACCGATGTCGAAGGGTTGAACAGCATGAGGAATCGAGTAATCGCCACCGGTGCGGCAACGCTCGCGATGGCACTGGGTCTCAGTGCCTGCGGCGGTGACAGCGACAGCGGGGACAGCAAGACCATCAAGCTCGTCGCCGCCGACTACGGCGACAAGGCCTCCAACGCCTCCAAGAAGTACTGGGACGGCGTGAAGAAGGAGTTCGAGAAGGAGAACAAGGGCTACACGGTCGACGTCCAGGTCATCAACTGGAACGAGATCGACAAGTCCGTCAAGAACATGATCCAGGCGGGCAACCAGCCCGACCTCCTGCAGACCGGCGGCTACGCCGACAAGGTCGCGGACGACCTGCTCTACAAGGCGGACGACGTCCTCTCGCCCAAGACGCAGCAGAACCTCATCCCCACCTTCGCCAAGGCCGGCGAGGTCAAGGGCACCCAGTACGGCATCCCGTGGGTCTCCTCCAGCCGCGTGATGTTCTACAACAAGGCCGTCCTGAAGAAGGCGGGCGTGAAGACGCCGCCCAAGACGTGGGACGAGGTCGCCGCCGCGGCGAAGAAGATCAAGTCCTCCAAGGCCGCCGAGACCCCCTACGCCCTGCCCCTCGGCCCCGAGGAGACCCAGGGCGAGTCGATGATGTGGGAGCTCGGCAACGGCGGTGGCTACACCGACGCGAGCGGCAAGTACACCCTCGACAGCGCCAAGAACGTCGAGACCTTCGAGTGGCTCCAGAAGAACCTGGTCAAGCCCGGCCTCACGTACTCCAACCCGGCCTCCACCGACCGCAAGACGGCCTTCGCGGACTTCGCGGCCGGCAAGGTCGGCATGCTCAACGGCCACCCGAGCCTGATCCAGATGGCCAAGGACGGCAAGGTCGACTACGGCGTCGCGCCGATCCCCGGCAAGACGGGCCCGCTGGAGTCCACCCTCGGCGTGGCCGACTGGATGATGGCCTTCAAGGACGGCGGCGCCGAGAAGGCAGGCGTCAAGAAGTTCCTGGACTTCACGTACTCCAAGAAGATGCTGGAGTTCGACGAGATGTACAACCTGATGCCCGTCACCCAGGACACCCTCAAGACGATGCAGACCAGCGGCAAGCACAAGGACCTGGAGCCGTTCTTCGAGGTCCTGCCGAACGCCAAGTTCTACCCGCTGGGCGACACCACCTGGGACGTCATCTCCGCCGAGATGAAGAAGACCGGCGGCAAGGCCGCGAGCGACGACCCCAAGACGGTCCTCGGCGACCTGCAGAAGAAGGCGGAAGCGGCGGCTGCCGAGGCCAAGTAGCAGGCAGCCAGGATCTGTTCGCTCCGTTTCCTCCGTACGCAAGGAGCCCTTGTGTCACTGAAGGCCCCTCCGCCCCCGGCCGGCACCGACCGGGGACGGAGCGGGCGCGCACCGAGGCCGGTGAGCCGTCGCAGCGGCATCGCCCGACTCGGTCCGCTGCCCTGGATAGCGCCCGTCATCCTGCTGATCCTCGCGGTGGTCATCTGGCCGGTCGTCGAGTTGATCCGCACCTCGTTCCTCAACATCTCCATCGCCGGCATCGTGCGCGGCAGCGCGGGGAGCGACAAGTACAAGAAGCTCTTCGAGGAGACCGACTTCGGGGCGGTCCTGCTCTGGACGGTCGTGTGGACCGTCGTCGTCGTGAGCGTGACGATGCTTCTCTCACTCGCCCTCGCCCAGCTGTTCAACCAGAAGTTCCCCGGCCGCACCGTCACCCGCTGGGCGCTCATCGCACCCTGGGCGGCATCCGTCCTGATGACCGCCATCGGCTTCAAGTGGATGCTCAACCAGACCGCGGGCGTGCTCAACACCGTGATGCTCGACCTCGGCCTGATCGACAACTCCAAGGACTGGCTGGGCAAACCGGAGACGGCCTGGCCGTGGATGATGGCCGTCGCGATCTTCGTCTCGCTGCCCTTCACCACGTACACCCTGCTCGCCGGTCTGCAGACCATCCCTGGCGAGGTCTACGAGGCGTCGCGGATCGACGGGGCGAGCCCCTGGCAGACGTACCGGCACATCACGCTGCCGATGCTGCGGCCCGCGTTCCTCGTCGGTGTGGTCATCAACCTCATCAACGTCTTCAACTCCTTCCCGATCATCTGGGCCATGACGCAGGGCGGTCCCGGCTATGACACCTCCACGACCATGGTGTTCATGTACAAGCTGAAGGAGACCGACATCGGTGAATCCGCCGCGATGTCCGTGGTCAACTTCGCGATGGTCGTCGTACTCGTGCTGATCTTCCTTAAGGTCAGCCGGTGGAACGAGGAGGACTGATGGCCACCGCGACGGCGCCCCGCGCGGGGTCCCCGAAGGGCTCCGCGCCCCAGCAGCTCAAGCCCAAGCGCACGTTCCGGCCGCGCACCCTGGTCATCACGGTGGTGGCCTGGGCACTCGCCGCGATCTTCCTGGCCCCGTACCTGGAGATGGTGATCACCGCGCTCCGTCCCAAGGACGAGCTGCGCGACCGGACTTACCTGCCGCAGAACCTGGAGTGGTCCAACTTCATCGAGGTCTGGAAGGAGTCGGAGCTCGGCCAGAACCTCCAGGTGACCCTGATGGTCGCGGGCGGGGCGACGCTTCTGGTGCTCCTGGTCTCGCTGCCCGCCGCGTACTACACGGCACGCATGCGCTACCGGGGACGCAAGGCCTTCCTGCTCCTGGTCCTGATCACCCAGATGTTCCAGCCCACCGCCCTGCTCGTCGGTCTCTACCGCGAGTTCCACCAGCTGGACATGCTCAACTCGGTCTGGACGCTGATCATCACCAACGCGGCGTTCAACCTCGCGTTCGCGGTGTGGATCCTGACGGCCTACATCAGCTCGATCCCGCCGGAGCTGGAGGAGGCCGCCATGGTCGACGGCACCAGCCGGTTCGGCGCCATGATCAAGGTGACGCTGCCGCTCGCGCTGCCGGGTGTGGTGACCGCGGTGATCTTCACCTTCATCACCTCGTGGAACGAGTTCGTGATGGGCCTCACGCTCACCACCGAGCCCGACAAACAGCCGCTGACCGTCGGCATCAACAACTTCATCGGCGCCTACACCGTGGAGTGGAACTACCTCTTCGCGGCGTCCGTGGTGGCGATCGTGCCGGTCATCGTGCTGTTCGCCTTCATCGAGCGGCACGTGGTCTCGGGTCTCACCGCGGGATCGGTCAAGTAACGGATCGGACCCCGCAGGCCGGGTCTGGGTGGTTTGGGGTGCATCCTCGCCGCTTGGACCCGGCCTGTCCGCTGTTCAGGGGCGCTGATTTCCGTCAAGGACTTGACTGCGCTAACCCCTTCAGCAGAGCTTGGAGTTCACAACTTGTACGGGCGGCGAAGCTGCCGTTACGTCATGACGTCATACGGAATAAGGGTGGCTGAGTCAATGGAGACTCCGGGGTCGCAGTCGTCGCTGCACCGGGCCAATCTCGAACGGGTCGTACGTGCCGTACGGCTCGCCGGGTCGCTCACTCAGGCGGAGATCGCCAGGACGACAGGCCTGTCCGCGGCCACGGTCTCCAACATCGTCCGGGAGCTCAAGGACGGCGGAACGGTCGAGGTCACGCCCACCTCGGCAGGCGGCCGCAGGGCCCGCAGCGTCTCGCTCAGCGGCGACGCGGGCATCGTCATCGGCGTCGACTTCGGCCATACGCACCTGCGCGTGGCCGTGGGCAACCTCGCCCACCAGGTGCTCGCCGAGGAGTCCGAGCCGCTGGACGTGGACGCGTCGGCGGCGCAGGGCTTCGACCGCGCCGAGCAGCTGGTCAGCAGGCTGATCGCGGTGACCGGCGTGGACCGCGCGAAGATCGCCGGCATCGGGCTCGGCGTGCCCGGACCCATCGACGTGGAGTCCGGGACGCTCGGCTCGACGTCGATCCTGCCGGGCTGGACGGGCACCAAGCCCGCGGAGGAGCTCAAGGACCGCCTCGACGTCCCCGTGTACGTCGACAACGACGCCAACCTCGGCGCGCTCGGCGAGCTGGTCTGGGGCAGCGGCCGCGGGGTCAAGGACCTCGCGTACATCAAGGTCGCGAGCGGTGTCGGCGCCGGTCTTGTGATCAGCGGGAGGATCTACCGGGGGCCCGGCGGCACGGCCGGGGAGATCGGCCACATCACCCTGGACGAGTCGGGCCCGGTCTGCCGCTGCGGCAACCGCGGCTGCCTGGAGACCTTCACCGCGGCCCGCTACGTGCTGCCCCTGCTCCAGTCCAGCCACGGCACCGAGCTGACCATGGAGCGCGTGGTGGCCCTCGCGCGTGAGGGCGACCCCGGCTGCCGCCGGGTGATCGCCGACGTCGGCCGGCACATCGGCAGCGGGGTGGCGAACCTCTGCAATCTCCTCAACCCGAGCAGGGTCGTACTAGGCGGTGACCTGGCGGAGGCCGGTGAGCTGGTCCTGGGGCCCATCAGGGAGTCCGTGGGGCGCTATGCGATCCCCAGCGCTGCGCGACAGCTGTCCGTGCTCCCAGGGGCCCTCGGTGGCCGCGCCGAAGTGCTCGGCGCGCTTGCTCTCGCCCTCAGTGAAATGGGCGATTCAACCCTTTTGGACGGCTCTGCGCCCGTGGCCGCACCTGCCTTCACTTAGATAACGCATGGCACCGTTGTCATCTCGTTAAGGATTTACTCCTTGACGCTGGTGTGGCGGCCGAGTTGACTTCGAGCCACCTCGGCCGCAACGACGCGGCCACGTCAGGGAGGCTGGACAGTGAACACCCAACTGCGTCGTGCCGCGATAGCTATGACCGCTACCGCGATGGCCGTTTCCCTCGCTGCTTGTGGCGAGGCCGGTGGTGACAAGGGCAAGGACAAGGACAACAAGACCATCGGTCTGCTCCTGCCCGAGAGCAAGACCACGCGTTACGAGTCCTTCGACTACCCGTTGATCAAGGCGAAGGTCCAGGACCTCTGCTCGGACTGCAAGATCAACTACAAGAACGCCTCTGAGAACGTCTCGACTCAGAAGCAGCAGTTCGACGACCTGGTCGACTCCGGCGTCAAGGTCATCATTCTGGACGCGGTCGACTCCGGTGCCACCAAGGCGTGGGTGCAGGAGGCGGAGAAGAAGGACATCAAGGTCGTCGCGTACGACCGGCTCGCCGAGGGCCCCGTCTCCGCGTACGTCTCCTTCGACAACGAGAAGATCGGCAAGCTGCAGGGCGAGGGCATCGTCAAGGCCCTGGGGGACAAGGCCAAGGACTCCGACGTCGTCATGATCAACGGCAAGGAGTCCGACCCGAACGCCGCTCTGTTCAAGAAGGGCGCGCACTCGGTCCTCGACGGCAAGGTCAAGAAGATCGTCTACGAGCAGACCGGTGAGTGGGACCCGAAGATCGCGGGCGAGAAGATGGGCACCGCCATCACCTCCCTCGGCAAGGACGGCTTCGACGCCGTCTACTCGGCCAACGACGGCATGGCGGGCGGCATCGTCGCGGCGCTGCAGTCGGCGGGCGTCAAGGGGATCCCGGTCGGCGGCCAGGACGCCGAACTCGCGGGCATCCAGCGGATCCTGAAGGGCACGCAGGCCTTCAGCATCTACAAGCCGTACAAGCCCGAGGCGGAGAAGACCGCTGAGGTCGCGGTGAAGCTCCTCAACGACGAGAAGATCGACTCGCTGGTCACGGCGAAGCTCGACAGCCCCAGCAACAAGGGCATCCCGTCGGCGCTCGTCCAGGCGTTCGTCGTCACCAAGGACGACATCAAGGACACCGTCGTCAAGGACAAGCTCTACAAGACGAGCGAGATCTGCACCCCGGACTTCGCCAAGGCCTGCGCGGACGCCGGCATCAAGTAGCGGCACGTTGCAGGCAACGGACTCGTACGGCGCCTCGGTCTTCTTCACGCTTGCCCCGCTGTCGGGGGCCGAGGCGCTGTACGTCTGCTCGCATCCCTGCCGCATCCCCCCTTAGCCCACACATCACATCCCGCCGTACGCCATGTCCGTACGGCCTCCGCCACCCCCCTGGCGGACGAAGGAGATGGTTCACATGTCCGCTCCGCCCGTGCTGGCGTTGCGCGGCGTCTCCAAGCGCTTCGGTGCCGTTCAAGCGCTCACCGATGTCGAACTGGAAGTACACGCCGGTCAAGTGGTCGCCCTGGTCGGCGACAACGGCGCCGGTAAGTCGACCCTGGTCAAGACGATCGCCGGGGTCCACCCCATCGACGAGGGCACCATCGAGTGGGACGGCAAGCCCGTCTCCATCTCGCGCCCGCACGACGCCCAGGGACTGGGTGTCGCCACCGTCTACCAGGACCTCGCGCTCTGCGACAACCTGGACGTCGTGGCCAACCTGTTCCTCGGCCGGGAGCTCGGCCGGGCCAAGGTCCTCGACGAGGTGGCGATGGAGAAGCGAGCCAAGGAGCTCCTCGACACCCTCTCCATCCGCATCCCGAGCGTGCGTATCCCGATCGCCTCGCTCTCCGGCGGACAGCGTCAGGTCGTCGCGATCGCCCGTGCCCTGGTCGGCAACCCCAAGCTGGTGATCCTCGACGAGCCCACCGCGGCCCTCGGCGTCGAGCAGACCGCGCAGGTCCTCGACCTGGTGGAGCGGCTGCGCGAACGCGGCCTCGCCGTGCTCCTCATCAGCCACAACATGGCCGACGTCAAGGCCGTCGCCGATGAGGTGGCCGTCCTGCGCCTCGGTCGCAACAACGGTGTCTTCAGCGTCAAGGACACCAGCAACGAAGAGATCATCGCCGCGATCACCGGAGCCACGGAGAACGCCGTGACCCGCCGCAAGGCGCGCAACGCGGAGGTTGCGAAGTGAGTGAGACCGTGAACACCCCACCGCAGAAGGTGGACGCCGAGGCCCCGGCCGCCGACGCCATCCCGGCCGTCGACCCGCGCCTGCTCGTCCGTGAACAGGGCTTCGCAGGCTACTTCGGCGAGTTCAAACGGAAGATCAAGGGCGGCGAGCTCGGCTCCATACCCGTCGTCACCGGTCTGATCGTGATCTGGGCGATCTTCGAGATCACCACCGGGCGGTTCCTGGACCCGTCCAACCTCAGCAACATCGCGCAGTACATCGTCGGCCCCGGCCTCATCGCGACCGGCATCGTCTTCGTCCTGCTGCTCGGCGAGATCGACCTGTCGGTCGGCTCCGTCGCGGGGCTCACCGCCGCGGTCAGCTCGGTCCTCGCGATCAAGCAGGACGTGAACGAGGGTCTCGCCGTCATCATCGGCCTGGCCGCCGCCGCCGCGATCGGCGCTCTGCACGGCTTCTTCTTCGCCCGGGTGGGCGTACCGGCCTTCGTCGTGACACTGGCGGGCTTCCTCGGGTGGAGCGGCCTGCAGCTGTACGTCCTCGGCAACACCCTGAGCCTGAACAACATCTCCGACGGCATCATCTACAAGCTGAACAACTACTACTTCAGTGATGTCGCCGCCGCCTACGGCCTCGCGACCGTCGCGGTCGCCGCGTACGGCTACTCCCAGTGGAGCCAGCGTGTCCGCCGCAAGGCCGCGGACCTGCCGCACCGCCCGGTGAGCGAGCTCACCCTGCGCACAGCGGTCGTCGCGGTCCTCGCCTACGTCGTCGCCTTCGTCCTGAACCAGGAGGACGGTCTTCCGCTCGGCCTGACCGTCTTCGTCGCCGTGGTGGTCCTTGCCAGCTTCGTGCTGCGCCGCACCAACTACGGCCGTCAGGTCTTCGCGGTCGGCGGCGGCGTCGAGGCCGCGCGCAGGGCCGGCATCAACGTCGTATGGATCCGGATCTCCGTGTTCACGATCTCCGGCTTCCTCGGCGGTCTCGGCGGCCTCTTCATCGCCTCCCAGTCCGGCGTCGCCGACTCGAACCTGGGCGGCGGTGACACGCTGATGCTGGCGATCGCCGCTGCGGTCATCGGCGGCACCAGCCTCTTCGGCGGCCGGGGAACCCCCTGGTCGGCGCTGCTCGGCATCCTGGTCATCCAGTCGATCATGACCGGCCTGTACATGTCGGGCAGCTCAAGCAAGGCGGTGCAGTCGATGATCACCGGCGCCGTGCTGCTCGCCGCGGTGGTGCTCGACTCCGTGTCACGCCGGAGCCAGAAAGCGGCAGGCCGCGCCTGACCTGCCAGAACCCAGACAGAGCTGCCCGGTACCGCAATGGAGCGGTGCCGGGCAGCTCTCTGTCCGCCGCCCGCACCGCGACGCGCGACCCGCAGCCCGGACGTCACCGGCGACGGCGGAACATTAGACTCAACAGGCCCGGCAACATCCGGTCAACGCTCGAACAGCTCTACTGCAAGGAGGCACGGGTGCCGCTGCTGACCCGCATCAGGGGACCGCGCGATCTGGACCGGCTCAGCCCGGAGGAGCTGAACCAGCTGGCCGGCGAGATCCGCGCCTTCCTCGTCGACGCAGTCTCCAAGACCGGCGGCCACCTCGGCCCCAACCTCGGCGTGGTCGAGCTCACGATCGCCATGCACCGCGTCTTCGAGTCCCCCCGGGACAAGGTGCTCTTCGACACGGGCCACCAGAGCTACGTCCACAAGCTCCTCACCGGCCGCCAGGACTTCGGCAAGCTGCGCACCAAGGGCGGCATCTCCGGCTACCCCTCGCGCGCCGAGTCCGACCACGACGTGATCGAGAACTCGCACGCGTCGACGGTCCTCGGCTGGGCCGACGGACTGGCCAAGGCCAACGAGGTGCGGGGCAAGGACGACCACGTCGTCGCCGTCATCGGTGACGGCGCGCTCACCGGCGGCATGGCCTGGGAGGCGCTGAACAACATCGCCGCCGCCAAGGACCGCCCCCTGGTGATCGTCGTCAACGACAACGAACGTTCGTACGCCCCGACCATCGGCGGCCTCGCGAACCACCTGGCGACCCTGCGCACCACCGACGGCTACGAGCGCTTCCTGGCCCGCGGCAAGGACCTCCTGGAGCGCACCCCGGTCGTCGGCAGGCCCCTCTACGAGACGTTGCACGGCGCGAAGAAGGGCCTCAAGGACTTCATCGCCCCGCAGGGCATGTTCGAGGACCTCGGCCTGAAGTACGTCGGCCCCATCGACGGCCACGACATCGAGGCCCTGGAGTCCGCCCTGGTGCGCGCCAAGCGCTTCGGCGGCCCGGTCATCGTGCACTGCATCACCGAGAAGGGCCGCGGCTACAAGCCCGCGGAGGAGGACGAGGCCGACCACTTCCACGGCATCGGCCCGATCCACCCCGACACCGGACTGCCCATCGCCGCCGGCGGCATGGACTGGACGTCCGTCTTCGGCGAGGAGATGGTCAAGCTCGGCCACGAGCGCGAGGACATCGTCGCCATCACGGCGGCCATGCTCCAGCCGGTCGGCCTGCAGAAGTTCGCCAAGGCGTTCCCCGACCGCGTCTACGACGTGGGCATCGCCGAGCAGCACGCGGCGGTCAGCGCCGCGGGCCTGGCCACCGGCGGCCTGCACCCCGTCTTCGCGGTGTACGCGACCTTCCTCAACCGCGCCTTCGACCAGCTCCTGATGGACGTGGCCCTGCACAAGTGCGGCGTCACCTTCGTCCTGGACCGCGCGGGCGTCACCGGCACGGACGGCGCCTCGCACAACGGCATGTGGGACATGTCGATCCTGCAGTGCGTGCCGACCCTGCGGATCGCCGCCCCGCGCGACGCCGACCAGGTCCGCCTCCAGCTGCGCGAGGCCGTCGAGGTCGACGACGCCCCGACGGTCGTGCGCTACTCGAAGGGCGCGGTCGGCCCGGCGGTCAAGGCCGTCGGCAAGGTCGGCGGCATGGACGTGCTGCGCAAGGCGGGCACCAAGCGTGCGGACGTCCTCCTCGTCTCCGTGGGCGCCCTCGCCCCCATGTGCCTGGAGATCGCGGACCTCCTGAACAAGCAGGGCATCACGACCACGGTCGTCGACCCCCGCTGGGTCAAGCCCGTCGACGAGGCGCTCGCCCCGCTCGCCGAACAGCACCGCGTCGTCGTCACCGTCGAGGACAACTCCCGCGCGGGCGGCGTCGGCTCGGCCATCGCCCAGGCCCTGCGCGACGCGGGCGTGGACGTACCGCTGCGCGACTTCGGCATCCCGCCGCGCTTCCTGGACCACGCGTCACGCAAGGAGATCATGACCGAGATCGGCCTGACCGCCCCGGACATCGCCCGCCAGGTGACCGGCCTGGTGGCCAAGCTCGACGGCAAGTTCGAGCGCACGGCAGCCGTGGACTCGGTCGAGGCGGCGGAGCCCGCGCGCGACTGAGTCAACCTGCACCGCCGATGGGCCGGTTTCAGCACCCTGTACGGGTGGTGGAACCGGCCCATTCGCGTGAATAGGCTCGCGCCGAGGCCTACGGGGTACTCGCCCTCTCGATCATGTCCAGGACGACAAGCGTGGAGGTACGTCCGTGGCAAGCAGCCTTTTCCGAACGAAGAGCATCGAGCAGTCCATCCAGGACACCGAGGAGCCGGAGCACGCGCTCAGGAAGTCGCTGTCCGCCCTCGATCTCACAGTCTTCGGCGTCGGCGTCGTCATCGGCACCGGCATCTTCGTCCTGACCGGGAAAGTGGCCAAGGAGACCGCGGGGCCCGCCACCGCGCTCGCCTTCGTCGTCGCGGGCATCGTCTGCGCCCTCGCGGCGCTCTGTTACGCCGAGTTCGCCTCCACCGTGCCGGTGGCCGGATCGGCGTACACCTTCTCGTACGCCTCGCTCGGCGAGCTGCCCGCCTGGACCATCGGCTGGGACCTGGTGCTCGAATTCGCCCTCGGCACCGCCGTGGTGGCCGTCGGCTGGTCCGGCTACGTCCGCTCGCTGATGGACAACGCGGGCTGGCACCTGCCGGAGACACTCACCGGGCCCGATGCCGCCGAGGGCTTCGGCTTCGACATCCTCGCCTTCGCCCTCGTACTCGTCCTCACGGTCATCCTCGTCCTCGGCATGAAACTCTCCGCGCGCGTCACCACGGTCATCGTCGCCATCAAGGTGGCCGTCGTCCTGATCGTCATCATCGCGGGCGCCTTCTTCATCAAGGCCGACAACTACAAGCCGTTCATCCCGAAGGCGCAGGAGGTGCCCGCCGGTGACAGCCTCCAGTCCCCGCTCATCCAGCTGATGTTCGGGTACGCGCCCACCAACTTCGGCGTCCTCGGCATCTTCACGGCCGCCTCCATCGTCTTCTTCGCCTTCATCGGCTTCGACATCGTGGCCACCGCCGCCGAGGAGACCAAGCTGCCGCAGCGGGACATGCCGCGCGGCATCCTCGGGTCGCTCCTCATCTGCACCATCCTGTACGTCGCCGTCTCCATCGTCGTCACGGGCATGCAGCACTACAGCGAACTGTCCGTGGACGCCCCGCTCGCCGACGCCTTCAAGGCCACCGGGCATCCCGCCTACGCGGGCATCATCAGCTTCGGCGCCGCCGTCGGACTCACCACCGTCTGCATGATCCTGCTGCTCGGCCAGACCCGCGTCTTCTTCGCCATGAGCCGCGACGGGCTGCTGCCCCGCTTCTTCTCGCACGTCCACCCGAAGTACAAGACGCCGCACCGGCCGACCATCCTGCTCGGTGTCCTCATCGCGATCCTCGCGGGGTTCACCAGCCTCAACGAACTCGCCGAGCTGGTGAACATCGGCACGCTCTTCGCCTTCGTGGTCGTCGCACTGAGCGTCATCATCCTGCGCCGCACCCGCCCCGAACTGCCCCGCGCCTTCCGCACGCCGATGGTGCCCCTCGTGCCCATCCTCTCGGTGGCCGCCTCGGTGTGGCTGATGCTCAATCTGCCGACCGAGACCTGGCTGCGGTTCGGCGTCTGGATGGTGCTCGGCTTCGTCGTCTACTTCCTGTACGGGCGTTCGCACAGCCTGCTGGGCCGACGTGGTGAGCAGAGCCGGACCGGAGACGCCCTGTAGTCACGGCGGTCACTTCCGGCCAATCGCCCGGCCCCGTATGTCCCGATCAGGCAGGGACTGCGGGGCCGGATAGCGTGCACGTATGCTCGCCGAGCCCCCCGCGTCACTACGCTCCGTACACACACCCCAGGTGTCGCGCCCGCGTACGGAGCAAGCCCCCGCGCTGTACTGGCCGCGCCTGCTCGCCCTCCTCGCCGCCCTGGCCCTCCTCACCCGGATCCCTTCCTTCCGGTGGCCCCTGTGGAGTCCGGACGAGGGCTATCTCGCCGTCCAGGCAAGGATGTTGGCCGACGGGGGCGAGCTCTACGAGAGCGTCGTGGACCGGAAGCCACCGCTCGTTCCCTGGCTGTACGAAGGGGCGTTCGCGCTCTTCGGTGACGCGACGCTGCTTCCGCTGAAGGTCCTTGCGGTGGCGGCCCAGCTCCTGACCGCCGTCCTGCTCACCTCCGTCGCCCGGCGGCGCTGGGGGGACGGCGCGGGCCGCACGGCAGGCGTGCTCTACCTCCTCGTCTCGGTCGGCCTGAACCCCGAGGACGCCCAGGCGGCCACCTTCGAGGTCTTCATGCTGCCGTGCACGGCAGCCGCCATGTGGTGCGCGGACCGGCGCCGCTGGTCCACCGCGGGCGTGGCGGTGGCCTGCGCGTTCCTGGCCAAGCAGACCGGGGGAGCGGTGCTCGTGCCGGTGGCGTGGCTGCTGTGGCGGGCGGGGGCCGGCCGAAAGGGTGTGTTGTGCCTGGGAGTTGGCCTGTGCGGCCCGGTGCTCGCCGCCGCCGTGGTGACGCATCCCGGGGGGTTCCTGTTCTGGACGGTGACGGGATCGGGTGCGTACGCCTCCTTCGCCGGGTCCGAACTCCACGTACTCCTGAGGGGGTTGACGAACGCGGCGATCCTCGCGGCGGCCTGCGCCGGGATCATCCCGCCCGTACTGCGGGTCCTGCGCATCGCCCGCACCGGCTCGACGGACCTCTGGCTGTGGCTCGCGTCGGCGGCGGGCGCGGTCCTGGCCGGCTTCCACTTCTTCGGCCACTACTACCTCCAACTGACCCCTCCTCTGGCCCTGTTGGGCACGGCGGCACTCCAGATCCTGCCCCGCGAGCGCACCTGGACGGCGGTGACGGTCTCGGCGGGCGCGTGCGCGCTGTTCCTGGCCTGGGGGCTCCTGGCCCCGCGCCCCGAGCTGGCACACGCCACGCGCCTCGCGGACAGTGTCCGCGCGCATACGGCCCCGCAGGACAAGGTGCTGTTCTGGGGGATACACCCGGAGACGTACTGGCTGTCCGACCGCACCCCCGCGAGCCGCTACCTCACGGCAGGCCTGCTCACCAACTACAGCGGAGGCAGGAACGGGCCACAGGTGGGGGAGAGATACGCGGTCGAGGGTTCCTGGAGGGTCTTCCGCCGGGA
The DNA here is from genome assembly GCF_043200355.1 of Streptomyces sp. NPDC048436. Classification (NCBI taxonomy): domain Bacteria; kingdom Bacillati; phylum Actinomycetota; class Actinomycetes; order Kitasatosporales; family Streptomycetaceae; genus Streptomyces; species Streptomyces sp. NPDC048436. Next base: position 75,722 of record NZ_JBICXP010000003.1, read on the forward strand.
ACTGAGGGAGCACCCGCCGGCGATCATCATCGACGACTCCCGGGGCAAGCCGTTCGCCCCGGAGCGGACGCCTTCGCTGCGGCGGGTCCTCACGGTGGGGTACGAGCCGGTGAGGCGGGTGGGGCGAGCGGTGATGTACGCGCGGGTGGAGCGGTGAGGCGGGCGCGGGGCGCCGACGCGGACCCCAGGATCGCCACCGCCGCCGCGCGTACCGCCCACATCTCGGCGGGGACAGCCGCGGGGCGCCGCCCGATCAGCGGTCGCGCACCGTTCGGGGTCCCACCGACTCGGCCCCGGACTCAGCGACCCTGCGGCGCAGCTCGCGGTCGGCCGTGACGACGACGCACGGTCTGCCCGCGGCCTCGGCGGCCAGTTCCACGATGCGGTCGTCCCCGCTGCCGGGCGCGGAGACCACCCGTACGCCCTCGACGGACTCCACGCCCCGCGCGGCCCCCTCGACGACGAGCACGACGTCCAGCGGGCCCGGATGCCCGGCGATGCCCTCGGCCGCGTACGCGACGAGCCCGTCCCGCAGCCGCTCGGCGGCGCCGCGCCGGTCGTGCCACCAGCCGTCGGGGACCGAGCCGACGACATTGGCGGCATCGACGACGAGCAGAGTTGTCATGAAGCCACCCTGGCACACCGGGCCCCGGAGCCCTGGCCGGGGACCCGGGGCGGAAAACGTAGACTCGGAGGCTGTAGAAACGCCCGCTCGAAGGAAGGTCGGCGCCGAGTCATGCCGCTGAGGTCCGCCCCCTGGCCCGAGCGAGAGCCCTCCCATCAGGCCGCCCCCGCCGACCGCGTCGCGAGCGGCACCCTCGCCACCGGGCGCTGGCTGCTGCGCGGCAAGGACGGCAGGCTCACCGCGTACGCCCGCACGGTCGACGGCCTGCTGCGCTGGACGGAGAACAGGCCGGGCGGCCCTGACTGGACCGGCCCGGAGTTCTTCGACGCGCCGCACCTGACCCATCTGACCCTGGCCCAGGGCGCCGACGGGTACGTCCATTTCGTCGCCCTGCGGACGCGCCCCAAGGACGGCGGAGGCGGCCCGGAGGTCGACGTCGTGCACGCCGTGCAGTACCAGTCGGGCCGACCGCTCATGGACTGGCGCTCGCTCGGCAACCCGCACACCAAGCTCGTCGAACGCGCCCCGCACCTCGGCGCCCCCACCGCCGCGGTGGACGCCTCCGGCACGGTCCACGTCTTCGTACGGGACGCGGTGAACAGCGTCCGGCTGCGGCGCGAGGGCAAGGGCGGCAAGTGGGAGGGGTGGAAGGACCTCAAGGTGCGCGAGGTCCTGGACGGCATCACCGCCGTCGCCACCTCCACCGGCCGGGTGGAGGTCTTCGGCCCCGCGGAGAACAAGACCCTGCACTGGACCCAGGAGAAGCAGGGCGCCGAACTGCAGCGCGCCGGTGACATCCCGCTGCCCCCGGCCGCCGGCTCGGGCACGGCCCTGGAGACGGCCCCGGACCGCCTCACGTACTACGCCACCGACGTCCGCAACGGCCAAGTCCTCGCCCACCGCTCCGACGACGAGGACATGCGGCCCCTCGGCGGCACCCCCGACGCGGGCCCCACGGTGGCGCTCCGCGCGACGATAGAGGGCCACGACTGCACGGTCCTCGCCCACCGGGGCTCCGACGGCCGCCCGGTCATAGCGGCCTACCCCACGGAGGACGAGAAGGCGGGCGTCTGGTGGGCCGCCACCGGCGAACCCTGTCTGGGCGCCCCGTCCCTTGCCCTTGACGCGCTGGGCCGCGTGGTCATGGCGACGATCGGCCTCGACGGCACACTGCGGCTCGCCCGCCAGAAGGCGGAGTCGGGCCTCGCGCTGGAGGCGTGGACGCGGGTGTGAGCAGCAAGCGCGCGAAACGGGCGATGCCCGGCAGGCCAGGAGGCCGGCCGGGCATCGCCCGTATACGGAGGTGCTAGGCGGGAACGCTCGCCACGCCCTGCGCCAGGAACGGCTTGCCGTTGACCCGCTCGCTGACACCGGCCCGGTCCAGGTACGGCGTGATGCCGCCCAGGTGGAAGGGCCAGCCCGCGCCGGTGATCAGGCACAGGTCGATGTCCTGCGCCTCGGCGACGACACCCTCGTCCAGCATCAGGCCGATCTCCTGCGCCACGGCGTCGAGCACGCGGTCGCGGGTCTGCTCCTCGGTCAGGACGGTGTCGCCCTGCTTGAGGAGAGCGGCGACCTCGGGGTCGAGCTCGGGCTTCCCGCTGTCGTACACGTAGAAGCCGCGCTTGCCCGCCTTGACGACGGCGGCGAGGTTCGGGGAGACCGTGAAGCGCTCGGGGAAGGCACGGTTGAGCGTCTCGGAGACGTGCAGACCGATGGCCGGACCGACCAGCTCAAGGAGGACCAGCGGCGACATCGGCAGGCCGAGCGGCTCGACGGCCTTCTCGGCCACCTCGACCGGGGTGCCCTCGTCGATGACGTTCTGGATCTCGCCCATGAAGCGGGTGAGGATGCGGTTCACGACGAACGCCGGGGCGTCCTTCACCAGGACCGCGGTCTTCTTCAGCTTCTTGGCGACACCGAAGGCCGTGGCAAGCGAGGCGTCGTCCGTCTGCTCGCCGCGCACGATCTCCAGGAGCGGGAGGATCGCGACCGGGTTGAAGAAGTGGAAGCCGACGACCCGCTCGGGGTGCTTCAGCTTCGACGCCATCTCGGAGACCGAGAGCGAGGAGGTGTTGGTGGCGAGGATCGCGTGCGCCGGGGCGACCGCCTCGACCTCCGCGAACACCTGCTGCTTGACGCCGATCTCCTCGAAGACGGCCTCGATGATGAAGTCGGCGTCGGAGAAGCCCTCGGCCTTGTCCAGGACACCGGAGACCAGGCCCTTGAGGCGGTTCGCCTTGTCCTGGTTGACGCGGCCCTTGAGGAGAAGCTTGTCGATCTCCTCGTGGACGTAGCCCACACCCTTGTCGACGCGCGTCTGGTCGATGTCGGTCAGGACGACCGGCACCTCGAGGCGGCGCAGGAAGAGCAGCGCGAGCTGCGAGGCCATCAGACCGGCGCCGACGACGCCGACCTTGGTGACCGGGCGCGCCAGGTTCTTGTCCGGGGCACCCGCCGGGCGCTTGGCGCGCTTCTGGACGAGGTTGAACGCGTAGATGCCGCTGCGCAGTTCACCGCCCATGATGAGGTCGGCGAGCGCCTTGTCCTCGGCGTCGAAGCCCTTCTGCAGGTCGCCGTCCTGGGCGGCCGCGATGATCTCCAGGGCGCGGTAGGCGGCCGGGGCCGCACCGTGCACCTTGGAGTCCGCGATGCCACGGCCGCGCGCGACAGCGGCGTCCCAGGCCTCGCCGCGGTCGACCTCGGGACGCTCCACCGTGAGCGAGCCGTTGAGGACGGAGGCCGTCCAGATCAGCGACTGCTCAAGGAAGTCCGCGCCCTCGAAGAGCGCGTCGGCGATGCCGAGCTCGAAGACCTGCTTGCCCTTGAGTTGACGGTTCTGGTTCAGCGAGTTCTCGATGATGACCGAGACCGCGCGGTCAGCGCCGATCAGGTTCGGAAGCAGCGCGCAGCCGCCCCAGCCCGGTACGAGACCGAGGAAGACCTCGGGCAGCGAGAAGGCCGGCAGCGCCTTGGAGACGGTGCGGTACGAGCAGTGCAGACCGACCTCGACACCGCCGCCCATGGCAGCGCCGTTGTAGTACGCGAAGGTCGGCACGGCGAGCCCGGAGAGCCGCTTGAAGACCTCGTGGCCGCCCTTGCCGATGGCCAGCGCGTCCTCGTGGCGCTTGAGGATCTCGACGCCCTTGAGATCGGCGCCGACGGCGAAGATGAACGGCTTGCCGGTGACACCGACACCGACGATCGTGCCCTCGGCCGCCTCCTTCTCGACCTGGTCGATCGCGGTGTTCAGGTTCGCGAGCGAGCCGGGGCCGAAGGTGGTCGGCTTGGTGTGGTCGAAGCCGTTGTCGAGCGTGATGAGCGCGAAGCGACCGGCGCCCGCGGGCAGGTCGAGGTGGCGTACGTGCGCCTGCGTGACGACCTCGTCCGGGAACAGCTCGGCCGCGCCCTTCAGAAGCTCAGTGGTGGAGCTGGTCACTTGTCGCCTCCGGCGTCCTTGTGGTTCGGGTTCTCCCAGATGACGGTGGCGCCCATGCCGAAGCCGACGCACATCGTCGTCAGGCCGTAGCGCACGTCCGGCTGCTCCTCGAACTGCCGCGCCAGCTGCGTCATCAGACGCACGCCGGAGGAGGCGAGGGGGTGGCCGTACGCGATGGCGCCGCCGTACTGGTTCACGCGCGTGTCGTCGTCCGCGATGCCGTAGTGCTCAAGGAAGGCGAGCACCTGCACGGCGAAGGCCTCATTGATCTCGAAGAGACCGATGTCGGAGATGGACAGGCCCGCCTGGGCGAGCGCCTTCTCCGTGGCCGGGATCGGGCCGTAGCCCATGACCTCGGGCTCTACACCGGTGAAGGCGTAGGAGACGAGCCGCATCTTTACGGGGAGGTTGTTCTCCCGGGCGAAGTCCTCGGAGGCGATGATCGACGCGGTGGCGCCGTCGTTGAGGCCCGCGGCGTTACCGGCGGTGACGCGGCCGTGCGTACGGAACGGCGTCTTCAGACCGGCGAGGCTCTCCAGGGTCGTGCCCGGGCGCATCGGCTCATCGGCGGTGGCAAGACCCCAACCGGTCTCGCCCGCCTCCTCGTTGGTCCGTCGTACGGAGACGGGCACGAGGTCCTGCTGGATCTTGCCGTTGGCGTAGGCCTTGGCGGCCTTCTCCTGCGAGCGCACCGCGTACTCGTCCGCGCGCTGCTTGGTGATGCTCGGGTAGCGGTCGTGCAGGTTCTCGGCGGTCATGCCCATGAAGAGGGCGGACTCGTCGACGAGCTTCTCGCTCACGAACCGCGGGTTCGGGTCGACGCCCTCGCCCATGGGGTGGCGGCCCATGTGCTCGACACCACCGGCGATGACGGCGTCGTACGCACCGAACGCGATGGAACCGGCCGTCGCCGTGACGGCGGTGAGCGCGCCCGCACACATGCGGTCGATCGAGTAGCCGGGCACGGACTGGGGCAGGCCCGCCAGGATCCCGGCGGTGCGGCCCAGCGTCAGACCCTGGTCGCCGATCTGCGTGGTCGCGGCGATGGCGACCTCGTCGATCTTGGCGGGGTCGAGGGCCGGGTTGCGTCGAAGGAGCTCCCGGATGGCCTTCACGATGAGGTCATCCGCACGGGTCTCGTGGTAGATGCCCTTCGGGCCCGCCTTGCCGAACGGGGTGCGGACGCCATCAACGAAGACGACGTCCCTGACGGTACGAGGCACGATGGCTCTCCTCCAGGGTGCGGGTGCGCCTGCCGGCGCGCTTCCGGGTTCCATGCTACTTGCCGGTAACTATGCTGCCCAGTCCCGCCTCGGGGAGGCGAAGGTCACATTGTCTGGCGGGGCGCCTTCAGCGGAGGCGACGGGGCCCTGCGGGTGGGCGGGGGGCTTCCTGTGCCGCCGCCCGGGGAGGCGTCCCACGGCGATCAACGCACCCCCCACGCGAACCACCCACCCGCCCCTCACCCCGGCACTGCGGGGTGAACGGGTGGGTGGGTGGGAGAGATCCGGCGCGAAGCGGCGGCTCAGGCCGGGGTGGTGGCGAGGGCGGTGACCAGGGCCGGGGTCACCTGGGTGATCTGCCACTGCCGCGCACCATGGGCGGACAGCGCCTCGGAAACCGTCTCCGGCGTCACCGCCACCGGCGGCTCCCAGCAAACCCTCCGTACCGTGTCCGGAGTGATCAAATTCTCCTGAGGCATGTTCAGCTGCTCGGCCAGCGCCGAGACCGCGGCCCGCGCGGCGGAGAGCCGAGCGGCGGCGGCCGGGTCCCGGTCCGCCCAGGAGCGGGGCGGCGGCGGCCCGGAGACGGTCTGCCCGGGCTGCGGAAGCTCGGAGTCGGGAAGCTCCTTCGCCCGGTCCACCGCGGCCTGCCACTGTTCGAGCTGGCGCCGCCCCATCCGGTGCCCGAAGCCGGTGAGACCGGCGAGCGCGTGCACGTTGGGCGGCAGTGAAAGCGCCGCCTCCACGATCGCGCCGTCACTGAGCACCTTGCCGGGCGACACGTCACGCCGCTGGGCCACCTTGTCGCGCGCGGTCCACAGCTCACGTACGACCGCCATCTGGCGACGGCGCCGCACCTTGTGCATGCCCGACGTACGCCGCCAGGGGTCCTTGCGAGGCGGCGCGGGCGGCGCGGCGGAGATCGCGTCGAACTCCTCGCGGGCCCACTCAAGCTTCCCCTGCCGGTCGAGCTCCTTCTCCAGCGCGTCCCGCAGGTCCACGAGCAGCTCGACGTCGAGCGCCGCGTACCGCAGCCAGGGGTCGGGCAGCGGCCGTGTCGACCAGTCGACCGCCGAGTGCCCCTTCTCCAGGACGAAGCCGAGCACGCCCTCGACCATGGCGCCGAGGCCGACCCGGGGGAATCCGGCGAGGCGCCCCGCGAGTTCGGTGTCGAAGATGCTGGTCGGGATCATGCCTATTTCGCGGAGGCACGGCAGATCCTGCGTCGCGGCGTGCAGAACCCACTCGGCTCCGGAGATCGCCTCGCCGAGCCCCGAGAGGTCGGGGCAGGCGACGGGGTCGATCAGTGTGCTGCCCGCGCCTTCACGGCGTAGCTGCACGAGGTAGGCACGCTGGCCGTACCGATAGCCGGACGCACGTTCGGCGTCCACGGCCACGGGGCCACTGCCTGCCGCGAATGCGGCGATCACCTCGGCGAGCGAGGCTTCGTCGGCGACCACCGGAGGAATTCCATCACGCGGCTCGAGCAAAGGGATCGGCGCCGTTTCGACGTCGTCCGGAGGGCCGCCTCCGGTGGTTCGCAGTGAACTGTCTGCTGCGGTCTCTTGGGCGTCGGTCACCTGTCAAGGGTATCTGTGTATGGACAGCGCCCGTCGACGGAACGTTCCGTCGACGGGCGCACGAGGGGTGTAAATGAGTCAGTGGATGATTCCGGTACGCAGGGCCACCGCTACCATCCCGGCCCGGTCGCCCGTGCCGAGCTTGCGTGCGATCCGGGCGAGGTGGCTCTTCACGGTCAGCGCCGAGAGCCCCATCGAGACGCCGATGGCCTTGTTCGACTGGCCCTCCGCGACGAGGCGGAGAACCTCCACCTCACGGCCGGACAGCTCCCGGTAGCCACCGGGGTGGCTGGGGGCGCCCGGCGGGCGGCGGTGCATTCGGGCGGCGGCCGAGCCGATGGGCGCGGCGCCGGGACGGGTGGGGAGACCGACGTTGTTGCGGGTGCCGGTGACGACATAGCCCTTGACGCCGCCCGCGAGGGCGTTGCGTACGGCACCGATGTCGTCGGCAGCGGAGAGGGCGAGGCCGTTCGGCCAGCCCGCGGCGCGGGTTTCGGACAGGAGCGTCAGGCCGGAGCCGTCGGGGAGGTGGACATCTGCCACGCAGATGTCACGGGGGTTGCCGATGCGGGGACGAGCCTCCGCGATCGACGAGGCCTCGATCACGTCGCGCACACCGAGCGCCCACAGGTGGCGGGTGACGGTGGAACGGACACGTGGGTCGGCCACGACGACCATGGCGGTCGGCTTGTTCGGGCGGTAGGCGACCAGGCTTGCGGGCTGCTCGAGGAGAACGGACACCAGGCCTCCTGGGGGTTCGGGACGACGGCCGGCTCGGGGAAGAAGCCGGGACGAACCGTGCTTTCAAGGTCACCAACCTCTTCGGCATCAAACCCGTCCGCCTTTAGAGAATGATCACGATTTGGTGAGTAACAATTCGGACCATTCGGACACACGATCGATCATCCGAAGATCAACCCGAATCGCAGTCGTTCAGAATCGATCCCATTCCCGTCCCCATCCCCAGCCGTCGCCCCGCCCTGTCCCCGCCACCGGCTACGGCGTCTGCGGCCCCCGCCGCTGCGGCAGCGACACCACGGACGCGTCGCCCTGCCCCTGCCCCTGCTCCTGCCCGACGGGCGGCAGCCCGGCCACCTGGCAGAGCAGATCGCACCACGCGGTGAGATGCGCCGCCGTGTCCGGCACCCCGCCGATCCCCTCGCGCGGCGTCCACGACGCCCGGATCTCGATCTGCGACGCGGGTGGCCGCTCGGCGAGCCCGCCGAAGTAGTGCGAGCCCGCGCGCGTGACCGTGCCGCTCGGCTCCCCGCACGCCAGGCCCCGCGCCTGCAGCGCGCCCGTCAGCCAGGACCAGCAGACCTCGGGCAGCAGCGGATCCGCCGCCATCTCCGGCTCCAACTCCGCGCGTACGAGCGTGACAAGGCGGAAGGTGCCCTGCCAGGCATCGTGCCCCGCCGGGTCGTGCAGCAGCACGAGACGCCCGTCCGCCAGGTCCTCGTCGCCCTCGACCACCGCCGCCTCCAGCGCGTACGCGTGCGGGGCGAGGCGTTGCGGAGGCTTCGTCGGGTCGATCTCGATCTCAGGCCGAAGCCGTGCCCCCCGCAGCGCGTCGACCGCCGCTCGAAAGGGCAACGGAGCCGATTCCGCCACCTTCCCCTCCGTACTTTCCATCTCGCCAGCGCCGTCCGACCGTTGTCCCTGAGCCGCAGCCATGCGGGGAAGGTTAAGGGGAACGGCGGCTTCGCGCAGGGACAGACACCCGTGAGAGGGGCCCCGGTCAAGGCAGGGTGTCCCTCGGAGCGGTGGCCGTGCGGGCCCGTGCGAGACTTTCCGCGTGAGTGCCAACGAGAGCCCCGCGGGCCAGCAGAACGCAGCGACGGACGCCGTCAAGGAATCAGCCTTCATGAAGGCCTGCAGGCGAGAGCCCGTGCCGCACACGCCGGTCTGGTTCATGCGGCAGGCGGGGCGCTCACTGCCCGAGTACCGCAAGGTGCGCGAGGGCACGGCCATGCTGGAGTCCTGCATGATGCCGGAGCTGGTCACGGAGATCACGCTGCAGCCGGTGCGCCGTCACAAGGTCGACGCCGCGATCTACTTCAGCGACATCGTCGTACCCCTCAAGGCCATCGGCGTCGACCTCGACATCAAGCCGGGCATCGGCCCGGTCGTCGCCAACCCCATCCGCTCGCGCGCCGACCTCGCCCAGCTGCGGGACCTGACGCCGGACGACGTGAGTTACGTGACCGAGGCGATCGGCATGCTGACGGCCGAGCTGGGGCCGACGCCGCTCATCGGATTCGCCGGCGCGCCTTTCACTCTCGCGAGTTACCTGGTCGAGGGCGGTCCGAGCCGTAACCACGAGCACACCAAGGCGCTCATGTACGGCGACCCGCAGCTCTGGGCGGATCTGCTGGACCGGCTCGCGGAGATCACCGGCGCCTTCCTCAAGGTGCAGATCGAGGCGGGCGCGAGCGCCGTGCAGCTCTTCGACTCGTGGGTGGGCGCGCTGGCCCCCGCCGACTACCGGCGCTCCGTGATGCCCGCGTCGCGGAAGGTCTTCGAGGCGGTGGCCTCGTACGGAGTGCCGCGCATCCACTTCGGCGTCGGCACGGGCGAGCTGCTCGGTCTCATGGGCGAGGCGGGCGCCGACGTGGTGGGCGTCGACTGGCGGGTGCCGATGGACGAGGCGGCCCGCCGTGTCGGCCCCGGCAAGGCCCTGCAGGGGAACCTCGACCCGGCGGTCCTCTTCTCCACGCGTGAGGCCGTCGAGGCCAAGACGGACGAGGTGCTCCAGGCGGCTTCCGGGCTCGAGGGGCACATCTTCAACCTCGGTCACGGCGTCCTGCCGACCACGGACCCGGAGGCGCTGACGCGGCTCGTGGAGCACGTCCACACGCGGACCGCGCGCTGACACAGCCGGTTCACGTTCGTTTCGCAGTCGTTTCGCAGTCGTTTCGCAGTCGGTTCGTAGTTGGCCGAAAATCTCGCCTGAATGTGACGGGTGAGGAGGGGGACGGGACGTGTCGGCGGTGCCGATCGGTGAACTCGCCGAGGCCTGGAGCGAGGTACAGGACCGCTATCAGGCAGGCCGCGACGAGGCCAAGGACCGGATCGTCCTGGATTGCGCTCGCGAACTCGCCGCGGATCCCGGCGGTGAGTCCGCGCATCAGTGGGTCTTCGGCCTGGTGATGATGCTCCCGTACGTCGGCTGGCTGCCGGGCGACGGCGTCCCGGGCGCCGTCCTCGAAGCGGCCAGGGCCGCCGACGTGGCACTCAAGGACCGGACGTGCGCCCACGAAGGCCATCCGTACGAAGAGGACGAGCTGGAGGACCATCTCTTCTCTCTGCGGGACGTCCTGTCCGCCTCGGCGGACGAGAGCGCCGAGTGGGACGAGGGCGACCGGCCGCTCGACGAGTGGCTCTGCCCGCTCAACGCCGCCGGGTTCGCGCGCATCGCCATGGACTACATCGAGCCCGGCTCCGCCGACGGCATCCCGGCGCGCCTGCCCGATGACACCCGGCGCGACATCGACTCGCTCTCGGCCATCCTGCACGGCTACCCCAGGCCCGGCACCGACGTCGACCTGGAGATCTCCTGCGTCGGCAACGACCTGGGCCGCGCCACCGACCCCGACGACCGGGCCGGGCTCGTCATCGCCACCACGGCCGTCTCCTGGTACGCGCTCTCCGACATCCCGTGCGCACACGAGGCACACCCCGGCCTTCCGAGCAGTGGGCCGGACGCCGTCTGGGTCGGCCTCCATCTGAGCAGCGCCGCGGGCCGCGAGGTCTACGAGAAGGAGCGGCAGTCCAGCGGGTGGGGCGCCCCGCTGGACACGCTCCTGTGCCCGTCCTTCGTCACCGCCACCGCGCGGGACACCCTCACGCGGCTGCGGAAGAAGCGCGCGACGCTCTAGATGCCCTAGGGCTCCGGCCCCTAGCCTGCCGCCCGTACCGCCGCGACCGCCTTGCGCGCCGCCACCAGGACCGGGTCCCACACCGGCGAGAACGGCGGGGCGTAGCCGAGGTCGAGTGCGGTCATCTGGTCCACCGTCATCCGGGCCGTCAATGCCACCGCGGCGATGTCGACGCGCTTAGCCGCGCCCTCGCGGCCGACGATCTGGACGCCGAGCAGCCGTCCCGTGAGGCGCTCGGCGAGCATCTTCACCGTCATCACGGCCGCGCCGGGGTAGTAGCCCGCGCGGCTCGTCGACTCGATGGTCACCGTCACGTACTGCAGTCCCGCAGCCCGTGCGTCCTTCTCGCGCAGGCCCGTGCGGGCGATCTCCAGGTCGCAGACCTTGCTGACGGCCGTGCCGACGACGCCGGGGAAGCTCGCGTAACTGCCGCCCACGTTCGAGCCGATGACCTGCCCGTGCTTGTTGGCGTGGGTGCCGAGCGCGATGTGGCGTTCGCGGCCCGAGACCAGGTCGAGGACCTCGACGCAGTCGCCGCCCGCCCAGATGTTCTCGTGCCCGCGCACCCGCATCGCCATGTCCGTGAGGAGCCCGCCGTACGCGCCGAGCGGCAGGTCCGCCGCGCGGGCGAGTTCCGTCTCTGGGCGGACGCCGATGCCGAGCACCACCACGTCCGCCGCGTACTCCGCGTCCTCGGTGGCCACCGCCCTGACCCGGCCGTCGTCACCGGTGAGGATCTTGGTGACCTCGGCGCCGTTGACCATCTCGATGCCCATGCCGGACATCGCGTCATGGACGAGGCGGCCCATGTCCGGGTCGAGCGTCGACATCGGCTCCGCGCCGCGGTTGACGACCGTGACCTCGTAGCGGCGCTTGATCAGGGCCTCGGCCATCTCGACGCCGATGTAGCCCGCGCCGATCACCACGGCCCTGCGGCCCGGTGTGCGGGCCAGGGTGTCGAGGAGCGCCTGGCCGTCCTCCAGCGTCTGCACCCCGTGGACGCCGGGTGCGTCGATGCCCGGCAGGGAGGGCCGGATCGGGCGGGCGCCGGTGCCGATCACGAGCTTGTCGTACGTCGTCCAGGCCTCGGCCCCCGTCTCCACCTCCCGGGTGCGGACCCGGCGGCCCGCGGTGTCGATCTCCGTGACTTCCGTGCGCATCCGCAGATCGATGGCGCGGGCCCGGTGCTCCTGGGGCGAACGCGCGATCAGCTCGTCCCGTGAGGGGACGTCGCCGCCGACCCAGTAGGGGATGCCGCAGGCGGAGTACGAGGTGAAGTGACCGCGCTCGAACGCCACGATCTCCAGTTCGTCCGGGCCCTTGAGCCTGCGTGCCTGCGACGCGGCGGACATGCCCGCCGCGTCACCCCCGATGATCACCAGTCGCTCTCTCGCGCTACTCATACGGACACGCTACGACGAGGCGCCAGTTGACGGCCTCCTAGTCGTCGTCGCCCTGCCCGCTCGTGGCGTGCCCGCGCGGCAGCCGGGGCCGCACAAGACGCTGCCACAGCACGAAGAGCAGCACCGCCACCGCCGCGAACGGCAGCACCGCGCCGACCGCGACCGCCAGCCACCGCAGCATCGTCACGAAGGCGCTCCAGCCGCCGGACAGCGCGTCCACGAACGTGGGATCGTCGTCGTCCGCTTCCGCCTTCTTCACCGTGGTCTCGCTGAGCGAGAGCGTGATCGTGGACATGGCCGTACGGTCCTTGAGCGAGGACTGCTGCGCGAGCAGCGCCTCCAGCTCCGACTGACGGGAGCCCAACTCCCCTTCCAGGGTGACGACATCGCTCAGCTTCGTCGCCTTGTCCATCAGCTCCCGCACTCGGGCCACGCTCGCCCGCTGCGACTTGACGCGGCTGTCGACGTCGACGACCTGGTCGGTGACGTCCTGCGCCTTGGCCTTGCGCTCGATCAACTTTCCTGTTCCCTCAAGGGACTTGAGGACCTCCTCGTACTGGTCCTGCGGCACGCGAAGCACGATGCGGGAGCGCTCGTGGCCGCGGCCGTCGCGGTCCGTGGTCTCGTCGCCGACGACGCCGCCCGCGTCGAGCGCCACCGTGCGCGCCTCGTCCAGGGCCTTCGGCACGTCCTTGACCCGGACGGTCAGGGAGGCGGTGCGGATGATGTGCGTGCCGGTGACTTTGGGCGGCTTCTTCCGGCCGGACTTGTCCGCCTGGCTGCCGCCGCCCACCCCCTTGTCGTCCTTGTCGCCGGACGCGTACCCGTCCTCGCGCGCGGCGCCCGCCGCCTTGTCGCTGTCGCCGCTGTCGCCGCTGTCGCCGCCCGCGCTGCACCCGGTGAGCGCGAGGGCGGCCGCGAGCAGCATGGCCGAGAGTGCCTGGACGGTGCGGTGCCTGGACGTGCTGGACGCGAGCATCTCGACGTACCCCCCGAGGGTCGTGGTGACTGATGCTCCTTTGACGCCGGGGAGGGGCGGAACGGTGGTTGCCGGTCGGTTCCGATGGGGTCACGGTCGGGACTCGTACGCCTCGTAGAGTGGAGGCATGCGCGAAACGGACACACGTACGGGTACGGGCCATGTGGTGGTCATCGGCGGCGGCATCGCCGGCCTCGCGGCAGCCCACCGGTTGCTCGGCACCGGAGCCCGAGTGACCGTCCTGGAAGCCTCCGACCGGCTCGGCGGCAAGCTCCTGCCCGGCGAGATCGCGGGCGTCCGCGTCGACCTCGGCGCCGAGTCGATGCTGGCCCGCCGCCCCGAGGCCGTCGCCCTTGCCCGCGAGGTGGGCCTCGCCGACCGCCTGCAGCCGCCCGCCACGGCGACCGCCGCGATCTGGACCCGCGGTGCCCTGCGCCCGATGCCCAAGGGCCACGTCATGGGCGTACCCGGCGACGCGTCGGCCCTCTCCGGAGTGCTCTCCGACGAAGGGCTGCACCGCATCGAGCGGGACCGTGAGCTGCCGCCGAGCGAGGTCGGCGAGGACGTGGCGGTCGGCGCGTACGTCGCCGAACGCCTGGGCCGCGAGGTCGTCGACCGGCTCGTGGAGCCACTGCTCGGCGGGGTCTACGCCGGGGACGCGTACCGCATCTCCATGCGCTCGGCCGTCCCGCAGCTCTTCGAGGCCGCCCGCACGCACACCTCCCTCACGGAGGGCGTCCGCGCCATCCAGGCCCGCGCCGCGCAGAACCAGCAGACCGGGCCCGTCTTCATGGGCATCGAGGGCGGCGTCGGCCAACTGCCGCTCGCCGTCGCCGATTCGGTACGCGCGCGTGGCGGGGAGATCCGCACCGGGACGCCGGTCACCGAGCTGCGGCGCGCCCCGGAGGGCTGGCACGTCATCGCGGGGGAGGAGGTCCTTGAGGCGGACGGCGTGATCGTCGCCGTGCCCGCGTACGCCGCCGCCGCGCTGCTCGGCGTCGAGGCGCCCGCAGCCGCCGCCGAGCTCGCAACCGTGGAGTACGCCTCCATGGCCCTGATGACCCTCGCCTACCGCCGGAGCGAAACCGACCTCCCCGAAGGCAGCGGTTTTCTCGTGCCGCCCGTCGACGGGCACACCATCAAGGCGTCCACCTTCGCCTCGCGCAAATGGGCCTGGATCGCCGACGAGGACCCCGACCTCCTTGTGCTGCGCACGTCGGTGGGCCGGTACGGCGAAACAGCGGTCCTGGGGCGCGAGGACGCCGACCTCATCGCCCTCTCCCGGCGCGACCTGCGCGCGGCCACCGGCCTTGACGCCGAACCCGTCGCCACCCGCGTCACCCGCTGGCACGACGGCCTCCCGCAGTACCCCGTCGGCCACCACGCGCGCGTGGCCCGCGTCCGGCAGCACGTGAGCAAGCTGCCCGGCCTCGCCGTGTGCGGAGCGGCGTACGACGGAGTGGGCATCCCCGCGTGCATCGCGAGCGCGTACGCCGCCGTCGACCAGCTGGGCGGTGACCTGGCCGGTGTGCAGGAGCTCACCGCCAACCCGGTGCAGAGCCTGCACGGCGGCGGAGGAGAATAGGGCCATGAGTGACGACGCCCCCGCCAAGAGCCCGAACGCGGGCAAGAAGGCCAAGGACCTCAACGAGGTCATCCGCTACACGCTGTGGTCCGTCTTCAAGCTGCGCGACCTGCTCCCCGAGGATCGCACCGGCTACGCCGACGAGGTCCAGGAGCTGTTCGACCAGCTCGGCGCCAAGGACATCACCGTCCGCGGCACGTACGACGTGTCGGGGCTCCGCGCCGACGCGGACGTCATGATCTGGTGGCACGCCGAGACCGCCGACGAGCTGCAGGAGGCCTACAACCTCTTCCGCCGCACCAAGCTCGGCCGCGCCCTGGAGCCCGTCTGGTCGAACATGGCGCTGCACCGCCCCGCCGAGTTCAACAAGTCGCACATCCCGGCCTTCCTGGCCGACGAGACGCCGCGCAACTACATCAGCGTCTACCCCTTCGTGCGCTCCTACGACTGGTACCTGCTGCCCGACGAGGACCGCCGCCGCATGCTCAAGGACCACGGCATGATGGCCCGCGGCTACCCCGACGTGCGCGCCAACACGGTCGCCTCGTTCTCGCTCGGCGACTACGAGTGGCTCCTCGCCTTCGAGGCCGACGAGCTGTACCGCATCGTCGACCTGATGCGGCACCTGCGCGCCTCCGAGGCCCGTATGCACGTACGCGAAGAGGTCCCGTTCTACACGGGCCGCCGCAAGTCCGTGGCGGACCTCGTGGCGGGCCTGGCGTAACAGCCCCTTGTCTCACGCACCGGGCGGGCGCGGCACCGATCTCGTCGCCTACGCCGGGCGTGACGCGTTCCTCGAAGGCGCGCGCCGCTACTTCAAGCGGCACGCGTACGGGAATACCCGGC
>NZ_JBICXP010000003.1:91289-884279 GCF_043200355.1 Streptomyces sp. NPDC048436
GGGCCCCCGCATGCGGGGGCGGCCCCGGGGGGGGGGCGGGGGCACCCCCCCGTGGCCCCCCCCCCGGGGGGGGGGGGCCCCCGGTGAGGGGGGGGGCCCCCCCCGCCCGGTGCGCGTTTCATCGACAGGTCAAAGCCGAGAAGCCGAGAAGCCGAGAAAAGAAAGATGGTGCGTGTATGCCCAGGGCCCCGCGGATCAGCTCGAAGCCAGCCCATTCCGCGACGCACTGGAGTCACTCACCCCATGTCCCGCAACACCTCTCGGCGGGCCCGCACTGAAGCGCGCGCCCAGTCCTTCCGCTGTCTGCAGTGCGGTCTCGACGTATCGATGACCGCCCCCGGTACCGACCACCGCAACCACTGCCCCAACTGCCTGTGGAGCCGTCACCTCGACGACACCCCGGGCGACCGGGCCGCGGAGTGCGGCGCCCGGATGGAACCCCTCGCCATCTCCGTACGCGGAGACGGCGAATGGGTCCTCGTCCACCGCTGCACCCACTGCGGCGTCCTGCACGCCAACCGCACGGCGGGCGACGACAACGCCCTGCCGCTGACCCGGCTCGCGGTGCGCCCGCTCGCCCAGCCGCCGTTCCCGCTGGAGCGGCTCGGCGCGCTGTGAGGGTTTAACGCACCTTGGGCAGAGCCGCCGCCCGTGTGCCGGACCGCGGCTCGGGCTCCTTGTGCGGTGCGCACGCCGCGCGCCGCACAGGGAGCTTGCCCTCCAGGAGGTACGCCTCCATGTGGCCGTTGACGCACAGGTTGGGGCCGCCGCCGATGCCGTGCGTGCCCGCGTCGCGCTCGGTCACCAGGACCGAACCCCGCAGCCTGCGGTTCAGCTCCTGGGCGCCCGCGTACGGCGTCGCCGCGTCCCGCTCGGCGGCCAGGATCAGCGTCGGGGCAAGCTCGCCCTCGTCGGTGCGGACATCGAGCGGCTGCTGCTGAGGCGCGGGCCAATAGGCGCACGGCAGGTTCATCCAGGCGTTGTCCCAGGTCTCGAAGGGCGCCACGCGCGCGAGGCGCGAGTTGTCGCGGTTCCAGGTGTTGAAGTCCCTCGGCCAGGACGCGTCGTTGCACTCGACCGCGGTGTAGACCGCGTTGCCGTTCTCCTGCTCCTTGGCCGCCTTCGGCTCGGGCGCGGCCTGTTCGATCAGCGGCTTCGGGTTGCCCTTCAGATACGCGGAGAGCGCCGACGCACGGCTCGGCCAGTAGTCGTCGTAGTACCCGGCCTGGAGATACGCCGACTGCAGCTGACCGGGGCCGACCTTGCCGCCCGCGGGCTTGGCCGCCAGCTTGTCGCGCACCTTCTCGTAGCTCTTCATGACCGCTTCGGGCGTCTTGCCCAGGTGGTATGTCTTGTCGTGCTTGGCGACCCATGCGCGGAAGTCCGCCCAGCGGTGTTCGAATGCCGCGGACTGGTCGAGGTTGTTGCCGTACCAGATCTGCGCCGGGTCGGGGTTGACGGCCGAGTCGAACACCATGCGGCGCACGTGCGAGGGGAAGAGGGACGCGTACACGGCGCCGAAGTAGGTGCCGTACGAAGCGCCCATGAAGGTCAGCTTCTTCTCGCCGAGCGCCGCCCGCAGCACGTCCAGGTCACGGGCGTTGTTCAGGCTCGTGTAGTGCCGCAGCGCATCTCCGGTGCGCTTGGCGCAGCCCGCCGCGTACGCCTTCGCCTGCTCGATCCGCTCCAGCTTGTACCGGGTGTCGGGCTCGACCGGCGACTGGGTGGGGGCCTTGGCGAACTCCTTCGGGTCCTGGCAGGAGATCGGGGCCGAGCGGCCGACGCCGCGCGGGGCGTAGCCGACGAGGTCGTACGCCGCCGCGACGCGCTTCCACTCGGGCAGCACGCCGACCATCGGGAAGTACATGCCGGACCCGCCGGGACCGCCGGGGTTGAACACGAGGGCGCCCTGCCGTTTGACGGCCTTCCCGCGTCTTGGTTCGGCCCGTTGCGTGGCCTTGGTGCGGCTGACGGTCAGCTTGATCTGCTTGCCTTCGGGGTGCGCGTAGTCGAGCGGCACCGAGACCGTGCCGCATCTGATGGACGGGGGCAGGCCCTCCGCCGCCGGGCAGGCGCCGAAGCGGATGCCGGCCGTGGCCGCGCGCTGGGCGGCGACGAGCGTGCCGCGCGTCTCCGGGTAGGGGGTGGTGCCTGCCGCGGACGCGCTTCCCGTGGGGGCGGCGACGAGTGCGGTCAGGACCAACGATCCGGCGGTTCCGTAGAGGGCGGCTGCTGCTCTCATCGCTCTCCATCCCTTCATTCGGCCGTACATGATCGAACAAAAGGGATGATTCGTTCGGTAAATGGCGAAGTAAAGCACCGCCCCGCCGGTGTCGGCTCAATGACCCCGATGCGCCGCATCCCGGTGCGTCGTATCCCGGTGCGCGAAGGCCGCCCGCAGCTCCGGATCGGCGAGTGCGCGGGTGCCGCGAACCGCGACGGTGGTCAGATCGGAGCCGCCGCGTGCCGGGAGCGCGCGCAGGAGGTGCTGGCCCGCGGGCGATGCCCAGCGAGGGCAGGGGTGGATCTCCAGGCGGGTGATGGCGAGGCAGCTCGCGTTCAGGACGAGGGGCAGCGCGAACCAGAGCGCGACGGGCACCTCTCCCGGCGGCTCCTGCACGGGCATGAGTACCGCTGTCGCCCCCAGGGTGACCACCGCCGCCCCGGCCACCCACACCTGCCTGACCGCTCCCGCGACCCCCGACCAGGTGCCTTCCGGCAGGGCGAGGCCCGCCGTGACGAGGCGGTCGGCGAGCGCGCGCATGGCGTCGGTACCGGCCGCCGCCCGGCGCAGCGGCCCTATCGGCGACTGTCCCGCCGGCCCTATCGCGCCGAGCACGGAACGCTCCATGGCGTCGCCGCCCACCGGGTCGACCACCGTCGCCCAGCCGGTGTGCGCGAGCAGCAGACGCCGGGCGCGGGCCATGGAGAGAAGCGTGAGGTCGGTGACGCGTGCGGGGCCGCCGGCGAGGTACGCGGCTTCGTAGAGCGTCAGTTCATGGCGGTGCCCCGGGGCCGCGCCGTGCGACGCGGTGCGGTACGCGGAGAGGCAGAGCCGGGCGCAGGACAGGCCCGTGATGGCGCAGGCCAGGAGAAGGAGCGGCAGCCAGAACATGCCGGTGTTGTATGCGAGGGGGTGGGGGCGGCGCTACGGCTTATTCAGCATGCGGGACGCGGGAACGCGCCTTGCCGGACTTGTCAGGCTTGACGGGCTTCTCTGATCTCTCGGGCTTCGGCTTGGGGCGGGACGCGGGCGGTGGCAGCGGGAAAGTGGGGGAGGGCGACGGGGAGACCGGGGTCGCGGGGCCGGGGGAACCGACCGGGCCCGGCGGCGCGGGGGAGCGGGTGACGGGGGCGGGAGCAGCGCTCGCCGCGTCACGCGCCAGATCGTCGAAGTCGACCAGGCCGGTGCCCTCGAGGACCGTGATGTGGTCGAGCACCGTCGTGTTCGCGTCGTCGGCGAGTCTGCGCACCAGCGAGTTGCGGGTGGTCGCGCGGACCTCGGCGACCACCGAGAAGACCTTGCCGTGGGCCGCGCGCAGGATGTTGGCGAACTTCTCGTCGTACGGGGTGCCGTGCGCGTCGCTCAGCTCGGCGAGCCAGTGGCGCTGCTGGGGGTTGGGCTGGTTGGGCAGTTCGAGATCGAGCCGCGTCGCCACCTCCCGCACCCGCGCGTCCAGGAACGTATGGCCCTCGACGAGGTGTTCGCCCGCGGTCTGTACGGCCTTGGTCGTGCCGCGCTCCTCGGCCTGCTGCCCGGCGGGGAGCTCCCAGAGGCCGGCGAGCCGCACCTTGGTGATGAAGTCGCGGTCGAGCGCGGAGAGCGGGCCGAAGTCCGTCGCCACGGTCTCCGCGTCGAGTCTGTCCAGGGCGGTGCCGGACCTGTCCTCGTACGACCAGACGGGAAAGAGCAGCGCTGCCAGGGTCGCGACGAGTCCCGCCACGATGAGGCCGGTGCCGTTGATGGATCGCATGACGCCTCCTGTTGCGCCACCGCACGTTAGTGCGCCGCGAGGAGGTGCTTGCGGGTTACCGCCCGGAGTACGTCAACTGCCGTACGGGTAAGGGGCATCGGATGCGGGCGGACGCTGTTCTCAGGGGCGGCGGGCTAGGAACTGCCCCCTCCACCACCCCCGCAGCCGCCTCCACCGCCACCCCCGCACCACGCGATGGTGCCCGCCCCGGAGGCGCGTCGCCGATCGCCTGTACGGCGGGGCTGCGCATCACGCCGACGCGCAGCCAGTGCAGGGCGCCGCTCGGCGCGGCGGCGTGGGCCTGGAGCACGGCGCCCTCCACCGGGTTGCGTACCTCCGTCGACCGGATCGCGACGACGCCGGGGAACGCGACCACCAGGCGCCCGTCCTCGTGCAGGGCGGCGATCGCGGCGTCGGTGACCCGGCCGGGGCCGCCGGCGAGGAAGGCGGCCTCCAGGGGGTCGAAGACGGTTCCGTGCTGGGCGTCGGGCTGCGCAGGCGCGGCCCGTCGTACGCGAGAGACACCGACGAGGAGACCGGCCGTCGAGGCCACGACAAGTAAGCCGAAACAGACGGAGAGGATCTCCAAGGCTGCCGCCCCCTAGCCTCGTCGCAGCGCGAACCGCGCCGCCCGCAGCCACCGCGTGACCGGCCGCCCGTCCAGCGGCGCGGGTCCTGACCGCTCGAGCCACCACTGGGTCAGCCGGCCGCGTGCCTCCGCGTTCTCGGGCTCCCCGGCGAGCAGCAGATGCTCGGCGAAACGAAGGGCGTCGTGGCGGTAGCCGCCGGTCATCGGCCGGTACTGGGCGTACGAGAAGAAGTCGGTGCGGTACGTCGCGCCGATGATCTCCGGCAGTTCGGGCGCCACCTTCGCCACCACGTCGGCCCGCTTGGCGGTCAGCGCACGGCTCTGCACCTTCAGCCGCGCGTGGTCGAAGCCTTCTGGCGCGGGCGTCCCGGCGACGAGCGCGGAGAGCAGGGAGGTCTGCGCGAGGGCGGTGCGCTCGCGGGCGCCGGGGGGAGCGGGCAGCGAGTCGACGCGCGTGTCCGGCGGGGCCACGGGCAGCTCGCCGGAGGCCGTCACCCGCTTGCGTATCGCGTCCAGTTCCCGCTCGAGCTCCTCGGGCGCGGGGAAGTCCTCGTCGCGCTCGAGCAGGACACCCGGCGGGGTCACACGTGAGGCCAGGTCGGAGAGGATCTCCAGGACCGGCTCCGGTACGGGGTGGGCGTGGCTGTCGTGCCAGACGCCGTCCCGCTCGAAGCCGCCCGCCACGTGGACGTACGCGATGGCCTCGACCGGCAGCTCGTCCAGGGCCTTGGCCGGGTCCTCGCCGCGGTTGACGTGGTTCGTGTGGAGGTTGGCGACATCGATGAGCAGGCGTACGCCCGTGCGCTCGACGAGGTCGTACAGGAACTGCCCCTCGGTCATCTCCTCACCGGGCCAGGAGATCAGCGCCGCGATGTTCTCCACCGCGAGCGGCACCGGCAGGGCGTCCTGCGCGATGCGCACGTTCTCGCACAGCACGTCGAGGGCGTCGCGGGTGCGCGGGACCGGCAGCAGATGGCCCGCTTCCAGCGGCTGCGAAGCCGTCAGCGGGCCACCGGCGCGTACGAACGCGATGTGCTCGGTGACCAGCGGCGAGCCCAGGGCCAGGGCGCGCTCCCCGAGCGCGGCGAGCCGGGTCTCGTCGGGGCGCTCCGCGCCGCCGAGGCCGAGCGAGACGCCGTGCGGCACCACTGTCACACCGCGCTCGCGCAGCCGAAGCAGCGAGTCGGGGAGGTGGCCGGGGCACAGGTTCTCCGCGACCGCCTCCACCCAGTCGATGCCGGGCATCCGCTCCACGGCGTCCGCGATCTCCGGACGCCATCCGATTCCGGTCCCCAAGTGCTTCATGTTCCCCCTCCTCCGCCAAGACCCCGCGTCGTGCCCGTGTCTTGTGAACGCCCGTGTCGTGTGAGCGTGTGCCGGAGTCATGGCCCCGGCAGCCGCGGACGAACCCCTGGAGAGGGACGTTCAGAGCTACATTTGAGGTTCCGGCCTGTCCGTGTTGACCTCCCCTGGCGGCGGGGGCGAGGGCCGCGACGTGGTGGACACATCGCCGCTCGGCCCGGCGGGCGGCGGCTGGGGGGCGGGGCCTCCGGAGGGCGGGGGAGGACCGCTGGGGCTGGCCGTCGCGGTGGCGGCACCGCCGTTGGCGATGTCGTCGAAGTCGACGAGCCCGGTCGCCTCCAGCATCGTGATGTGGTCGAGGACCGTCTGGTTGGAGTCGGTGGCCAGCTGCCGGATCAGCGAGTTGCGGGTGCTGTCGCGCACCTGCGCGATCACCGCGAACACCTTGCCGTGCGAGGCGCGCAGCAGGTTCGCGAACTTCTGCTGGTACTCCTGCCCGCTCGCCGCTGTCAACTCCTGCAGCCAGCCCTGCTGTTGGGGGTTCGGCTGGTTCGGCAGCTCCACGTTGAGCTGCGCCGCGGCCGAACGGACCCGCTTGTCGAGATCCGTGTGGCCGACGATCAGATGGTCACCCGCCTCCTTGATCGCCTTGGTGGGCGCCCGCTCGACGGCCTGCTGTCCTGCGGGTATCTCCCACAGCCCGGCGAGCCGCACCTTCACCAGCAGATCACGGTCGGCCGCCGAGAGCGGACCCCACTGGGTGGCCACGGACCCGGCGGCCAGGTTGGCGGGCCCCGTGCCCGAACGGTCCGCGTAGGACCACATGGGGAACGCGAGCGCTCCCAGTGTGGCCACGAGTGCCGCGATGATCAGAGCCGTGCCGTTGATGCGCCGCAATGTGCCGTGCCTCTCTGCCCGTCGACCTGCCGTGGGGGCAAGCTACTTCCTGGTACCGGGAAGTACGGAAGAGGCGTGCGTGATGTTCAACGCAATGCCCTACCGGCGAGAGGTGCAACGCCCTACCGGGGAGAGCGGCCGAGCAGAGCCAGCATCTCGTCCAGCGGGGACGCCTCCTCCGGCGTGGGCAGGACCGGCGCGAACGCGGCGCCCGGGCCTCGGTGTTCGGGATCCTTCGGCACCCTGCGGGCGACCTCCAGGGCGGCGTCGACGACCGGCCGTGGCAGGTCGAGCCCGATGCCGAGGGTCGTCGCCACGTCCCAGGAGTGCACCGCGTAGTCGAGGAGATGGAAGCCGACGGCGAGCCGTCCGGTGAAGGTCCCGCCGAGCTCGGGAAGGGTGAAACCCCGCTCCGTCACGCCCTCTTCGGCGAACGCGGCCAGCACGTGGCGTACCGACTCCTCGTAGATCCGGAAGGGATCGCGGCCGAGGTCCGGCCCGATCCAGTACGTACGGTCGGCGCCCGCGCCCCGTGCCGCCGCCGCGAATCCGTGGTGCTGCGCGGTCATGTGCGCCACCAGGTCGCGCAGCGTCCAGCCGGCGCAGGTCGAAGGGCGGTTCCAGTCCGCCTCGCGGGCCACGCGCAGCAGGCGCAGCGATTCCTGGACGGCGGTGCTGTCGAGTGCGGTGAGGTCGGAGTCGGTCATGACGTCTTCACGTTCCCTCCGTGGTGCGAACGGCCCGGTCAGGCCAGGGAGTTGAGCTGGTCAGGAGTGCGCTCGCGGCGGCCCAGGCGGCGCCCGTGTCGAGCCGGTCCGCCGTCCAGGTGGTGGCGCGCATCGCGCCGCGGTCCCGGTGCGCGCGGACGATGCGCAGGTGGTCGGGGCGCCCGACGAACGCGTGCAGTGACCGCTCGTCGGCCCAGATCGACACGGACCCCGAGCGCTTGCGCCACGCGTCGGCCCAGAGCCACATGCCGAGGGCGCCGGGCGTCCGTGGCCAGGTCCGGCGCAGCCGTAGCCCCGCCAGGGCGATCGGGAGGGTCTGGGTGTGCCGGTGGGCGGTGAACTCGGTGACGCTCACCAGGACGGGGCCTGGCGCGTGTGTCTCGGGGCCCGCCTGCCAGGACGTACGCACGATCGATGAAGGCATGCGTCGAGCATAAATGTAAGCGAACGGTCGTGCTACTAGTTTGGCGTGACTGTGTGAGAGGCAACACGCTCAGCGGTCAGGGGAGTTGAGGCACCAGTGACGCATCCGTCGCCGCCGCACGCAGACGTGCCGTGATGGCGGTGCTCGCCCTGCGGTACGTGTCCGGTTCGCCGTGCAGCACCGAGTGCGCGTTTGCCGTCTCCATCAGGGCGATGAGTTCGAAGGCGAGCTGGGGGACATCGGTGTCCGGGCGTAGTTCGCCCGTGTCGAGGGCCTCGGCGAGGCAGCGCTCCACCTGGCCGGTCCAGTCGCGGTTGGCGTGGGCCAGCGCGTCGTGCACCGCTCCCTCGCGGGCGTCGAACTCGGCGATCACCCCGTAGAAGAAGCAGCCGCCGGGAAAGATCCGCTGCCGGGAGTAGTCGAGCCAGGACGCGCACAGCTGCCACGCCCTGCCGAGGCCGGGGGGCGCCTTCCGGGCCGGTTCCACCACCGTGTCCAGGAAGATGCGCCCGGCGGCGCGGATGGTGGCCAGCTGCAGCTCTTCCTTGGAGCCGAAGAGCGCGAAGACCCCGCTCTTGCTGAGCTTCAGCTCCGTGGCGATACGGCCGACCGACAGGGCGTCCAGGCCCTCGACCGACGCGATGTCGACCGTGCGGCGCAGGACGAGACGCCGGGTCTGGTTGCCGCGTTGGACACGGCCGTCGAGCTTGGTGGCGGCCGAGGCTTCGGCCTTGCTGCCCATCTCGGCCTCCTCAGCGCAGGGCGGGGTGATCGGCGACCACGGTGCAGGAACCGGGTGCGATCTCCGTGAAGCCCGCGTCCCGCACCACCGGCAGGCCGCTCGCCACGAGTTCGCGCCACAGCGCGGCGTCCGGGGTGCGTACGGAGAGCGGGAAACCGGCGTCCCGCCAAGCCGTGCGCTCCTCGTCCGACAGCTCCCACCATGCCAGTTGGGCGCCGTGCCCCGCCTGTGCCATGGCCTTGCCCGCCGACATGTCGACATCGGGACTCATCCACAGGACGGGCGCGGTCGGGTCCGCGGGCAGCGGCTCCTCCGGGTCGTCAAGGTCGGTTCCCGACACCTGGAGCTTGGCCAGCTCCTTGGGCCAGCCGTCCAGCGGCACCGGCGGGAAGACCCGTACCTCGGCGGCCTTGCCGGTGACCGTGATCCCCGGCAGCGCCGAGGCCTTGCGCCACTCGGCGCCGCGAGCGCGCCGCACCACCTTGCGGATCCGGGCGTCCTGCCAGTCCCGCATGGCCTGCGCCCACTCGCCGTCCCCGATGGACCGCTCGTCCGCGAGCATGACGAGCACCGCGCGGGCCGCGGTCTCCAGGGCGTCCGTACGGTGCGGGGGCTCGGCGCGCTCGATGCGCGCGACCAGCGGCAGCACGAACTGCGGCGCCTCGTCGCGTGGCGTCGGCTCCACCCGGAAGGGGCTGTCCTGGGCGTCTTGGGTGTCCTGGGTGACCTGCGGGTCCTGGCTGTACTGCGGCTCGGGGTTCCCGGCGTTCTGCTCGCTGCTCACCCGCCCAGTCTGCCAGCCCGCCGGGCGGAAGATCGGGCCGGCCGGAGGCTTTGCCTCTTGTCTCCGCTCCCGGGCCCCTGCGCGAGGATGGCCGCATGGACAGCGATCTTGCGGAGCCCGTACTGCGGCTCGACGGGGTGGGGCGGCGCTACGGCAGGGGCGGCCCGTGGGTGCTGCGTGACGTCGGGCTCGGCCTACGCGCGGGCACGCTGGCGCGGATCGAGGGCGCGAACGGCACCGGCAAATCGACCCTGCTGCGGTTGCTCGCCGGGATCGACGCCCCTACGGAGGGCCGCGTCACCGGACGGCCGCGCACGGCGTACGTCCCCGAACGCTTCCCGGCGGCGCTGCCGTTCACCGCCGTCGGCTACCTCACGCACCTGGGCCGCATCCACGGCCTGGCCAAAGCCACGGCCGCACGGGCCGCGGAGGAGTGGCTCGAGCGCTTCGGGGCCGGGAGTTACGCGCGTACGCCGCTGTCGGAACTGTCCAAAGGCAGCAGTCAGAAGGTCGCCGTGGCGCAGGCGTTCCTCGCGGGACCCGAGCTCCTGGTCCTCGACGAGGCGTGGACGGGCCTGGACGCGGCAGCCCGCGACGAACTCGACCGGGCTGTCGCCGAGCGGGTCGTGGAGGGAGGCGCCGTGGTGTTCGTGGACCATGACCCGCGCAGGCTCGCGGGGGCGGTGGATGTGACGTACGCGGTGGTGGGTTCGGCGGTGAACACCCTTACGGGGGAAGGCAATTCACGGGAAGCCATGGCTTCCCGTGAAGCACCTTCGGTCATGATCGAGGTGCAAGGTCCGCCGGGAGCGGCGCCGCCACCTGTGCCGGGCATCGTCACCGGGCACTCCGCGCCGGACGGGGTGCTGCGCCTGACGGTGGCGGCGACGCACTCGGACGCCGCGTTGCGCGAGCTGCTGATGGCGCGTCCGCCGTGGCATGTGGTGTCGGTGTCGGGGCCGCCCGGCTCGGGGCCCGTCCCGGAGCCCGAATCCGCCGAAATCTCCGCCGTGCCCGCCGCCCGGCCCACCGCCGGCGAGGTGCGGGACCGGTGAACGCCCTGCTGCACTATCAGTCCGCCCTCCTGCTGCGCTCCCAGCGCTGGCTCGCTCCCGTCATCCTGTACGCCGCGTTCCTCGCCGTCGGCGTACAGAGCGGGCAGCCCGTCCTTGACTCCCTCGCGTACGCCGCCGCCGCACTGCTGCCCGTCGCCGCCTGGATGGTGCGGATCTGCGTGACCAACGAGCCGCCTGCCGCCCGCAGTTGCGCCGCCGCGGCGACCGGGCCCTGGCGGGCGCAGCTGGCCTGCCTGCTCTCCGCGTTCCTCGCGTCGGCCGCGTTCGGCGCCGTGGCGACCCTCGCCGTGGCGGTGATCAGCGACCCGGCGAGCACCGATCACCGGACGGCGGTGAACCGGATCGCCGCGGGCGGTGCGGGGCTGCTGGCCATGCTGGTGAGCGCGCTCCTGGGCACGGCCATCGGCGCCGCCACCAGCCGGCCGCTGCTGCGCTCGCCCGGCCGGGCGATCCCGGCGATGCTGCTGGCCTCGCTGCTCGCCCTGGTGACCACGGGCTCCCCCGCGAAGGCGGCCCTGACCGGCCTCGTCACGGGGTCGAGGGACGGGGCGGTTCCGGTGCTGCTGCTGCCGGTCGCGGGGGCGGCGTTGCTCGCGGTGGCGGCGGTGGGGGCGGCCTGCGGGCTGGCTTCGCGGCGGGGGTGAGGTCTCCGGGACGGGGCCCGGGTGGTGCTCAGCCCGAGCAGGCGGTGCGCTGAGCCTCGTGCCACTCGCACACGGGGCACAGGGTCACGCCCTTGTGCGACTCCGGGTACTCGGTGGGCTTTTGGCACAGCACGCACTCGGCGAACGGGCCCTGAGCGGCGCTGCCCGCACCGCCCGCGCCCTTCATGCCATCTGTGTCGTCCATACGGCCAGCCTAGCCGCGGACGGGGGCCGCCTTCCTGATCTGCTCCGACACCCGCACGAACCGGAAGCCGCGCTCGCGCAGCTTCGGGACGATTCTCCGCAGCGCCCGTTCCGTCGTGGGCGCCGCGCTGCGGGTGCAGTGCATGACGACGACCGAACCGGGGCGTACCCCTTCGAGCACCTGCCGGGCCACCGCGCCGGCGTCGGTCGCGAAGGCGTCGCCGCTGACCACGTCCCACTGCACGGCGGTGACGCCGCCCGGAGCCAGGGCCCGCAGCGCCCGCTTGTCGTAGCAGCCGCCGGGGAAGCGGAAGTAGGGCACCGGGTGCTCGACGCCCGCCTTGCGGAAGGCGGTGAAGGCGCGCTCCATGTCGGCACGCATGCGGTCGGCGGGGACGGTGGGCAGGCCGTAGCAGTGGTCGGTGAAGGCGTAGTGGCTGTACGAGTGGTTGGCGACCTCGAAGAGCGGATCCCGGCCGATGTCCTTGGCCTGCGCCGGGTACTCCTCGGCCCACCGCCCCGTCATGAAGAACGTCGCGGGCACCTTCAGGCGGCGCAGGGTCGCCACCAGCGCCGGATTGTCGAACCGCTCACCCGACGCCGCCCGGGGACCCTGATCGGCGGTCATGTCCGCGTCGAAGGTGAGGGCGACGGAGGGGGCGGCGGAGGCCGGGGTGCGGGGGGCGTTCTTGAAGACGGGGGTGAGGCCGGCGGGGCCTGGGGCGAGGGTCGGCGGGCGGGGCGGGGTACTCGCCGTGAGCCGGGCGGCGTGCTCGCGGGCGCCCGGCGCGGGGTCGTCACCGCAGGCGGTGAGCGTGGTGAGCGCGGCGAGGGTGCATGCGGCGAGGGCGCAGGTGGTGGTCAGTCTGCGTGCCAGAGGGATCATCCGGCGAACATATCGGTAGAAATAGGATGAAATGCCGAACGCTGAGCCGCACTGCCCCGGACGGCCGAATCACCGCCCGCCCGGCCCCCCGCCCGGCCCTCGCCCCGCCGCACCCCCTCACCAGTCGTGCACGCCCCCGTCCCGCAGCCGGTTCACCGGCAGGTACTTGCGCTCGTAGGGGAAGCGCGCCGCGGCCTCCTCGTCGAACTCGACGCCGATGCCGGGCTCGTCCCCCGGGTGCATCAAGCCGTCCTCGAAGCGCCAGGACGTCGTGAAGACCTCCTCGTATCCCGGCATGTGCTCCATGTACTCCTGCATCCCGAAGTTGGGCACGGACAGGTCGACGTGGAGCGCGGCGGCGAAGGACGCGGGGGAGAGGTCGCCCGCGCCGTGCGAGCCGGTGCGCACCCCGTACAGCTCCGCAAGCGCGAAGATCTTGCGCAGATGGCTGATGCCGCCCGCGTGTGAGACCGACGTACGGATGTAGTCGATCAGCCGGTTGGTGATCAGATACTGGCAGTCCCAGATCGAGTTGAAGATCTCGCCGACGGCCAGCGGCGTCGTGGTGTGCTGCCGGATGAGGCGGAAGGCCTCCTGGTCCTCGGCCGGGGTGGGGTCCTCGATCCAGAACATCCGGTACGGCTCAAGGGACTTGCCGAGGCGCCCCGCCTCGATGGGCGTCAGCCGGTGGTGCGCGTCGTGCAGGAGCTGGAATCCGTAGCCGAACTTCTCGCGGACCGCGGCCATGTAGGTGGGGACGAAGTCCAGATAGGCACCGGTGTCCCAGACCTCCTCGGTGGGCAGCGCGCCGTCCGCCGGCTCGTACGTGACGCCGTCGCCCTTGCGCATGCCGTAGACCCGCTCAAGGCCGGGCACCGCCGCCTGGGCACGCACCGCGCGAAAGCCGCGGTCGAGGAACTTCCGTACATCATCGAGGAGTTGAGGGACGGTGTTGCCGCTCGCGTGTCCGTAGACCGTCACACCGTCCCGTGCCGCGCCGCCGAGCAACTGGTAGACGGGCAGGCCCGCGACCTTGCCCTTGATGTCCCACAGCGCGACGTCGACGGCGGCGATCGCGGTCATCGTGACGGGGCCGCGCCGCCAGTACGCGCCTTTGTAGAGGTACTGCCAGATCTGCTCGATGCGGTCCGCGTCCTGTCCGATGAGGGTGGGGCAGACGTGGTCGCTCAGATACGAGGCGACCGCGAGCTCACGGCCGTTGAGGGTGGCGTCGCCGATACCGGTCACGCCGTCGGACGTGGTGACCTTGAGGGTGACGTAGTTGCGGCCGGGGCTGGTGACGAAGACCTCGGCGGCGACGATGGTGGCGGCCATGCCTGGACTTCCTTTCGTGCGGAGTTATTTTGGATGGAGGGAGGCAGGGGCTAGCGGCGGACGGCTCGGAGCGCTTCGCTCAGCGCCGCGTCGATCCCGTACGGCGTCGCCAGCGCGGTGGCGTACTCGGCCACCAGCGCGGTGAACTCGGCGTCGGCCGCGGCCTGTTCGGGCAGGATGCCGCCCGACTCGACCAGTACCCGCGCCGCCTTCGCCGGACCGCCCGCTCCCGCCGCGAGCGCGCGCAGCCGTGCCGTCGCCGGATCGAGTACGGTGCCGAGCGCCGCCTCGTCATAGGCGTCGGGTCCGCCGGTGACGACCCGGATGTAGGCCGCGACACCGAGCGCGAGAACCGGCGGGACCCGCCCGGCGCGGAGGTTCTCCCCGATGGCGCCGGCCCAGCGCACCGGAATCTTCAGGGAGCCGTCGGAGCCGACCTGCGCCGTATGGTGACCGAGCGCCGGATTGGCGAACCGGCCCAGCAACTCATCGACGTACGAAGGGCCGTTGACGTCATCCGGCAGGGTCAGCGTCGGCAGGATCTCGTCGGTCATCGCGGCGCGTACGGCCGCGCCGGTCAGGTCGTCGCTCACCGCCTGGTCCATCCGGGGCAGGCCGCGCAGCAGGCCGAAGTAGGCGAGCAGCGAGTGGGCGCCGTTGAGGAGGCGCAGCTTCATCAGTTCGTACGGCGCCACATCCGTGGTGAAGACGGCCCCCGCCTCCTCCCACGCGGGGCGCGACGCGCGAAAGTCGTCCTCAAGGACCCACAGGCGGTACGGCTCGGCGGCCACCGGCACGGTGTCGCGTACGCCGAAGCAGCGGGCCACCAGCGCGCGGTGCTCGTCCGTGGTGGCGGGCACGATGCGGTCCACCATGGTGCTCGGCGTGGACACCGACGCGGCGAAGTACGCCTGGAGGTCGTCGCGTTCGGGGCCGGGCAGGGCTCCGATGAACTCGTCCAGGAGCGCGCGCAGATGCCCGCCGTTGTCCATCAGGTTGTCGCAGGTGAGCAGGGTGACCGGCAGGGCGTGGGAGCGCAGCCGGAGCTGCAGGCCGCGTACGAGGAGACCGAGCGCCGTCACCGGGTCGCCGCTCCCCGTGAGGTCGGAGCGGACCGCCGGGTCGTCGAGATCGAGTGAACGGCCGTCCGGGGCAAGGGAGTAGCCCTTCTCCGTGACGGTCAGCGAGACGATGCGGGTGGCGTCGGAGCCGATGGCCGCGACCACCTCGGGCGCCTGCTGGGCGGCGAGCAGCCCAGGGTGGTGGACGCCCGGCACCTGGGCGGCCACCTGCTGGCCGTGACCCAGCGTCAGAACCGTATAGAGCTCGTCCTGTTGGGCCATGCCGTCGATCACGGGGTGCGAGCTGCGCCCACGCCCGGTGGCAACACCCCTGATTCCCCAGGGGCCTTCGCTGTGCCGCAGCGCCTCTGCGGTGTAGACGGCCTGGTGGGCCCGGTGGAAGTTGCCCAGCCCCAGGTGGACGATGCCCGCAACGGGAGCGAGCGGCGGGCGCCTGACTCCGGGGACGGGCAGGCGGCTGCGGGCGAGCCGGGGGAGGGCGGGGACCGCACCGGCCGCGGAAAGGTCAGCCACGGGCAGGCCCCTCCTGTCCGGCGACCGCCACCGTCAGGCCCGGCTCGACCAGCACCTTCAACTGGCCCCGGTCCGTGAGCGCGGCCGTCAGCGCCGTGTCCGCATCGCCCAGCGGGAACGACGCCGTCACCAGGGTTTCGAGCCGGATACGCCACGCCCCCGCGAGCGCGATCGCCGCCGGGAAGTCACCCGCGTACCGGAAGGCGGTGACCAGCGACATCTCCTGGCGCTGCATCCAGGCGAGCGGCAGTTCGGTCACCGGGGCCGAGGGGTTGCCGACGACGACCGCCGTGCCGCCGGGCCGCAGCGCGCGGATCGCGCCGACGAGCGCGCCCCCGTTGCCGGAGCAGTCGAGCGCCACGTCGAAGCCGTCCGGATCGGCGAGGGCGCTCGCCCTGGCCGGGTCGGGGGTCAGCTCCGCCGCGCCGACCGTCTCGGCGGCGCCCAGTTCGGCGGCGTGCCGCAGCCGCGCTTCGGCCACGTCGGACACCGTCACGGACGCGGCCCCGGCGGCCAGCG
This sequence comes from Streptomyces sp. NPDC048436, assembly GCF_043200355.1. NCBI lineage: Bacteria > Bacillati > Actinomycetota > Actinomycetes > Kitasatosporales > Streptomycetaceae > Streptomyces > Streptomyces sp. NPDC048436. Next base: position 106,989 of record NZ_JBICXP010000003.1, read on the forward strand.
CCACCTGGAGGACGAGCAGCCCGATCGGCCCGGCGCCGGTCACGAGCACCCGGTCGCCCGGCACAAGCCCCGCCCTGCGCACGGCGTGCACGGCGACGGCCAGGGGCTCGATCAGCGCGCCATGGCGTACGTCCATCGAGGCGGGCAGCGGGTGGACGAAGTCCTCCGGGACGACGAGATACTCGGCCAGGGCGCCGTCGGTGGGCGGCGAGCCGAAGCACGTGCCGCGCGGGCAGAGGTTGTAGCGGCCCTCGCGGCACAGCGCGCATCGGCCGCAGGGGTGGGCGGGTTCGACGGCGACCGGGGTGCCGACCGGGTGCGCGTCGGCGCCGGGGCCCCGCGCGAGGACCGTGCCGCTCGGTTCGTGGCCGAGGACGGTCGGCGCGCGTAGCACGTTGGGCCCGTTCTCGCCGTACGCGTAGTAGTGCAGGTCGGAACCGCACAGGCCGACTGCGGCGACCCGCACGAGGACCTCGCCAGGACCCGGCACGGGCACCGGCCTCTCCTCGACGCGCAGGTCCTTCGGCCCGTGCAGGACCGCGGCGCGGTGGGTCTTCGTCTCCTCGGTCACGAGGGCATCCGTTTCTCTTGGTCTTCCGGTCTTCCGGTCTTTCGGCGCAACTGTCAGGGTCCGTCCGCGCGTCAGCGGATCGGCAGCGGCTCCACCCGCTGGATCACGAACGCGTAGGTCAGCGCGCCGACCACGGAGAGCGCGCCGGATACGAGGAGCGGGACCAGGTAGGAGCCTCCGGACGCGGCGAGCAGGAAGCCCGTGACGATCGGCCCGAGCGCCCCGGCCACGTTCGACGCGAAGTTCTGGATCCCGGCCAGGGATGCCACGTGGCCCGGCGTCGGCGCCACGTCGGCGGGCAGTGAGGCGACGCTCGCCGTGGCGAACGTCAGCGAGGCGTAGCTGACCGAGAGGAGGGCGAGCGCACCTGCCGCGGTCGGCACGACGACCGCCAGGGCGATCACCGAGGAGCAGAGCGTGCCGCTGATCAGGCACGTCTTGCGGACCTTGGTGGTGGACCAGCCCTTGCGGAGCAGCCGGTCGGCCGTCCAGCCGCCGGCCAGGCTGCCGAGGATGGCGACCAGGCCCGGGATGGTGCCGAAGAAGCCGAGGCTCAGGAGGTCGAAGCCGCGCTCGTCGACGAGGTAGCTGGGGAACCAGGTGATGAAGAAGTAGATGACGTAGTTGAGGCAGAAGAAGCCGAGCATCATGCCCCAGACCGTGCGATAGCGGAACAGGTCTCGCCAGCGCAGCGTCTTGGTGTCCTCCGAGGCCTCGGTCCGCGTGTCCCCCGTCGTGTCTTGCGCCGTGTCCCCCGTCTTCTTCTGTGGCTCGAAGCGGGCGCCGCCGCCCTCGATGTACTCCCGTTCCGCGGCCGTCACCTTCGGGTGGTCCTCCGGCTCGTGGTACCAGCGCAGCCAGGCGGCGATCCAGACGAAGCCGAGCAGACCGCAGACGATGAACGCGGCCCGCCAGTGGAAGGCCGAGACGATCGCGGTGACCAGGGGCAGCGCGATGGCGGTGCCGACGCGCGCGCCGTTGTCCCAGACGCTGTTGGCCAGGGTGCGCTCGCGCCGCGGGAACCAGCGGGACACGGCCTTGGCGGGCGCCGGATACCCGGCGGCCTCACCGGCCCCGAGCAGCATGCGCGCGCCGACCAGGGTGCCGACTCCGCGTACGAGTCCCATGGCGATGGTGGCGATGGACCACCAGATCGCCCCGATCGCGAAGACCCGCTTGACGCCGAACTTGTCCAGGGCGGCGCCCGCGGGCAACTGGCATATCGCGTACGTGATGAAGAAGGCGCTGAGGACGAAGCCCTGGATCTCCGGGCCGATGTGCAGGTCCTTGGACATGGCGGGCAGCGCCACGCTCAGCGTCGAGCGGTCCAGGTAGTTGACCGCGAGGCCGCCGAAGCAGAGCGCCACGATGCCCCACCGGACGTTGTGCCCCCGGCCGCGCGGCCGGGGCGGTCCGGTGTCGGCGCTCCCTTGCGCGGGAGCCACCTCTGCTGCGGCTTTCTGCTGGAGGCCCTCAGTGGCCGGCTTCGTCGTCATCGGACTCCTTTGTACGAGGGACGGGCAGGGGCGGCTCGGGCGGCTCCCGGAGCAGCACCCTTTCTACCTGCGGCGGAGCTACCATACAAGGCTTGTATGGTAGTGATTTCCGAGTGCGGGTGAGAAGCTGGCCCCATGGACCGCCGACCGTCACAGACCCCCAGTGCCGCTTCCCCCGCCCGCGAAAGCGCCCCCGCGCCCGCCCGTGAATCGGTCCGCTCGCGCGTGCACGGGATCCTGCGCGGTCAGATCACGTCGCTCGAACTCCCCCCGGGCAGCCCGCTGTCGGAGAACGAGCTGGCCAACGAGCTCCAGGTGAGCCGTACTCCGGTGCGCGAGGCGCTGATCCTGCTCGGTGAGGAGGCGCTGGTCGACGTCTTCCCGAAGCTGGGCACGTTCGTCTCCCGCATCAGCGTCCCGGCGGTGATGGAGGCTCAGTTCGTGCGCGAGGCGATCGAGTTGGCCGCCCTGCGCGAGGCGGTCAAGCGGTCCGAAGCACAGGACATCGCTGACCTGCGGGCCATCCTCGACCTCCAGCGCGAGGCCTGCGCTGCGGGCGACACGGACACGTTCTTCGGCCTGGACGAGGCGTTCCACCGCCGTCTGATGGAGGCCAGCGGGCACCGTACGCTCTGGCGCACCGTCACCACCGCCAAGGCCCACCTCGACCGCGCACGCCGCCTCAGCCTGCCGCTGCCGCATCGGGTGGAGACGCTCATCGAGGAGCACGCGGCGGTGGTCGACGCGCTGGAGGTGCGGGAGGACGCGGCGGCCGTGGGGGCGCTGCGCGGCCATCTCCAGGGCGTCTTCGACGACATCGGCACGATCAGGGCGCGACACCCCGGCCTGTTCGCGACGGACGGCGACGACTCGGCGCCGGTGCGGCGGCGGGTGCATCCGGGAGTGCGCGGCCAGGGCTGACCCAGGGACAGTCGTAGCCCCTGGTTTCTTGGGCGCCAATTTTGGAGCATCCGCTCCAGAACGTGTTAGCGTCCTGCCCGTAAGTTCTAGAGCGACTGCTCCATAACGGGGCGGTTACATGCTCGGACGCTCGGACGGCGATCAGGAGGAACCCCATGCCGCCTGCGGTGTACATAGTCGGGCTCGGCATCTTCACCCAAGGAACCTCGGAGTTCATGCTCTCCGGCCTCCTGCCGGGCATGGCCGCCGACCTGGGAGTCTCGATCCCGGACGCCGGGCTGCTGATCTCGGCCTTCGCGATCGGCATGGTCGTCGGGGCGCCGCTGCTCGCGGTGGCCACCCTGAGCTGGCCGCGCCGGACCGCGCTCGTCTCCCTCCAGGCGGCCTTCGTCGTCGCCCACGTCATCGGCGCCCTCGCGCCCGGCTACGGGGCCCTGTTCGTCACGCGCGTGGTCAGCGCCCTGGCGTACGCGGGGTACTGGGGCGTGGCCGTGGCCACCGCGGTCGCGCTCGTGCCGGCGGCGGCCAAGGGGCGTGCGGTCGCCGTCGTGGCGGGCGGGCTGACCCTGGCCACGGTGGTCGGCGTACCTGCGGGCACGGTCCTGAGCCAGTACTCCAGCTGGCGCGCCGCGTTCTGGGCGGTGGCGGCGGCCACCGCGGTGAGCCTCGTGTGCACGCTGCTCGTCGTCCCCGGCGTCCGTGCCGCATCCGGCCATGCGTCGGTCAAGGAGGAGCTGCGCGGCATGGCGCGACCCCAGCTCTGGCTCTCGTACGCCGTCACGGCCTTCACCTTCGGCGCGGTCATCGTGACCTTCAGCTACCTCGCGCCGCTGCTGACCGAGGTGAGCGGAGTGTCCGATGGATGGGTGCCCGCCGTGCTCGCGCTGTTCGGCGTCGGCGGGATGCTGGGCCTGTTCATCGGCGGACGCACGGCCGAGGCGAACCCCCTGCGGACGCTCGGCCTCGGGCTCGGCGCGCTCGCCGTCTTCTCCGCGCTGCTCGCGCTGACCGCTCGCTCGGCGGTCGTCGTGATCGGTCTTGTCTTCCTGCTGGGCCTGGCCGGGTACGTCACCAATCCGGCCCTCCAGTCACGTGTGTTCACCCTCGCCCCGGGCGCCCCGACGCTGGTCGGCGCCACCAACACGGCCGCGTTCAACGTCGGCAACACCGTGGCCCCGCTCCTGGGCGGCATGACCATCGACGCCGGACTCGGCTACGCGTCCGTGGCCTGGGTCGGCGCCGCGCTCGCCACTGCCGGGGCCGCCGCCGTGCTCTGGGCGGCGCGGCTCCAGCGGGCGGAGCGGGAGGCCGTGACGGCGCCACGGGAACGTATGCCGGTGTCCGGATGAGGGCGCGAACCCGGCGTCGGAAGTGTCGCCGCCATGTTTTGTACGCATGTTCCAAAACCCGTACTGTGGGGACATGGCCAGGCCAAGAGAGTTCGACGAGGAGCGCGTCGTCACCGCGGCGATGCAGACGTTCTGGCGGCACGGTTACGAGGGCACATCGACGCGCGCGCTGTGCGACAGCACCGGACTCGGCCCCTCCAGCCTCTACAACACCTTCGGCGGCAAGCGTCAGCTCTATCTGCGGGCTCTGCGGCGCTACTACGAGACGAGCACCGCAGAGCAGATCGAGATCCTGCGCGGCGAGGGCACGGCCAAGGAGCGGCTGCGGGACATGATGATCCACGCCCTTGACGCCGACCTCGACGAGACGGACGGACGCGGCTGCTTCGCGATCAACGCGGCCGTCGAGATCGGCGGGCTCGACCCGGAGGTCAGGGAAGCGGTGCGGCTCAACTTCGACCGGGTGGAGGAGGAGCTGCGGGCGGTCGTGGCGACCGGAATCCGCACGGGCGAGCTGCCCTCCACCGCGGACGTGGAGGCGGACGCGAACGCGCACGCGCGGACCATCGCCCGCCGTGTGCAGAGTACTTACTACGGCCTCCGCGTCCTGGCCCGCGTACAGGACGACCGCCAGGCGCTGCTCGACACGGTGGAGAGCACGCTCGCAGGTCTCTGACCGGCGGCCGGCCGGGCTTCAGCGGGGATCCGCGACCCGCGTGGCGATGGTCCGCGCGCACTCGATGGACTCCACCCGCGTCGAGTCCACCTCCACGTCGTAGCGCACGCCCTGGTGCACGAGGTCCGCCTGCGCCGCCGCCATCCCCGGCACCCGGTCGCCCCGCGCGATCTCACGCCCGGCGGCCACCGCGCCCTCGCACCTGACCCCGACCCACAGCACCCCGAGGCCCGTCAGCGCCTTCCGCCAGCGCTCCTGGGACGCCGCCCCGCCGAGGAACACCTCGTCGACGACGATCCGGGCACCCGCACGGGCCATCGCGGCGACGCCCTCGATCCAGGCCGCCTCCAGCTCCCGGAACTCAGGGCCCACGACCACCTCGCCGTCGGTGCCGAAGTCGATCCCCGCGTCCGAGGACTTCAGGGCCCTGGGCAGCGCGTCGACGAACGTGTCCACGCTGAGGGACAGCCAGGGGTCCGGCAGCACCTGCTGCAGGCACCGGGCGATGCCGGACTTTCCCGAGCTGGAACCGCCGTTGAGCACGATCACTTGAGTCGTCACGGCGTGACAGTAGATCCCTGGGCCCGCCGTAGGCCAAACGAATTATCGCGGGGAGCGGAAATCGATCGCCTGTTCACGCGAAGTATCCCCAGAAGTAGTCCTGGCTGATTGGATGTCCGGCGCCACACCAGCCCTACCAGTCACAACGACACCAGCCCTACCAGTCAAGACGACAACAACACCCCCCACTCACAGGAGATTCAGTGCCGCACCCAGCGCCGCGCAGGCCCCGCGCCACCGCGATGACCGCCGCGATGTCCGCCGCGATCACCACCGCGCTCGCCGCCGCCATGCTCGCCGCCGTCGCCCCGTCCGCGACCGCCGCCGACGCGCCTGCCGCCTCTGTCGACACTCCCGCACTCAAGGTGCTCTCGTACAACACCTTCCTGATGAGCAAGACCCTGTACCCCAACTGGGGCCAGGACCACCGCGCCAAGGCGATCCCGGCCGCGGACTTCTTCCAGGGCAATGACGTCGTCGTACTCCAGGAGGCCTTCGACAACTCCGCGTCCGACGCGCTCCAGGCCAACGCCAAGGGCCGCTATCCGCACCAGACCCCCGTCATGGGCCGCGGCAAGAGCGGCTGGGACGCCACCGGGGGCGCGTACTCCTCGGTGAGCCCGGAGGACGGCGGGGTCACCGTCCTGAGCAAGTGGCCGATTCAGCGCAAGGAGCAGTACGTCTACAAGGACGCCTGCGGCTCCGACTCGTACTCCAACAAGGGCTTCGTCTATGCCCAGTTGGACGTCAACGGCACGAAGGTGCACGTCGTGGGCACCCACACCCAGTCCACCGACCCGGGCTGCGGCTCCGGCGAGGCGGCGGCGACCCGCGCCCTCCAGCTCAAGGAGATGGACGCCTTCCTGGACGCCAAGAAGATCCCGGCGGGTGAACAGGTCATCGTGGCGGGGGACTTCAATGTCGACTCCCACAGCGGCGAGTACGCCTCGATGCTCACGGACGGCGGCTTCGAACCCGCCGACAGCCGTACGGGCCACCCGTACTCCTTCGACACCCAGGACAACTCCATCGCCGCCGAGCGCTACCCGGACGACCCGCGCGAGGACCTGGACTACGTCCTGCACCGCAAGGGCCACGCCCGCCCGGCCGCCTGGCGCAACGAGGTGGTCAAGGAGCAGAGCGCGCCCTGGACGGTCTCCAGCTGGGGCAAGCAGTACACCTACACCAACCTGTCCGACCACTACCCGCTGATCGGTTCCTGACAGCCCTCGGACAGCCCACGGACAGTGCCCGGCAGCGGGGTGCGCGGCGGTCCGCCGCGCACCCCGTCCGTCCGGTCAGGTTCTGTGCCAGGGCCCCGTCACCGCGAACGTGGTGCCGGGCGTGTAGCAGTTCACGTACATCGTGTCGTGGTCCGGCGAGAAGCAGACGCCCGCGAACTCGCCCCACTCGGGCTCCTGCGGGGTGCCGATGTTCTGCCAGCCGCGGGCCATCGCGTAGACCTCGCCGCGCCGCGTGAGGCCGTACACATGCTGCGCGCCCCCGCCGTCCTCGGCCACCATCAGACCGCCGCTGGGCGCGAGGCAGATGTTGTCGGGGGACTCGCCCGGCAGCTGGATGTCGGTGCTCGGACCGAAGACGATCACCAGGGTGAGCCGGCGCTTCGTGGGTTCGTAGCGCCAGATCTGCCCGAAGTGGTCGGCCGCCGAGCCCTCCGCGCTGTGCGCGAACGACGACACGAAGTAGACCGAACTCCCGCCCCAATAGCAGCCTTCGAGCTTCTGGGCGTGGGTGATGCCCTTGGGGCCGAAGTCCTGGTTCCTGATGGGCGTCTGGGCCGCGAGCGGGTCCGGTACGTCGACCCATTCGATGCCTTCGAAGCTCGCGCCCGTCTCCTGGATCGCGGACAGGTCGGGCACCCCCGGCACCCGCATGGCCTGCAGCTTGCCGCCCGCGCGGAGCGAACCCCGGCCGCCCTCGGGCTTCTTGGGCAGGAAGCGGTAGAAGAGGCCGAAGGGCTTGAGGAAGGCGTCCTCGGTCTCGTAGACGACGCCCCGCCGGGGATCGACGGCGATCGCCTCGTGCTGGAAGCGGCCCATCGCGGTGAGCGGCACGGCCCCGGTGCGGCGCGGGTCGACGGGATCGACCTCGAAGATGAAACCGTGGTCCTTGGTGTAGCCGTTCGTGCCTGCCTTGTCCTCGGTCTCCTCGCAGGTCAGCCAGGTTCCCCAAGGGGTCGGACCGCCCGCGCAGTTGACCGCGGTCCCGGCGATCGCGACGCGCTCGCCCAGGACGTTGTTGTCGCGGTCGAGCGAGAGCGCCGTACAGCCGCCCTTGCCCATCGGGTCGTAGGTGATGCCCTCGATCGTGGGCACCGGGATCTTTCCGGTGACGCGGTTCTCGTGGTTGCGTACGAGATGGACGCCGCCGCGCTTGCCGCCGAACGTGGCCATGCCGTCGAAGTTGCTCGGCACCTTGCCCTCACCGGACAGCAGATCGCCGCCCTCCCGTGAGAGCACCTTGTAGCGGAAACCTTTCGGCAGATCGAGCAGTCCGGCGGGGTCGGGCACCAGCGGCCCGTACCCTCCCTTGCCCTGCGCGGCAGCGCTCCCCGCGAAGAGTTCCGTGAGCGCGCCGGTGAAGGCGATGCCCGCACCCACCGCACCGGTACGGGCTAGCACTTGACGTCGTGTCGTGGACATACAGGTCGACCTCCTGCTGGCGGACAGGAACATGACCGGATGTGTGTACCACGCGCCCTGGTGCGCGGGAACCACGCGCGTAGCACCGAGTCGCCGAAGCCCCTCTACTGCGCGCCTGCTGATCCCCTGCTGATCCCCTGCTGCTCGCCCGCAGATCCCCTACTGCCCGACGAGTCCCTTGGCGTCCCGCGCGAGTGCCGTGAGCCGCGAGATGGCCCGGAAGTATTTCTTCCGGTAGCCGCCGTTCAGCATGTCCTCGCTGAACAGACGGTCGAAGGGGACGCCCGACGCGAGCACGGGGACCTCGCGGTCGTACAGGCGGTCGGCGAGCACGACAAGGCGCAGCGCCGTCGACTGGTCGGGAACGGGCGTCACCTCGGTGAGGCAGACGGCCCGCAGCCCGTCGGTGAGCGCGCCGTACCGGCTGGGGTGGACGCGCGCGAGGTGGTCGAGCAGATGCGGGAAGTCGTCGAGGCTGGCCCCCTCCGTCGCGTACGCGGCCTTGGTGACCTGCTCCTCCGAGTACGGAGCGGGCGCCTCGGGAAGCCCACGGTGGCGGTAGTCGTCGCCGTCGATGCGCAGGGCCTTGAAGTGGGCGGACAGGCCCTGGATCTCGCGCAGGAAGTCGGCGGAGGCGAAGCGGCCCTCGCCCAGCTTGCCCGGCAGGGTGTTCGACGTCGCGGCGAGGGCCACGCCCTCCTCGACGAGCCGCGCGAGCAGCGACGAGACGAGGACCGTGTCGCCGGGATCGTCGAGCTCGAACTCGTCGATGCAGAGCAGCCGGTGCCCGCTGAGGGTGCGCACGGTCTGCTGGAAGCCAAGCGCGCCGACGAGGTTCGTCAGCTCGACGAAGGTGCCGAACGCCTTCTGCGCGGGCGCGGCGGGCGTCGCGTGCCAGAGGGAGGCGAGGAGGTGGGTCTTGCCCACGCCGTAGCCCCCGTCGAGGTAGACGCCGCGGGGTCCCGTGGGGGCCGCGGGCCTGGCGCGGCCGAACCAGCGCTTCTTGCCCGTGCCGGACGCGTGCGCCCCGCCCAGACCGGCCGCGAAGCCGCTCAGGACCCGCACGGCCTCGGGCTGGCTCGGCTGGTTCGGGTCCGGGATGTACGTATCGAAGCGGACGGAGTCGAAGCGCGGCGGCGGCACCATCTCGGCGACCAGACGGTCGGCGGGGACGTGGGGCTCGCGGGCGCACAGCGACAGGGGAGCCGCTTCGGCTATCGGACTTTGCCCGGGGGCGGCGGAGGAGGACGACACGGTTCCTAACTCTAAGGGCCGTGCAAGACTGCTGGACATGCGACGCCTGTTCCCTGTGACCGACCAGACAGACGAAACATCAGTACGGGACTCCGTACGGGACTGGGGGCTGGGGGAGCTGGCCGACGCGTACGCGTACCCCTCCGCGGGCACCGCCTGGCTGCGGGCCAACATGGTGTCCACGCTCGACGGAGCGGCCCAGCACGACGGCCGGTCACAGCCCATCTCCAACGCCACGGACATGCGGATCTTCGGCACCCTGCGGGGGCTCGCCGACGCCGTGGTCGTCGGTGCCGAAACGGTCCGCCAAGAGGGTTACCGGCCGGCGCGCGCGCGTGAGGCCTTCGCCGAGCGCAGGGCGGCCGCCGGGCAGGGTCCCGCGCCCGCGATCGTCGTGGTCAGCGCGAGCCTGGAGCTGGATTTCGCCCTTCCGCTATTCACCACGCCGCTGGTTCCCACGCTCGTGGTGACCGGCGCGGCGGCCCCCGCCGACCGCGTCGCCGCGGCCGAGAAGGCGGGCGTCGTGGTGGTGACCGCGGGGGAGGGCGCGGGGGCAGAGCCGGCCCGGATCGTGCCGGTACTCGCCGAGCGGGGCCTGACCAGGCTGCTCACCGAGGGCGGGCCAAGACTGCTGGGCCAGTTCGTGGCGGCCGGGGCGCTGGACGAGCTGTGTCTGACGGTGGCCCCGATGCTCGCGGCGGGCGATGCGCAGCGCATCGCCGGAGGGCCCCGGATGGCGGTGCCGGAACGTTTCGCGCTCGCCGCGGTCCTGGAGGAGGCCGGCTTCCTCTTCACCCGATACCGTCGAACCTGACAATCAGCGGAATTGCCCGTTCCGTTTCGCTTCCGCTGGGCACACTAAGTCGCAGACCCCGTGCGGCCACGGGGCAGGATGGTTTCCGCAGAGGCCTGTCGAGACAGACTCTCGGCAGCCCACGGATGAGAAGGGCGCCTGTCGTGTTCACAAGCGTATTGATGATCGAGAAGGCCCTGACCTCCGCCGACGTGGAGTTCGTCACCACCTTGCACGGCGACGAGCCGGTCACCTTCCGGGTGCTGCTCCAGCCCCGCGGAGACCAGGCCGACCGCCTGCTGCGGGCCATCGACGACGTGGCTCTGGGGGAGCTCGACGAGGCGGCGAGGGAAGGGGACGTCCCCGAGGGCGATGAGGCGACGGCCCCCGCGCAGAAGGCACTGCAGGTGTCCCTGACGGCGCTGCGCGCGGCGGGCTGCGAGGCGGCGGGGAAGCTGATCGAGGACCACCCTCTCGACGCGCTCAAGGGGCTCGTCGACGAGGCGGCGGCGGACGAGGTCATCGTGCTGACCGACCCGCATTACGTGGAGGAGTTCTTCCACCGGGACTGGGCCTCGCGGGCGCGGCACAAGGTGGGGGTTCCGGTCCTGAAGCTGTTCTCGCACACGGAGGACTGAGCGCGCTCCGCCGGAGCCGCGGGCAGGTGAGGGCTCTGCGGTGATGGACCAGGGGGCGCAGGTGGGCCCGCTGGTGTGCCCGCTGTCGGTCCGAGGCAATAGTCTGGGCCTGCTTCATCTGCCGAAACGCTTGCACGCTTGCACGCTTGCACGCTTGGACTCTTGGGGAGACACACGTATGGCACCCGGCCTGCCCACCGCCATGGACCGACCGCACTTCATCGGCATCGGCGGCGCCGGCATGTCGGGTATCGCCAAGATCCTGGCCCAGCGCGGCGCCAAGGTCGCGGGCAGCGACGCGCGGGAGTCCGCCACGGCCGAGGCCCTGCGGACCCTGGGCGCCACGGTCCACATCGGCCACGACGCCGCGCACCTCGCGACCGACGCGACCTGCGTGGTCGTCTCCTCCGCCATCCGCGCCGACAACCCGGAGCTGGCCCGCGCCACGGAGCTCGGCATCCCGGTCGTCCACCGCTCGGACGCCCTCGCCTCCCTCATGGAGGGCCTGCGTCCGATCGCGGTGGCGGGCACGCACGGCAAGACCACGACGACGTCGATGCTCGCGGTCACCCTCTCCACCCTCGGCCTCGACCCCTCGTACGCGATCGGCGGCGACCTGGACGCCCCCGGCTCGAACGCGCTGCACGGCGATGGCGGCATCTTCGTGGCTGAGGCGGACGAGAGCGACCGAAGCTTCCACAAGTACGCCCCCGAGGTCGCCATCGTCCTGAACGTGGAGCTCGACCACCACGCCAACTACGCGTCGATGGACGAGATCTACGAGTCCTTCGAGACCTTCGCGGGCAAGATCGTCCCCGGCGGCACGCTGGTGATCGCCGCGGACCAGGAGGGCGCGGCCGAGCTGACGCGCCGGGTGCGCGACCTGCCGGACCTGAAGGTCGTCACGTACGGCGAGTCCGATGGCGCCGACCTGCGCATCCACAAGGTGACCGCGCGCGGCCTGACCAGCGAGGTCACGGTCGTCCTGAACGGCAAGTTCCTGACCTTCACGGTCTCGGTCCCCGGCCGCCACTACGCCCACAACGCGGTGGCGGCCCTCGCCGCGGGCATCGCACTGGGCATCCCGGCCCACAACCTGGCGTCGGCGCTCGGTTCGTACACCGGGGTCAAGCGCCGCCTCCAGCTCAAGGGCGAGGCGGCGGGCGTCCAGGTCATCGACTCGTACGCGCACCACCCCACGGAGATGACGGCGGACCTGGAGGCGATGCGCTCCTCGGCGGGCGACTCACGCCTCCTGGTGCTCTTCCAGCCCCACCTCTTCTCGCGCACGCAGGAACTGGGCAAGGAGATGGGCCAGGCCCTTGCCCTCGCGGACGCTTCCGTGGTCCTGGACATCTACCCGGCCCGCGAGGACCCGATCCCCGGCATCACCAGCGCCCTGATCATCGACGCGGCCACCGCGGCAGGCGCCGACGTACGGCCCGTGCACGACAAGGCCGATGCCGCCGCGGTCATCGCGGGAATGACGAGGCCCGGCGATCTCGTTCTCACCATGGGAGCGGGCGACGTCACGGACATCGGCCCGCAGATCCTGGCCGAACTGTCGAAGTAGCAAGTCGAAGCAGCAAGGGGTGCAGTCTCATGTCGTACGACGTAGAGAAGCCGGACGAGCAGTGGCGCGCGGAGCTGAGCCCCTCGGAGTACGCGGTACTGCGTCAGGCGGGCACGGAACCCGCCTTCGTGGGTGAGTACACGGACACCAAGACCAAGGGCGTCTACTCCTGCCGCGCGTGCGGCGCGGAGCTGTTCACCTCGGCGGAGAAGTTCGAGTCGCACTGCGGCTGGCCGAGCTTCTTCGACCCGAAGGACACGGACGCGGTCGAACTGCTCCAGGACAGCTCGCACGGCATGGCTCGCACGGAGGTCCGGTGCGCACGCTGCGGCTCGCACCTCGGCCACGTGTTCGAGGGTGAGGGCTATGCGACGCCGACAGACCAGCGGTACTGCATCAACTCGATCTCGCTGACGCTGGCGGCTGACGAGGGCTGACCCCCAGCCGCCGGGTACTCAGGACGGTGACGGCTCGGAGGTGAGGTCTTCCTGGCCGATCCTCCGGCCGTTCTGGTAGATCGTCACGACGCCGTCATGGATGCGATAGCGGTAGGGGTCGTTGCGTGCCTCATAGCCGTCCGACGTCTTCTCGGCGGGCATGGCGATGCCCTTCTCGCGGTGGTCGCTGAACTCACCGAAGTAGTACAGCCGCCCGCTTTCCGTACGGCAGAGGGTGATCTGCTTGTTCTTCGTACGGAACGCCTTCACCAGTTCGGCTCCCTCCCCGGAAGGCAACGCGGAGGCGATCCGCCCCGGGCAGGAGGTTCCCTTCTGCGAAGGCTCCGTCCCTGGCCCGTCGCCCCCGGACGAGTTGATGTCCCCGCAGCCCTTGATGAGCAGTTGCAGGAGAAACAGGGTCACGGCCACGCCGAGGCAGCTCTGGAAACATCCACTGCCTGTGCTCTTCTTCGGCTGCGGGCGCCGGTACGAAGGGGGCGAGGGGTACGACGGGTATGCGGGCCGGTAGGGCGGTGTCGCGGCCGGCCTGCTGACCGGGGGTGGACGCGGGGTGGTCGTCGGCGGGACGTAGCCGACGCCCGACGGGTAGAAGACCTCGGCTGCCGGCGGTCGGGGCGCCGTGGGCCGCGCGGAACCGCTGGGTGCGGTCCGTGGGCGCGGCGTCGACGTGCCCGTGCTGCCGCCAGGTCGAGTCGATGTGCCCGGCCTGCCGCTCGTCGGTCCCGGTGCCGCCTTCTTGGGCGGGGGCTTTTTGGCCGGCGTCGTTTTGGCCGCGGTCTTCTTGGCAGCGGGCTTCTTCGGTGCCGCCTTCTTTGTGGCGGCCCGCCAGCTTGTCGCGCAGGCGATGCAGGACAGGTCGGTCCGTGCGTTGTTCGTGTCGCACTTGAGGCACGTCCAGTCTCCCGAAGGGCGTGTCGCCGTCGGCCGCTTTGCCGGAGCCTTCTTGGCAGGGGCCCCCTTTGCCGGGGCCCGCTTGGCGGGCGTAGGGGTGCTGCGCGGGGTGTCGCAAATGTGGCACACCTTTTCGTCAGGTGCGTTGAAGATGTCGCATGCCGCGCACTGCCAGTTGGCCCCAGCCACCCTGCCTACCCCCTCCTACGCCGACCCGCTAGGGCGCCGGGACCGCCGCGATCCGGTCGAAGATTTCCTCGTACAGCTCCGCTGACTGGACGCTCTCGGGAACGGCGAGCCACCCGTCGCTGTCACAGGGAACACGACGCAGCGACTCGTCCTCCGGTGCTTCGGCGGTCGAGTCCTTCAACCCGTAGGCCTGTTGCAGATCCGCGACGTATTGCGAAGCGTAGGACACGTGTGACGAGGGGATGTCGACCCGCACCATGATCCGGCCCGGCTCACCCTGCTCCCCGGGCCGGAAGTGGAAGATGATTTGCGCCCCGTTGTCGTGCCCGTGGGTACGGATACTCACAGAGACGCATTGGGCCATGAGCGCGTCCACGCCACCAAAACCGCTCCAGCGGAAAGCGAACGTCCCTTCGACCACGCTGAGTTGGCCGTCCGGAAGGCTGAGTCTCACAGGCTGTTCGCGATCGTCTCGATGATCTCGTCCATCTCGAACTCCTCCAGGCCTTCGCCCGCCTTGGACTCGAAGTGGAGTGTGAGGTCCCATTCCTCGGCGATGGGGTCCTGCCAGGGGGCGCTGTCGGGCGCGAAGAGGACGAGGCGTTTCGCGGACTGCTCCATCACCGCGGTCTGGCTGCGGGCATAGCCCCACTGCTCGAACAGCTCGTCCATGGTGCGGGGAATGTGCGCGGGGTAGGTCTGGGCGGCGGCACCTACCGTGCCGAGCGGGTGGGCCGGCGCGTCCGTGAACATCACGACCACATGACGCCGACGGTCAAGTCCCTTCTCCCAGGGCGAGTTGATGGCCAGCGCGAGGGCCTCAAGACCGGACTCGGGGATGTCCCCGCCGCCGGATGCCTCGATCCCGCGGACGAAGGACTCGAACTCCTTCGACTGCGCGGGGAGTTGCAGGAAATCTGTCTGCTCGATGGCGTCGGAAGGGTCGTCACCGAAGTCACGGAACGCGATGACCTTCAGCCGCAGCTGGCTGATGGCCTTGCCCTTCTTCGCCATGACGTCGTTCAGCCGCTCGTGGAACTGCAGCGCACTGGACTTCACCGTATCGAGGACAGGGAACATGCTGGCTGTCGCGTCTACGCAGAGCACGATGTCGACCGCGTACTGGAGATTGCCCTGGTACTGCCCGGTGTTCGCGTTCATGTGGTGTCTGTCTCCTCGGAACTGACGTTACGGCGGCGGTCGCCCAGATTGATCCGCACCCTGGACGCCTTTGGCGCCGCGGGGCGTGACTCCTCGGCGGGAGCGGGAGCGGGAGCGGGAGCGGGAGCGGGAGCGGGGGCCGGGGCGGCGGCGCCGCCCTTGAGATTCGCCCGGATACGGCTGGTGCGCTCGGAGGCGTCTCCCCCTCGTGCGCCACTGCCCCGCGCGGTCGCGTCCGGCTTCGACTCCGAGGTGCCTGGCCTGCGGTGGTGGAGTGCGCACACCTGGGGATCTTTCAGCGCCTTCAGGTACGCCCCCATCCGGGGTCGTTTCCGGGGCGCCAGGGACGTCATGGCCCGGATGAGCCCCTGCATGGAATCCGAGAGCCGGGCGTCGATGGCCAGCGCCTCGCCCGCGTTGACCGCATCCGCGGGAGAGCCGTACCGGTCGGCGTGGCCGGGCAGCGCCCCGGTGAGGTAGTAGTGCGTCATCAGGCCGAGTGCGAAGGTGTCGACAGCTGTGGTCAACTCCTCGGCCTGAACCGACTCGTCCTCCTGGACATAGCGGCGCCATTCCGGTGCGCCGTACAGCGAGTCACCTGCGATGTCCTGGCGTCCTGGGGGCCGGCACGACAGATACGAGTCATCGAAGTCGATCAGCTTCGCGGTGTGGAAGGCCGCTCCGCCCCGCTTCTGCACCAGCACATTGAGCGGCTTGAGGTCACCGTGCACCACATCAATGTCGTGCAGCAACTGCACACTGTTCGCCAGAGTCTTCAGGAGCACGGCTTTCTGCCGTGGGTCCAACGATTGCGGCTTCTCCAGGGTGGAGGTGTCGATGCGGTCGGTGACCTTGTAGTACGTACTGCCCTCGTGGAAGAAATCCGTGGCGAGCACGAGATTGCCGCCGCCGCGCGCGTCCGGGCGCAGCCGCTTCATGATGCCGCGGTGCCGGTCCTCGAACTCCTGGCAGACCTCAAGCCGGACACGGCGACTCGCCGCGCTCGCCGTGGAGCCCTCGCGCGGGCGCTTGGGTTCGAGGAACCGCTTGAGGAAGAACTGTTTGCCGCTCTTCTCCGCAAAGGCCCACATGCATTTGCCGCCGCCCGCGTTGGTCGGCTCGCTGGTGACGCGGTACCCGTTGATCACATCGCCAAGTTTCATGTCCGCTCCTCCGGCAGCGGTGGCAGGTAGGTCTCGTAGCCGGCGCGGTAGTCCCGCCAGGTCGCGTCCTGCCAGGCACGGATTTGGGATGCCTGGTCAGTCTTCTGGGGCCTGCCGTTTCCCATGAGCTGCTTCATGTCGGCATGGCGCCGCCTGAATGCGGACTGCAGATGGGAGAAGTCCGGGTAGCCCAGTGCGACGAGCGCGAGCGAGGCGTCGTCCGCCGTGTAGCTCTGTACGTTGTCCCGAATGAGGCGGGCCCAGTCGTCGGCGTTCTGCGCCCGCGTCAGCGTATGGAGCAGGTTGTACTCGAATTCGGCCGGCGTATGGACGTATCCGAAGAAGCCGTCAGTGGCGGCCAGCAGCACGGCGGGAAGCGGCAGTGTCATCGGCTCGGTGTCGATGGTGAATTCCCGGTCCGCGCAAATCGAGTTGGTCATCGGCGGGTCCGAGCGCAACAGGGCGAGGGCGTCGGTCTCCTCCGTGTGATCGCGGGTCACCACATGCAGACCGCTGTCCGGCAGCAACAGGTAGGCGCGTGAGTCGCCGGCCCAGAGGGCCTTTGCCTCAAGCGTCTTGTCGGCGTTCACGTGATAGCGGATGGCTGCCAACGTGGTGGGCAGTTGGCGGCGCATCCTGCCCACGATCTTGCTGCGTCGTAGGGGGATGGCCTTATGGAAGTGGTCCATGTAGTCGCGCAGCAGCTCACCGGTGTCCAGCTCATCGCGTGTGACCACGTCGTGGAACCAGCAGTCGGTGGCCAGTCGTGCCACGCGTGAACCGACCCACGCTCCGGTCTGCGTCCCGCCGTCCGGAGTCTGCCGGACGGGTGCGGACCCCGCACCTCCCGAGCCGTCGAAGACGGCGATCAATCCCTGCTGCGTCTCCAGGTGGTGGGCGATGAACGGTTCGGCGTCCTCACCACGGCCGCTCACGCGCTCCGTCCACACGCCCACGGCCTGTAGTTCGCCCACGACGTCACGGACCCAGACCATGGCGGGCGGGGCGGGCGGGGCGGGCGGATCTGCGGGCGCGGGGGATGCCCGCCGCGCGGGGGCTGCTTCGCGGTACTGGGCCGGCTGTTGTTCCGCGCCGCCGACCAGGGCGTCGACGTGTTCCCCGGCCGGGCTGTGGTGTGCCGTCATCGCCCGTCACCGCCGTCCTTGCCGGGGCGTCGCGTACCGTCCGGACGGGCGGCTGTGCCCCGCACCCGGCTGACGCGGCGTGGTGCGTCGGGCTCGGTCGGCTTCGCCTCAGGAACCGGGGAGGCGGACGGCTCCGGGGCGCGTGGGCGGGAGCGAGGGAAGCGGGAATCGGTGCGGCCCGGAGGAACCGGCTCGTCCTCCGGCGGCCGGGAAGCCGTGCGCGGTTCAGTCGTACGCGGATCAGTCGTACGCGGGCCGGCCGTGCGCGGAACCACCACCTCTCCTCGCAGCGCGGGACGCCCCGATGGCTCATCGGCTTCGGGACGTTCATCGGCCACCGGCTCGGCAGGGTCGCCTCCCGAAGTCAGGGCTCCCCTCAGGCGGCTGCGCCTTCCACCGCCGAACGGTCGCTCCTCGCCGCCCAGGACGTCTTCCACGACGGCACGCTCCAACTCGGCCTGCTCGAACGGCTCTCGGTGCGCGTCGCCACGCTCCAGGATCATCCGCATCGCCTGGAGCCGGGCCTCGCGCTGCTCGGCCTCCCCCTTCTCGATCCAGGCGAGTGCGGCACGTGCCCCTTCCCTCTCCATGATCTCGGCGATGAGGCCCTCGACCCCCTCCTCGCGGATCATGTCCAGGTGGCGCTTGCGGCGCATCCCGTCCAGGCGGGTCTCGCGTACGACATCGCGGAACTCACGCCCGCTCGCGGCGATCTCGTCCTCGTCGACGAGGAGCTCGATCTGGATGTTGCGCAGTCGCACGGCCGAGTCACCGCTGAAGCCGTGGAGCGCGACGTTGAGGGCTTCCTCCGCCTCGTGGAACTCCCCGATGTCGTAGTCGCGGGAGACCTGCCGCAGCATGCGCCGTACCGCTCCGTACAGCGCACCGCTCATGTCCCGGATGCCGCGCGACACCACCTCGGCGGGATCGGCGACCTGGGCGATCAGCTCCACCCGGCTCCGGAACGAAAACGTGGCGTCTCGGCTGAGCAGGGCTACGTCCAGTACGAGCCGGTGCTCGGTCAGGTCGACCGTGTACACCCGCTGATATGTGCCGAACCACGCGGACGGGACCTCGCCGCCGGGACGGACCGTCAGCGCGGAGCCGCTGTCCGGGACCAGCACCAGGGCTCTGCCCGGAGCCGGTGGCCGCAGCGGATTCGTCAGCCGCCATCGTGGCAGCGGCTGACTGTCAAGGATGGGGTCGTACGTCAGCTCCTCCACTGCTCTCCTCTCCTCTGCTGTGCCCTGTGGGCGATATCGGGCCTGTACCGGGGTGGGCAAGTCAGCTCGCGCGCTCCACGGCGCGCAGCAGCACGGCGGAGTTCGGGGACGGCCGTTCCCGTCCGCCCGACCAGCGCGCCAGCCACCAGATGAGCCGCTCGCGGTGCTTGCCCGGCCTGCGGGCGATGTCGGCCAGAAGCTGAGCGATCTCGTCCAGGGCGCCTGGGCACCGGTCCGCGTACACGTCCGTCCAGAGGCGCAGGGCATCAAGTGCCGGTTCCTGCACGGGTTTGCGGGCCAGCGCCCGGGCCCATAGCTCCGAGACCCGTGCCGCGTCCTTGGGTAACCTGCTGAGCAGCAGCGGGACCCCGGGGACCGCACCCTTCAGCGGATCGGCGCCCGTAGTTCCAGGGGCGGCCCGCTCGTAGGGGTGGGACGCGGCGAAGACGAAAGCCGACAGTGTCTTCACGACCATCGGGGAGACGTCCTGCGGCTGCGACCAGTCGAGGTAGGCGTCCAACACCTCACCGGTCCGGCCCTGGTGGAGCAGGTGCAGGCCACCCCAGGTGACGGGGGTGAGTGTGCCCCAGTCGTCCCCGCGGTCCAGGGCGGTGCGCAGCACGCGCAGTGCCCGCTCGGGTGTGTTGCGGCCGAACAGCCCACCGACCGCGTTCGCCGCGGTACCGGCCAGTCGGCGTTCGTACGCGGACGACCCGCCGCCCGCCCAGTCCTGCAGCAGGTCCCAGACCTGCCCGGCGGATTCCGGGGTGCCGCCCGCCACCCCCAGGGCGGTGGCCGCGGCTTGGCGTATGGGCCAGGACGTGCTGCCTGCCCACGACTTCAGGTAGCGGTGCACCGCGTAGTGGTGATCGGCCCGGGCCAGCATTCCGGCCGCGACAGCCGCCTGTGCCCGCACCTCCAGGTCGGCGTGCCCGAGAAGCCTGCGCAGCCAGCCGAGCACCGCCTCCCGCCGGCCGTCGAGGGTGGTCCACGCGTAGGCGAGCACCACGTGACGCAGCAGCGAGCTGCGGAAGCGCACGCGGGGAGGCCCGGGGAAGCCGGCCTCTTTGGCGAAGACCAGCTCGATCCAGGGCTGTTCATGCCCGAGCCGGTCCCGGAACCGGATGTCGGGCGGTGCGGGACCCTCCGGTGCGAGAGCCTTGTACAAGGCCATCGCGGCGTCGGCGACCGTGAGGTAGCGGCTGTCTTCCAGGACGGCGGCGGCCAGGGCGAAGGCGATCGCCTCCGGCTCCTGATGGCTGCGGAACCAGGTGTACACCTGATCGCTCGGGTCGCGCAGGGCGGCAACCGCCGCAGGCAAGTCGCCGTCCGCGGTGATGACTGAGGCCAGCGATACCGCGTGGCTTGCCCACGGGCGTTCGCTCAGCGCCGCCACGGCGCCGGAGGACTTCAGCAGGACGTGCAGTTCGGAGCGGAGACCGGGATCGCCGCCCAGGCCGAGCACCCGCCGCTCCACGACGGTCACCGGATCGACCGCGGCCACGGGGTATCGGACCACCCCGTCCGCTCGGGGGTCCGATGCCAGCATGTCCAGATCGTGGCCGCCCACGAGCACCAGGTGACAGTGGGCGGCGCGCAGCCTCGCGGCAACTCCGGCCAGGCTGCGGAGTCCTGCCGCACCGAACGGGCTCACCGCCGTGGGACCGTCGTCGAGCACGGCGAGATATCCGCTGTGCTCGGCCGGCGGCTCCCAGCCCGGTGCCGCGATGGTCGCGGCGTCGAGGACGCGGTGGCAGCCGCCGCCGGGGGCTCCGTCCAGGGCCAGCGTCTCGGCGAGGAGATTGACGGCGGCAGCCGTGCGCCCGCTCCCGGGGGGCCCGGTCAGCAGCAGCAGATGGTGAACCCGCAGCAGGTCCAGTGCCTCGTCGTAACCCTCGGGCTGGACGTACAGCTCGGTGTACTCGGCGAGTTCGGTCTCCTCCAGCGGTACGGTGCCGACCGCGCCGCCCAGCTGCGCGGATGCCCGCCGCCCGTCGGTGTGGAAGCCGCCGCCGAAGCTGACGGAGTCATTGAACAGCGCCAGCGTGCCGATCCGCGTACCCGAGGCGTCGGCGTTCAAGCGCTCGGCGATGAGATCGGCGATGGCCCCCGCGCGGAGCGCTTCCGAGCGCTCGGCCTCGTCCTGGCCGCCGCCTTCGGCGAGTGACTTCAGCGCGTCCGATTCACTGACCGGACCGTCAGTGTGCGCGCCGCTGTGTGCAGTGCCGTCCGCCGCCGGGCCGCTCTCCGTGGCGGGCGGCTCGGGTACGTCGGCGGCCCCGTGTGCTGCCTCGGCCGGCAGCGATTCCTCGCTCATGAACTCTTGGTCTTCCGCGCTGCCTTGAGGTGGTCAGGAGATGTTCCAGTCGCCCTGGATCTCGACTTTTTCGTTGAAGACCTGGGCGTTCTTGATCAGCGCCGCGTTCACCTGCGCCCCGCCGCCCCGGGCAGCCACCGCCTCGTCGACCATCCGCCGTACATCCGCCTCGAAGTCGCGGTCGCGGAGCATGTGCGCCAACAGCATGCGCTGCAACTGCTCTTGTGCGCCTTCGTCGTCGGGTTGCCGCTGCACGCGGTCGAGCGCGCCCTCGGCATCGCTGTCACCGCGGAAACGCGCTCTGATCCGCTCCACCAGCCGCGCCCCACCGTTCCAGCCGGAACGGCCGGCTTCCTGGGCGGCGGACTCCACCATGCCTTTGACCACTAGAGCTACCCCGGCGGCCGCGGCAGCGGTGAGCGGATCCATGTACTCCCCCGTGTTACGTACAGACAGGCTTCCCAACTTAGGTGAAGGGGGTCACTCCACGTGGCGTGCTGCTCGCGAATGTCCAGAAATTGTCGCTCCCGTTGCCAACGCGAAGTGATTTACGGCCAGTTCGATGCGCTGGGTCGATTTTGTGCGCCCAGTTCTCAGCCACGCCCGCTCGGACTTACGGCCGGGCGTGGCTGAAGGGGGGCGGAACTAGAACGTCAGCTTCCAGCTGTTGATGTAGCCCGTGTCCTGCGCCGCCACATCCTGCACCCGCAGCTTCCAGGCGCCGTTGGCCGGCTCGCTCGACGCGTCGACCGTGTACGTCGCGATGACGTTGTCCGCCGAGTCGTTGCCGCTGGAGTTCTTCAGGCGGTAGGCCGTCCCGTCGGGGGCGAGCAGGTCGACGACCACGTCGCCGCGCCAGGTGTGGCGGATGTCGACGTCCACCTTGAGGGTGGCCGGGGCGTTGCCCGTGCGGCCTGTCACGTTGACCGTCGAGGTCACTGCGGCGCCGTTGTCCGGGATGGCGACGTCCGTGGTGTTCTCGTACGCGTCGCCAGGCGGGACCGGGGTGCCCGCGCCCAGGGTCCAGATCGCGTGGGCGATGGCGTCGCTGTTGCGGTCGAGGGCCGTGTCGTTGATGTTCGCCGAGGTGTCGCACGACGCGTGGTAGCAGCGGTCGAAGGCCTGGCCGGCCGTGCCGCCCCACTTCTGGGCCTGGGCGGACGTCTTGGTGTAGTCGGCGCCGGAGAAGAGGCCGCCGACCGGGATGCCGACGTTCTTGAAACTGGCGTGGTCCGAGCGGCCGTCGCCCTCGGTCTCTATCTCCGTGGGGATGTTCAGGCCCGCGTAGAAGTCCTTGAAGGTCTTCTCGATCGTGGGGTCGTCGTCGTAGACGAAGTAACCCGGGTTCGGGGAGCCGATCATGTCGAAGTTGAGATAGCCGCTGACCTTCGAACGCTCCGTGGAGGGAAGGTTGTTGACGTAGTACCGCGAGCCGATCATGCCCAGCTCCTCGGCGCCCCACCAGGCGAACCGCAGGTGCTTCGTCGGCTTCAGCTGCGCGCGCGAGACGGCGAGCGCGGTCTCCAGGATGCCGGCCGAACCCGAGCCGTTGTCGTTGATGCCGGGACCTGCCGTGACGCTGTCGAGGTGGGCGCCCGCCATCAGGACACTGTTCGCGTCGCCGCCCGGCCAGTCGGCGACGAGGTTGTAGCCGGTGGCGCCGCTTGAGGTGAACTGCTGGACGGTGGTGGTGAATCCGGCCGCGTCCAGCTTGGCCTTGGTGTAGTCGATGGAGGCCTTGTAGCCGGGGCGCCCGTGGGCGCGGTTGCCGCTGTTGGCCGTGGCTATGGACTGGTACTGGGAGAGGTGCGCCTTGACGTTGGCGAGCGGGATGTCGGGGGCCGCGAGCGTCGGGGAGGGGGCTGAGGGCGCGGAGGGTGCTGCGGGCGCTGCCAGGGCCGCGGGCGCGGCGGCGGCTATCAGCCCGGCCGCGGCCAGCGTGGCGACGCCGGCGGTGGCCCGTCTCAGGGTGCGGGGCAGGACGGGACTGGGTCTGGAGATTCTCATGTGGGGCTCCGAATTCCGAACAGCGATGGGGACGGAACGTACGAGACGCCCTGCGAAGCGGATGCCGCAGGGCGTTGGAGCTGTACTGAGCAGAAGGCAGAAGTGGGGCGCGTGGTGCGTTGCCTGATGTTGGAGGTGCGGCGACCGGCCGTCAAGAGTGGAAACCGGTCAGATGCCGGTCAGCCAAGTTCGGATATCGGACAACGGATGACCTCCCGGCCCGCGGGGGGCCGGGAGGCCGGCTTCAGTCCTCTTCGGGCGTCTCGGGCCGCAGCAACGGATGCTTGACCCCGGGGAACACCCGGGCCCGGATCACCGGCTCCGCGGACGCGCCCTGGATCACCGTCTCGGCGATGCCCCACGGGCGGCCGGGCAGGACGACGGTGATCGTGTACGACGACGAGCAGCCCATGCAGTCGTAGCAGTCCACCCAGGTCTCGACCTCGGTGCGGCTGCCGGGGTAGCGGGCCACGTGGCGGTGGCGGGCGTGGCAGCGGTCGCACTTCTCGCCGGGCTCGCACGTCCCGCCACAGGGGCAGGGGACGTCCAGGGTCTCCGCGGGCTGCCAGCGCTGCGTGACGACGGCCTCACGGGTGGCGCCCATGTCCTTCATCGCCTTCAGATTGCGGGCGGCGACGTTGTACGACTCGCCGGTCGACGTCATCCGGTTGCGGATCACGTCCTTGCGTCCGCGGTTCGTCGTCATCTTCTCGGTCCTCCTGGGGTTCACGCAGCCCACCAGGAGGCCCATGAGATCTGACCTCCTACGGTACCTGCCGCGAGGCACCGCCCTCGAACGCTCTGCTCGCTCTGCTCGATCTACTCGATGACGAGCTCGACCTCGATGTTGCCGCGCGTCGCCTTGGAGTACGGGCAGTACGCGTGGGTCGCCTCGACCAGCTGCTGCCCGATCTCGCCCGCCAGGGAGTCCGGCAGCTCCACGCGCATCACGACCGCGAGCCCGAAGCCCGCGTCGTCCTTGCCTATGGAGACCTCGGCGGTGACCGAGACGTCCTTGGTGTCGACCTTCATCTCACGGGCCACCGCGCCCATCGCACTGGCGAAGCAGGCCGCGTACCCGGCCGCGAAGAGCTGCTCGGGGTTGGTGCCCTCTCCGTTGCCGCCGAGCGCCGGGGGCATGGCGAGCGCGAGGTCGATCCGGCCGTCGGAGCTGACGGCGCGGCCCTCGCGGCCGTTCGCGGTGGCGACGGCGGTGTACAGCGCGTTCATGGGGGTGTCCTCTTCCCTCGGTCGAAAAGCTTCAGGGGTAATGGTTGCACGCTATTTAGTTGTGTGCAACTTAATGGCGTGTGCCAGGTACGCTTGAGCCATGACCTCATCGCCGACCGAAGCGCCCACCGGACGCGAGCTGCCCGACGTGCCCACAGGACGCGAGCTGCCCGACGTGCCCGACGCCGAGCTGCTCCGCCTCGACCACCAGGTCTGCTTCTCGCTGCACGCCGCCTCGCGCGCCTTCGGCGGCGTCTACCGCGATGCCCTCAAGGACCTCGGCCTCACATACCCCCAGTACCTGGTCATGCTGGTCCTCTGGGAACACGGCCCGCAGCCCGTCAAGGTCATCGGTGAGCGGCTGCGCCTCGACTCCGGCACGCTCTCGCCGCTCCTCAAGCGGCTGGAGGCCGCCGGGTTCGTCCGGCGCGAGCGCAGCACCGAGGACGAACGCTCCGTCACCGTCCAGCTCACGGCGGAGGGGGAGGAGCTGCGGGAGCGCGCCCTGCCCGTTCCGCGCCGGATCCTCGCCTCGACCGGGCTCACGGTCGAGGAGATCCTCGCCCTGCAAGGACTCCTCGGCCGTCTGACGGGGGCTCTCGACGAGGCTCACTGAGAGGCGGGGCTCACGGGGGTGGAGCCGAGTTCACCGCTTCAGGTCCCGCAGGTACTTCCCGAACTTCTCCAGGCCGTCGATGTCGCGCGGGCCGCTGATGCCCTCGTTGTAGTCGAGGACGAAGAAGTTGTTCTTCTTCACGGCGGGCAGTTCCCTGGTATGTGGGGACTTCTTCAGGAAGTCGATCTTCTTCTTGGCGGGCATGTCGCCG
Source organism: Streptomyces sp. NPDC048436 (assembly GCF_043200355.1). Taxonomy (NCBI): domain Bacteria; kingdom Bacillati; phylum Actinomycetota; class Actinomycetes; order Kitasatosporales; family Streptomycetaceae; genus Streptomyces; species Streptomyces sp. NPDC048436. The sequence continues at coordinate 132,095 of NZ_JBICXP010000003.1, forward strand.
TAGTCGAAGATGATGATGACCTCGGGCTCGGCCTTGGCGACCGCCTCCCAGTTCACCTGGGTCCACCGCTCGTCGAGGCCGTCGAAGATGTTCCTGCCGCCGGCGGCCTTGATGATGTCGTTGGGCGGGACCTGGCTGCCGGCCGTGAAGGGCTGGTCCGTGCCGGAGTCGTAGAGGAAGACGGGGGTCGCGTCACCCTCGGCAGCCTTGGGAGCCTTGGACTTCACTGCGGCCACGCGCTTCTTCAGGTCCCCTACGACCTCGTCCGCCTTCTTCTCGACCCTGAAGATCTTGCCCAGGCGCTCCAGGTCCGAGTACAGGGCGTTGAACGGGGTCACCTTCTGCGGGTACTTGGGGTAGTTGAAGCAGCTCTCCGTGTGCATGAAGCTCTGGACGCCGAGCTTGTCCAGGATCTTTGGGGTGATGCCCCGCTGGTCGCTGAAGCCGGAGTTCCAGCCCGCGACGACGAAGTCGGACTTGGCCTCGACGACGAGTTCCTTGTTGAGGAGGTCGTCGCTGAGCATCTTCACCTTCGCGTACTCCGAGGCCCAAGGGGACTCACTCACGGGCGGGTTGGCCGGAGGCATCACATAACCGTGGACGTGCTTCGTCAGGCCGAGGCTGAACATCTTGTCGGCGCTGCCGCCTTCGTAGACCACCGCCCGCCGCGGGGTCTTGTACGTGACCGGCTCACCGCATCGCTTGACGGTGACCTTCTTGGACGTGTCCGCGTTCTTGGCGGCCGAGTCGTCGACCTCCGCGCCGCAGCCGCCGAGCAGCAAGGCCGCCGCGAGCGTCGATCCGATGGTGGTACGGGTTCCGGGCATGGTTCTGGGCATGGCCTGGTGGTGCCTTTCAAGGGGGGGAGAGGGGGCCAAGGTGAGCCGAGGGGCTCAGTGCGTAGAGAAGCTGAGGGTCGCCGGTCAGGGGGTGGCTGATCACGCTGGCCTTGACGCCGAACACCTCGTCCACGAGGCCCGTGGTGAGGACCTCCTCGGGCGTCCCCGCGGCCACGAGCTCGCCCCCGGACAGCACCCCGATGCGGTCGCACGCCGCCGCGGCGAGGTTGAGGTCGTGCAGAACCACGAGGACGGTGAGCCCCGAGCCCCTCAGGAGTGAGAGGAGCTCTATCTGGTGGCGTACGTCGAGGTGATTGGTCGGCTCATCGAGAACCAGGATCCGCGGCTCCTGCACCAACGCCCTTGCCAGCAGCACACGTTGGCGCTCGCCGCCGGACAGAGTGAGTACGCCGCGGTGGGCGAGGCGGGTGAGGTCGAGGCGGGCCATCGTCCGCGCGCACAGCTCCCGTTCGCGCGCGCCGAGCGCCTGGTTGCCGCGCAGATGGGGCGCGCGGCCCAGGGCGACGACCTCCGCCACCGTGAAGTCGAGGTCCACCGCGCCGTCCTGGGCCATCGCGGCGATGACCCGCGCGCCGTGGCGCGGCGTCAGGCGGGCGAGGTCGTCGCCGCCGACCCGGACCACGCCGGAGCTGGGGCGCAGCGCCCGGTAGACGCACTTGAGCGCGGTGGACTTGCCGCTGCCGTTCGGGCCGACCAGGCCCACGATCTGTCCGCTGCCGACCTCCAGGGACAGGTCACGGACGAGGAGCTTTCCGTCGATCGTCACGGACAGGCCGTCGAGTACCAGATCCATCTCAACGGCCCCCGAACATATAGCCCTTGCGCCGCATCAGCGCGATGAACACCGGCACTCCGACCAGCGCCGTGATGACCCCGAGCGGCAGCTCACGCGGCGCGACCAGCGTGCGCGACAGCAGGTCGACCCAGACCATGAACACCGCTCCGGCAAGAGGCGCGACGGCGAGTACCCGTGCATGCGTGGCGCCCACCACCATGCGTACGAGATGCGGCATGACCAGGCCGACGAAGCTGATCGCGCCGCTCACGGCGACCATCACCCCGGTGATGAGCGAGGCCAGCAGGAGCAGGCCCTTGCGGTGCCGGTCGGGGCTGATGCCGAGGCTCGTCGCGGTCTCGTCGCCGAGCGCCAGGACGTCGAGCGCCCTGCTGTAGCGGTGGAGCACGGTGAGACCGAGCAGCACGCACACGGCCACGACGGGCAGCGCGCCCCAGGTCGCGGCGCCGAAGCTGCCCATCGTCCAGTACAGGACCATGCTGGTCGCCTCGCTGTCCGGCGCGAAGTAGATGATCACGCTCATCACGGCCTGGAAGCCGAGCGCCATCGCCACCCCCGTCAGGACGAGCCGCAGCGGCGCCAGCCCGCCACCGCGGCTCGCCGAGGCGACGTACACGAGAAGGGAGGCGACGAGCGCGCCGATGAACGCCCCCGCGGAGACCGCGTAGATGCCGAGCGCCGCGAGCCCGCCGGTGACCGTGACGCCGACCGCGCCGACCGACGCCCCGGACGAGACGCCAAGGACGAAGGGATCGGCGAGCGCGTTGCGCACCAGCGCCTGGATGGCGACGCCGACCGCGCTCAGCCCCGCCCCCACAAGTGCCGCAAGGAGTACGCGGGGTGTGCGGATCTGCCAGATGATCTGATACGTCGTCACCTCATCGGCGTCGATCCTCCCGCCGCTCAGCGCCGCCCACAGCAGCCGGGCGGTGTCGCCCGGAGTGACCACGGCCGAGCCGAGGCCGATGGCCACGACGACGGAGACCAGGAGTACGGCGAAGAGGGCGGCACATGCTGCCGCGAGCCCCGCACGCGAGGCGAGGCGGCCCTTCACGGGCGCTTCGGCTTCGGCTGCGGGGGTGGTCGTGGGCGGTGGCACGGGGTGGTCGGGCCTCTCAAGTCGGGGTGGGTGAACGTCCGTTGGGGCAGCGCCCCGAAGGGGCGCGGGGAACTGCGCGACCAGCCACGATGGCGCCGCAGACGATCGACGGCACGGCACGGCACAGACGGAACGGCACGGAACAGACAGCACGGCAGAGGAACGCTCAGGGGGTGGCGACCTCCTCCACCGCCCCAGCCCTCAGCACGAGCCCCGCCGAGACAAGCGCGACAACCACCAGCGCCCCGAAGGCCATGGCGATCCCCGGATATCCGGCGAGCCCAAGGCCGAGCCCGCCCAGGGCGGCCCCCACGAATACCCCGAGGCTCATGCCCGCCGCGTTCACGCTCAGGGCCGCACCGCGCTGGGGACCGCACCGCCGGACGAGCAGGCTGATCACGCACGCGGCGACGACGGCGTGGCTCGCCGCGTGCAGGGCCGTCATCGCGAGCGCGAGCGGCAGCCAGTGCGTGAAGTAGAAGCCCACGACCGAGACGAGCGCGGCGACAAGCCCAGCGGCCAGCAGCCGCTCGGTGCCGATCCGTGGCTCCTCGGAGTTCGTGAGGCGCCCCGTGAGGAGGTTGCTCACGAAGAACGACGCGCCGCTGAGTGTCCACACGAACGCGAAGAGCCCCGGGTCGAGCGCGAACCGTTCGTCGTAGTAGGCCGCCAGGTAGGAGAGATAACCCATGAATACGGCGGTGCGCAGCAGGGAGATGAGCAGCAGCGGTACGACACCGGGGATCGCCCCGAGCGCCTTGAACGAGGCTATGTAGCCCAGGCGTTGGGCATCCGGCGGTTCCACGACCGGCTTGTCCTTGCCGCGCAGGAAGAAGACCGCGGCGAGCAGCAGCGACACCCCGGTCACCGCGAACAGGTCGCCCTGCCAGCCCCAGAGCAGCGCGGGCAGCGCGATGACCGGCGCCGCCAGCATCGCGGTCATCGACTGGGTCGCCGTCACGAGCGTCGCCGCGCGCCCGGCCGCCTTCCCCGAACCGAAGCGGTCGGCGGCGGCGGCCGTCAGCGCCGGGTTCAGGACCGACGTACTCGCGCCGACGAGCAGGCAGAACACGGCGAGCAGCAGGAAGTCCCCGCTCGCGCCCAGGGCGGCGGACACGCCGAGCGCGGCCAGACCACCGGCGGCGGCCCACTCCTTGCGCACCCGGTCGATGAGCGGGGCGAGCGCGGTGCCGACCAACAGGGCCGCGAGGCCGCCGAGTCCGCGCAGGCCGCCCAGGGTGGCGACGCTGCTTTCGGCTTCCTCGGCCATCGGCACCAGATACGTACTGAAGACGGTGAACGGCAGCAGGCCGACCGCGGAGGCGACCAGAACGGGCCACAGGGTGCGGGCCATCCGCAGGTCACCCGGCAGCGCCTCCTCGGCACCGACGGCCCGGGGATCCACCGCGGAGCCCTCGGAGCCCTCGGAGTCCTTGGAACCCTTGGAGCCCCTGGTCTCGACGCTCACGCCGCCTCCCGGTAGCGGTACAGGGGCGTCTCGTCGGCGCTGAACTGCGAGAACGCGAAGGGCTCCGCGGAGAGTCCGCTGACCCCTGCGGGCAGGAAGGCGCGGGCCACGGCGCTGCCGCTCTGCGCGTACACCACCAGCGGCACCTCGTGCTCGCGGCAGTGCGCGAGGATCAGGTCGAAGGTGCCGTTGCTCAGCGTCATGCCGGTGGCGACGACGGCGTCGGCCGCTTCGAGCACCTCGGTCATGTCGTCGGTGACGCGGTCGCCCCACTGGGTCATACGGAGATTCAGATCGCAGGGCAGACAGACGCCGCCCCGCTCGCGTATCGCCGCGACCAGCGGATTGACCACGCCGATGAGCGCCACCTTCGCGCCGGGCTCGATGTCGAGCAGCCCGGCGATGGCTGCGTCGCGGGCCTTCGCCCGGACCTCAGGGGTACCGGTGGGCAGCATGACGCGCTCGGCTTCGGCGGCGTCCCTGTGCGGGTCTACCTGCGCGAGATAGGCGTCGAGTGCGGCGACGCGGACGGCCGTGGACTCGGCGCGCAGCAGCTTGTCGAGGGTGTGGCCCGATGCGTTCTCGCAGAAGTCCGGGGCGAGTTCACCGGCTTCGAAGGAGCAGGCGCCGAAGGCGGTGCCGACCCGGAGCAGCAAGTAGTGGTTGTGGTAGGTGACTTCGCTGCCGGCGAGGCGGGTGGTGTTGTAGAGCCAGAACGCGCTGGTGACGGAGAGATCGCGGGGGTCCGGCCCGTAGGCGCCCGCCAGGACGGCGTCGATGAGTTCGGCGACGGTGTGGGGCGGGTGGGCGTCGGTTGGTGACATGTGAGGTTCTTTCATAAGGATCGAGTACTGGAAGGTGCTGAGATGAGAATTCAGGACAGCTCGCGCCAGGAAGTGGTCGACCACGGGTGACTCAACTCGTCGAGCGAGGTGATTTCGTGGGGCTTCAGGGTGTCGGTGTCCTGGGCGTCCGCATGGTGGGCGTAGGCGCTCTCGACATAGCGGTGGCCCGTATCGGCGGCGATGAAGACGTACGTACGGGAAGCGTCCCGGCGCCGTTCCCAGAGCGTGGCCAGATAGGCGGCTCCGGCGGAAAGCCCCGCGAAGATTCCGCTGTTTCTGAGTAGCGATACCGCGCCGGATACCGCGCAGTCGAAGTTCACCCAGTGCACGCGGTCATAGGCCTCGTGCCGGACGTTCTCGAATTCGATGGCGCTGCCGATCCCGGCGATGATCATGTCCGGGTCGGCCACGTGCTCCGAGCCGAACGTGACGCTGCCGAAGGGCTGTACGCCGACGAGTGACACGTCCCGTCCCGCGTCCCGCAGGTAGCCCGCGATGGCGCCGGTCGACGCACCCGAGCCGACCCCGCCCACCAGGGCGAGCGGCCCGGTGGGGACTTCGGCGTCGATCGTCCGCGCCACGTCGCGGTAGCCGTAGTAATGAATGCCGTCGTGATATTGCCGCATCCAGTGGTACGACGGATTCGCCTCCAGGATCTCGGCGATGCGCCGCACCCTCAACTCCTGGTCGAGCCGGAGATTTTTGGACGGCTTCACCTGTTCCAGGGTGGCGCCGAGTATGTCCAGCTGAACGCGCATCGTGCGGTCCACCGTCGTGGATCCGACGACGTGGCACTTCATTCCATAGCGGTGGCAGGCGAGTGCCAGGGCCTGTGCGTAGATTCCGCTGGAACTGTCGATGAGGGTGTCACCGGGTTTCACGGCGCCTGAATCCAGCAGATGCCGAACCGCTCCCAGAGCCGAATAGATCTTCATCGACTCGAATCGGAGACAGACCAAGTCCGGCTCCAGGGAAACGAGATCGGGTCTTTTCACGGCTTCGGCTATGTGGTCGTGCATGAGTGCCCCCTGTCGGTCTGCCGAGGCCAGAGCATCACACTAGATGAAAATGATTGTCAAGACGCATAGTGCTGTGGCAGCCTGTGGGCGTCGAGAGCGTCGAGCCATCGGGCCATATGGCCATCGGCCGCTGAGAGGAGACCTGTGAAGCTGTCCCAGGAGACGGCGGGGCTGCGGCCCCGCCCGTCGCGTGAGGGGTCGGCCGGAACCGGGGTGGGTACCGCCTTCGGGACCTTCGGCGAGCTGCTGCAGGGCGTGCTGCCGGAGGAGGACGGCGACTTCCTGGTGACGCTGCCCGTCGCGCGCTGGACGATGGCCACGTACCGGCATGATCCCCGCTCCAGGGAGGTGCAGGTCCACCCGGCCGGAAAGACGAAGGCGCTCCAACTGGCCCGCACCATAGGCAAGTTGGCGGCACGCAAGACCGGGGCGGCCACCGGGGGCACCCTCCACGTCAACAGCGTCATCCCCGAGGGCAAGGGCCTTGCCAGCTCCTCCGCCGACCTGGTCGCGACCGCGCGTGCGGTGGGGCAGGCGCTGCGGGTCGAGATGCCGCCGTCCCGGATCGAGCGGCTACTGGCGGAGATCGAGCCTACGGACGGGGTGCTCTACCCGGCGATCGTCGCCTTCCACCACCGCAGCGTGCGCCTGCGCGACGTCCTTGGAACACTGCCGGTCATGGCCGTGGTGGGGATCGACGAGGGCGGCTCGGTGGACACCGTCGACTTCAACCGCCTGCCCAAGCCGTTCACCCTGGCCGACCGCCATGAGTACGCGCGCCTGCTCGACCGGCTCTCCTGCGCCGTCCGCCGCCGCGACCTGGCGGAGGTCGGCAGGGTGGCTACCCGCAGCGCGCAGATGAATCAACTCCTGCGCCACAAATGGTCGTTGGAGCCGATGCGGGAGATCTGCCGGGAGGTCGGCGGCCTCGGGGTCGCCGTAGCCCACAGCGGCACGACGCTGGGCATCCTCCTGGACACCCGGGACCCGTCGTACACACAGCGGGTCAGCGAGGCGGCGCGGGCGTGCGGGGAACTGGCGGGCGGGGTGACGGTGTACCGGACGCTCAGCTTCGCGAACCGCCTGGCGCGTAACGGCCCTACGGCTTGCGTAGAGGCCTAGAAGACCCTTCTACCCCGCGCGGCGGACCTAGAAGCCCCCCCGCCCCGCGGGGCGGACCTAGAAAAACACCCCGCACCGCAGCAGCACATTCGCGTACGGAGTCGCCTCGCCCGTCCGTACGACCAGGCGAGCCCCCGCCGTGCGGCGTTTGAGTTCCTCGTGTGGGACCAGGTCCAGGGGTGTGACGCGGGACGACAGGAGTTCCGATGTCGCCGGGTTCGCCTCGCGGACTTCCGTCGCCGCCGTTCCGCCCTCCGTCACCAGCTCGGCGAGCAGCCCGTCGAGCACCTCGGCGAACGACGGGACCCCGGCGCGGAACGCCAGGTCGACGACGCGCGGGCCCTGCGGTATGGGCATGCCCGCGTCGCAGATCAGGATCGTGTCCCCGTGGCCCAACTCGGCCAGGGCGCCGGACAGATGACGGTTGAGGATGCCGGTCTTCTTCACGCGGACGGCACCTCTTCCACCGTCGGGTACGACTCCTGCGCGCCCCGCCGGGTGACCGAGGCCGCTCCGACGCGCGCCGCGTACGCCGCCGCCGTCGGAAGGTCCTCGCCCAGGCCGAGGCGCCAGGCGAGAGCCGCCGTGAACGCGTCGCCCGCCCCGGTCGTGTCCACCGCCTCGACCTTCGGGCTCGGGACGGTGACAGGGGAGCCGTGGCTGTCGGCGGTCAGCGCGCCCTGCGCCCCCAGGGTGATCACCACCGAGCGGGGGCCGAGGGACAAGAGCCCCCGCGCCCAGTCCGCCGGAGAGTCCGATGGCGCCGCGTCATCGCCCAGGATGTAGCGCGCCTCGTGTTCATTCACCACCAACGGGTCGCAGGCCGCGAGGACTTCGGACGGCAGGGGCGCCGGAGGCGAGGGGTTGAGGACGAAGCGGGTGGTCGCCGGCAGGGTACGTACGATCTCCGTCACCGACTCGACGGGAATCTCCAGCTGGGTCGAGACCACCCGGGACGCGGCGAGCAGGCTGCCCGCCGCGCGGATGTCCTCAGGGGTCAGCCGGGCGTTGGCACCCGGCGAGACCACGATGCTGTTGTCGCCCGACGGGTCGACGGTGATCAGCGCGACGCCGGTGGGCGCCCCGCCGACCAGGACGCCGACCGTGTCCGCGCCCGCCGCGCGCTGCGAGTCGAGCAGGAGCCGGCCGTGCGCGTCGTCGCCGACCCGCGCGAGCAGCGCCGTGCGGGCGCCGAGGCGGGCCGCCGCTGCCGACTGGTTCGCGCCCTTGCCGCCCGGATGCGTGACGAGGTCGGAGCCGAGGACCGTCTCGCCGGGGGCGGGGCGGCGCTCGACGCCGATCACCAGGTCGGCGTTGGCCGATCCGACGACCAGGAGGTCGTACGAGGCGTCGGCATGGTCGTGGGCGTGGTCCTGCATCTGTGAATCCAGCTCCTGCGTAGGTCCTGCGTGAAGAGAGAGGCGGGGCGGCCGTCAGGAGAAGTCGGCCACGTTCTTCTCCGTGACCACCTTCACCGGCACCTTCACCATCGTCTCGACGTCCTTGCCCCGCGCCGCGTTCACCGCGTTCTGTACGGCGATCCGGCCCAGCTCCTTCGGCTGCTGCGCCACGGACGCGTACATCGTGCCCGCCTCGACCGCCTTGAGACCGTCAGGGGTCCCGTCGAAGCCGACCACCGAGACCGACTTGCCCGCCTTGCCGCCGAGCGCCTTGGCGGCGCCCAGGGCCATCTCGTCGTTCTCGGCGAAGACGCCGTTGATGCCGGGGTTGGACTGGAGCAGGTTCGTCATGACGTCCAGGCCCTTCGTGCGGTCGAAGTCCGCGGGCTGCGAGGCGACGACCTTGATGCCGGGGTAGTCCTTGATGCCCTCGGCGAAGCCCTTGCCGCGCTCACGGCTCGCCGACGTGCCCGCGACGCCCTGGAGCGTGACGATCTTGCCCTTGCCGCCCAGCTTCTCCGCGAGGGTCTTCGCGGCCAGCTTGCCGCCCGCGATGTTGTCGGAGGCGACGAGCGTCGCCGCCTTCGCCTTGTTCACGCCGCGGTCCGCGGCGATCACCGGGATGTCCGACTTGTTGGCGCCGCGCACGGCAGGGCCCACCGCGTCCGAGTCGACCGGGTTGACGATGATCGACTTCACGCCTTCGCCGGTGAAGTTCTGCAGCTGGTTGGTCTGCTGCGAGGCGTCGTTCTGCGCGTCGGTGACGGTGAGGTCGACGCCGGCCTTCTTGGCCTCGGCCTGCGCGCCCTCCTTCATCTGTACGAAGAAGGGGTTGTTGAGGGTCGAGAGCGACATGCCGATCTTGGTCGTCGTGCCGGAGGAACCGCCGTTGTTGAAGAAGGAGACGGCGCCCACCACGGCCGCCACTAGCGCCGCCGCGATGCCGAGCTTCAGGACCTGCGGCCCCTTCTTGCCGCCTCCGGCCGCCGCGCCCGACGACGCTCCGGGAGTCGCGCCCGCCTTGCGGCGCAGCGTGTCGAGGAGGACCGCGAGCGCGATGACGACGCCGATCACGACCTGCTGCCAGAAGGCGGACACGGAGAGGAGGTTGAGGCCGTTGCGCAGGACCGCCAGGATCAGCGCGCCGATCAGGGTGCCGGACGCCTTTCCGACGCCGCCCGCCAGGCTCGCGCCGCCGATGACGACCGCGGCGATCGCGTCCAGCTCGTACCCCTGTGCGGCCTGCGGCTGCGCGGAGACCAGACGGGAGGCGAGGACGATGCCCGCCACGGCGGCGAAGAGGCCCGACAGACCGTAGATGACGAGCTTCTGCCGCTTGACGCGCAGACCGGAGAGGCGCGCCGCCTCTTCGTTGCCGCCGATCGCGTACATGGAACGGCCGATGTACGTACGGGCCAGGATGACGGCCGTGACCAGGCCCATCGCGATCATCACGATGACCGGGACCGGCAGCCAGCCGCCGATCGTGTCACCGAGGCTTGAGACCGAGTCGGGGAACGGGATCGGGCTGCCCTGCGAGATCACCAGGGAGAGTCCGCGGGCCACCGACAGCATCGCCAACGTCGCGATGAACGGCGGGAGTTTGCCGTACGAGACGAGCAGACCGTTGACGAATCCGCACGCTATGCCGGTACCGACGGCGAAGACGACCGCGAGCCAGACCGGGAGCCCCTGGGACGTCGCCGTCCACGCGAGGACGGTCGCGGAGAGCGCGGCCACCGAGCCGACCGACAGGTCGATGCCCGCCGAGACGATGACGAAGGTGACGCCGAACGCGAGGATCGCGGTGACGGCGGCCTGCACGCCCACGTTGAGCAGGTTCTGCGTGGTGAGGAAGTCGCCGGACAGCAGCGACATCGCCACCACCAGGACGACCAGGGCGCTCAGCGCGCCGTTGTCGAGCAGCATGCGGCGGATACCGGTGGCGCCGCCCGCGTTGCCCTTCAGCGTTTCAGTGGCCACGGGAGGCCTCCCCTTCGGTTGTTTCGTCGTTCTGAACTGCCGTGCTGTCGTGCGCTTCCGTGGTGCTGACGGCGAGCGCCATCACCGCGTCCTGCGTGGCGTCGTCCGCCGCGAGTTCGCCCGCGATCCGGCCCTGCGCCATGACGAGCACGCGGTCGCTCATGCCGAGCACCTCGGGCAGATCGCTGGAGATCATCAGGACCGCGTGGCCGGAGGCCGTCAGTTCGTTGATGAGCTGGTAGATCTCGACCTTCGCGCCCACGTCGATGCCGCGCGTCGGCTCGTCGAGGATCAGCACCTTGGTGTCAGCGAGCAGCCACTTGCCGATGACGACCTTCTGCTGGTTGCCGCCGGACAGGGTGCGCACATGCTGGCCGAGCCCGGCCATCCGCACGCCGAGCTGCTCGGCGATCCGGGCGGCGGCGACGCGCTGCCCCTTGAGGTCCACGAGTCCCGAGCGGGTCGCCGAACGCAGCGTCACCAGGCCGAGGTTCTCCTGCACGGAGGCGTCGAGGAGCAGCCCTTGGCCCTTGCGGTCCTCCGGTACGAGGCCGATGCCGGCGCCCATCGCGGCGTTCACGTCATGCCGGGGCAGCCGTTCGCCGCGTACGTCGACGGAGCCCGCGTCGTAGGGATCGGCGCCGAAGACGGCGCGCGCCACCTCGGTGCGTCCCGCGCCGACGAGCCCCGCGAGGCCGACGACCTCACCGGCCCGCACCTCGAAGCTCACGTCGTGGAAGACGCCGTCACGGGTGAGGCCCTCGACGGTGAGCAACGCGCCGCCGGTGTCCGGGCGTTCACGCGGATACTGCTGATCGATGCTGCGGCCCACCATCAGCCGTACGAGCTCGTCCTCCGCCGTCGAGGCGGGCACCTGGTCGACGCTGCGGCCGTCGCGCAGGACGGTGACGCGGTCGCCGAGCGCGGCGATCTCCTCCAGGTGGTGGGTGATGAAGACGACGCCGACGCCGTCCTCGCGCAGCTGCCTGACGATCGCGAAGAGTTTGTCGACCTCCTCGCTCGTCAGGACGGCCGTCGGCTCGTCCATGATCAGTACGCGCGCCTTGAGGCTGAGCGCCTTCGCGATCTCCACCATCTGGAGCCTGGCGATGCCGAGTTCACCCACCTTGGCGCGCGGCGACACCTGGACGCCGACCCGCTTGAGCAGCTCGTCGGCCGCCGTCTCCATCGCCTTGCGGTCGATCATCCCGAAGCGGCGCGGCTGCCGGCCCAGGAAGATGTTCTCCGCGACGGTGAGGTCGGGTACGAGGTTGAACTCCTGGTAGATCGTGGCGATCCCGAGCCGCTCGGCGTCCTGCGCGCCGTGGATGCGGACCTCCGCGCCGTCCACGAGGATGCGACCGCTGTCGGGGCGGTAGGCGCCGGAGAGCATCTTGATCAGCGTGCTCTTGCCCGCGCCGTTCTCGCCGAGCAGGACGTGCACCTCGCCGCGGCGCAGGTCGAAGTCGACGGAGTCGAGCGCGACGACACCGGGGAAGGTCTTGCGTATGCCTTCGATCCGCAGCAGCTCATCGCCGCCGCGGTCCGCGCTGCGCGGCAACTTTTCCAGGTCGCTCACGTGATGCTCCTCTGGTCGGTGGGGGACTCGCCGCAGGAGCGGCGTACGACGAGGCGTGCGGGCAGGGTGACGGATCGAGGGCGCCTGCCCTCGATCCGGTCGACCAGGGCCCGCACGGCGGCCCGGCCTAGGTCGCCGGTCGGCTGGGCGATCGCGGTGATCGGCGGATCGGTGTGCACGAACCACGGGATGTCGTCGAAGGCCGCGAGCGCGATGTCGTGCGGGACGCGCAGCCCGTGCGCGCGGATCGCGTCGAGCGCGCCGAGAGCCATCAGGTTGTCGGCGGCGAAGATGGCGTGCGGCGGCTCGGGCAGCGCGAGGAACCGCTCGGTGGCCTGGCGCCCACTGTCCGCCTGGAAGTCGCCCTGCCCGATGTAGGCGTCGGGCAGCGGGAGCCCGTAAGCGCCGAGCGCCTCCCGGAAGGCCTCGACGCGCTCGCTGCCCGTGGTGGTGGCCGCGGGCCCCGCGATGATCGCGAGCCTGCGGTGGCCGAGTCCGTGCAGATGGGCGACGAGGTCACGGACGGCCTCGCGCCCGTCGGCCCGTACGACGGGGACGTCCACGCCCGGGATCCAGCGGTCCACGAACACCATGGGCGTGCTTGAGCGCGCGGTGTCGAGCATCAGCGGGGAGCCGCCGTCGGTGGGGGAGACCAGGAGCCCGTCGATGCGGCGGTCCAGGAGCGTGCGCACGTGGTGGTCCTGGAGCTCGGGCCGCTCGTCGGCGTTGCCGATGATCACGCTGTAGCCGAGCGCGCGGGCGGCCTCCTCGACGGAGCGGGCCAGGGCCGTGAAGTACGGGTTCAGTACGTCGCTGATGACCAGGCCGAGCGTGCGGGTCTGGTCGGTGCGCAGCGACCGGGCGACGGCGTTCGGGCGGTAGCCGAGGCTCTCTATCGCCGCGTGGACGCGGGCGCGGGCCGCCGGACTGACCGAGGGGTGACTGTTCAGGACGCGCGAGACCGTGGCGACGGATACGCCTGCCTCGGCGGCGACGTCCTTGATGCTCGCCATCGCCGGTCCACCTCCTTGTGGAATCGATTACACGGAGGATTGGAATCGATTACATGGGGAGCTGGCAAGAGCCTGGAGAGGCGCGAGACCGGATTGTGATGTGGGGTGCTCAGGTGAGCGGAGGGGGTCCGGGGGGCGGATCTTGGACCGTATCCGATGCGGGCGGCGCGTCGCCGACAGCTGGACCGGCGGTTAACCCGACAGCTGGACCGGCAGCGACTTCATGCCGTTGATGAAGTTGGAGACCAGGCGCTCGGGACGGGCGGCCAGTTGGGGCGGCTCGGGCTGTGACGTGCGGAACTCCTCGTAGAGAACCCGTAGTTGGAGGCGGGCGAAGTGTGCGCCCAGGCAGACGTGTGGGCCTTCGCCGAAGGAGACGTGGGGGTTCGGGGAGCGGGACAGGTCGAGCCGGTGCGGGTCCGTGAAGACACGCTCGTCGTGGTTGGCCGACGCGTGGAAGACGACCACCTTGTCCCCGGCGCCGATGGCACGGCCCGCCAGCGCCGTGTCCCGGGTGGCCGTACGGCGGAAGGTGAGAACGGGAGGGTGGTGGCGCAGGAGTTCGTCCACGGTCCCGGCGATCGGGGCGTCGCCCTTGCGGAAGCGGCGGTACTCGTCCGGGTGCTCGGCGAACGCGAGGAGACCGCCGGGTGCCGCCCCGCGCACGGTGTCGTTGCCCGCGACGGTGAGCAGGAAGAAGAACATCTCCAGCTCGGGGCCCGTCAGTTCGGGGTCGGTCGCGAGGGTGGTCATGATGTCGTCGGCGGGCGCACGGCGTTTGTGTGCCGCCAGGTCCTGCGCGTAGGCGAACATGTCGCGCAGCATCGCGGGCGAGCGCGGATTGACGGGCTTGCCTTCCGGGCCGAGGTTCAACTCCGCTGCTTCATCGGGGTCCTGATAGCCGATCACGCGCTGGGTCCAGCGCAGGAGCAGGCCGCGGTCGCTCTCGGGTACACCGAGGAGATCGGCGAGGTTGAGCAGCGCGTAGTCGTCGGTGACGGCGGTGACGAGATCGCAGGTGCCGTCGGAGGCGCGGGCCCTGTCCGCCGCCGTGGCGAGGAGGGTGCGGGCGCGGTCGCGGGCCTGGGACTCGAAGCGTTCCACGCGCCGGGGCGTGAAGGCGCGGCTTACCAGGCGGCGTAACTTCCCATGGTCCGGACGGTCTTGATTGAGCATCATGCGCCGGATGAACGGCAGGTCCTCCGGGTCGGGATCGCGGATCTGGGTGGCGCCCAGATATGAGGAGTACGTGGTCGAGTCCCTGAGGACGCGGACGACGTCCGCGTGCCGTGTGACCGCCCAGAAGCCGGGCCCCGCGGGCCAGCCGAGCACCGGCGGCTCGTCCTGCCAGGCGACGGGACGCAGGTCGCGGAGCAGGCGGTAGCGGTCGTGGGGGACCCCGGCGGCGTACACGCGTGGGTCGAACACGTCGGGAACAGGGGCGAGTTCATCGTCCGCGGATGCGGTGATCTGCCTGCTCCCCTCGCGTGACGGCCGGTTCACGGAGCACTCGTACGTTCATGACGCTCCATGCAGCACTCTTACGTTCATGACGCGTCGCCGCTGTCCTGGCCGTCCGCCCGTAGAAAGTCCTCCACGGCACGGATGAGCGCGAGCGGCGTCTCGTCCATCGCGTAGTGGCCCGCCTCGGCGAGTTCGCTGAGTTCGGCGCGCGCGTACCAGCGCAGCCACGTCCGGCGCATCAGATCCGCGCCGAGCGCGGGGTCAAGTGCTCCGACCACCGCGAGCGCCGGCACGGTCGAGCCCTCGATCCGGTCGTGGAAGTCCTCGCGCGCCCAGGAGTCCAGCCAGCAGCGGAAGGCCTTCGCGTCGCTGACGTCGAGCGAGCGCGCCACCATGCGGTCGAGCCAGGCCGCGGGGCGGACGCCGCCGGTGGTGAAGTCGATGATCGCGCGGCGGTTGTCCGGCAGGCGGTCCGCGTCAGAGAACAACTCCCACTGGTTTGGCGGTAGTTCCAGCCCGGAAGCGGGTACGGGGGAGACGCCGACCAGCCTGCGGACCCGGTGCGGGGCGACCGTGAGGACCCGCTGGGCGACGCTGCCGCCCATCGAGTGGCCGATCAGCGAGAACCGGTCCCAGCCGAGGTGGTCGGCCAGGCCGATGACATCGGCGGCCCCCTCGGAGGTCGTGTACGCGCCGGTGGCGTCCTTCGCCTCCCCGTATCCGCGCAGGTCGACCACCGCGTACTGGAACGAGGCGAGGTCGAGGTCCGCGAGCACCGGCGCGTACGCCGAGCGGTCGGCGAACCAGCCGTGCACGGCGATCACCTTGTGCGGACCTTCGCCCAGCAGGACATGGGGAAGCGAGAAGGAGGCCACGGCGACTCCGATCGGCGTCAGCATGAGTGTGAGCGTGAGCATGAGTGTGGGTGTGCGGAACGGGCCGGTCGACGGGCCCGCGAACCAACCGTGGCCCCCACGCCCCCGTACCGCAAGGGCACGGCTTCAACCGGGGTGCGGGCGTAAGAGGCCCGGCCGCACCCGTGCGGGGAGACCTACGATTCCGCCGCGGCCTCGTCCACGGCCCTCCGCCTCAGCTCGGCCAGCCGCGCGTCGGCTGCCGCTCGGCCCTGGTCGGTGTCCTGGAGCGAGCGGTACAGACGCTGGGCGCGCATCGCCTGGGTGTAGTCGCCGATGAGTGCCAACTCGTCGGCGAGCACCGCCAGTTGCGCAGCGTCAGGACCGGTGTCGTCCAGCTCGCGGATCAGATACGTGCGGGCCACCTCCACCATCCCCTGCTCCCGGGCGAGCTCCAGCCAGGTGGACTCCGGTTCGTCGTCGGGGTCCACCCCATAGTTGGAGGCGTCGAACGAGCGTGCCCAGTCCTGGACTTGACCGGCCTCCTCGGGGAGCCCGGCCAGGCCGCACCAGGTGTCGTAGGTCGTCTCATGGACCTCCCGCAGCAGCGGCAGATCCTCGGCCAGGCAGTGCAGCCCCACCAGCACGACGGCGAGCCGCAGTTCGTCGGACATGGAGGCGTTCGCCGCCTCGTGCTTGAGGAGGTGGCGCAGGAGGGCCCGGTCCGTGTTCCGCCGGTCGTACTGCGCGGCCCGCAACGCCGCCACCCGTCGGGTACGGTCGCCGGCCACGCCGTCCCAGACCGTGCGGTCCCCCGTGCGCAGCAGGGCGAGGTCGGTGCGGCCCTTGGCGAGCACCTGCTCCCACAGGGGAGGGCGCGGATGCGGGTCGAGGCGCTGGTACGCCAGGTGCTCGACGGCGTTCAGGAGGAGGTGGTCCGGCTCGGTGCGCAGGAGCGCGGCGTGCAGACGCGCGACGAGCCGCACGGGGGAGCACTCCGAAAAGCCGAGCGCCGCCCGCAGTTCGGCGCGGCGCGCGTCGAGATCGGGCACACAATCCTCGCGGAAGTCGCCCTCCGTGTCGGCGATCTCGGTGAGGATCCGTGCCTCGCCGTCCGTGGGCGAGAGACCTACGTAGTCATGCCAGCCGGGCAGGCCGACGAGGATCTCCAGGGCGTCGTCCACGCTGTCCCCGATCACCCCGGCCGACCCCTCGGAGTCGGCGTACAGAACGGCCCCGTCCGCGCAGAGGAAATACGTGCCCCCGGAATCATCCCCCGCGATCGGTTCCAGCGGTCCGCCCGACGCGAGGCGGACCTCTTCGACGTGGTCCGCGCGGGACAGGTCGAATGCGAAAGGGAACGCGGCCAGCTCGGCCAGACGCGGGTCCCGGCGCAGCAGACGGAGAGCACGTTCGGTCATGCATCGAAAGTAACAGTGGTCACTGACAGCAGACCCACAACAGGACCTCCCGCTTCCCATTACGGTTTCCGAGACTTTTCTTGCGGAATGAGGGATTCGTGGAACTTGGCGGGTGCGCCAGGAGTCTTCCCCTGTGAGAGGCGGCCACTGACCGGGCCGCTCAACCGGCCGCACATCAGGGGCCATTGCATTGCATTGCGGAACACGGGGGTGTTCATCTTGACCGACATCATTGAGCGCGTCACGGACCGGCTCACCGGCACGTCCGCGGCCGGTGAGCCGTCCGCGGCAGCGGGGGAGCTCACGCCGTACGTCACACCGCTGCCGGTCCCGCCGGTCCTGCGGCCGGACTCCGTCGACGTACGCGACGAGACGGATGTGCCCGCGGAGACGGAGATCGCGCTGCGCCCGGCCTGGATCCGGCTGCACCCACAGCTGCCGCCCACCCTGATGTGGGGATACGACGGCTGTGTCCCGGGCCCGACGATCGAGGTCCGGCGAGGTCGGCGCATCCGGATCGCGTGGACCAACCGCATCCCGAAGGACAGCGAGTATCCGGTCACCGCGGTGGAGGTGCGGTCGGCCGACCCGAACCCGGCCACCCTGCCGGGGCGCGCGGGCGTCGAGCCGAACAAGGACGTCGCCGCGCTGCCCGCGTGGTCGGTGACGCATCTGCACGGCGCGCAGACCGGCGGGGGCAACGACGGGTGGACGGACAACGCGGTGGGGACCGGCGACGCGCAGCTCTCCGAGTATCCGAACGACCACCAGGCGGTGCAGTGGTGGTATCACGACCATGCCATGAACATCACCCGTTGGAATGTCCAGGCGGGGTTGTACGGCACGTACCTCGTCCGTGACGACGAGGAGGACGCGCTCCATCTCCCCTGCGGGGAGCGGGAGATCCCGCTGCTGCTCGCCGACCGGAACCTGGACACGGACGAGGACGGGCGTCTGAACGGCCGCCTTCTGCACAAGACCGTCATCGTCCAGGACAAGAACCCGGAGACGGGAAAGCCGGTCTCGCTTCCCTTCACGGGCCCGTACAGCACGGTGAACGGCAGGATCTGGCCGTACGCGGACGTCGACGCGGCATGGCACCGCTTCCGCCTGGTCAACGCGTCGAACGCCCGTATCTACGACCTCGTCCTGGTCGACGAGGACAACGAACCGGTGCGGGGCGTGCTGCACCAGATCGGCAGTGACGGCGGCCTGTTGCCGCGTCCGGTCCCGGTCGACTTCGACGAGGCGCTGCCCACGCTGACCGTCGCCCCGGCCGAGCGGATGGACCTCCTGATCGACTTCCGTGCGCTGGCGGGCCGGCGGGTGCGGCTGGTGAACAAGGGCAGGGGGCAGGCCCCCGGAGTGCCGGACCCCGCCAACAACGTGCGTTACCCGCAGGTGATGGAGTTCCGCGTGCGGGACACCGAGGTCGACGACCCCTTCTCGCTCCCGGAGGTCCTCTCGGGCTCGTTCCGCCCGCTGAGCCACGATGTCGAGCACGGCCACCGGCTGATCGTCCTGACGCCGCCCGCCACGAAGGGCGGTGGGGGCCACCCCGAGATCTGGGAGATGACCGAGATCAAGGACGCGGGCGACTTCCGGGTCCCGACCGAGGGAATCATCCAGCTCCGGGGCGCGGACGGACAGACCAAGACCTACCGCCGGACCGCCCGTACGTTCAACGATGGCCTGGGCTTCACCATCGCCGAGGGCAGCCACGAGCAGTGGAGCTTCCTGAACCTCGCGGTGAACCCTCCGGTGACCCACCCCATGCACATCCACCTGGCCGACTTCCAGCTCATGGGCCGGGACGCCTACGACACGTCAGGCTTCGACGTCACGGTGGGCGGCACGTTGTCTCCGGTCACCTTCGACCCGAAGAGGGAGATCCCCCTCGCCCCGAACGAGCGCGGATGGAAGGACGTCTTCCTGGTGCCCGGCGGTCAACTGCTCCGGGTGATGGGCAAGTTCGACGGGGCGTACGGCCGCTTCATGTACCACTGCCACCTCCTGGAGCACGAGGACATGGGCATGATGCGCCCCTTCGTGGTCATGCCGAAGGAGGCCCTGAAGTTCGACCACGGGGCGGGGCATGGGGGCCATGACGAGGCAGGACATGAGGGAGGTCACGCGGGCTGACAGAGCCCGCGGGCGGCGATCCTTCAGCTACGGGGGCGTCGCGATTCCTTGATGGCGTGCACACCGCTGATCGCAGCGGTGAACCACAGGAGGGCGGAGCTGACCGCGATCCCGCTCTCAACGTGCGCTGCCGCAGTCGCCGCTATGTAGACGGCGGCTGCGACGAGGACGCCAGACGCGATCGAGGTCGCATCCCGCCACGGCGGCACGACCGAATTCCGTCCCGCGATCAGCCGGATCGCGATGGAGAGGACGACGGCGATACAGGCGCTGTACAGGACCCACATGATCAAGAACCTCAACTTCTGCTTGCGGTAACTGCCAGATTATTCACCGGGCAGAAAGAGCCCGGCGGCAAACTTGATCTTGACGCAGCGCTTGTCGTTCTTGGCGCTGCCGCGCCTGGGGGTGGGGCGCCCCGGCCGCACACCTGGACATCACTCGTTCGTGAATCGTCGCGCCGGGTCACGCCGGGTAGGGCTGTGGCCGGAGGCGAGCCATGGAACAGACTGCGTTGCGTCCCAAGCCGATGCCAGGACAGGAGCCCGGCAGCGGCGGCAGGTCGACCGCCGGCCGGAAGCTCCGCATCGGGCGGAAGCTCGGCACGGGCCGGAAGTTCGGCATCGGGCGGAAGGACGGTATCGAGGAGGAGGGCGGTGCCGGGCAGAGTCACGGTGCCGGGCGGAAACCCGGCACCGGCCACAGATCCGGACCGGGGCACCGGCCGCACGCCGCGCGGCGGAGGGGGCGGCGGCTGGTGACCCTGCTCCTCGGGCTGCTCGTCTCGGCCGTCCTCGTGCTGACGGGGGTGGGGCTCGGCACCGTCAGCGCCACCGTCATCGGCATGAGCAAGCTCGCCGACATGCGGAAGGCGGCGCAGGCACAGGGAGGCCAGCCGGGCCGCCAGGCAGGACCCGGCGCCCCCAACGCGGCCCCCGCGCCCGCCCCTACCGCGAAGCCACCTCAGAAACACCCCGCCAAGCCGGCCAAGCCCGACGCGCGGATCGAGGGGGCACGGCCCGCCCTCGGTGTCGAGGCCGTCGACGCCCCGGCCGGCCCCGGAGCCCTGCTCATCGGCGTGCACAGCCCGGGACCGGGCCACACGGCCGGTCTCGTACGCGGCGACGTCCTGCTCGCCCTCGGCAAGACCCGCGTCGGCTCGGCCAAGGCACTCGCGGCTGCCGTCGCCGACGCGGCCCCCGGCAGGAACGTCACTGTGACCGTCCGGCACGGGAACGGAGCGCGGCAGATGTTGACGGTGACACCGGGCTTCGTCACGTGACGGCCGCCGCGGCCCGCTCGGGCAGGCGTGGCGGGGTACGACTGGATCGGCGTGCGCGACCCGTTCCGTCCCCGCTGCGGCACGGGCAACATCGGCGCGCGCAACCCGTTCCCTCCCGCGCTGCGGTACCGGCGGCACCGGCCCCCGCAACCCGCTCGCGTACGCCCGGCGGTACGGGCAGGATCGGCGTACACGACATCGCGCCTACGACGACCAGTGGCGCGCAGCAGCAAGCAGCCCTGGAGGCCCCATGCCCGGCACCCCCATGACCGGCAGTACCCCCACGCCCTTCGCCCCCGCCCCCTTCACCGCCGCCGACTACAAGGCCCGCATGGACCGCGCCGCCGCCTCCGCGGCTGACGCGGGGCTTGCTGGGTTGCTTGTCGCGCCGGGGCCCGATCTGGCCTGGCTCACCGGCTACCGGCCTACCGCCGACACCGAGCGGCTCACCGTCCTCGTACTCGCGGCGGGGCAGGAGCCGACGCTCGTGGTGCCCACCCTGGAGGCCCCGGACGCGGCACTGGCGGCGGGCGCGGGCGCGCTCTCCCTGCGTGACTGGACCGACGGCAAGGACCCCTACGCCGCCACCGCCCCGCTCCTGGACGTCGACGGGCGCTTCGGGATCAGTGACAACTCCTGGGCCATGCATCTCCTCGGCTTCCAGAAGGAGCTGCCCGGCACCTCCTACGTGTCCCTCACCGAAGCGCTCCCCATGCTGCGCGCCGTCAAGGACGCCGCGGAACTGGAGCGCCTCACGGCGGCCGGTGCCGCTGCCGACTCAACGTACGAGGAGATCAAGAAGGTTCCCTTCGCGGGCCGCAAGGAGAGTGACGTCGCCGCCGATCTCGCGGATCTGCTGCGGCGGTTCGGGCATTCCCAGGTCGATTTCACCGTCGTCGGGTCCGGCCCGAACGGCGCCAACCCGCACCACGAAGCGGGCGAGCGTGTCATCGAGAACGGCGACATGGTGGTCCTCGACTTCGGCGGCCTGCTGCACGGCTACGGCTCGGACACCTCACGCACCGTGCACGTGGGCGAGCCGGGCGCCGAGGAACAGCGGGTGCACGACATCGTGCGCGAGGCACAGGAGGCAGGCTGCCGCGCGGTGCGGCCCGGGGCCGCCTGCCAGGACGTCGACCGGGCGGCCCGCGCGGTGATCACCGACGCCGGGTACGGCGAGTACTTCATCCACCGCACCGGGCACGGCATCGGGGTCACCACCCACGAGCCGCCCTACATGATCGAGGGCGAGGAACTGCCGCTCGTGCCCGGCATGTGCTTCTCCGTGGAGCCCGGCATCTATCTGCCGGGCCGTTTCGGAGTGCGTATCGAGGACATCGTGACGGTCACCGAGGACGGGGTGCGGCGCCTCAACTCCACGCCACGCGAGCTGGCGGTCGTCAACTGAAGCCGCCCGGCGGCCTCATGGCATCGCAAGGACCGCGCACGACTCGGCGGGCAGCCGAAGCAGCCCGTCCGCGCCGGGCGCGGTGACCGGCTCCCACGCCGCGAGCACCCGCGCCCCCCGGCCGCCCAGCGGCACGTCCACCGCCTCCTTGCCGATGTTCACGGCGATGCGCAGATCGCCGCGCCGGAACGCGAACCAGCGCTGCTCCTCGTCGTACGCGACCCGCAGCGCCGCCAGATCGGCGTCGAGGAGGTCGCCGCGGGTGCGGCGCAGGGCGATGAGGCGGCGGTACCAGGCCAGCACGCGCGCGTGGGGATCGGTCAGGGGCTCGGCCCAGTCGAGACAGGAACGGTCGCGCGTGGCCGCGTCCTGCGGATCCGGAATGTCGGCCTCGGCCCATCCATGCGCGGCGAACTCCCGGCGCCTGCCGAGCCGTACGGCTTCGGCGAGTTCGGGATCGGTGTGGTCCGTGAAGAACTGCCAGGGCGTGCCCGCGCCCCACTCCTCGCCCATGAACAGCATCGGCGTGAACGGCCCGGTGAGGGTGAGTGTGGCCGCGCAGGCGAGCAGGCCGGGGGAGAGTGTGGCGGAGAGCCGGTCTCCTTGTGCGCGATTGCCGATCTGGTCATGGGTCTGCGCGTAGCCGAGGAAGCGGTACGCGGGCGTCCTTGCCCGGTCCACGGGACGGCCGTGTCCGCGCCCCCGGAAGGTCGAGTAGGTGCCGTCGTGGAAGAAGCCGCCCGTCAGCGTCTTGGCGAGCGCGGCGAGCGGCGCCCGGGCGAAGTCCTCGTAGTAGCCGTGCGATTCGCCGGTGAGCGTGGCGTGCAGTGCGTGGTGGAAGTCGTCGTTCCACTGTGCGTGCAGACCGAGCCCGCCCTCCGCGCGCGGAGTGATCACCCGGGGGTTGCCCTCATCGGACTCGGCGATCAGCGAGAGCGGCCTGCCGAGCTCGTCGGCCAGCCCGTCCACGGCCGCCGAAAGCTCCTCCAGGAAGTGCCGCGCGCGCGTGTCCCGCAGCGCGTGCACCGCGTCGAGGCGCAGACCGTCGAGGCGGTAGTCCCGCAGCCAGGCCAGCGCGCTGCCGATCAGATACGCGCGGACCTCGTCCGAGCCGGGCGCGTCGAGATTGACCGCAGCGCCCCACGGCGTGTGATGGGTCTCCGTGAAGTAGGGCCCGAACGCGGGCAGATGGTTGCCGGACGGGCCGAGGTGGTTGTGGACCACGTCGAGCACGACGCCGATGCCGTGCGCGTGCGCGACGTCGACGAAGCGTTTCAGCGCGTCAGGTCCCCCGTACGGCTCATGCACGGCCCACAGCGACACGCCCTCGTACCCCCAGCCGTGCCGCCCAGGGAACGGGCAGAGCGGCATCAGCTCCACATGAGTGATGCCCAGTTCGGCGAGATGGCCGAGCCGGCCCGCGGCCGAGTCGAGCGTGCCGTCCGGTGTGTACGTCCCCACGTGCAGCTCGTACAGGACCGCCTCCCGCACCGAGCGCCCCGCCCAGGGCGCGCGCCACGCGTACCGCTCGTGGTCGACGACGGCGCTGAGGCCGTCGGGGCCGTCGGGCTGGCGCCGCGAGCGCGGGTCGGGCAGTACGGGGCCGCCGTCGAGCGAGAAGCCGTACCGCGCCCCCTCGGCGGCCTCCGCCTCCACCGTCCACCACCCCGCCCGGTCCCCGGCGCGCTCCAGCACGTGCGTGGTGTCCTCGCACAGCAGCGTGACGCGTTCGGCTCCCGGTGCCCACACCTCGAACTCCACCGACAGTTCCCCCTTGTCCGCCATCAGTCTTCGTCCGTCCGTACGTCATCCGTGGTGACGCCCGTCCATCGTGCTTCAGAAATGATCGGCCCGCGATCGTTCCGCGTTTTCTGGACACCCCGGCCCGGCTGACCGACAATCACGAGGGTGACGTCGTCCTTTGAGATCCATACGTACCCCGCGCGGCTGACCGACGCCGAGCGCGACAGGGCGCTGGAAGTCCTCAGGGAGGGCGCCGCACTCGGCAAGCTGTCGCACGACACGTTCGTGCGGCGCATGGAGCTCGCGCTCGCCGCTCGCCAGTCCGACGAACTCGCCGCGCTCACCGCGGACCTGCGGACCGAGGGACGCCTTTCGCGGGCGGTGTTCGGCACCGTCGGCGCGGTCTCCGGATTCACCGTTCGGCTGCGCAGGGCCTGGCAGGCCGAGCGGCTGCCGAAGCTGCTCCTTCCGGTGCCGACGAGTCCGTACCCCCTGCGGATCGGCCGCGACCCGGCGAACGGGCTGCGGCTCAGCCACGAGACGGTCTCCCGGGTGCACGCCGAGCTGTGCAGGCAGGCCGGCATGTGGGTGCTGCGTGACCTCGGGTCGACCAACGGCACGTCCGTGAACGGCCGCAGGGTGATCGGCGCGGCCGTCGTCCAGGACGGCGACCAGGTGAGCTTCGGGAAGATGGCGTTCCGGCTCGCTGTCTCCTGACCTTCTCGCGGTCAGTCGCCCGCCACGCGCGCGTGGCGTGCCGCCGCGACCGCCGTGCGTGACTGGTGCTCGACCTGGTCCGCCAGCGGCACCCAGCGCGCATCGAACTGCTCGGCGAACGCCTCGCTCCAGTGCATGACGAGCCGCTCGAGCCGGGGCGCGGCCCGGTCGCCCGCCGCGTCCAGGACCCGCAGCAGCATCGCCGCCGCCCGCAGCGGAAGGCGCCGCCCGAAGGCGTCCACGCTGCCGATGTACGCCATCGACGTCCCCGCGGGTGGCCGCCGCGCCCAGTCGTCGGCGAGGCCGGGCACCAGATCGAGCGCCCAGCGTGCCGCGCGCAACAGCGGGCCTTCCGCTCCCGGGAGCCGCGGGAGCGCCTCGCCGAGGATGTCCTCGACCAGGCGGGCGTCGTGGCGCAGCCGCCGCGAGAAGCCGCGCAGGGCCATCACCGGGGCGGGGTGGGGAGCGGCGTCGTCCACCCGGTCGCTCGCCCACATCGGCACCTCGACGATGGCGGTCAGGCCGCCGTACCGGTGGGCGTGGTGCCAGGTCGTGTTCCGGGCGTCCTCGGGGAGGCTCGGATAGGCGGCAGCCGAGCCCGGGCCCGGCAGCACATGCACCCCCGGCCCCGAGACCGGCCAGCCCGCGGCGTCCGAAGCCCCCGTCTCCACCGGGATGCGCAGCTCCGCCGCGGATTTGGCGAACGGCTCGGCGAGCCCCGGGATGTCCCGCGTCAGCTGCACCCAGCTGCCGCCGAGATCCGTGCCGTGCAGGGACACCTGCAAGTAGGGCCGCAGTTCGTCGATGACGCCGGTCAGGGCGCGCGTCTCGGGCGGCAGCCGGTCGGGAGGCAGCACGGAGGGCGACCACTCCGGCTGCTCGGGTCCGGCGGGACGGAAGAAGTGCCGGTGGTAGTCGTACAGCGTGCGCGGGGCGGGCGTGCGGTGCAGGCTCGCGCCGTCCGGGTCGGCGCAGAGCAGGAAGTGCCAGGAGGTGTCGGCGCGCAGGGCCTCGTCCCGCAGTGTCCACTCCGCGAGGTGCAGCAGCGTCGAGCCGCCGGTGGGCTCGTTGGCGTGCGCGCCCGCGACGACCAGGACGGCGCGGGGGGAGCGGCCGACGGAGAGCAGGTGCAGGGGCCTGCCGGCACGAGAGGCGCCCACCTGGCGCAGGGTGCTCAGCTCGGGGCGGTGTGCCGCCAACTCCCGGGAGGCCAGCAGGAGTTCGGCCACATTGGGATAGCGCTGCTCCGCCAGTTGACTCACCCCCGTCTTGTCCGCTGACGCAATCCGCAGTACGCCACGCGGCAGGGCGGGTGTCAAGCGTGCGGCCCACGGGACGTCACCCCGGGTGGCGGCGGTGTACTGGCACGCCACCACACCACCACGCCACCCGAATGGGCGTACGGGAACCGCGCGGGCGGCCCCGCGGTGATCCCCGGCTCCGCGGGACGCGATCCGTACCGCTTCGAGGACCCCGACCGCCGCCATCCTGGCCGGACTCGGGCTGCGCTGGGCGCCCGGCTTCAGGGCCGCGCCCCAGGGGCTCATGGCACGGGCGCCGCGCCTGCTACTCGTCCGCCCCCGCTGAGACCCGCTCCAAGAGCGCCACCGGCAGCTCCCCGAAAAGCTCCGCCACGCGCGCGTGCCCCGTGAACTCCCGCCCCGGAGTGAGCAGATCCGCCCACCGCCCCTCCGGAAGCGCCAGTTCCGTCGTGCGCCAGCCGCCCGCGTCGGCGAGCCGCGAGGAGAGCCGGGTCGCCGCCGAGATCACCTCTCCGGAGCGCGTGAAGGCCACGCAGTGCGGCGCGCCAGGCCCGAGCGCCGCCAGGGGCTCGTACGTCGCGGCGCCGCCGAACAGCTCCGGGCGCCGCCTCCGCAGCCGCAGCGCGGTCGCCGTCAGGGCCAGCTTCTCGTCGGAGAGCTCCCAGCGGTCCCGGTGCTGCTCCAGGTGTTCCAGGACGTGCGGCTGGAACCGCACGGGCCCCCGGTTGTCCGGGTCCACCAGGGCGCGGTACTCGACCTCCGTGCCCTGGTAGACGTCCGGCACCCCGGGCATCGTCAGCTGGAGCAGGGTGGCGCCCAGGACATTGGCCCGTACGTGGGGCCGCAGCGCGCCCGCGAACTCCGCGACCGTGTAGAGCGGCGGTCCGCACGGCCCCGCCTCCACAAAGGCCGTCACGGCCTTCTCGTACGCCTCGTTCGGCTCGGTCCAGCTCGTGTGCAGGCCCGCCTCGCGCACATGCTTGAGCAACGCCTGCTGGAGCCGCTCGTCGTAGGGGAAGCCGAAGCCGACCGCCGTCTGCCAGGCCGCCCACGCCAGTTGGGGATCCGGCGCGCAGGTGCCGCCCACCCGGGCGGTCTGCTCGGTCACGTCGACCAGGAGGTCGGCCCACCGCTCCGGACACTGGGTGAGTACGGCGATGCCCGCCCGCACGTCGGCGCTGCGCTTCGTGTCGTGCGTGGTGAGCACCGTCCCCGAGTAGGGCCAGTCGCGCTGCACGCGCGCGCAGTAGGCGTGAAACGCCTCCGGAGCCACCGCCGGGCGCTCCGGAGAGCCGCCCACCTCGGCCGCGGACAGCAGCGGCGCGTGCCGGTAGAACGCCGTGTCCTCGACCGCCTTGGCCCGCAGCGCCGACGAGATCTGCGCGAACCGCGCGCGAAAGCCGTCGACCGCGGGCCCGGATCCAAGGCGTCCGAGCGCCAGGTCCCGTACGACGTCGACCGCCTCGGCCTCCTCCCGCACCGCGAAGGCCGCCTTGGCCTCCTCGGCGGCCGCCACGGTGAGCACCGAAGCCGGTTCGGCGCCCCCGGAGACGTACGGCCGGTACACGGGAAGCCGCACGAGCAGTTCCAGGAGCGCGGTGCGCAGCGCCCACGGCGCGTGGTCGCGCAGGGCCGGATCCGGGGCGCAGAGCGCGGTCGCCTCGCGCGTGAGGCGGTCGGTCTCGGCGGCCAGCTCATGGGTGAGCACCTTGTACGCGGCGCGCCGCACCGTCGCGTCCCAGTCGCCGCCCCTGTCCACCTCGGGCGCCGTGAACCGCCGGTACTGGCCGAGGAGTTCACCCGCTCCGGCCGGGTCCGTGAAGAGGCCGTCGAGGTGACGCAGCGCGTCGTAGCCCGTCGTGCCCGCGACCGGCCACGCGGCGGGCAGCCGCTCCCCGTCGGCGAGGATCTTCTCGACGACCGTCCAGCGTCCGCGCGTGGCCTCGTGGAGCCGCTGGAGATACGCCCCGGGGTCCGCGAGCCCGTCGGGGTGGTCGATCCGCAGCCCCTCCACGACCCCGTCCCGCAGCAGTTCGAGCACCTTCGCGTGGGTGGCGTCGAACACCTCCGGATCCTCGACGCGCACCCCGATGAGGTCCGAAATGGTGAAGAAGCGCCGGTAGTTGAGTTCGGTGCGGGCGAGCCGCCACCAGGAGAGGCGGTACCACTGCGCGTCGAGGAGCCGCGGCAGCGGCAGATCCCCGGTGCCTTCGCGCAGGGGGAACGCGTGCTCGTGGTAGCGCAGGACGTCCCCGTCGACCCGCAGCCGCTCCAGCTCGTCCCCGAGCCCCCGCCCGAGCACCGGAAGCAGCACCTGCCCGCCGCCCGCGTCCCAGTCGATGTCGAACCACCGCGCGTACGGCGACCGGGGCCCCTCCCGCAGCACCTCCCACAGGGCGTGGTTGTGGCGCGGTACCGCCGCCATATGGTTCGGCACGATGTCCACGACAAGTCCGAGCCCGTGCGCCCGCGCGGTGCGCGACAGCGCCCGCAGCCCCTCCTCGCCGCCCAGCTCGTCACGCACACGCGCGTGGTCCACGACGTCGTAGCCGTGCGTGGACCCCGGGACGGCATCGAGCACCGGCGACAGATGCAGGTGCGA
This sequence comes from Streptomyces sp. NPDC048436, assembly GCF_043200355.1. Classification (NCBI taxonomy): domain Bacteria; kingdom Bacillati; phylum Actinomycetota; class Actinomycetes; order Kitasatosporales; family Streptomycetaceae; genus Streptomyces; species Streptomyces sp. NPDC048436. The sequence goes on from NZ_JBICXP010000003.1 coordinate 160,174, forward strand.
GACACCGAGCGAGGCCAGATAGGGGACGGCCGCCTCGGCGGCGTCGAACGGGAACTCGGGCTGGAGCTGCAATCTGTACGTGGCCGTGGGCGGTGGCGGGACCGCGGGATCCGAGCGCTCTGGCGTCATGCGAACGTACTTACCCGCCTGGCGGGCTTTCGTGTCATCGACTCATGCATGTGGCCACAAGGGCGTCGTTAACGTCGGACGATGGACACCAAGGCACAGGCCGAGCGGGGAGAGCACGCCGACCGGGGACTTCTGGACACCTACCGGGAAGTGATCGGGCACACCGGGGCGCTCCTCCCGGTGATCTCGTTCCTCGGCAGGCTCCCCGTCGCGATGATCCAGTTCGGCAGTGTCCTCCTGGTGACCGAGACCAGCGGCTCGCTCGCCACCGGCGGTGTTGTCGCCTGCGCGCTCGCGCTCGGCCAGGTGACCATGGGCCCGCTCGTCGGCCGCCTCGCCGACCGGCGCGGCCAGCGCTCCGTCGTCCTCGGCTTCTCGCTGCTCAACGCCGTGGCGATCGCGGTGTACACGCTGGGCGCCCTGCTTGAGCTGCCCACGGCCGCCCTTGTCGTCCTCGCGGTGCTCGCCGGCGCCAGCATCCCGGGGATCGGCCCGCTGGCCCGCGCACGCTCCGTCCCGCTGGTCCGCCGGGCGGGCGGGGACGGCCGTCTGGTCAACACCGTCCTGTCCATGGAGAGCACCATGGACGAACTGTCCTTCGTGCTCGGCCCCGCCTTGGTCGGCCTCGCGGCCGTGCTGGGCCATCCGGCGTACGCCTTCGGGGCGGCGGCGCTCCTGGTCGCCCTCTGCGGCTCCGGCTTCGCGCTGCACCCCACGGGCCGGACAGCGGAACCGACGGCACGATCCCACGCCGACGCCGGCCGCCCGCCCCTGCCGCGCGAGGTCGTCGTCGTACGCGTCGGGCTCGTCTTCGTGGGCGTCCTGCTCGGCGCCTGTGGAGCGGGCATCACGGCCCTCACCGAGGAGTTGGGGCAGCCGGGCCAGGCGGGCCTCGTCTACGCCGCCATGGGCGTCATGAGCGCCGTCGTGGGCCTCTCCATGGCCGCGCTGCCCGAGCGCTTCGGCCTGCACGCCCGCTGGCGCGTGGCGACGGCCGCCGCGGCGCTGCTCTCGCTGCCGCTGGTGTGGACGGACACCATGACCGGGCTGTACCTCGTGGTGACCGTGTTCGGCGCGATCTACGCACCGAACCTCATCACCGGCTTCGCGCTCACCGAACGCTCCTGCCCGCCCCAGCGCCTCGCCGAAGGGATGACCTTCGCCGCGAGCGCCTTCGTCGGAGGCCAGGCGGTCACGCTCGCCGTGGCGGGCCGCCTGGCCGAGTCCTACGGGCCCGAAGCCGCGTTCGCCCTCGGCAGCGCGGCCGCCGCCGTCGCGTTCCTGGTCGCGCTGGCGGCACGGCCAAGGACGGACGACGGCGAGCGCGCCCCCGTGGTCACGCGGGACGCTGCAGGACGGTGAGGCTCCGGTGGGTGAGCGTCAGGCGCTCGCCCGCCCCCGCCTTCGGCCCCGTGTCCGGCGGCACGCCCTCCGGGCGCGCGGTGTCGACGACGACCTGCCACTGGCGGCCGTGATTGACCGGAATGACGAACTCCAGTGGTTCCGGAGAGGCGTTGAACATCAGCAGGAACGAGTCGTCGGCGATCCGCTCACCGCGTGAGCCCGGCTCGGAGATCGCGTTGCCGTTCAGGAACACCGTCAGCGCCCGTGCCTGCGACGCGTCCCAGTCCTCCCGCGTCATCTCCTCGCCCTCCGGCGTGAACCAGGCGATGTCGGAGAGCTCGTCGTGCGTCCCCTCGACCGGACGGCCGTGGAAGAACCGCCTCCTGCGGAAGACGGGGTGGTCGCGCCGCAGCCACGCCATCGCGCGCGTGAACGCCAGCTGCGTGCTCTCGCCCTCGGGCCAGCGCACCCAGGCGACTTCGTTGTCCTGGCAGTAGGCGTTGTTGTTGCCCCCTTGCGTCCGCGCGAACTCGTCGCCGTGGCTGAGCATCGGGACGCCCTGGGAGAGCATCAGCGTCGCGATGAAGTTGCGCATCTGCCGCTCGCGCAGTTCGAGGACCTCCGGGTCGTCGGTCTCGCCCTCGGCGCCGCAGTTCCAGGAGCGGTTGTGGCTCTCGCCGTCCTGATTGTCCTCTCCGTTGGCTTCGTTGTGCTTGTCGTTGTACGCGACCAGGTCGTGCAGCGTGAACCCGTCGTGGCAGGTCGTGAAGTTGATCGAGGCCAGCGGGCGCCGCCCGTCGTCCTGGTAGAGGTCCGATGAGCCCGTGAGCCGCGAGGCGAACTCCGCCAGGGTGCGCGGTTCGCCGCGCCACAGGTCCCGCACCGTGTCGCGGTACATGCCGTTCCACTCGGTCCACATCGGCGGGAAATTGCCCACCTGGTAGCCGCCCTCGCCGACGTCCCACGGTTCGGCGATCAGCTTGACCTGGCTCACCACCGGATCCTGCTGCACCAGATCGAAGAACGACGAGAGCCGGTCCACCTCGTGGAACTGCCGTGCGAGCGTCGCCGCGAGATCGAAGCGGAAGCCGTCCACGTGCATGTCGGTGACCCAGTGCCGCAGCGAGTCCATGATCAGCTGGAGCACGTGCGGGGAGCGCATCAGGAGCGAATTGCCCGTCCCCGTGGTGTCCATGTAGTAGCGCTGGTCGTCCGCGAGGCGGTAGTACGAGGCGTTGTCCAGGCCCCTGAAGGAGAGCGTCGGTCCCAGGTGGTTGCCCTCGGCCGTGTGGTTGTAGACCACGTCGAGGATCACCTCGATGCCCGCCTCGTGCAGCGCCTTCACCGCCTGCTTGAACTCCAGGACCTGTTCGCCCCGGTCGCCCCAGGAGGCGTACGCGTTGTGGGGCGCGAAGAAGCCGATCGTGTTGTAGCCCCAGTAGTTGTTCAGGCCCATGTCGACCAGACGGTGGTCGTTCACGAACTGGTGCACCGGCATCAGCTCGAGGGCCGTCACACCCAGCTGCGTCAGGTGATCGATGACCGCCGGATGCGCGAGCGCCGCGTACGTGCCCCGTAAGTCCTCGGGGAGATCCGGGTGCCGCATGGTCAGGCCCTTCACATGGGCCTCGTAGAGCACGGTTTCGTTGTACGGGGTCCGGGGCGGCCGGTCGTCGCCCCAGTCGAAGTACGGATTGACCACCACGGAGGACATCATCTGTGGCGCCGAGTCCATGTCGTTGCGCTTGTCGGGGGCGCCGAAGCGGTAGCCGTACACCTCCTCTCCCCAGTCGACCCGGCCGCTGACCGCGCGTGCGTACGGGTCGAGCAGCAGCTTCGCGGAGTTGCAGCGGTGCCCGCGCGCGGGCGCGTACGGGCCGTGCACCCGGAAGCCGTACCGCTGGCCCGGCATCACACCCGGCACGTACGCGTGCAGCACGAAAGCGTCGGACTCGCGCAGCTCTACAGCTGTCTCCGAGCCGTCGTCGTGCAGCAAACACAGCTCTATTCGTTCGGCGGCCTCCGAGAAGACCGCGAAGTTCGTTCCGGCGCCGTCGTACGTGGCGCCGAGTGGATACGCCTGCCCTGGCCACACCTGCATGCATATGACTCTTCCACTATCGCCCCCTCGGCTCGGGGTGACTTTGGCCAGAGTCTCCCCGAAAGTGGGGCAACCACCCAGGAGTTGAGACCGTCTAACGGGTCGACCACATACTCGGTATGCCCCTTCTTGGGGCTGGTGGGGGAAAAGGGGAGTAAGTGCGAGAGCTAGTCAGACGCCACCTGGGGAAGGTGATGGCGGGCGCGGCAGTCGCGGTGGCCGCCACCGCGGTGCTGGTGGGCGTCACATTGCCGGGGGCGGGCGAGTCGGGGGACCGCCAGACCAACGCGGCGGACGCGAAGCAGAACGCGATCGCGAAGGACGGCGTCGTCGAGGCCGCGCCCGACGAGGGCGAGAAGGGCATAGGCAGCGACCCGCTGACCGACGCCGAGATCGAACGCGCGGAGAAGGCGTCGGTGACGGGGGCCCTGCGCTCCAGCGCCAGGGACGTCGAGGGCGACCGCGGCCCGCAGCTCCTTTCGACGAACCTCAGTGACCAGGAGCCCACCGACACGGGCGCCGCGGCCCCGCGCAGGGCAGAGGTCGTCTACTACGACTACAAGAAGGACGCCGTCATCACCAAGACGGTCAACGTGGAGACCGGCAAGGTGGAGAACACGACCACCGCGCAGAACGTCCAGCCGCCGCCCAGCCAGGAAGAGCTCGCCGAGGGCGCCGGGCTGCTGATCGCCGACCCGCTCGGCAAGGGCCTGAAGCAGGACTTCAAGCACGCCACGGGCAAGGCGCTGACCGGTCCGGGACAGCTGCAGCTGAGCGGCATGGTCTTCCGCAAGGAGACCATCAAGCAGGTCCCGTCCGACCTCACCGAGTGCGGCAAGCACCGGTGCCTCCAGGTCGTCACCAAGGTCAAGAACGGCCCGTGGATCGACACCCGGTCCCTCGTCGTCGACCTGAGCACCCGCTCCGTGGGCCGCCTCGGCTGATCTTGGCCGACCGCGCACGACACCACACTTCTGCTTCTCCTCGTACGAGGGAGTTCACACCGCAATGCACGTCAACAGAGTTTCGCGCGCCCGCAAACGGGCCACCATGGCCCTCGCGGTCTCCGCGCTGATCGGCGGCGCCGTCACCGTCGCCTCGCCCGCATCGGCCGCCCCCCAGGCGCCGAACGCCCCCGCGGCGGCGGCCGACTGCAGTGACGCCTACAAGATCGAGCAGACCGTCGACGGCGGCACGACCTGGCGCATGTGCTGGCACTACAACACGCTCTCCGGCCTGATCCTCGACAAGATCAGCTACCAGCCCAAGGACGAGGCCAAGCCGATACCCGTCCTGACCAGCGCCCGGCTGGCGCAGGTCCACGTCCCCTACGACGACGGCGAGGCCGAGTACGACGACGTCACCGGCACCGACTTCGGCCAAGCCCTGCAGAACCTGAACCCGGGCGAGTGCCCCGGCGGCACCATCAAGACCGTGAAGGTCCCGCAGCGGGGCGACGTGAAGGGGCTGTGCGCCACCACGCGCGCGCGTGGGCACGCGTACCGCCTCAACGACGACGAGAGCACCGGCGGCACCGGCAAGGTCTACACCGACCAGGGCAAGGACCTGCTCGTCTACACCGTGAACAAGGCGTCCTGGTACGAGTACATAACCGAGTGGCGGTTCTCCTCGGACGGCACCATCACCTCCCAGGTCGGCGCGACCGGCAGCCTCTCGCCGTACGACTACGACGGTGGCGACAGCCGCGGCTGGCCCATCGGCAAGGGCGACCAGGCCAAGGCCGAGAGCCACGCCCACAACGTCTTCTGGCGGCTCAACTTCGGCCTGGACGGCTCCTCGAAGGCCAAGGTCGAGCAGTACGACTCCAAGGTCACCCCGCCCGCCGGCCAGGGCAGCCCCACCACGAAGACCACCCGCACCAAGGTCACCAAGGAGCTCGCGGGCGACCGCAAGGACATGCGCTGGTGGCGCGTGGTCAGCGGGGCCGGCAAGAACAAGGACGGCCACCCCCGTTCGTACGAGATCGTGCCCGGGGCCAGCAACAAGCACGCCGGACGCCCCTTCACCAAGCACGACGTGTACTTCACCGAGTACAAGAAGTGCGAGCAGTACTCCAGCAACAACCCGGGGTGCGCGAGCGGCGCACCGACCAGCGTCGACAAGTGGGTGAACGGCCAGTCCCTCACGCACCCGGTCACCTGGGTCCATATCGGCTTCCACCACATCGCCCGTGACGAGGACCAGCAGCCGATGCCGGTCCACTGGCAGGGCTTCTCGCTGGCCGCGCGCGACGTGACCGCTATGAGCCCGCTCACTCCGCAGGACCTCGCCGACCAGAACGGCCAGCCGACGCCGGTCGGTTGAGAATCCACCCTTGCCATCCGGCTGCACCGGCCGCCGCTCCCGGAGTACCCTTCCTTGATCGTTGAACGGGGGAGTGCTCGGGGGAGCGGAAGGGGTGCGCCGGGTGAGCTCGGGAGGGCGGGAACTACCCACTGGTGACGAGGGTCACGAGGGGAGTTCCGTGGACGGCCCGCCCGGAGCGGTGTCCTTGGCGCGGCCGATGGAGATGGGATCTCAGATCGGACCCGAACTGGACTGGGGCACCGAGGCCTGGCGCGAGGTGCGCACACGCGCCCAGCGCGCCGGGCGGGCCTACATCTGGCTCAATCTCGTGGAGCAGCGGCTGCGCGCCGTCGTGGCCGCTGTGCTGCGCCCCATCTACGAACCCGTCCACGCGGACGACTGGGTGGTCGCCGCAGCGGGACCCGCGGGGCAGGAGTGGGTCCAGCGGGCCGTCGCCGTACGCGAAGTGAGCCGCCGCAAGGGCTACTTGCTCGACCCGGCCGACGACAACGTCCTCAGCTTCCTCACACTGCCCCAGCTGCGCGAACTGATGGTGCAGCACTGGCCGTGCTTCGAACCCTATTTCGACGACCGCCGGGACGTCGAACTCGCCCTGGACGAGCTGGAAGTCACCCGCAACGTCGTCTCCCGCAACCGCGCCCTGTCCACCGCCGTGCTCGCCCAGGCCGAGCGGGCGTCGGCGAAGCTCCTGGACATACTCGGCGCGGGCACCGACACACCGTCCGCGCGCCGGCTGCCGATCGACGCCGTCGAGTCCCTGGTCGGCGACCGGTACGCCGATGTGGTGGGCGTCCACTCCGACCGGGTGCGGCTGCTGCGGCAGTTCCCTGCCGAGGACATCTTCGGCGGGGCGCGCCGGCTCGACGCGATCGGGATAGGCCTGAACCTGCTGGTCCAGAACTTCTCCGGGCGTCGCCTCGTGCGCCTCGCGGAGTCCGGCTGCCGGGTGCGGCTGCTCTTCCTCAACCCGGCGAGCAGCGCGGTCAAGCGCCGGGAGCGTGAACTGGGCCTGAAACGGGGCGAGCTGAGCCGCAGCGTCGAGATGAACATCCTGCACATGCGCCGGGTGCGGGCCCGGCTGCGCGACCCGGGCGCCTTCGAGATCCAGGTCTTCGACGAGACGCCGCGCTTCACCGCGTATCTGGTCGACGGGGACGGCGCGGACGGCATCGCGGTCGTCCAGTCGTATCTGCGCCGGACCCGCGGGATGGAGGCACCGGTGCTCGTGCTGCGCGGGGGCCGCCGGGTGGTGAAGGCGGATGAACCGGACGAGGGCGGACTCTTCGAGACGTACCGGGAGGAGTTCGAGCTTGCCTGGGCGGACTCACGACCGGTCTCCTGACCCCTCGCCCCGCCGCCGGACGGACGCCAAGCGGAACGCGGCCCTCGGATTGTCAGTGGCGCGTGGGATCGTGGTGGTCACTGGGGGAAAGCACCACACAGAAGGGGGCGGCCATGGGCTGGCACCGGGAGCTGCTGATCGGGTTCGACCTGGAGACGACCGGGACGGATCCGAGCGAGGCGCGCATCGTCACGGGGGCCGTGATCGAGGTCAGGGGCGATGACACGCTGGGCCGGCGGGAGTGGCTCGCCGATCCGGGGGTCGAGATCCCGGCGGACGCCGTGGCGGTGCACGGCATCTCGAACGAACGGGCCGCCGCGTACGGCAGACCGGCCGCGGAGGTCGCGGACGCGATAGCGGGCGTGCTCGTCTCGTACTGGCAGTCGGGCGTCCCGGTGGTCGCCTACAACGCCACCTTCGATCTGACTCTGCTCTCCGCCGAGCTGCGCCGGCACGGCCTGCCCTCGCTCCGTGACCGCCTGGGCGGCGCGGAACCGGCCCCGGTCATCGACCCGTACACCATCGACCGCTCGGTGGAGCGCTACCGCAAGGGCAAGCGGAACCTGGAAGCGGTCTGCAAGGAGTACGGGGTGCTTCTCGAGTCGGCCCACGACGCCACGTCGGACGCCTTGGCCGCGGCGCGCCTCGCCACCGCGATAGCCGACCGCCATCCCAAGCTCGCCGCTTTCGGCCCCGCGGAACTGCACCGCCGTCAGATCACCTGGTACGCGGAGTGGGCGGCGGACTTCCAGAAGTTCCTCAGGAAGAAGGGCGAGACCGAGGCGGTGGTGGACGGCCTGTGGCCGCTGCGCGAGCAGGTCAGCCCGACCGGCGTCTGATCGGCAGGACCGATCCGGCGTCCGGCCTCTCAGAAGGGGTACCACCGCACACCCGGGTCACCGTCACGCAGTGACGCGACCCGGCGGCGGAACTCGGCCAGTGCCTTCGGGTTGGTGGGCGCGTGCTGCGCGACCCACGCACAGCTGGCCGTCTCCCGGGCGCCCCGGAGCACCGCGCAGCCGTCCCACTCGCGCACATCCCAGCCGTACGCCGCGACGAACCCGTCGTAGGCCTCGGTCGGCACGCCGTACCGGTCACGGGAGAGCGCCATCACCACCAAGTCGTGCTCCCGCAGATCAAAGGAGAAGGTCTCCAGGTCCACCAGGACAGGACCGTCCGCGCCCACCAGGACATTGCGGGGCAGGGCGTCGCCGTGGATGGGGCCGGGTGCCAGCCGGGGCGTGAGCGCCGCGGCCGCCGCTTCGAAGCCGTCCCTGCGCTCCCGCAGATAGTCCGCGTCCTCGACGTCGATCGCGTCGCCGGCCAGCCGCAGCCAGCGCTCGACCCCGCCCAGCAACTCCCGCCGCGGCAGCTCGAACCCGGGTGCCTCAAGCGCGTGCACGAGCCGAAGCAGTGCGGCGAGGTCACGCGGTTCGGCCGGCCGCACGGCCTGCGGCAGCCGGTGCCACACCGTCACCGGATGCCCGTCCACCAGGCGGGGCTCGTCCTCGGCCGCCCGCACCGCCGGCACGCCCGAATCCTCCAGCCAGCGCGCCACCCGCAGCTCCCGCCGCGCGCGGTCGAGGAGCTCGGGCGCCGCGCGCCCGACCTTGATCACCGAGTCGCCGCTGCCGAACACCGCGTTCTCGCCCATCGCGAGCAGCGCCGCGTCCCGCCCAAGCCCCGCCGCGCCCAGTACGTCCCGTGCCCGCGCCTCATCCACCGAATGCCTCCCGCACCACTTGCCACGTTCGCCGGAACAGTCTCCCATTCGCACTGGCCAACAGGCTTGCGCGGCCTGCGAAGGAGCTTGACGTATCAAGATCCCATCAGCACGATGACGGGGGCCGCGTGGGCGGCCAAACCCCGATGAGCCGCCCAAAGGAGCCGATTCCGTGACATTGGCGACCGCGAGGAAGCGGTCAGCGAGAGGCGCGTCCCCCCGCGAACGGGTGGACCACGGCGCCTGGTTCCTGGTGCTGCCCGCGCTGATCCCGATCCTGATCCTCAGTGTGGGCCCGCTCCTCTACGGCATCACGCTCGCGTTCACCGACTCCCAGTCGGGCCGCACCGAGCCGACCGAGTGGATCGGGTTCCTCAACTTCCAGGATCTGCTGCACGACACCCTGTTCTGGGACTCGTTCCGCATCGGGCTGCTGTGGGCGGTCGGCGTGACCGTGCCGCAGTTCCTCCTGGCGCTCGGCCTGGCCCTCCTGCTCAACCAGAATCTGCGCTTCCGCTGGCTGGCGCGGTCGCTCGCGATCATCCCCTGGGCGATGCCCGAAGTCGTCGTCGGCATCATGTGGCGCCTGGTCTACAACCCGGACGCGGGCGTCCTGAACGAGACACTGGGCAACCTCGGCCTCGGTGACGGCCGCGACTGGCTCACGGGGCTGGGCACCGCACTGCCCGCCGTGATCATCGTAGGCATCTGGGCGGGCATGCCGCAGACCACCGTGGCGCTGCTCGCCGGACTGCAGAACACCCCGCGCGAACTGCACGAGGCGGCCGAGATGGACGGCGCGGGCGCCTGGCGCCGCTTCCTCACGGTCACCTGGCCCGCGCTGAAACCGGTCGCCCTCGCCATCACGGCGCTCAACTTCATCTGGAACTTCAACTCCTTCGCCCTGGTCTACGTCCTGACCAACGGAGGCCCCGGCGGCCGCACCCGACTCCCCATGCTCTTCGCCTACGAAGAGGCCTTCCGCTACGGCCAGTTCGGCTACGCGGCGGCGATGGGCTGCGTGATGGTCGCGGTGATCTCGGTGATCCTCGCGTTCCACCTCGTGGGCCGGCTGAAGGGAGGCGACGAGAAGTGAGCACCACACGCACCACACGCACCAGCAAGCCCGCCCGCGCGGGCCAGTACCTCGCGCTCCTCTGCTACCTCGTCTTCCTCGCCTTCCCCTTCCTCTGGCTGATCTCCACGTCCTTCAAGCCGCCGCGCGAGCTGGCGAGCCTGCACCCCACCTGGATCCCCAAGGACCCGACCCTCGCCAACTTCCGCCAGGCCTTCGACGAACAGCCGCTGCTGCGCGCCGCGGGCAACTCGCTGATCGCCGCGGTCTGCGCGGCACTGATCGCCGTCCTCATCGCGACCCCGATGGCGTACGTCATGGCACGGCACCGCACGCTCCTCGCGCGGGCGGCCACCGGCTGGGTCGTGGTCAGCCAGGCGTTCCCCTTCGTCCTGGTGATCATCCCGCTCTTCCTCGTCCTGAAGAACCTCGGCCAGATCAACTCCCTGCCGGGCTTGATCATGGTGTACGTGGTGTGGTCGCTGCCCTTCGCGCTGTGGATGCTCGTGGGGTATGTGCGCGCCGTGCCCACCGAGTTGGAGGAGGCGGCCTCCGTCGACGGCGCGGGCAAGCTGCGTACGCTCGTCTCGATCACCGCGCCGCTGCTCGCACCCGGCATCGTGGCGACGGTCCTGTTCGCCTTCATCACCGCGTGGAACGAGTTCTTCTTCGCGCTCGTTCTGCTCAAGACCCCGGAGAAACAGACGTTGCCGGTCGTCCTCACGCACTTCATTGGCGCGGAGGGCACCGCGGACCTCGGCCCGCTCGCCGCCGCCGCGTTCCTCGCGACCCTTCCCTCGCTCGTCATCTTCGCGCTCATCCAGAAGCGGATCACGGGCGGCATGCTGACCGGGGCGGTGAAGAGCTGATGCGCGCACGGCTCGCCACCGCGGTCACCGCGGCCCTCGCGCTGCTGCTCTCCGGATGCGGCGGCGACTCCGACGGGTCCGACGACGGCCGGATCACTCTCCGCTTCCAGTCGCTCGCCTGGCAGGAGCAGTCGGTCGAGGCCAACAAGGAGCTCGTCAAGGAGTGGAACGCCGCCCACCCTGACGTCAAGGTCGAGTATGTCCAGGGCAGTTGGGACAGCGTCCACGACCAGCTCCTCACGTCCTTCGAGGGCGGTGAGGCACCGGACATCATCCACGACGCCTCGGACGACCTCGCCGACTTCGCGTACGGGGGCTATCTCGCGGACCTGAGTGATCTCCTGCCGCAGCGGCTGAAGTCCGATATCCCGCAGCGCAGTTGGGACACCACGACGTTCGGGGACGGCGTCTACGGAGTCCCGTTCCTCCAGGAGCCCCGCGTCCTCATCGCCAACGCCAAGTGGCTGAAGGAGTCGGGCGTACGGATCCCGACGCCCGAGAAGCCCTGGTCCTGGGACGAGTTCCGGGAGGTCACCAAGGACCTGAGCGACGGCAAGGGCAAGTACGGCGTGGCCTGGCCGCTCAAGGAGCCCGTCTCCGCGACGCTCAACCTCTCGCTCTCGACGGGCGGCCGGATGTTCCACCGCGGCGAGGACGGCAAGGTCGACATCCGCTTCGGCAAGGCCGACGAGATCATGCCGCGCACGGTCCACGACCAGGTCGACACCGACAAGAGCGCGTCCGGCACGACCCTGGGAATGGGCGGCTCCGACACGCTGCCGGGCTTCTTCGGCGGCAAGTACGCGATGGTCCCGCTCGGCTTCTCCTACCGCCAGCAGATCGTCCAGCAGGCGCCCAAGGGCTTCGACTGGCAGGTGCTGCCCGCCCCGGCAGGCGCGGAGGGGCTCACGCAGGGCGTAAGCCCGCAGACCCTGTCGGTCTCTCAGGACACCGCACACAAGAAGGAGGCGGCCGAGTTCATCGACTTCCTTCTTCAGCCGAAGAACATGGTGCGCCTCGCGCAGGGCGACTGGATGCTGCCGACGGGCGAACAGGCGCTGAAGGACCCGGCGCTGCACACCAAGAAGAACGACTGGGCCACGGGCACCGCCCTCGCGAAGGACCTCCGCTCGGCGCCCGCGCAGTCGGTGCGGGGGTACGCGGAGTGGAAGGACAAGGTGGCCACCCCGGCGCTCCAGGAGTACTACAGCGGGGCGATCGGCCTGGAGGAACTGCGCAAACGCCTGGTGAAGGACGGCAACCTGGTCCTGGCGCGCTACCAGCGGTGAGCTGATCGCGATTGCAGGAAACTCCCGGCGACGCGGGGCGTGTCGCCGGGAGTTTCCCGCAATGGGCCGCGTTCAGACGCCGACCGACTCCTCCATCTCCTCTTCCGCCTCCTCCACGGACTCCTGGTGTGGGGAGGCAGCGGGGGATTGAGCCTGCGCGGTAGCCCGCTGCCAGCGCTCGAAGAGACCCGCCACCCCCGTGACCACCAGGCCGAGCAGGAGCCAGCCCGCCAGCGTCCACACGTGTCCGGCGGTGCCGTGGCCGCCGAAGTAGAGGTGGCTGCGGATGCCCTCGACAAATCCGGCGCCGTTCCAGAAGGCGTGCAGCGAGCCGAAGAAGCCGTTCTGGAGTTCCGGCCGGAAGAGACCGCCGGACGACGTGAAGTTGAGCATCACGAAGAGGACCATCATCGCCAGCGTCGTCCAGCGCTTGAGGAACGTATGCAGTCCGACGCCGATGAAGAGGATCCCGGCCGCGTACAGCCACGCCATCGCCCATACGCCCCACAGGCCCTGGTGTACGAGGCCGAAGACGGGCCCGGCGAGCGCCGCGCCGATCAGGCTGACGGCGAACGAGACACCCACGACGAGCCCCGCGCGGGCCCGCATCCGCATCCCGGCCCCCGCGGCGCCGAGGGCCGCCACCGAGGCGTACGAGCCGATGCTCACCGCGACGAGCAGGAAGAACAGGCCCTGGCCCGTGGGGTCGTCGCCCACCGTCGGTGCCACGTCGGAGACCTTCAGGGGGACGCCCTGCTCCGCCGCGACCGGCGTGAAGATCTTCTCGACCGCGATGGCGCTCATGTCGGAGCCCGCGGTGGCCACGAGCACCTCTGGGGTCTTGGCGTCGGGGATGTATGCGCCCGAGATGTCCATCGACCTGAGTGCGTCGACCGCCTCTGCGCGGGAGCCGAGGGTCCGCACGTCGAGGGCGTCGCCCGCCTTGTCCTTGACGGTCTGCGCGAGGACCTGCGTCTGCTCGCCCGATCCGACGACCGCGATCGGCAGGTCGTGCGGCTCCGGCGTGACGAACGCGCCCATGTAGGCGAGGCCCATGCCGAGGCACATCAGCAGCGGCGTCACCAGGTGGAGGAGGACGTGACGGAGCGGGCCGAGTGGTCCGGAGGCGGTTGCCGGGCCGGCAGGTGCCTTGTGGGCGGGCGCCGAGGTGGCGGTCATCGGGAGACCTCTCGAAGTGGTTGGCTTATACACTCATTCTCGGTGTTGTACTGTACAACCATTGGCGGGAAGGGAGAAATCGTGTCCGACCGAGACGGGTCCATCGAGATCATTCAGCGGGAGATGACGGCGTTCGCCCGGCGGGCCCGCGCCACCGCCGCGCGGATGCACCCCGAGCTTTCGCTCGTGTCGTACACACTGCTGAGTCACCTTGAGTTCCAGGGCGGATGCCGGGCCACGGACCTGGCGGCGCACTACACCCTGGACAAGTCGACGATCAGCCGGCAGGTGGGGGCGCTGGAGAAGGGCGGGCTCGTCGAGCGGCGCCAGGACCCGACCGATCACCGGGTGCACGTGCTGCACCTCACCGACCGGGGCAACGAGGTGCTGGCGCAGGTCACCGACGCGCGCCGGGTGGCGTTCCAGGAGCGGCTCACGGACTGGAGCGGCCCGGATCTGGAGAAGTTCGCCGAGTGCCTGCTGCGCTACAACGACGCCGCGTCGCGGGGCGATCTGGACGTCGAATAAGCTTGTACGAGACGTCTCGTCTCGCATATGGTCGGCGCATGACCACAGCACAGCGTGCCCATATCGCCATGTTCTCGATCGCCGCGCACGGGCACGTCAACCCGAGCCTCGAAGTGATCCGCGAACTCGTCGCCCGCGGCCACCGCGTCACGTACGCGATCCCGCACCTCTTCGCCGAGAAGGTCGCCGAGACCGGTGCCGAGCCCGTCCTCCATACGACGACGCTGCCGGGCCCGGACGACGATCCCGAGGCCTGGGGGACCGAACTGATCGACAACATCGAGCCGTTCCTCGCCGACGCGATCGCGACGCTGCCCCAGCTGGCGTCGGCGTACGAAGGCGACGAACCGGACCTCGTCCTGCACGACATCACCAGCTATCCCGCGCGCGTGCTCGCCCGCCGCTGGGGCGTGCCCGAGATCTCGCTCTCGCCGAACCTGGTGGCCTGGGACGGCTACGAGGAAGAGGTCGCGGAGCCGATGTACGCCGAGCTGAAGAGGACCGAACGGGGGCGGGAGTACTACGCGCGCTTTCACGCGTGGCTGGCGGAGAACGGGATCACGCAGCACCCCGATGCCTTTGTCGGACGCCCGCCCCGCTCCCTGGTCCTGATCCCCAAGGCGCTCCAGCCGAACGCGGAGCGGGTCGACGAGACGGTGCATACGTTCGTCGGTGCCTGCCAGGGCGACCGCTCGGCGCAGGGGGACTGGCAGCGGCCCGCCGGCGTGGAGAGGGTGCTGCTCGTCTCGCTCGGCTCGTCCTTCACCAAGCAGCCCGCCTTCTACCGCGAGTGCGTCAAGGCGTTCGGGAATCTGCCCGGGTGGCATGTGGTGCTCCAGGTCGGCAAGCATGTCGGGGCGAGCGAGCTGGGGGACGTACCCGGGAACGTGGAGGTCCGCCAGTGGATCCCGCAGCTCGCGGTGCTCGGGCAGGCCGACGCGTTCATCACCCACGCGGGCGCGGGCGGATGCCAGGAGGGGCTCGCCACGCGGACGCCGATGGTCGCGGTGCCGCAAGCCGTCGACCAGTTCGGCAACGCGGACATGCTGCAAGGTCTCGGGGTGGCCCGGCATATGCCCATGGAGGAGGCCACGGCCGAGACCTTGCGGGAAGCGGTCCTCGGCCTGGTCGACGACCCGGAGGTGGCGCGGCGCCTGGCCGAAGTGGCGGCCGGGATGGCGGGGGAGGGTGGCACGAAGACGGCCGCGGACCTGATCGAGGAGGAGCTGGCGAAAGCGGCCGGGAGGGCCGGGGCGTAAGGCTCCGCGAAGCGTTTCTGTTACGCCCCGGTCATTTCTGTTACGCCCTTGTCATTCGATAACGCTCAGGTAACGCAGGTGGGTTCCAGTATAGGTATTGACTCGTCCTGAAAGGTTGACCGTTACCCCCCACCAAAGGTTGCACGCTCCGGTTCTTGTTACTTGAACCAAGACCTTCTTAGCGTGAGGTGAACGTTCCGCGAACGCCAGGAAGTTGACCCCCATGCGACGAGACATACCGCCCCTCGACGAGGTGCGCCGCATCACCCAGAAGAAGCGCGACGCGTGGTGGACCGTGATTCTGGTCGATCCGGTCGCCACGCCGCTCGTGCGGTGGACGGCGATGCGGACCCGGATCACCCCCAACCAGATCACCTGGGGCGCGTTCTTGCTGGGGCTCGTCTCCGCGGCGTTCTTCGCGCTGGGTGACTGGCAGTGGCTCGTCGCCGGTGCCGTCGTCTACCACTTCAGCTTCATCCTCGACTGCATGGACGGCAAGGTCGCCCGGCTCACCGGAACCGGGTCGGTGTTCGGCGCCTGGCTGGACTTCGTCTTCGACCGGATTCGCGTGATGGCCTGTGCGGTGGCCCTGATGGGCGGCCAGTTCCAACGCACCGGGGACGCCTTCTACATCTGGGCCGCGGTGGCAGTGGTCGCCCTCGACACCCTGCGCTACATCAACGGGCTCGAGATCTTCAAGATCCGTCACACCATGCGCAAGCAGATCAAGGTCCGCATGAGGGCGGCCCGCCGGGCCGAGAACGAGGCCGAGCTGGCCTTCATGGAGGACCTCCTCCGGGACAACCCCGAGGCCGACATCGAGCAGGATCTGCAGAAGACGCTGTCGGAGCAGGGAGTCCCGGAAACCCCGGAGGCTCCGGACGCCGCCCCCAAGCGCCAGGTGATCGACCTGCACCAGGAGTTCCGGCACAAGTTCCCCGCGTATCTGCGGGCGAGGTCCTTCCTGCTGCGCCACCGGATCCGTACGCACCTGGTGAGCGGGATCGAGTTCCAGATGGGCGTCTTCATGATCGGCCCGCTCTTCGACGTGGTGCTTCCGGCGACGATCGTCTCCGGCGCGCTGCTCCTCGTATTCGAGCTGGCGATCATCTACAAGCTGCTGCTTTCGACGCGGGACTTCACGCGCACGATCGACTCCTTCGAGGAGCGCAAGGTCCTGGCCGCGGCGTAGGGGTGTCCAGTCGGCCCGGGCGGTTGTCCCCGTACCCGGGCCGTAACAAGCCCCTTACATCTATGGCGACTTGGTGGGTTTCAGCCCCGTGGTGTCCGATCTGCTGATCGGCACCCGTTTTGTTATTACAGAACCTTGTTGAACAAGTCACAGGTGTATGTAGGTATTGATCTGCGCGCGTCAATCAGACAGGGTTTCGTCCCAACGCCCGGAGATCTTCCGGATCTCAGGGGGCGTCGCAGTGAAGTTTTGAAAACCCCCACATCCCCCCACATCACCACGAGGAGACCCCTCTTCATGGCAACTCACAAGCGTGTCCGTTCGGTGAAGCTCGTGGCGGCGATAGCCACCACGGCCACCGCGGTAGGCGTCACCGTCTTCGCCACCTCGTTCGCAGGCGCGGCAACCCCCGCCGAGGGCAAGGTCTACGGAGCCGACGCCAAGGGCGCCGTGTCCGGCAGCTACATCGTCATGCTCGACGAGAAGGCGAACAAGGGCGCCAAGTCCGACCTGGCCGAGGAGTACGGCGGTTCGCTGAAGCGCAACTACTCCTCCGCCATCAACGGTTTCTCCGCCAAGGACCTCAGCGAGACCGAGGCCAGGCGCCTGGCCGCCGACCCGGCCGTCGGCAAGGTCGTCCAGTCCAAGAAGTTCTCCATCGACGCCACCCAGGACAACCCGCCGTCGTGGGGCCTGGACCGCATCGACCAGGCGGACACCGCCGCCGACAAGAAGTACACGTACCCGGACGCGGCCGGTGAGGGCGCCACGGCGTACGTCATCGACACCGGTGTCCGCGTCAGCCACAAGGACTTCGGCGGCCGTGCCACGTCCGGCTTCGACGCCGTCGACAACGACGACAACGCGGACGACGGCAACGGCCACGGCACGCACGTCGCCGGCACCATCGCCGGTGAGGCGCACGGCGTCGCCAAGAAGGCCAAGATCGTCGCGGTCCGCGTCCTCGACGACCAGGGCTCCGGTACCACCGAGCAGGTCGTCGCGGGCATCGACTGGGTCACCAAGAACCACCAGGGCCCCTCGGTCGCCAACATGAGCCTCGGCGGCGGCGCCGACGAGGCGCTCGACGCGGCGGTCCAGAAGGCGATCGCCTCCGGCGTCACCTTCGCGGTCGCGGCGGGCAACGAGTCCGCTGACGCCGGCCAGGGCTCCCCGGCCCGCGTGAAGGAGGCCATCACGGTCGCCTCCTCCACCAAGGACGACAAGCAGTCGGACTTCTCCAACTTCGGCTCGTCCGTGGACATCTACGCTCCCGGTTCGGACATCACGTCCGACTGGAACACGGATGACGAGGCCACCAACACGATCTCCGGTACGTCGATGGCGACCCCGCACGTCGTCGGCGCCGCCGCCGTCTACCTGGCCGCCCACCCGGACGCCAAGCCGGACGCCGTCTCCAAGGCGCTGACCGACGGCGCGACCCCGGACAAGATCTCCAACCCGAGCGAGGGCACGCCCAACAAGCTGCTCAAGGTCGTCGAGTAACACCCACTGGACCGGCGGCCGTCGCGCCCACCCCCACGGGGCGCGACGGCCGCCTTATGGTGTGCGGATGACGGTCAAGGCATACGCGGCGCTGCTTCGCGGCATCAATGTGGGCGGCAAGAGAAAGCTGCCGATGGGGGAGTTGCGCACGCTGCTCGCCGGGCTCGGATTCGGCGACGTACGCACCCATCTGCAGAGCGGCAACGCGGTCTTCACGGCCGAGGCGGCGGACGACGACACCCTTGCCGGGCGGATCGGCGAGGCCATCCAGCGGCACTTCGGCTTCCCCGTGGAGGTGCTGGTGCGCGACGGGGCGTACTTGAAGGCGGTCGCAGACGCCTGCCCGTTCCCCGCGGACGCGCTCGAAGGCAAGCAGCTGCACGCCACGTACTTCTCCGGTCCTGTGGACACCACCCGGCTCGACGCGCTCGACCAGGCGGCGTTCCTGCCCGAGGAGTTCAGGCTCGGCGACCGCGTGCTCTATCTCTACGCGCCGAACGGCCTCGGCCGCTCCAGGCTGGGCGAGGTCCTCTCGCGGCCGGCCCTGTTCAAGGGCGTCATCGCCACCTCCCGCAACTGGAACACCGTGGCCAAGTTGGTGGAGATGACCGCAGAGAAGACGGGGGAGCCCGACCGTGACTGACCGCACGCCCGCCGTCGAGGCGGCCATCGAGGCCGAACTGCACCTGCTCGCCCCCGAGGTCCGCGCCTCCCCCGAGCTGCTCGGAGAGCTGCTGCACCCGGAATTCACCGAGTTCGGCGTTTCCGGCACCCGCTGGGACCGTGCGTCGATCATCACGGCCCTGACCGAGAGCACCGACCGGACCGGCCGCGCGATCATGACGTCCCGGATGCGGGGCGTCCAGCTCGCCGACGACCTGGTGCACCTCACCTTCGACACGGACAGCAACGGCCGTCTGGCGCACCGCAGTTCACTGTGGCGGCTGTGTGACGGCGCATGGCTCCTCTGGTTCCACCAGGGGACACCGTTCGAAGCGGACCGGCCTTCGGGGGCCTGACCCTGCGGGCCTGATGTGCGAGGCTCGGCTCCATGCGCTACATCATCATCGGGGCAGGGGCGATCGGCGGCACCGTGGGCGGGCGCCTCGCCGAGAGCGGACATGACGTGGTTCTCGTCGCGCGGGGCGCGCACTACGAAGCGGTGCGGGAGGGCGGCCTGCGGGTCAGGACTCCCGACGGGACGCGGACGCACCGGCTTTCCGTCGTCCAAGAACCCGCCGAACTGGGTGAGTTGGGGGCGGACGACGTCCTGTTCCTCGCCGTGAAGACCCAGGACTGCGCGGCGGCCCTCGACGCCTGGAGCGGACGTCCGGTGGCGGGCGGCGGAACCGCGGGCGAGAGACTCGCGCTGGTCTGCGCGCAGAACGGCGTGGAGAGCGAACGCATCGCCCTGCGCCGCTTCCGGCGGGTGTACGGGATGTGCGTCTGGCTGCCCGCGACCCATGTCGAGCCGGGCGCCGTCTCCGCGGCCGGCGCCCCGTACACCGGCATCCTGCACCTCGGCCGCTACCCGAAGGGCACGGACGACACGGCCCGCGACATCTCCGCCGACCTGGAGAAGTCGAAGCTGCTCTCGCCCGTCGTGGCGGACGTGATGCGCTGGAAGTACGGGAAGCTGCTCGCCAACCTCGCCAACGCCGTCGAGGCGGTCACCGGAGTGCTCGGCAGCGACGAGGCCATCGCGCTCTACCGGCGAGCCCGCGCCGAGGGCGAGGCGGTGCTCGCCGCGGCCGGCATCGAGGCGGTGAGCGAGCAGGAGCAGAAGGAGACCCGCGGCGACCGCGTCCACTTCGAGCCCTTCGACGGCTCGGAGCGCGGCGGCGGCTCCTCCTGGCAGAGTCTGAGCCGGGGCACGGGCACGATCGAGGCGGACTACCTCAATGGCGAGATCGCGCTGCTCGGGCGTCTGCACGGAGTGCCGACACCGGTGAACGACGCCTTGCGGAGCGTGGCGAACGCGTTCGCGCGAGAGCGGCGGGAGGCGGGCTCGATGGCGGTGGCCGAGCTGGTGGAGAGCGCGGTCGCGAGGGCGGCCACCGGCTGAGAGGGGCCTCAGTCGGCCACCGAGGTCATCAGGAGCGTCGTACGGCCGTTGTCCTCCGCGACCGCGCGGCCCTGCGTGAAGCCGAGGCGCTTGAGGACGGTGAGGGAGGCGATGTTCTGCGCGTCCACGGTCGCGTGCACCTCGGGCAGGGCCAGCGTCTCATGGCCGTACGAGGTGAGCAGGCGGGCCAGTTCGGTGCCGAGGCCGATGCCCCAGCTGTTACGGGTCAGGCCGTAGACGATCTCGTGGCCGTCGAGCCAGGTCTCGGGTGACGGTTTTATCTCCGCGTGGCCGATATAGCGCCCCTCGTGCCGTACCGCCCAGACCGGAAACTTGTTCTCCGCGTACACGAGGCTGAAGATCCGGCGGAACAGTGAATGGGTCTGCTCCGCGGTCTGCGTCCCGTCTCCGAACCAGTGGCCCACGGCCTCGTCCTGCAACAGCGCGACGAACAGTTCCTCGTCAGCGGCGGCGTAGGGCGAGAGGGTCAGGCGCTCGGAACGGATTACGGGGGTCATCGGCGTGACGCTAGAGCCAGAAGGGAGGCTCGGGCAACCGGATTGGCTTGAACCATACCCCTTCTCACACCGCGGGCCGCGGAAGACCGATCGGGTTGGGAAAGGGCAGCACACCCGCAGCGAGGATCTGCCGCACCGGCCGTTCCAGTGCCGCGAGGAGAGTGTCGGCGTCCCGGGCGGCGAGCGGGCGCAGCAGCCGCGCCGACAGACGGTCCGTGGCGTCCTCGACCAACTCGCGTTCCGTGCGGCCGTGTTCGGTGACGCGGCCGTCCCCGTCGAGCAGGCCACGGCCCCGCAGCCGGTCCACCGCGTGCTCCCAGTCCTCCTCGTCCCACCCGCGGTCCTGCCGGATGGTGTCCGGGTCCACACGGTCGGTGGCGGCGGCGAGCACCAGGGCCTCGCAGGCGTCCAGGCCATGGTCGGCGAGCGTGGCGACATGCGCGTCGCCCCTGAACTCCCGCACGCACGTGACCAGTTGCCAAAGCCGCTGCACCGGGTCGGTCCGCTCGGGCACCTCACGGTTGGCCGTGAACAGCGGGCGGGCCAGCGAGGGGGCGTCCGCGACCATCGCCGCGAGGGGCGGACAGAGGGCGGCTGCCTGGTCGTCGATGTCCGGGACCAGCGCCCGCAGGGCCCGCGCCGTGTAGGCCGCGCGCTCCTCCACGATCCGCCCCGGGTGCGCGTACTGCCATGCGGAGGGCAGGGCCCGCGCCACCATGCCGGGGGCGAAGACCCCGAGCGCGGCGGTCGCCGTACCCGACTCGACCGGGCCCATGGGGGCGGTGCGGGTCGCGAAATAGCCCATCCAGAAACCCTTGAGGCCCAGCGCCCGGCCCATACCGCGGCAGCGCTCCTCGAAGTAGATCACTGCGTGCAGGGGCTCGGTCCGCAGCCAGAGCGTGCGGGATCTGGTGAGGGTCATGAACCCACAAACTAGGCCAGCACGGGAACCCGCGCCACCCGCCCGACCACACGGAACCCGGCGCGTGCCTCGTCGTACCGCCGCACGAGCAGCCGCGCCACCTCCGGTGAGGGGCCGAGGACTTGGGCGAGTACGTCGGCGTCGGCGGCGCCCCGCGCGATGCGGTCCGGCAGAAAACCGGGCGCTATGACGTAGGGCGCCACCGCCACGGTGCGCACACCGAGAGCGCGCAGTTCCCGCACGGCGTCCTGAGTGCGGGGCAGAGATGCGGAGGCGAACGCAGGCCGCACGGCGCACCAACCGGTGTGCCGCCACTCCCGCGCGATTTCAGCGATCACTGCGATCGCCTCCGGGTCGGAGGATCCCGCCGAGGCCAGCACGACCCCGGTCGAGGACTTGTCGGCGGGGCTGAGCCCCGCCTCGTACAGCCGCTGGTCAAGAGCGGTCAGGAGCAGCGGCGAAGGGCCGAGCACCGCCGCCTGCCGGATGCGCAGGCGCGGTGGTGCCTGGCTCAGGACCGCGGGGATGTCCGACTTCGCGTGGAACGCCCGCGTCAGGAGCAGCGGGAGGGCGATGACGTCGCGCACTCCCTCGGCGTCCAGGGACTCGAGGACCTCCGGGACCGAGGGCGAGTTGAAGTCCAAGAAGCCCGTCTCGACCCGAAGCTGCGGCCGTTGTTCCCGCACCCGCCGCACCAGCGCGCGCACCGTCGCGGCATGCCGCGGGTCGCGGCTGCCGTGGGCGATGACGAACAGGACGGGACGGGTACGGGGGAACATGGTGGGCCTCAGCTCTTCACGAGGAGCCCGCGGCTGCGCAGTACGCGCCGCTCGAGCGGGCTGAAGATGAGCAGGTCGATGGCGATGCCGACGATGAGGATGAGGAAGATGGCGAAGAACACCTGCGCCATGCTGCTGTTCGTGCGGCCCGCTTCAAGGAGCTGGCCGAGCCCCATGCCCAGGTCCGGCGACTGCGCGATGATCTCCGCGGCCATGAGCGAGCGCCACGAGAACGCCCAGCCCTGCTTCAGACCGGCGAGGTAGCCGGGGAGCGCGGCCGGCATGACGATGTGCCAGGTGTGGCGCACCCCGGTCGCGCCCAGGGTCCGGCCCGCCCGCAGGAACAGCGGCGGCACCTGGTCGACGCCCGCCACCAGGCCGTTGGCGATCGAGGGCACCGCGCCGAGCAGGATCACCGCGTACATCATCTGGTCGTTGAGCCCCAGCCAGATCACGGCAGGCGGCACCCACGCCACCGAAGGCAGCGACTGGAGTCCCGAGAGGATGGGGCCGATCGCGGCCCTGATGAACCGCACCCGGGCCACGATCAGGCCGAGCGGCGTACCGATCGCGAGGGCCATCAGGAAGCCGAGCAGACCGCGCGATACGGACGTCCAGATGTACTCCAGGAGCGTGCCCTGGAGCCAGGCGTCCTCCACCTCGTGCCAGACGTCGGCGGGCGGCGGCAGCTTGTAGGTGTCGGTCACCTTCGCCCACACCAGGATCTGCCACACCACTAGAACCAGCACGACGGCGGTCACCGGGGGCAGGATCTTCTGCACGAAGGTCTGCCGGAAGGGCGTACGCCCGGTCTGGACCGCGTCCAGGGCGTCGAGACCCGCCTCCAGACCGGCCAGGTCCTGGCTGCCGTCCCGGTCGGTCTTGTCGACCGGGGTGTCAGTGCTGGCCATGTCGGCGGATCTCCCCACGCAGTTGTTCGGTGATCTCGACGGACAGTTCCGCCACGGCGGAGTCCTCGATGCGGCGCGGGTGGGGGATGTCCACCCGCCACTCGTGCGCCACGCGGCCCGGACGCGACGAGAGGAGCACGACGCGCTCGGCGAGGCGGACCGCCTCGCGCACGTTGTGCGTGACGAAGAGGACGGAGACGTCGGTCTCGCGCCAGATGCGGGTCAGCTCGTCGTGCAGGACGTCCCGCGTGATCGCGTCGAGCGCCGCGAACGGCTCGTCCATCAGCAGGATCTTGGCGTCCTGCGCGAGCGCGCGGGCCAGCGCGACGCGCTGGCGCATGCCGCCGGACAGCTCGTGCACCCGCTTGCCGTACGCCCCTTGCAGCCGTACGAGACCGAGGAGCTCCTCGGCCCGCTCGCGCCGCTCCGCCTTCGCGACGCCGCGCAGCTTCAGGGCGAGTTCGATGTTCTTGCCCGCGGTCAGCCACGGGAAGAGCGCGTGCTCCTGGAACATCAGGGCGGGGCGGCCGTCCGTCGCGATGGCGCCCGCCGTGGGCTTGTCGAGCCCGGCCACCAGATTGAGCAGCGTCGACTTGCCGCAGCCCGAGGCTCCCAGGAGGGTGACGAACTCGCCAGGAGCGACATCGAGGGTGATGTCGTCCAGGACGAGCTGCTGCCCGGCGGGTGTGGCGAAGGACTTCGAGACATGCTCGATCCGGGCTGCGTGCGGGGCGGCCGAGATGTCCTCGGCCGCCTTGGCGAGGGTGGTGGTCGCCATGGTCGTCACCTCCTGGGAACTGGTCTGATTCCGGGGTTACTTGACGCCGAGACCGGCGTCGTCGACCGCGGGCTCGCCCTCGGCCTTGAGGACCTTGTTCAGCGGCTTCAGGTCGTAGATGCCCTTGAGGTTCGGCTTGTCCAGGAGACCCGCCTTGACCGCGTGCTTCGCCTCGGAGTCGAGGGTCGCCGCCAGCGGGTCGTCCGTGGTCTGGATGGACTTCCACGCCGGGTCGATGACCTTGGCGGGCAGCTCCTTGCCGGACGCCTCCTTGAGGGCGGCGTTGGCGGAGGCCTTGGCCTTGTCCGGGTTGGCCTTGATCCAGTCATTGGTCTTCACCGAGCCGCGCAGCACGGCCTCGACGACCTTCGGGTGCTCCTTGAGGAACGACTGCGACACGATGATGTTCGTGATCACGAACTTCTTGTCCGGCCACAGGTCGGCCTCGTCGAGGATCACCTTGCCGCCCTCGGCGACCAGCTTCGAGGCGGTCGGCTCGGGCACCCAGGCACCGTCGATCGAGCCGGACTTGTAGGCATCCGGGGTGATCTTGTTGTCGGTGCGGACGACCGAGACATCGCCCTTGCCGCTCTCCGCGTCGACCTTCCAGCCCTTCTCGGCGATCCAGTTGAGGAAGGCCACGTCCTGGGTGTTGCCGAGCTGCGGCGTCGCGATCTTCTTGCCCTTGACGTCGTCCAGGGACTTGATCTTGTCCGGGTTGACCACCAGCTTCACGCCACCGGAGGCCGAGCCGCCGATGATGCGCAGGTTCTTGCCCTGGGACTTGGTGTAGCCGTTGATGGCGGGCGACGGGCCGATCCAGCCGATGTCGATCGACTTCGAGTTCAGCGCCTCGATCTCGGAGGGGCCCGCGTTGAACTGCGTGTACTTCGCCTTCGTCGCGCCCAGTTCCTTCTGGAACAGGCCCTCCTGGTCGCCGACGAGCGCGGTGGCGTGCGTGAGGTTCGGGAAGTACCCGATCTTCACCTCGTCAAGGCCCTCGATCTTCTTGGCCCCGGCGGCGACGTTGGCCTTGTCGTTCTTGTCCGAGTCCGCGTCGGAGCCGTAGCCGCAGGAGGTGAGCACCACGGCGAGCAACGGCAGGGCGGCTACGGCGGCCAGGGCACGGCGGCCGCCGGTGGCACGAGGGAGCGGGAAGCTGGCAGGCACGGGAGGTGGTCCTCTCGTTGGCCCGGCACTCACGCCGTCAGGACGTGGCCGGGAGGTCGGCAGGTTTTCGTCTTCGCTGGTCGAACTCGCGGGGGGTGTGGGCGCGCAGGCAGTGCGCGTACGTCATCACGCACATCGCCCGACCCCGCCCTGCCCGCTGCCGAGGGCGCCGCTGCCGATGCGGCCGCCCTCCTTCGCGAAGGTCGAGAAGTAGTCGATGGAGGTCATGGCTAGAAGTCCCAGCCCTCGTCGTCCGCCGCCGCCGGCTCGGCCTTGTCGGCCGCCTCGGTGGTGGTGGCGAACGCGTCGCCCGCCATGCCCGCCGCGAGCGTGGTGCCGTCCGCCGGGTCGATGAGCAGGAACGAGCCGGTGCGACGCGACGCGGCGTACGAGTCGACCGCGATCGGCTCGGCGGTGCGTACGAGGACACGGCCGATGTCGTTGGCGACCAGCTGGCCGGGGGCCGGGTGCTGGGAGAGGTCGTCCAGGGTGAGCCGCGAGGGGATCTCCTTGACGATGGCCTTGACCGTGCGCGTGGTGTGCTTGAGCAGCACACGCTGGCCGACCTTCAACGCGGTGTCCGCGACGTGGCAGACCGTCGCCGAGATGTCCTGCGAGCTCGGCGGCTCGTCGCCGCTCGGCACGATCAGGTCGCCGCGCGAGATGTCGATGTCGCTCTCCAGAAGCAGCGTCACGGACTGCGGCGTCCAGGCGACGTCCACCTGCTTGCCGAGCAGGTCGATGCCCGCGATCTTCGACGTCTTGCCCGAGGGAAGCACGGTCACGGACTCGCCGACCCGGAAGGTGCCCGCCGCGATCTGTCCCGCGTAGCCCCGGTAGTCGGGGTGCTCGGCGGTCTGCGGGCGGATCACGTACTGGACGGGGAGACGCGCGTGGCAGGAGGTCAGGTCGTGGCTGACCGGGACCGTCTCCAGGTGTTCGAGGACGGTGGGGCCGCCGTACCAGTCCATGTTGGAGGACGGCTCGACGACATTGTCACCGGCGAGCGCCGAGATCGGGATCGCGGTGATCTCCGGGACGCCCAACTCACTCGCGTACGCGGTGAATTCCTTGGCGATCTCCGCGAAGACGGTCTCCTCGTACTCCACGAGGTCCATCTTGTTCACGGCGAGCACCACGTGCGGGACGCGAAGGAGCGCGGCGACGGCGGCGTGCCTGCGGGTCTGCTCGATGACGCCGTTGCGGGCGTCCACCAGGACCACGGCCAGGTCGGCGGTGGAGGCACCGGTGACCATGTTCCGCGTGTACTGCACATGCCCCGGGGTGTCGGCGAGGATGAACCGGCGCCGCGCGGTGGCGAAGTAGCGGTAGGCCACGTCGATGGTGATGCCCTGCTCACGCTCGGCCCGAAGACCGTCGGTGAGCAGCGCGAGGTCGGGCGTCTCCTGGCCGCGGCCGAGCGAGACGCGTTCCACGGCCTCCAGCTGGTCGGTGAGGACCGACTTGGAGTCGTGCAGGAGGCGGCCCACGAGGGTGGACTTGCCGTCGTCGACGGACCCCGCGGTGGCGAACCGCAGCAGGGTGGTGGCCGAGAGCTGCTCGGTGGAGAGCGGCTGCGCCTTGTCGGGTTCGGTGGTGCTGGTCATGGTTAGAAGTACCCCTCGCGCTTGCGGTCTTCCATCGCGGCCTCGGACATCTTGTCGTCGGCGCGGGTGGCACCGCGCTCGGTCAGCCGCGACGCGGCGATCTCGGCGATGACGGCGTCCAGCGTGGTGGCGTCGGAGTCGACGGCACCGGTGCAGGACATGTCGCCGACGGTGCGGTAGCGGACGAGCCGCTTCTCCACCGTCTCGTCGTCCTTGGGGCCGCCCCACTCACCGGCGGTCAGCCACATGCCCGAGCGCGAGAACACGTCCCGCTCGTGCGCGAAGTAGATCTGGGGGAGCTCGATGCCCTCGCGGGCGATGTACTGCCACACGTCCAGCTCGGTCCAGTTGGACAGCGGGAAGACGCGGACGTGCTCGCCCGGCGCGTGGCGGCCGTTGTAGAGCTGCCACAGCTCGGGGCGCTGGCGGCGCGGGTCCCACTGCGAGAACTCGTCCCGCAGCGAGAACACCCGCTCCTTGGCGCGCGCCTTCTCCTCGTCACGGCGTCCGCCGCCGAAGACCGCGTCGAACTTCTCGCTCTGGATCTTCTCGGTGAGCGGCACGGTCTGCAGCGGGTTGCGTGTCCCGTCCGGGCGCTCGCGCAGCTTGCCCGCGTCGATGTACTCCTGCACGGAGGCGACGTGCAGCCGCAGACCGTGCTCGGCGACGACGCGGTCGCGGTACTCGATGACCTCGGGGAAGTTGTGCCCGGTGTCGACGTGCAGCAGCGTGAAGGGGACCGCCGCCGGGGCGAACGCCTTCAGCGCCAGGTGCAGCATGACGATGGAGTCCTTGCCGCCGGAGAAGAGGATCACCGGCCGCTCGAACTCCCCCGCCACCTCGCGGAAGATGTGCACGCCCTCGGACTCCAGGGCGTCCAAGTGGGACAGTGCGTAGGGGCTGTCCGTCCCCTCGGTCACAGTGGCCACAGTGGTGGTCATGCCAGACCCCTCTCGATGAGCAGCGCGCGCACGGCCGCCGCGGACTCCTGCACGGTCTGGTCCTGGGACTCGATGCGCAGATCGGGCGACTCGGGTGCCTCGTAGGGGTCGTCGACGCCGGTGAGCCCGGAGATCTCGCCGGCCGCCTGCTTGGCGTACAGACCCTTCACGTCGCGTACGGAGCAGACCTCCACCGGCGTGGCCACATGGACCTCCAGGTAGGGCGTGCCGCCCCCCTGGTGGCGCTTGCGCACCGCCTCACGGCTGTCGGCGAAGGGCGCGATCACCGGCACCAGGACCTTCACGCCGTTGCGTGCGAGCAGCTCGGCGACGAAGCCGATGCGCTGCACGTTGGTGTGCCGGTCCTCGCGGCTGAAGCCGAGGCCCGACGAGAGGAACTCGCGGATCTCGTCGCCGTCGAGCACCTCGACCTGGTGGCCCTCGTCGCGCAGCTTGCCCGCGAGTTCGTACGCGATGGTGGTCTTGCCCGCGCTGGGCAGGCCGGTGAGCCAGATGGTGGCTCCGGTGGTCACGCGCTTCTCCGATTCATTCTGAGGCTCTGTCATCAGCTGAGGCTCTGTCATCAGTGGATCCCGCACTCGGTCTTGGCGTTGCCCGCCCACCGCCCGGCGCGCGCGTCCTCGCCCTCCAGGAGACGGCGGGTGCAGGGGGCGCAGCCCACGGAGCCGTAGCCGTCCATGAGGAGGGGGTTGGTGAGGACGCCGTGCTCGGCGACGTAGGCGTCCACGTCGTCCTGAGTCCAGCGGGCGATCGGCGAGACCTTGACCTTGCGGCGCTTCTCGTCCCAGCCGACGACCGGGGTGTTCGCCCGGGTCGGGGACTCGTCGCGGCGCAGTCCTGTGGCCCACGCGGCGTACGAAGTCAGGCCCTCCTCAAGGGGCTTGACCTTCCGCATGGCGCAGCACAGGTCCGGGTTGCGGTCGTGCAGCTTCGCGCCGAACTCGGCGTCCTGCTCGGCGACGGACTGCCGCGGCGTGAGCGTGATGACGTTGACGTCCATCACGGCGGCGACGGCGTCACGGGTGCCGATGGTCTCGGGGAAGTGGTAGCCGGTGTCGAGGAACACGACGTCCACGCCGGGGCGCGCCCGGGAGGCGAGATGGGCGACGACGGCGTCCTCCATGGAGGAGGTCACGCAGAAGCGCTCCCCGAAGGTGTCGACGGCCCACTGGAGGATCTCAAGGGCGGTGGCGTCCTCGAGGTCGCGCCCGGCCTGCTCGGCGAGAGCCTTCAATTCCTCGTCGGTGCGCTGCTCTTGACTCTGAACGGCTGTCATATCTCTTCCCCTCCACCGTCGTTGCGCTGAACCCCACGGGCGAGGAGCCCGAGGAACTTCAACTGGAAGGCGCGATTGCACGCGGCGCATTCCCAGGCGCCGTGACCGGTCTCGTTGGGACGCAGGTCCTCGTCACCGCAGTAGGGGCAGTGGAACGGAGCGGCACGCTCGCTCATGACAGTGCCTCCTCGCTGGCACGGCCCACCCAGGTGGCGAAGCGCTCGTCGTCCACGCGCTCCTCCTGGAAGCGCTTGAGGACCCGCTCGACGTAGTCGGGCAGCTCGGCCGAAGTGACCTTCAGGCCACGGACCTTGCGGCCGAACCCGGCGTCGAGGCCGAGAGCGCCGCCCAGGTGCACCTGGAAGCCCTCGACCTGATTGCCCTCGCCGTCCAGGACCAACTGCCCCTTGAGGCCGATGTCGGCGACCTGGATACGGGCGCAGGCGTTGGGGCAGCCGTTGATGTTGATGGTGATCGGCTGGTCGAACTCCGGGATGCGGCGCTCCAGTTCATCGATGAGCTGGGAGCCGCGCGCCTTGGTCTCGACGATCGCCAGCTTGCAGAACTCGATGCCGGTGCAGGCCATCGTGCCGCGCCGGAAGGGGGAGGGAGTGACCCGCAGATCAAGGGCTTCGAGCCCAGCCACGAGGGACTCGACCTGCGCCTCTTCGACGTCGAGCACGATCATCTTCTGCTCGGCGGTGGTACGGAGCCGTCCCGAGCCGTGCGCGGCGGCGACGTCGGCGATCTTCGTGAGCGTGGTGCCGTCCACGCGGCCGACGCGGGGGGCGAAGCCGACGTAGAAACGGCCGTCCTTCTGCTTGTGCACGCCGAGGTGGTCGCGCCAGGTGCCCGCGGGCTGCTCGGGGGCGGGCCCGTCGACGAGCTCGCGCTTGAGGTACTCGTCCTGAAGGACCTGCCGGAACTTCTCGGGGCCCCAGTCGGCGACGAGGAACTTCAACCGGGCGCGGGTGCGAAGGCGCCGGTAGCCGTAGTCACGGAAGATGCCGATGACGCCGGTCCAGACGTCCGGCACCTCGTCGAGCGGCACCCAGGCGCCGAGCCGCACACCCAGCTTGGGGTTGGTGGAGAGCCCGCCGCCGACCCAGAGGTCGAAGCCGGGCCCGTGCTCGGGGTGGTCGACGCCGACGAAGGCGACGTCATTGATCTCATGCGCGACATCGAGCTGAGGAGAACCCGAGATGGCCGTCTTGAACTTGCGCGGCAGGTTCGAGTACTCCGGGTTGCCGATGAAGCGGCGCTGGATCTCGTCGATGGCGGAGGAGCCGTCGATGATCTCGTTCTCGGCGACACCGGCGACGGGCGAACCGAGGATGACGCGGGGCGTGTCACCGCAGGCCTCGGTCGTGGAGAGCCCCACGGCTTCGAGCCGCTCCCAGATGGCGGGAACGTCCTCGATGCGAATCCAGTGATACTGCACGTTCTGCCGGTCGGTGAGGTCGGCGGTGCCGCGCGCGAACTCCTGCGAGATCTCGCCGATGACGCGCAGCTGCTCGGTGGTCAGCCGGCCGCCGTCGATGCGCACCCGGAGCATGAAGTACTCGTCGTCCAGCTCCTCCGGCTCCAGGATCGCGGTCTTGCCGCCGTCGATCCCCTGCCGGCGCTGGGTGTAAAGCCCCCACCAGCGCATACGTCCACGGAGATCGTTCGGGTCGATCGAGTCGAAGCCACGCTTGGAGTAGATCGTCTCAATGCGTGTCCGCACATTGAGACCGTCGTCGTCCTTCTTGAACTGTTCGTTCCCGTTCAGCGGCGTGAAGTGGCCCACGGCCCACTGGCCCTCACCACGGTGACGGCTCACCTTGCGCCGGGGCGCGGCAGTCGTGGGCTTTTCGGGGGTGGCAGCCATGGCTATACGTCCTTCAAGGCGGGCTGAGGTCGGCTTCGACCTGCACACTTCGCGCAGGGGCGCGGCGGCGCGCAGGGAGAAAGGCAGAAAGAGAGATGCGGCGGTGCTGGTGCTGTCAGCTCGCCGGACACATGGCGCTGGACATGCGGCAGAGATCGACGTGACGTCGACTCACCAAGGCAATTCCAGTGCGATCCATGACGGAAGCGTGTCACGGGACTTTCGGCCCAGTCCACCACTGTCCGCAGTGTGGACATTCTCGTCCCACCTGATGGGACACCGTGACGTGGGTCACTTAACGCGCCGATCCCCCTATCCTGCTGTGCAGGCATACGGGCCGATGGGGGGCTCTCGTGTGGGGACAGGCGTGGGGGTGGCTGGCCACCGGGGCGGTGTCCGGCCTGGCGCTGATCGGCGGCTCCATTGTGGCCGTGGTCAATGATGCCTTCAAGAGCTGGCTGAAGGGGCTGCCGGGCAGGCTCCTGTTCGCCTGTGGCGGGGAGCGGCGATTCCTCGACCGGTACGCCGACGAGCTCCACGCGCGCCACCACGAGGTCCCGATCCCCTTCGCCGTTCCCTCGGGCCCCGACGTGAAGATTTCGGTCGCCTCTGTATACGTCCCCCTGCGGGCCGTCGAAGGCATCTCATCCCGAAGCCCGGCGGGCGCCGAAGCCCTGGGGTGGGAGGCGGTGGACGCGCTGCTCGCCGACGGCAAGAAGGTGATCGTCTGCGGTGACCCGGGGGCGGGCAAGAGCATGTACCTCAGGCGCGCGGTTCTCGCGTGGACGGAGTCCAGGCGAGCGGCGGACGCAGGGGCACGCGAGCGCCGGGGGCGCGGGCGGGGCCGGAGGGGGCAACGCCGTGAAGCCCTTCCGGAGCGTGTCCCCGTACTCCTGGAACTGCACGAGCTCAAGCCCGATGCCCTGAGGCCCGACGCCCTCGACGTCGTCGCGCTCCTGGCCCAGCACTTCGCGGGACCCGCGGGCCGCAACGTGCCCCGGCGCTGGATCGAGAGGCAGCTCCTCGCCGGTCGCGCGACCCTCTACCTGGACGGCCTCGACGAGGTCCCGGCGGCGGAGCGGCACGATGTCGTGCACTGGATCAAGGGTGTGGCGAGGAAGTACCCCAAGGCGGGGATGCTCGTCACCTGCCGCACGGCCGTCTACCCCGCGCACCGCGAGCACCTCAAGGAGACGGTCGACCGCTCGCTGGCGATCCAGGAGTTCACCGACCTGCACATCCACCAGTTCCTACGGGGCTGGCGCTGGCCGGAGCAGACCGCACAGACCTCCGTCGACCGCCTCCTGAAGGCGCTCGGTGAGACCCCGAGGCTGATGTCCCTGGCCCGAAACCCCTTGCTCCTCACGGCGATCGCCTACCTCTACAGCTACGTATATCCGCACACCGACAAGGAGTTGCCGCGCACCCGCGCGGAGTTCTACCAGCAGGTGTCCGACGCCTTCGTCGACGACAGGGGCCGGCAGGGCGAGTTCGGCAGCGAACTCAAGCGCGCGGTGCTGTGCAACGCAGGCCTCAAGGCCCAGGACGCCCTCGCCGAGTCGGGCGACCGCAGGAGCGCCGACGAGGGAGTGGGACGCGAGTTCTCCGACGGCGTGCTGATGGAATGGGTCGCGCAGGCTCTGGAGTGCCAGCACGAGACGCCGGACAAGGCTCGGAGGGTCATCGACGAGATCTGCGTACGGAGCGGTCTGCTCAGCAGGATCGAGAACGGCCGCTACTACCAGTTCGCGCACATCTCCCTCCAGGAGTATCTCGCCGCCGAGGCCCTGGCCGACGACTGGGACGCGCTGCTCACCCGCTACGACGCCGACCCCGAACGGTGGCGGGAGACGGTCCGCCTGTGGTGCGGCGTGACTCGGCGCGACTGCTCGCCGATGATCAGGGACCTGCGTGCGCGTGACCTGTTGCTGTCGTTCCAGTGCCTGGCCGAAGCGCGGCATGCGGACGGGGCCCTGATCCGGGAGATGGTCCACGATGCGGGCGCCCGTCTCGGGCTGGGTGACGTCAGCAAGGCGTCGGCCCTGGAAGCGGCGCTCGGGGTCGCGGCCACCGGCCCGGCGTCCATGTCGGACCCGGTGTTCGCGCTGCTTGAACCCACGGCCACGGACCGGACCGCCCCGGAGCTTGTACGCGACGCGGCGATCCGGGCCCTGGCCGCGACGGTCTCGCCTCGCGCGGCGCGCTGCCTCGCCCCGCTGCTCGACCACCACACGTCGGCGAGTGCGGCGCTCGTGAGCATGGGCGACATCGCGGTGCCCGCACTGGGGGAGGTCGCGATGTCGGGGAGCCTGCGTGCCGTCGACGCGCTGGGGACCGTGGGGACGGGGCGGGCGGCGGTGGCGTTGGCGGTTGTCATGGCCACGGAGTCCGATGTGGAGGTGACTCTGCGCGGCCGATGCGCCGTCCTGCTCGGCGGCCTTGTCGCGGAACCGGAGGTGGAGGAGGCGCTGCGGGAGGCGAGGCGCCAGATCCTCGACCAACTGATGCCGGTCAGCCTGCTGGAGAGGCTGAGCGGCGATCCGCGCGTGTGGGTCCCGTTCGCCCAGGGCGCCGACGATCCGATCATCCCGGTGATGGGGGTGGTCGTGGCACTGGTCGGCAGGGCCTTCGAGGAGGGTGAACTGCCGGTGGAGGCGGGGCTCGACGCGCGGCTGGTGGCGGCTTTGCTGCTTCCTGTGAGCGGTGTGCGGGGCGAGCTGATTCCGCTGACCGGTTCCGAACATCTTGAGGAGCTGGTGGGCTGGTTGGGGTATGCGCCCAGCAGCTTCGGCCTCGATTTGCGCTATACGCACGAAGTGCCTCACTCCGTCTATGGGTCGCTGGGGCGAGTTCTGGTCGACGGGAGCTTCGTGCAGGCAGGAGCGCACGACGACTTGTACCGTCTGTACCGCCGGGCGATGACCTCTGCGGGGGACGCGGCCGCGGGCACGTTGCGTCTGATGGACGAGCTCCCGGTCACCGAGCGCCTGCGCACGCTCGGTGTCTGGTGGCTGGGCAAGCGCGTGCCCCCGGACGTGTGGGAGACCTGCGCCGAGCCGCCTCTGGACGCCGACTTCGACTTCGAAGAGAGCTGGCACTACAGGCTCGTGTTCGGCCTGCTCCTCGTGGTTTCAGCGGTGGCGGGAGTCCGTGCCGTGCTCACCGCCCTGATGGTGGACGGCTGGGGCCCCTGGTGGCTGGGTTGGGCAGCTCTCGGCGCGATCATCTTCGGCTGGCTGGCGCTGTGGCTCGGTCAGACGTACGACGACAGAGAGGAACTCCTACTGGCGACTATCCCCTTCGCCAGCAGTTACGGCTATGGAGCCCCCATGGACGCGGAGGACTGGCGGCAACAGATCAGCGGTCTAGTGTTCTTGCCCGCCACAGCGCTCTACTCCTTCGTGGGGTGGTCCGGCTGGTGGGGAACCACCACCGCGATCGTGCTCTCGGTGGCGGTCGTCGCCGTCGGCGTCGCGGCGGTCCTGAGCGGCACGGCCCGCGATCGCCGCGCGCGCCAGGCCAGGGACACCCCCCGTCGAGCGGCGCACGAGGTTGTCACCGCCCTGCGCCGACCCGCGGGCACGGCGGCGGCCGAATAGCGCGGATTGCAAGAAAGTCCCGGCCGTACCCCGCCCGCCTCAGGCCCCCGCGCCCGCCCCCGCCCCCGGCCAAGGCCCCGGCGTCGCCACCTCCGCCTCCTCCTCGACCTTCGTGTCGAAGAGCTTGAAGCCGCGCCGCAGGTAATTCCCCATCGCGTGCTCGCCGTCCTTGGAGCACGTGTGCAGCCACACCCGCTTCGTCGGCGGGAGCTCCGGCCACCGGTCCGCCAGGTCCCAGGCCCGCCGCACCCCGTACGAGAGAAGATGCCCGCCGATCCGACGCCCCCGGAACGCGGGGACAAGGCCGAAGTACACGATCTCCACGACACCGCCCTCCTGCGCCGCCAGCTCCACATACCCGGCAGGCGTCCCCCTCTCGTACGCCACCCACGTCTCGACGCCCGGCTTCCCGAGCTCCTCCTGCCACTGGGCGTAGGAGAGGGAGAGGCGGTCCGTCCAGAGGATGTCGCCGCCGACCGAGGCGTACAGGAAGCGGCTGAACTCGGGGGAGGGGATCTCCGCCCGCACGATCCGTACGTCGTCGCCCTCGGGCGCGGCTGCGGGCAGCAGGTCGGTGGGAGCGGTCTGCTCAAGGGACCACGTGGTGACAGTGAGGCTCATGCGGGTCAGCGAATCATGTGCCCCGCACCCTGGCCAAAGGTGCCCGGGATGCGGGAAGATCCCGCAGCTGCCACCCCCCGCATTCTTCGAGCTGGAGGATGTCCCATGGCCCGCCGCACACCCCGCGGCCTGCTCGCCGCGGCCACACTCACCGTGGCCCTCGCGACGCTTGCCGCCCCCGCATCGGCCTCCGCGGACCCGCAGGCCCGCGTCTTCATGGTCAACCCCGTCCAGTCGTCGGGGGACCAGACCCTCGTCGACGCCAAGGACTCCGGGTCTGCCGTTCCCGCCAGTGCCTACGCCACCGCCGCCCTGCGCAATCTCGACTCCAGTGGCGGGCTCTCCGGGAAGTGGGCGTACATCAGATCCGAGACCGGTGCCCCCGCCAAGGTCGCCGACGCGGGGAGCTACGCCCGCGACGACGACCAGTTCGAGCAGGTCATGGCGTACTTCTGGGTCAACGAGGCGCAGGAGTACCTGCAGAGCCTCGGCTTCGGCACCGAACTGCCGGGGGCGAACGACCGCGCCCAGCCCGTCCGCATCAACCAGTGGGGCGCGGACAACTCGTTCTTCACCGACAAGAAGGCCGAGATCCGCTTCGGCAAGGGCGGCGTCGACGACGCCGAGGACGCGGAGGTCATCGTCCACGAGTACGGGCACGCCGTGCACCACGCCCAGGTACCCGGCTTCGGCACGTCCCTGGAGGCGGGCTCGATCGGCGAGGCCTGGGGCGACTATCTGGCGGTGTCGGTCGGAGCCCACGCGGACGCCAAGTACGGCTGGCCCGCCAAGGCCGACCTCGCCTGCGTCGCCGACTGGGACTCCGTCCCGTACTCGGACGCCCCGCACTGTCTGCGCCGGATCGACAGCGACAAGACGTACGCCGACAAGGTGGGGGAGGTGCACGCGGACGGCGAGATCTGGTCCCGCGCGCTCTTCGACATCCGTGGCTCGCTCGGCGCCCGCAGCGCGGACCGGATCATCGTCAACGCCCAGTTCGGCTTCGCGCCCGACACCAGCTTCAAGGACGCGGCCCTGACGACGATCGCGACCGCCCAGAAGATGTACGGCAAGAGCGCGGCGGACGCGGTGCGCAAGGCCTTCCAGGCGCGGGAGATACCCGGCGTGTGAGCCGAGTCGTCCTGCCGCCGGGTGGTCCATCGGGGCGCCGGCGGCAGGACGCCGTCAGCGCCGCGCCAGCCGTACCGCCAGGTCGAACGCGTTCTGGATCGAGCCGGTGTTGGCCTCGCCCCGGCCCACCAGGTCGAACGCGGTGCCGTGGGCCGCGGTGCAGATCGGGATCGGGAGGCCGCCCGCGATGGTGACGCCGCCGTCGAAGCCCATCAGCTTCATCGCGATCTGGCCCTGGTCGTGGTACATCGTGAGGATTCCGTCGAACTCCCCGGCCCGCGCCCGCAGGAAGATCGTGTCCGAGGGGAACGGGCCCGACAGGTCGAGGCCGTCCGCGCGGAGCTCGGCCACCACCGGCGCGATGATGTCCAGCTCGTGGCGGCCGAAGCGGCCGTTCTCGCCCGCGTGCGGGTTCAGCGCGCACACCCCGATCCGGGGCGAGGAGACCCCGGCCCCGCGCAGCACCGCGTCCAGGAGTCGCCCGGCGGCCTTCACGTTCTCGTACGTGATGCCCGTGTCGACCTCCGCGATCGAGACGTGGGACGTGACGCGCGCCGTCCACAGGCCCGGCACCACGTTCAGCTCCGAGGTGAAGCCGGATACCGCCAACTCCTCCTCGAACCAGCGCAGTTCATCGCTCTGCGTCATGCCCGCCAGATGCAGTGACGACTTGTTCAGCGGCGCGAAGACGATCGCGTCGACCTCGCCCGCCTTCGCCAGGTCGAGCGCGGCCTGGAGTCGGCCGAGCGCCCATCGGCCGCCCTCGGCGGTGGCCGCCTTGCGCTGGAAGCCTCCCTCGGGCCGCTCGGCCCCACCGCCGGGACGCAGCAGTGGCTTCGCCCACTCCAGGTCGACGCCCGCGTCCACGCCCGCCGCGTGCAGCTCCTCCTCGTCGGCGATGAGTACGAGGTCCGCGGCGGCCCGCGTCCGCGGACGGTCGAGGAGGCGGGCGATCAGCTCGGGGCCGATCCCGGCGGGGTCGCCGAACGTGACCGCTACACGCGGAAGGCGAGGGCTCATGGGGTCTTCTCCGGAGTCTTGGGGGCGGGGGATTCCGTACGAGGGGTGCGGCGCAGCCGCCGGGTGAGCGGCGGGCCCGCGACGAGGGCGAGGGCGAGCAGCAGGATCGTGACCGCGGCCGGGCTGCGCAGCATGATCAGCGAGTCGTCGCCCGCGAGGGCGGAGGTCTGGACGAGCGCCTTCTCGAAGAGCGGACCGATGACCAGGCCGAGCACGAGGGGCGCCACCGGGAAGTTGAGGCGTTTCATCGCATAGCCGGCGAGGCCGAAGAAGAGCACGATCCAGATGCTGAACATGCTGTTCTTCACCGAGTACGCGCCGATCAGGCTCGTCACGATGATCAGCGGATAGAGGAACGCGTAACGCACGCGCAGGAGTTGGGCGAAGACGGGGGCGAGGGGGAGGTTCAGGATCAGCAGCAGGACGTTGCCGATGAAGAACGACACGAGCAGGCCCCACACCAGCTCCGGCTGGTTCTCGAAGAGCAGCGGGCCCGGCTGGATCCCGTAGACGAGGAACGCGCCGAGCAGGACCGCCGTCGTCGCGCCGCCCGGCACACCGAGGACCAGGGTGGGCACGAAGTTGGCGTTGGAGGCCGAGTTCGTGGCCGCGTCCGGGGCCACCACCCCCTCGATGGCGCCCTTGCCGAGCTGGTCGCGGTTGCGTGAGAACCGCTTCTCCGCGCCGTACGCCATGAACGAGGCGAGCGTCGTGCCCGCCCCCGGCAGACAGCCGAGCAGGAACCCGAGCACCGTGCCGCGCGCGGTCGGCGCGAGCGAGCGCTTCAGGTCCTCCTTGGTCAGGAGCAGATCGCGGAACCGGGCCCGGATCGGCTCCGCCATCCCGATGTGCAGCTGGTTGAGCAGCTCGCCGATCGCGAAGAGGCCGATCATCACCTCCACGAACGGGATGCCGCCGAAGAGGTCGATCTGCCCGAACGTGTAGCGGGGTGTGCCGCTGCCGCCGTCCACGCCGACGCAGGCGATGAGGATGCCGGTGAGGCCGAGCGCAAGGCCGAGGAGGAGATTGCGGCCCGAGAAGACGACGATCGTGCAGAGACCCAGGACCATCACCGCGAGCATCTCCGGTGGCCCGAAGTCCAGGGCGAGGGAGGCGAAGAACGGCGCCACCGCCATCAGCGCGATCAGCGACACCATGGCCGACACGAAGGCCCCGAGCGCCGAGATCGCGAGCGCGGGCCCGGCCCGTCCCGCCCGCGCCATGCGGTAGCCGTCGAGCGTGCTGACCACGGACGACGCCTCGCCGGGCGTCGCGATGAGGATCGCGGTGATCGTCGCCCCGAACTGCGCCCCGTGGTAGATCCCGGCCAGCATGATCAGCGCGGTGAGCGGGGCGAAGGTGAGGGTGACGGGGATCAGGATCGCCACGCCGGTGGCCGAGCCGAGGCCCGGCAGGATGCCGATGACGGTGCCGAGGAGCACCCCGACGAAGCACCACAGGACGTTCTCCGGACTGAGGGCCGCGCCGAATCCGGTGACGAGATGGTCGATCACAGCTGGCTCCAGACGGCGGGGTCGAAGAGACCGAACGGCAGCGGGATCCGCAGGACCACGATGAAGAGCAGATAGGAGAGGGCCATGACGAGGACCGCGACGAGGACCGAGCGGGTGAGCGGCTGGCGCTCCACGACGGCCGTCAGGAAGAGCGTCATGAGGGTGAGCGCCGGCAGCAGCCCGAGGAACGGGACCAGGAGCGCGGTGACCACCATCGTCACCACGACCACGATCAGCTTCGTCCGCATCCGGTGGGCTTCATCGGCCGTGACCTCGGCGGCCTCCTCGACGTGCCCGTCACCCTCAAGGACCGAGCCGGTCCGCAGCTCCTGGCGGATGAGCAGCGCGCCCAGGACGGCGAGCAGCAGCCCCGCCGTGCGCGGCAGCGCGCCCGCGCCGACCGTGCCGTCCTCGGGGGACGTCCACGGATAGGCGAAGGAACCCGCGAAGAAGAGGGCGCCGAGGGCGGTGAGGACGCCGTAAGCGAGGAGGACAGGCCTTCGGCCGGTTTCGGTGGTGGTCACTGGGGCCGTCACTTGAGTACCTCCCTCACCTGCGCGTCGTACTTCTTCAGATACGCCGCGAACTCCGCGCCGCTGAGATCGGCGGGCGTCAGCAGGTCGGAGGCGAGATAGTCGCGGTAGGCCTTGGACTTCATGGCCCGCTCCAGATCCCTGATCCAGTACCGCCGCTGTACGTCGTCGATGCCGGCGGGGGCCAGGACGCCGCGCCACAGCGTCACTTGGGCGTCAAGGCCCTGCTCCTTCGCGGTCGGTACGCGGCCGAGCACGGGATCGTCGTAGCGCTCGGCGGAGAGGGTGCACAGCGCCTTCATGTCGCCGCTCTCCAGATACGGTTTCGCGGACGACGCGCTGGACGGCGCGACATCGATCTGCTTGCCGAGCAGGCCGGTGAGGACCTCGCCGGTGGAGCCGTACGGGACGACGCCGAACTGGCCGCCCTCCTGCTTGAACTCGGCGATGACGAGCGCGTCCGCCCCGGTCTTGCCGCTCGATCCGGTGACCACCCGCTCCTTCCTGGCGGCCTCGACCACGTCCGAACAGGTCTTGTACGGGGAGTCCTCGCGGGCCACGACGATCCGGGAGTCCTTGGCGAACATCACCAGAGGCGTGAACGACTTGTAGGTGAAGGGCACGTCGTAGACGAGGGGCAGCGTGTTGAGCGCCCCCTCGGCGACGAGCAGGGCATTGCCGTTGCCCTTCTCGGCGAGGAAGCCCGCCCAGCCGACGGCTCCCGAACCGCCTTCCTTGTTCTCCACGTTGACGTGGTAGCCCGCGTCGAGCTCGTTGAGCCCCTGGGCCATGACCCGGGCCGAGCGGTCGCTGCCGCCGCCGGGGGCGAACGCGACGAGCGAGGAGACCGAGCCGCGCGGGGCCCAGTCGTCCGGCACGGGCGGGGTGGCGTTGAGCAGTGTGCACGAGGTGAGCAGCGCGGTGCTCGCCGCGATGCCCGCGAGACAGCGAGTCGTGCGCAGCGGTGACGTCATCGTCGACCTTCCTGCGGATCCGAGATCCTATGGGATATGGCCGAGACCGTAGGCGTGCACGGGGAGATGTGACAAGAGGTGTGCGGGAAATGGCGTGCGGCGCCGGTGGGTCAGGCGTCGTCGAGGGAGCGCCGGGTCACGCTCTCCAGGTGCGTACGCATCGCCCGCGCCGGGGCCTCGCGGTCGCCGGACTCGAACGCGGCCAGGATCGCGGTGTGTTCGGCGATCGCCTGGTCGATGTCGAAGGTTCCGTGGTCGACGGTCTGCCGCATCCGGTGGACGTGCGCGCTCAGCGACTCGGCCATCTGCACCATGAAGCGGTTGTCCGTGGCCTGGATGATCGCGAGATGGAACTCCCAGTCGGCCGCGAAGTATTCCCGCAGGTCGGAGTGGTCCGTGGCGGTCGCGTCCGGACTGCCGCGCAGCTTGCGCACGCGGTGCGCAGCGAGGACATGCCGGGCGTGCGCGGCCTGGAGCTCGGGGATGAGGTCGTCGGCCCGGTCGATGGCGCGCTCCACTGCCGCCAGCTCCAGCATCGTGCGCGCGTCGAAGAGTTCGGTGACCTGGCGCGGGGTGAGGGGCGGCGCCACCCGGTAGCCCTTGAGGGCGACGCGGTTCACCAGGCCCGTGTGCTCCATCTGAACGAGCGCCTCGCGTACGGGAGTCGGGGAGACCCCCAGCTCACGGGCGAGCGAGTCGATGCCGAGCGAGGCGCCGGGCGGCGTGGAGCCGTCGAGCAGCTTCTCCAGGATCGCGTCGTACACCCCGTCGCGCAGGGCGCGGCGCGCCACCAGCGGGGACTCTTTTGCGTGCGTGCTCTTCGGGCTCATCTCGCCGTCCAGGTTAGTCGAGGGGGAGGCGCTCGGTGGCGGACATCGGGCAGCCCAGTCTGTTGCGGACAGAAAAGATCCTATAGGGTCCACGATTCATAGGGACCCAGTAGGCCGACGAGGGAGTCGCCCATGCCCCGCACAGCAGAGGACTGGCCCATCGGGGCCGCGCTCCTCCAATTCCCCGAAGCGCAGAACGCGCCCGTGAGCCACTGGAGTTCGGTCTTCCGCGAGGTCGCGGCGGAGGGCTTCGACCACGTGGACCTCACCGACAGCTGGGTACGCCCCGGCGACCTGAACGCCGGGCGGCGGGCGGAACTCGCCCGCGTACTCAAGGAGTCGGAGCTGGGCGTCACCGCCATATCGACGATCCGCCGCAGCGTGATCGACCCGGACGAACAGGCGGCCCGCGCGCACCTGGCCTATCTGCTCAGGACGGTGGACGCGGCGGCGGAACTCGGCGTCACCGTCGTCTCGGCCGGGCTGCACAGGGAGCTGACCGCCGCACAGAAGGCGGCGACGTGGTTCTGGCACGAACCGGGCGCGAGCGACCCGGTGGGCGACGCGCGGGTCTGGGATCTGGCGGTCACCCGCTTCCGGGAGGTGGGCGAACGGGCCGCACGGCACGGCATCCAGCTCTCCCTGGAGATGTACGAGGACACCTACCTCGGCACGGCGGACAGCGCCGTCTCCCTGGTCACGGACATCGGCCTGCCGAATGTCGGCCTCAACCCCGACATCGGCAACCTCGTCCGGCTGCACCGCCCCGTGGAGGACTGGGAGCAGATGCTCGCCAAGACCCTCCCGCACGCCAACTACTGGCACATCAAGAACTACTACCGCGACCGCGACCCGGCCACCGGCGCCTACTTCACGGTCCCGGCCCCCGCCGTCTCGGGCCTGATCAGCTACCGCCGGGCCCTCACGCTCGCCCTCGACGCCGGCTTCGAAGGACCGATCTGCGTGGAGCACTACGGCGGCGACGGCCTCGGTGTCTCGGCCGTGAACCGCGACTACTTGCGGGGAATCCTGCGCGTGCGGCTGGGGGAGCGCAAGGGGAGCGAGGGTGGGGTGAGCGAGGGATGACGCTCCTGGTCAACGACGCCCGCGCCTTCGCCCGCGAGGCGCTCGCCGGATTCAGCGCCGCCCACGCCGACCTCGTACGTCCCGTGTACGGCGGAGTCGTCCGCGCCTCGTCGACTCCCGCGGGCCACGCGGCCGTCGTCCTCGGCGGCGGGAGCGGACACTACCCGGCGTTCGCGGGCTGGGTGGGACCCGGCCTCGCGCATGGGGCGGCCTGCGGTGAGGTCTTCGCGTCCCCGTCCGCGTCCCAGATAGCCTCCGTCGCGCGTGCCGCGGAGAACGGCGGCGGGGTCCTCTTCGGCTTCGGCAACTACGCGGGCGACGTACTCCACTTCGGCCAGGCCGCCGAGCGCCTGCGCGCGGAGGGTATCGAGGCCCGCGTCCTCACGGTCACGGACGACATCGCATCCCACCCCGACACCGCACAACGCCGGGGCATCGCAGGCGACTTGACCGTATTCAAGATCCTCTGTGCGGCGGCCGAACAGGGTCTGGGCCTGGACGAGGTGGAGCGCGTCGGCCGCAAGGCCAACGCGGCGACCCGGACCCTGGGCATCGCCTTCGGCGGCTGCACGCTGCCGGGAGCGCCCCGCCCCCTGTTCACCGTCGCCGCCGGGCAGATGGCCTTCGGTCTCGGGATCCATGGCGAACCAGGCCTGACAGAAGGAGAGTTGGCGAGCGCCGACGTGGTCGCGGACCGGCTGCTCGCCGGGGTCCTTGACGACTTCGGCGCAGACCCCGGCGGGGGCTCCAGCGGGGCCACCGAGAGGGCGGCCGTCCTCCTCAACGGCCTGGGAGCCACCAAATACGAGGAGCTCTTCGTCGTCTACCGGCGTATCGCCGAGCGTCTCGCCGCCGCCGGTATCGAGGCCGTCGCCCCCGAAGTCGGCGAGCACGTCACCAGCCTCGACATGGCGGGGCTCTCCCTCACCCTCACCTTCCTCGACGACGAACTCGACGCCCTGTGGCGCGCCCCCGCCCTCGCCCCCGCCTTCCGCCGCGGCGCCCTCACAGCACCGCCGCCGCGCACCGACGACCTGACGGCGCCCCGCGCCCCCGAGATCGTTCCCGGAAGCGAGGCCTCCCAGCAGGCGGCCGCCCATATCGCACGGGCCCTGCACACCGTGCGGCGCACCGTCGCCGCGCACGAGGAGCACCTCGGCGCGCTCGACGC
The DNA here is from genome assembly GCF_043200355.1 of Streptomyces sp. NPDC048436. Classification (NCBI taxonomy): domain Bacteria; kingdom Bacillati; phylum Actinomycetota; class Actinomycetes; order Kitasatosporales; family Streptomycetaceae; genus Streptomyces; species Streptomyces sp. NPDC048436. Next base: position 203,375 of record NZ_JBICXP010000003.1, read on the forward strand.
GGTCGCGGGGGACGGTGACCATGGGATCGGCATGCGGCGCGGGACCGACGCCGCCGCCGAAGCCGCCGACCGGGCGCTCAAGGCAGGGGCCGGGGCCAAGACGCTGCTCGTGCGGGCCGGGGAGGCCTGGTCGGACGGGGCGGGCGGAACCTCCGGAGCGCTGTGGGGCGCGGCGCTCACCGCCGCCGGCGCGACCCTGGGTGACGCGGCGCCTGTGACGTACGAACAGCTCGTGCGGGCCGTACGCGAAGCCGTCGACGCCGTCGTACGGCTCGGTGGCGCGCGGCCCGGTGACAAGACCCTCGTCGACGCCGCCCTCCCCTTCGCCGACCGTATCGCGGACGACGGCTGGGCCGAGGCGGCCACCGCCGCCACCCGCGCCGCCGATGACACGGCCCGCATCCCCGCACGCAAGGGCCGCGCCCGCACCCACGGCGACCGCTCCCTTGGCACCCCGGACCCCGGGGCCGTCTCCTTCGCCCTGATCGTCACCGCACTGGCCCCACGGCCGGCCCCCACGAAGGACGTACCTGATGAGTGAGCAGCCATTGCTCCGTGTCGTCGTCGGCTCCGACAGCGCCGGACTCGACTACAAGGAGGCCCTCAAGGCCGACCTGGAGGCCAGCGGCGCCGTCGGTGAAGTCCTCGACGCCGGTATCGCACCCGGCCAGGACACCGCCTACCCGCACGTCGCCGTCGACGCGGCCCGCCTCGTCGCCGAGGGACGCGCCGACCGCGCCCTGCTCGTCTGCGGGACGGGGCTCGGCGTCGCGATCGCCGCGAACAAGGTCCCCGGCATCCGCGCCGTCACCGCCCACGACTCCTTCTCCGTGGAGCGCGCCGTCCTGTCCAACGACGCCCAGGTCCTCTGCCTCGGCCAGCGCGTCATCGGCCTCGAACTCGCCCGCAGACTGGCCCGCGAATGGCTCACCTACACCTTCGACCCGGCGTCCGCTTCGGCCGAGAAGGTGGCCGCGATCCGCACCTATGAGACGGGCTGATCCGGCGTGCTGTGGCTCGGGACCAGTTTCAAGATGACCAAGACGCGGGCCGAAGCGGCGGCCTACGCGGCCCGGTTGAAGGAGGCCGTGGGGGACGGCGTCGAGGGGGTGCGGCCGTTCGTCATCCCGTCGGCGACCGCCATCGCCACCGTCGCCGACACGCTCGGCCGCGATTCCCCCGCCCTCGTCGGCGCCCAGAACACCCACTGGGCCGACAGCGGTGCCTGGACCGGCGAGATCTCCGTGCCGCAGGCCGCTGACGCGGGCGCCCGCCTCATCGAGATAGGCCACTCCGAGCGGCGCGCGCACTTCGGGGAGAGCGATGCCACCGTACGGCTGAAGACGGCGGCCGTGCTGCGGCACGGTCTCGTGCCGCTGGTGTGCGTGGGGGAGAGCGAGGAGACCCGGGCGGCGGGCATGGCGTCCGCCACCGCCGCCGTCCTCGCCCAGGCCGCGGCGGCGCTCGACGGTGCGGCGAACCCCAGGCACGTACTCATCGCCTACGAGCCCCTCTGGGCGATCGGCGAACACGGCCGCGAGCCGCGCCCGCAGGACATCGCCCCGGTCCTCGCGGAGCTTGCTCAACTGCCGGTCAGGGGTGTGCTGTACGGGGGTTCCGTCAACGAGGGCAACGCGGCGGGGCTGCTGCGGCTGCCCGGTGTCGACGGGCTGTTCGTGGGGCGTGCCGCCTGGGACGCGGAGGCATACGTACGGCTGCTCGCGATGGCGGCGTCATAGGCCGCGTCATAGGCGGAGACGGAGGCGGAGGTGGGGGGCGGGGGCACGGTGGCACTCAAGGCTCCGCCGCCCTCCGCGCCTCGCGCACCGCCGGTGCCGTCGAGTGGGGAAGCAGGTTCGCCGGGTGCTCGGGCAGGATCACCTTGACGTCCACGTCCTCCGTGAAGCGGTAGGGGCGGTGGACGAGCAGCCCGCCCAAGTAGCGGCGCACCCGGGAGAGTTCGGCGCGCACCGTCACCGTCCGGGTGGGGTCGCCGAACATGTCGTCGGCGAGGCCCGAAGCGCTGCGGCCCCTGCGGTGAGTGCTGAGGAGATACAGCAACTCGGCGTGCCGGGGGGTGAGTTCGTGCGTCCAGCTGCCCGCGCCGCCGCCCTCGACGGTGACCGACCAGCGGCGCGGCGCGCTCACGTCGAGTATGACGCGGGTCGCGGCCAGCGGCTGCGGGTCCTCCTCGACGCGCAGCAGCCAGCCGCCGGGCAGCGTCTCCACCGCGCAGGTGCCGAGCGAGGGCAGCCACGTGTGGCCCAACGTCAGGGACTTGGGCAGGGCGAACCGGTCCGTCGGCGGCATTCCCGTGACCGCCGCCGTCCAGCCGTGCGTGTCCACCGCGACGGCGCGTCCCGTGAGGCGGGCGAGGACCGGCGCCGCCACCGAACGCAGCCGGTCGAGCGCCGTCACATGGGCCTCCCGCAGCCGAGCCTCGGCGAGCTTCGCCACCGAGTCGACCAGGGCGAGCGTCGCCGGATGCATCGTGTTCAGCGGGCCGCTGATGTCGACCACGCCGAGCAGGCGGCCGTCACGGGGGTCGGAGATGGGCGAGCCCGAACACGTCCACGCGTGATGGGTCTCCACGAAGTGCTCGGCGGAGAACACCTGCACGGGCCGGCGCACGACGAGCGGCGTCCCTATGCCGTTCGTGCCGACGACGCTCTCACCCCAGTCGGCGCCCAGTTCGAAGCCGAGCGAGTCCGCCTTGCGCAGCACCGTGGAGTTGCCCTCGCGCCACAGGACCCGGCCCTCCGCGTCGCAGACGACCATGATGTGGTGCGCGGCGTCCGCCACCGAGACGAGCGCGTCCCGCAGCACCGGCATGATCTCCGTCAGGGGCGAGGCACGGCGGCGCTCCTCAAGCTCCTCGACGCTGAGCAGCCGGGACCGGAAGTCGTGGTCCGGGTCGACCCCGTCGAGCATCATGCGCTCCCAGGATTCCTCGATCACCGGACGCGGCAGCACACGCGACCGCTGCCCAGAGAGCGCCGCCTGACGGACGCCCGCGAGCAGTCGCGCGGCCTGCGTGCTGTCCATGGTGGAGATCCTCGCGAGGTTGACCGTCGAAGGCGCCGAAGCCGTCGAAGCCGTCCAGGCCGTCGAAGTCGCGTTCATCACTGGGTCCTTCCCGAACAGAGCCAGTGCGTCAGGGCATCCCCTCATCGTGCCCCCTCGGCGCCCGTAAGGGTATTGGTTCGGTAATGAACCGAAGTCTTGCAACCGTCTGCAACTCTCGCGAACAGCCGTGCGGGGGCCGAAACTGGTGCCGACGCCGTTCAGGCGGCGTCCACGCTCCCTCGACGGGGCTTGAAAGCGGGGGTGGTGCCGTGTCGGCGCAGCACCACCCCCGCGACTCCCGTCAGTTGTCCCGGGGGGCGGCCCGCTCCACCACGGTGGCCAGATCGAGACTGTGCGGCAGCGTCCCGAACGCCGATCCCCAGTCACCGCCGAGCCGCGAGGCACAGAACGCGTCGGCCACCTCGGGCGGCGCGTACCGCACGAGCAGCGAGCCCTGGAGCACCAGCGCCATCCGCTCCACGACCCGGCGCGCCCGCGCCTCGATGCCGTCCAGGTCGGCCAGCTCGGTCAGCAGCCCCTTGATCGCGCCGTCCAGGCGGTGATCGGCGCCGCGCGAGAGCCCGACCTCCTGGAGGAAGGCGTTCAGCGCCTGCGGCTCCCGCTGCAGCGCCCGCAGCACATCGAGCGCCTGTACGTTCCCCGAGCCCTCCCAGATCGAGTTGAGCGGCGACTCGCGGAGCAGCCGCGGCATGCCCGACTCCTCGACGTACCCGTTGCCGCCGAGCACCTCGAGGGCCTCCACCGCCAGCGGCGTGCAGCGCTTGGTCACCCAGTACTTCGCGGCCGGCACCGCGATGCGCAGGAACGCCTTCTCCTGCTCGCTGCCGTCGTCGTACGCGGCGGCGAGCCGCAGCGCGAGCGTCGTGGCGGCCTCCGACTCAAGGGCCAGGTCCGCCAGGACGTTGCGCATCAGCGGCTTGTCGATGAGCTTGCCGCCGAACGCCTCGCGGTACGTGGCGTGGTGCACGGCCTGCGCGACGGCCTGCCGCATGATCCCCGCCGAACCCACGACACAGTCGAGCCGCGTCGCCGCCACCATCTCGATGATGGTGCGCACCCCGCGCCCCTCGTCGCCGACCCGGCGCGCCCACGTCCCGTCGAACTCGACCTCGCTCGACGCGTTCGACCTGTTGCCCAGTTTGTCCTTGAGGCGCTGAATGGCGAAGGCGTTCCGGGTGCCGTCCTCAAGGACACGCGGCACGAGGAAACACGTGAGCCCCGATTCGGCCTGGCCGAGCACGAGGAAGCCGTCGGACATGGGTGCGGAACAGAACCACTTGTGCCCGGTGAGTTCATAGGTGCCGTCTTCCGCGAGGGCACGCGCGCGTGTCGTGTTCGCGCGTACGTCGCTGCCGCCCTGTTTCTCCGTCATGCCCATCCCGAAGAGGGCACCGGCCTTCTGGGACGCGGGCCGCAGGGCCTCCTCGTAGACAAGAGAAGTGAGCCGGGGTTCCCACTCGGCGGCAAGCGCGGGATCGGCCCGCAGCGCGGGCACCGCCGCGTGCGTCATCGACACGGGACAGCCGTGACCGGCCTCGACCTGCGTCCACACCAGGAACCCGGCCGCGCGCCGCAGGTGGCCGCCCGGCCGTGACCAGGCGGCGGTCAGACCCGACGACACGGCCTTGCCGAGCAGCCGGTGCCACGCGGGATGGAAGGTGACCTCGTCGACGCGATTCCCATAGCGGTCATGGGTGTGCAGAACGGGCGGATTCTCGTTGGCGAGGAATCCCCACTCCCGCGACTGGGCGGAACCCGCGGCGCGCCCGAGTTCGGAGAGTTGCTCGCGCGCGGTACTGAGAAGGGCGGGATCCAGATGCCGTTCGACCCCCTCGGCGAGCGCGCGGTCGGACGTAAAGACGTCATATCCCACCAGGGGCGGAGCCTGGTTGGTCACTGTGTGGGTGGTGGCTGCCATGCCGCTACGGTAAGGAGGTGCACCAGGCAAAAGAAACACCCGGGAGGCCGAACGGCCGCTGGAACCGGGCCCGCGCTCTCTACAGCAACGTCTCCAAGCGCAGGACCGCCTGGCTGCTGCTCAAAGACACGGTCAACTCGTGCGTCGAATACCGGATCCTGGGTCTCGCGGCCGAGGCGGCGTTCTTCTCGCTCCTTTCCGTGCCGCCGCTGCTCCTGAGCCTCATCGGCCTGCTCGCGTACGTGGACCGCTGGACCGGCGCGAACACGATCGCCAGCGTCGAGAACAACATCCTCGAGGCGTCCCGCACGGTCCTCTCCGACAAGGGCGTCAGCCAGATCGCGCAGCCGATACTGGAGGACGTGATGCGGGTCGGCAGGCCCGACGTCATCTCCATCGGTTTCCTCTTCGCCCTGTGGTCGGGCTCGCGCGCGGTGAACGTCTTCATCGACACGATCACGGTCATGTACGGCCTCGACGGCGCGCGCGGCATCGTCAAGACCCGCCTCCTGGCCTTCGGCCTGTTCATCGTGGCGCTCCTGATCGGCTCGGTCGCGCTGCCGCTGATGGTGGCCGGACCGGACGCCGTGGTGCAGCTGGTGCCCGGCTCCACGACGGTGGTGCAGATCCTTTACTGGCCGGTCGTGACGCTCCTTGCCCTGGTGTTCCTGACGACGCTGTACCACGTGTCGGTGCCGGTGCGCTCGCCCTGGGTGGAGGACATGCCGGGCTCGCTGATCGCCCTTGGCATGTGGGTCCTCGGGAGCTTCCTGCTCCGGATCTATCTGACGAGCACGGTCGAAGGGCCCACGATCTACGGCTCGTTGGCGGCGCCGGTGGCCGTGCTGCTGTGGATCGGCGTGTCGGCGTTCGCGGTCCTGGTGGGCGCGGCGGTGAACGCGGCGATCGACCGGGTGTGGCCCTCCGTCGCCACGGCCGCCGCGCGTGCGGCCAATGACCGGATAAGGGAGGCGCGCGCCGTGGAGGTGGTGGCGCGGGCCGCCGCCGCGAGGGAGGCGTCGCAGGACCCCGACGACCCGGACATGCCGTCCGAGTTCCCCGAGCGGTGGTCGCGGTTTCTGCCCCCGGACGATGTCTCTTCGAGGCTGCGGACGCATGTGAAGAAGAGCGGGGGCGGGGAGAAGCCGCCGGAGTAGGGGCGTGCCCCGCGGTTTCAGCCCGTCCGGCGCTTGAGGACGAACTCGGCGAAGCCGGTGATGACGCCGCGCAAGGCTCCGGAGCCCGCTACGCCTTCCAGACCCCCGCCTCCGCCTGCTCCCTGGCGAACTCGGCGAAGTCACGCGGCGCCCGCCCGAGGACCTCCCGCACCCCCTCGGAGAGGTACGCGTTGCGGCCGTCGAGATTCGTCTCGAACAGCTCGATGAGGAACTCCGCCTCCTCCGCCGGAACCCCGTACCCGGCGAGCGCGCCCCCGTACTCCCGAGCCGAAACGGGAACGTACCGGATCTCCCGCCCCGTGGCCGCCGACACCTCCGCCACCGCGTCGCGGAACGACAGCAGCCGCGGCCCCGATATCTCCACGACCCGCCCCGCGTACCCCGAGTCGGGGCGCAGCACCTCCACCACCACATCCGCGATGTCACGCGAGTCGATGAACGGCTCAAGGACCTCCCCGGCGGGGAATACGAGTTCCCCGGCCCGCATCCCCTCAAGGAGCGGCCCCTCGCTGAGGTTCTGGGCGAACCAGCTCGCCCGTACGACGGTCCACCGCGCCCCGGACTCCCGCACCGCCCGCTCGGCGGGCTCCGCCTGGTCCTCGCCCCGCGCCGAAAGGAGCACGAGCCGCCGCACCCCGAGCGCCACCGCCTGTCGCGCCAGCGCGCCCACCGCCTCGCCCGCGCCGGGCGCACCGACGTCCGGCATATAGGCCAGGTACGCGGCGTCCGCGCCCCGCAGCGCGTCCTCCCACGTCGTCGGGTCGTACCAGTCGAACCGCACGGCGCCCGACCGCGAAGCCGCCCGCACCGTGTGTCCCGCCGCCTCGGCGGCCTCCGCGACCCGGCGCCCGGTCTTGCCGGAAGCGCCCGTGACCAACACCGTCATGCTCTGCCCGTTCGACTGCGGCTCGTTCAACTGCTGCGTGTTCAACGCGTTCTCTGTCATGACTTCAGTGAACTGCCGCGCGCCACAAGGAACCATCCGCCAGGGGCTCGCCCCCATACGCGTACGTCTACGCTTCCCGCATGGACGTACTGGCAGGCTTGCTGGAGGGCCCACGCGCGCGAGGAGCCTTCATGATCCGCGCGTGCTTCGAACCGCCCTGGTCCGTCCGCATCGCGGACGAGGCACCGCTCTCGGTCATGATCATGGTGCGGGGCACCGCCTGGATCGTGCCCGACGACGGCGAACCGCAGCTGATCCGTCCCGGAGACGTCGCCATCGCCCGCGGCCCCGACCACTACACGGTCGCCCACGAGCAGGCGGCGAAACCCCGCGTCGAGATCCGGCCCGGCGAACTCTGCGTGCCCCTCGGCGACACCCCGGCCGACCAGTACCGGGACCTTGGGCGGCGCACTTGGGGCCAAACGCTCGACGGCGCCACGGAGATGCTGATCGGGACCTATCAGGCGCGCGGCGAGATCACCGGGCGGCTCCTCGACGCGCTGCCCCCGCTCCTGGTCCTGCCCACGGAGGTGTGGGACTGCCCGCTCACGCCGCTGCTCGCCGACGAGATAGCCAAGGACGAGCCGGGGCAGGACGTCGTGCTCGACCGGCTGCTCGACCTGCTGATGATCGCCTCCCTGCGCGCCTGGTTCTCCCGGCCTGAGGCCGAGGCGCCCGCCTGGTACCGGGCGATGGGGGACCCCGTCGTCGGGCAGGCGATCCGGCTGCTCCAGGACGACCCCGCGCACCCCTGGACGATCGCCGCGCTCGCCGCGAAGGCGGGGGTCTCGCGGGCCGCGCTCGCCCGGCGGTTCACCGAACTCGTGGGCGAGCCGCCGATGGCGTATCTGACGGGCTGGCGGCTCGCGCTCGCCGCCGACCTGCTGCGGGACAGCGGACAGACGATCGCCGCGATCGCCCGCCGCGTCGGGTACGGCAGCGCGTTCGCGCTGTCCAGCGCCTTCAAGCGGGTGTACGGGGTCAGCCCGCAGGAACACCGCACCCGGGCGGCCTAGCCCGTGAGCGGCGTAACCTTGACCCTGTGCCGTACGAGACCGTCGAGTACGCGGAGCGGCCCTCCCGAGTGAGCGGCGCGGTCCTGTGGACCCGTGCCGGCGGCGGCGCGGACAGCCCGGTGTACCCCGTCCTGCCGGACGGCTGCATGGACCTGCTGTGGTCCGGGGGCAGGCTGCTCGTCGCCGGTCCTGACACCCGCGCGTACCACCCCGCCCCGGATCCGGCCGCCCGGTACGTCGGCATCCGCTTCTATCCCGGCACCGCCCCCGCCTTCCTCGGCGTGCCCGCGCACGAACTCCGCGACCGGCGCGTCGACCTCGCCGACCTGTGGCCGTCCGCCGAAGCCCGCCGCCTGACCGAGCGCATGGACGCGGCCCGTGAACCGGCCGCCGTCCTGGAGTCCGTGGCCCTGGCACGCGCGGGCGATTCGGAGCCGCCCGACCCGCTGCTCGCACACATCGTCAAGTCCCTCGACGCGGGCCTGTCCATCGCGGCGACGGCGGCGGAGACGGGCCTCAACGCCCGCCTCCTGCACCGGCGTTCGCTCGCCGCGTTCGGCTACGGACCCAAGACGCTGGCCCGCGTCCTGCGACTCCAGCGCGCCCTCGCCCTGGCCAGGGACGGTGTGCCGTACGCGGAGACGGCGGTCGTCGCGGGCTTCGCCGACCAGGCCCATCTGGCGCGCGACGTCAAGGAGTTGACCGGCGTGACACTGGGCGAACTGCTCAGTCCGCGGCCGGCGTAGCCAGCGGCGCGAAGAGGTCGACGCCGTTGCCGTCCGGGTCGAGGACGCTCGCGTACCGCTGGCCCCAGAAGGCGTCCCACGGCTTGAGCTCGCCATGGTGACCGGCGGCGACCAGCTCCTCGTACGCCGCGTCGACGCCCGCCGGGGTCTCGCAGTGGAACGCGAGGCCGATGCGGCCGGCGCTCCGCGGCGGCTCCCAGTCCTCGCCGGCGAAGGAGCGGATGGTCTCCTCCGTGTCGAACGCGATCCGCAGACCGCCCGGGAGCGCCGCCTCGATGTGCGGCTGCTCCTCGGAACCCGCGGGGAAGTCGATGCCAAGACGGCGGTAGAAGGCGAGTGAGGCGGCCATGTCGGAGACGACGATACCGACCAGGTCGAAGCGGGGTGTGAGGTGCGTGTTCATGTCCCGCAGCCTAGGCAGCGCCCCATCGGCCGGTCTTGAAGAAAACGGACGACGCGCCACTCCTTGCCGCCGCACTCATACGGTCGTACATGTGCAGGGAGACCAGTGAGGGAGTTGACCGCCATGTCCGCCATTCCCACGGCGACAGCGCTCGGCAAACAGCCCATCGGCAGGCACCCGGTAAGCCCGGTCCGTCTGGAGACGGAGTACGACGCGACGCTCTCCCGCTGGCTGTGGCTCGTGAAGTGGCTGCTCGTGATCCCGCACTACGTCGTGCTTGCCTTCCTGTGGGTCGGCTTCCTCCTCGTCACCGTCGTCGCGTTCTTCGCCGTCCTGATCACCGGCCGGTACCCACGTGCGCTCTTCGACTACAACGTCGGTGTCCTGCGCTGGACTTGGCGCGTCGAGTACTACGCTTACGCGTCCCTCGGCACCGACCGCTATCCGCCCTTCGCGCTGCGCGACGTGGCCGACTACCCGGCCCACCTGGACATCGCCTATCCGGAGCACCTGTCCAGGGGCCTCGTCCTCGTCAAGGGCTGGCTCCTGGTGCTGCCGCAGCTCCTGATCGCCGTACTGCTCTCGGGCGGCTACCGCTTCAACGCGGGCCTCGCCGGGCTCCTCGCCTTCTACGCGGGCGTGTCCCTGCTCTTCACCGGCCGCTATCCCCGGGGCATGTACGACCTCAACATCGGCCTGCACCGCTGGGTCGCGCGCGTCATGGCCTATGGCCTGCTGCTGACGGACGTCTACCCGCCGTACCGGCTCGATCAGGGGGAGCGGGAGCCCCTTGGCTGACGGTCAGGGCGAGGTTCGCGAGAAAGTGAGCGCGAACTCCGCCGGAGCGGCGTGAAGTTCGTACTGCGGCAGAACGCCTGGTCCGCAGGACTGCGAGCCGATGCCGTGCTGCCCGTGGTCGAGGTGGACCCACACCGTGTCGCCGGGGGTGAGATCCGTGCGGTGCGTGGCCGCGTCGAGCTGCTCGGTGGTCCAGCGCCGCGCCGTGAACCGGAAGGCGGGCTCGCCGACGACTCGTACCCCCTCGCCGGTGAAGTCCGTCCGCAGCTCGGCCCAGCGGACGTCCGCGCGGGCGCCGTTCTCCTGCGGGCGCACGTACGGGGTCTGCATCCGGTCGACCGGCATGAACCAGCGGCTGGTGTCGGCTGCCGCGGCCGTGTCCGGATACGCCTCGCCGGGCCCGCCGCCGAACCAGTGCGCGTACCCGTACGCGGCGGGCAGGCCGAGCCGGATGCCGAGCCGGGGCAGCGGCACGGTCCACTCGCCTTCCGGTACGACGGAGACCGCGAGGCGCAACCGGGTGCCGTCGGACGTCCAGCGGTAGACGGTGCGCAGGCCGATGTCGCGCGAGGCGGGTGCCACGCGGGTGCGGACGGTGAGCGCTTCGGCCGTCAACTCGACGGCGTCCAGACGGTGTTGCATCCGGTGCAGGCCGAGCTCACGCCAGACGATGCCGTTGCGCTGCCCGCCCTGCCAGGACGCCCCGTTGTCGTTGTCGGTGGGGGCCCGCCAGATGTCCAGGCGCGGGGCGCTGGACAGAGGGATGCCGTTCAGGGTGTGCAGCTCGCCGGTACGGGCGTCGAAGGTGCCGGGGCCTAGCGTGATGAAGCCTGCTTCGGGCAGGGGCCGTTCGCCCGTCGCGGCGCGGACGGAGGGCCGTGGGGTGACGGGGAACTCGGCGCGCGCGACGACGTGGTCCAGCTTCGTCCAGTTCGTCTTGACACCCACCATCGCCGTGAGATGCAGGAAGGTCTCGGCGTCACGACCGGTCGACGGTGCGTCCGGCAGCTTCAGTTCGACGGACGCACCGGGGGCGAGATCCGGCGGCACGGCGAGCTCTCCGCCTTCGGTCGCCGCATCGTCGTCGCTGATGTACGTCCACTCGAAGGACAGGTGGGACAGGTCCGCGAAGTCGTGCAGATTGGTGATCCGAGCCGTCCCCGCGTCCGCGTCGTACGCGAAACGCACCGGCTGGATGACCCGCTTGTACGCGTGGAGCCCCGGCGACGGCAGCCGGTCGGGGAACACCAGGCCGTCGCAGACGAAGTTCCCGTCGTGCAGCTCCTCGCCGAAGTCGCCGCCGTAGGCGTAGCCGAACTCCGGGTGCTTCAGGCCGTGGTCGATCCACTCCCAGATGAAACCGCCCTGATTGCGCTCGTGCGCCTCGAACAACTCCTGATACTCGCTCAGGCCACCCGGGCCGTTGCCCATCGCGTGCCCGTACTCGCAGAGGATGAAGGGGAGTTGGCGACGCGTGTCCGGTCCGTCCGTGTCCTGCCTGCGGCCGATCAGCTCGACATCGGCATGCTCGGGGTACATGCGCGAGTACATGTCGGTGTCCGCGCAGGACCGGTCGCCCTCGTAGTGGATGAGGCGCCCGGCATCTCGTGCGCGGATCCAGCGGGCCATGGCGGTCAGGCCGCGGCCCGTACCGCACTCGTTGCCGAGCGACCAGATGATCACCGAGGCGTGGTTCTTGTCGCGCTCGACCATGCGGGCCGCGCGGTCCAGGAGGGCGGGCGTCCAGCGGTCGTCGTCGACGGGGTTGTCGCGCCAGCCCTGCTCGGTGAAGCCGTGGGTCTCCAGGTCGCACTCGTCGATGACCCACAGGCCCAGCTCGTCGCAGAGGTCGAGGAAGGCGGGGTGCGGCGGATAGTGGCTGGTGCGGACGGCGTTGATGTTGTGCTGCTTCATCAGGAGGACGTCGGTGCGCATCGTTTCGAGGTCGAGCGCACGGCCCGTCTCCGGGTGGAACTCGTGCCGGTTCACGCCCCGGAACAGGATGCGCCGCCCGTTGACCTTGATGAGGCCGTCCTCGACGACGACCGTGCGGAAGCCGATCCGCAGCGGGACGCGCTCGCCCGCCGTGGCCAGGACCCCGTCGTACAGGCGCGGCGTCTCGGCCGTCCAGGGCTCGACCCGCACTGTCACGGAGTCGCCGGTCGCAATGTCGACCCCCAGCTCGGGCACGGTGACCCGGCCGACGGCGTCCGAGTCGACCCGCAGCGTTCCCGTCCCCGCCTGATGGTCGTACGAGGCGTGCGTGAAGAAGTCGACCGCGCAGCCCTCGGGGCGGTGCAGGAGGGTCACGTCCCGGAAGATGCCGGGCAGCCACCACTGGTCCTGGTCCTCCAGATACGAACCGGACGACCACTGGTGGACGCGGACCGCGAGGACATTGCCCGACGGCTTCAGGAGGTGCCCGACCGTGAACTCGTGCGCGAGCCGGGAGCCCTTGAAGTCGCCGAGCTCCGTGCCGTTCAGCCAGAGGCGGGCGCAGGACTCGACGCCGTCGAAGCGGAGCACGGCGCCACCGGTCGCGGGCCAGTCGTCCGGCAGGTCGAAGGTGCGCAGGTGGTCGCCGGTGGGGTTCTCGGTGGGCACGCGGGGCGGGTCGACCGGGAAGGGATAGACCATGTTCGTGTAGAGGGGCGCGCCGTGCCCCTGCAGCACCCAGTGACCGGGCACCGCCACGGTGCCCCAGGCACCGGCGTCGTACCCGTCCGACGCGAAGGAGTCGTCTTCGGCGTCGGCGGCCGGGGAGAGCCTGAAGCGCCAACTGCCGTTCAGGGAGAGGGAAGCGGCATCCGAGCGTGCGTACCACGCGCGGGGCGGGAGGCTGCCGGTGCCGGGGGATACGTCCTCAAGATAGGGGAGCTCCATGGGCTCCATCAGACAGTGGGGACGTGGGACGTCACAACACTCCGGCGGGGGAGGTTGTTGGATTCTCGGTGAGTGAGTTGGACGGAAGACGGATGGAGTGCGAATTTCGTCGTACGAGGGCTACATAGCGGATGTAATGAACTGAGGGATAGCAATCTGGGCGCGATATCGGTAGCTTTCCGAGGCGTGACCACCAGCCAGCAGAAGAACCCCCGCCCGACCCGCCCGTCCTTGCCCCGCACGCTCCCGCAGACCGGCCGCACCCGCCACAGCCGCCTGCGCGAGCAGGGCAGCCTGGACCGCGCCGACCTCGAAGCGATCCTCGACGCGGGGTTCGTCTGCCATCTTGGCGTCGTCGTCGACGGTCACCCGATGGTGGTCCCCACCGTGTACGGCCGCGACGACACCCAGCTGTATCTGCACGGCTCGGTCGCGAGCCGCAGCCTGGCCGCCGACCCCGGCGCGACGGTCTGCGTCACCGTCACACACGTGGACGGCCTGATCCTGGCCCGCTCCGTCTTCGAGCACGGCCTCAACTACCGCAGCGCCATGATCTACGGCACTCCCCGCAAGGTCACCGACCCGGACGAGAAACTGACGGGCCTGCGCCTGCTCACCGAACACGTGACGCCCGGCCAGTGGGACTACGCCCGCCGCCCCAGCCGCAAGGAACTCGCCGCGACGACGCTGCTCGCCCTCTCCCTTGAGGAGGCGTCGGTCAAGACGAGCGTGGGCCCTCCGGACGACGGCGAAGGCCCGGACGCCGAGCTCGGCATCTGGGCCGGAAACCTTCCGCTGACGTCCAGTTGGGGCGCGCCCGCCGCCGACCCGCTGCTCCCGCCCGGCATAGCGGTCCCGCCGCACATCGCCGAGCGGGGCGGGACACGGCACGGCTGAGCGGGGCGGGGACTACCAGAGCTTCAGTGCCCCGGAGAGGACCTGCCGGGCCACTGATTCGAGGGGCTCGTCCAGGGTGTACGCCCGTGCCTTGATGAGCGCCAGGGCGTCCACCGTCGAGCTGCCCGCCTGCTGGGACAGGACGCCCGCCGCCTGGTGGACCACGGCGCGCAGGTCCGTGCCGCCGTAGAGGTCGGGGTCCCCGTCCGGGCCGATCAGTACGCCCTCCGCCAGAGCGTCGGCGACCTCGCGGAACGTCCCCGCCCGGGCGAGCGTCGGCCGGGGATCGAAGACGGTGAGCGCCCCGATGCAGCCCGAGGGCACCCGCAGGGGCAGCGCGGCGACCGCCCTCAGGCCGAGGGCGGCGAGACCGGAGCCGTACCCCGGCCAGCGTCTTTCGAGGGCGGCGCCGGACGCGTAGACCGCGCGGAGGTCGCGGGCCGCGTCACGGCCGGGGCCCGCGGTCAGGACGTACTCCAGATCCTGGGCACCGCGCGATGGCCGGTCCGACGCGGCAACCGCGAGCTGGCCCAGGTCGTCCCCGACCAGCGTGAGCGCGACACTGCGCGTCCCGCAGGCCTCCGCGACCGCCGTCATGAACAAGGGATGGCGGTCATCGGCGGCCCGCGTGGGCCGGGAGCCGCCGCTCTTGGCCCACTCACCGAGCCTCTGCGCGTACGACTCCTGGAGCCGGGCCGTGGTCAGATGCCGCTCCGCGATGGCGCGGTGCCGCTCCGCCATCGTCGCGTGGAACGGCCGGCCGCTCTCCCTGTGGAGCAGCTCGTGGCGCTCGGCGTTCGCGGTCTCCCGTGCCGCGCGCGCCTTCGCCCGTGCGGCACGCTGCCGGGCGTCGTCCGCCTGGCCGCCGCGCGATTCCCGCGAACTGCCTTCAGTGGCGCTCATGTTCACCAGAGTACGACTCGGGAGGTCAGCTGCCGCCTGTGGCGCCGGCGTCTTCCATCAAGAGGACGACGCCTCCGTTGTGCCCGTCGAACGGAGAGCAGACGACCGAACAGTCGATGTGCCGTCCGATGCGGTTCACGGCGGGGATCACAACGGGGCCCGCCCGCCTTCCCGACGCGATGCACTCCTCGATGATCTCGCGCAGACCGCCGGTGGGCAGCCCGAAGTCCAGGGAGAAGAAATCCTCGCCGAGGACCTCGTCGCCGCGCAGCCCCCACAGCTCGGCCGCGCCGCGGTTCCAGCTCTTCGTCCGCATGTCGCTGGAGATGACCACGAGCCCCGCCGCGACACTGCTCACCACGCCTTCCAAGAAGGCCCGGGCCTCGTCCAGGTCGGTGGAGCGCAGACGCATCTCGTCGTTCATGGTCTCCAGCTCCTCGTTGCCGGAGCGGAGTTCCTCGTTGGTGGTCTCCAGCTCCTCGTTCGTGGACTGGAGTTCTTCATTGGTCGTCTCCAGTTCCTCGATGCTCGACTGGAGTTCCTCGTTGGTGGTCTCCAACTCCTCGTTGGTGGACTGGAGTTCCTCGTAGGCCGTCTCCAAGTCCTCTCGTACCTGTTTGACCTCTGCCTTCAGCTGCGTGGCCAGGGTGACGTCCGTGAAGGTGATGTTGATGGCGACCGGCAGCCCCGGGCCACTGGAGATCGGCTGGATGACGATGTCGAAGTACTGCACGCCGCTGCCCACACGCCGCTCCGCGCCGTTCGTCCGCATCGTCCGGCGCTCGGCGGTGGCCTGGTCGATCAGGGAGCGCAGCTCGGCAGGCCGGTAGGAGAGCTCGAGATCCTGGAAGGGGCGGCCCACGTCGTGCGAGGTGAGACCGAACTCGGACCGCGCCTCGTTGTTGATCATCACGACGACGCCGTCGTCGTCAAGGGCGACGGCGGCACCCGGAGCGGCGTCGAGGATCAGGTCGCGCAGCTGACGCGTGTGCGTAAGGGTCTGCGACTCCATGCTGCCGGGCCTGATCTTCATCGGGACCGTGGGGTAGGGCGGAGGGCTGCCGCCGGGCCTGCGCCGGAACACGCGCTGGCGGATGCTGAGCGCCTCGAACCGCTCCCCGTCGCTCAGGAGCATCTCCGCCTTGCCGAGGAAGAGATAGCGGCCCTCGCGCAGGGCGAAGTGGAAGCGGTCGATGATCTGGGTCTGTGCCTCGACGTTGAAGTACATCAGGGTGTTGCGGCAGACGAGCAGGTCGAGGCGGGAGATCGGGGCGTCACGGGTGATGTCGTGCCGGCCGAAGATCACCCGGCGGCGCAGATCGGCGCGGAAGAGGTAGTGGGAGCCGTGCTGCTCGAAGTACTTCTCGCGCAGTCCGGGGGCGAGCGATTCGAGGTCCTTGGCCAGGTACTGGCCCTGGCGCGCGTCCCGCAGCGCCTCCTCGTCGACATCCGTGGCGTAGATCTTGACCCGTTTCAGGGCCTCCTCGATGCCGAGTGCCTCCGCGAAGGCGATGGCCAGTGAGTAGGCCTCCTCGCCGCTCGAGCAGCCCGCGCTCCATACCCGGATCTCGTCCTCGGGGCTCGTGTCCGCGATCAGATGGGGGACCACCTCGCGCTGGAGCAGGTCCCAGGCGTCGGGATCGCGGAACATCGAGGTGACGTTGATCAGGATCGTGTTGAACAGCGCGGGAAACTCGGCCGTGTCGGTCTCCAGCAGGTCGCGGTAGTCCTCGTAGTCGCGCGCGCCGACGTCGACCATCCGCTTGCGGATACGGCGGTCGAGGGTGGACCGCTTGTAGCCGGTGAAGTCGAAGCCGCGCGAGTCGCGGATGAACGCGAGCAGGCCCTCCAGGCCCTGGTCGACGGCCGGACCGGGCAAAGGCACCGCGATCTCCGCGCTCTTCGCGATCTCCGCGGCTCCGGCTCCCTGCTCGTCCCCGGTGTCCTCCCTGTCGGTGTTTTCGGCGTCGGGTGTCTTGCTCATCACTGCCTCTTGCTCTCGACCAGTCCGCGGACGGCCGCGGCGATTTCGTCCAGGCGGAGCACGAAGTCCACGGAGCCCGTGGCGAGGGCCGCCGACGGCATGCCCGGGAACTGCGCGGTCTGCGGATCCTCGACGATCACGGTGCCACCCCGCGACTTGACCGCGCCCACCCCCATCGCGCCGTCCACACCGGTGCCGGTGAGGACGCAGGCGAGGGCCCGCGGTCCATAGGCGCCGGCCACCGACTCGAAGAGGAGATCGGCGGAGGGGCGTACGAAGTGCACCAGCTCGCTGTTCGACAGGGCGAGGGTGCCCTCCGGCCCCACGAGGAGGTGCCGGTCGGGCGGCGCCAGATAGACCGTCCCCGGCTCGATGCGCTCCTGGTCCGCCGCCAGCTTCACGCGGAGCTTCGTACGACGGGACAGAACCTCCGCCAGGAGCGTCCGGTGACGCGGATCGAGGTGCTGGACCACGAGGACCGGTACCGGCAGATCGGCGTCCAGCGCGCCGAGGAGCGTGCCGAGGCCCTGAACACCCCCGGCGGACGACGCGACGGCAACGATGGCGTACTTCTCCGATGCCTGCTGCTCCGATGTCACATCCCGAGCCTAGCCGCTGCCCGCGAGATCGGTGTCGCGGTGCGGAGCGGTGTTCGGCCGCCTCTGCCACCTGCCGGGTCAGCCGTGTCGCCTGTCGTGTCGGCTTCCGCGCGGGGAGCGCCCACTCTTGTCGCGGATCGGGCCATCTGCTTGACTCCGCCCGCCAGAACGCCAGTACGCCAACTCACCGGCGGAGGTCGCCATGGAGATCACCCGCAGACGCCTGCTGTCCGCCCTCTCGGCCGCCGGTCTCCTGGCGGTGATCCCCAGGCATCCGGCGAGCGCCGCCGAGGCCGAGGCGGGCAGCGCCCGGCTGCTGGCCAACACCGTGGACATCTTCGCCGGGACCGCCGAGTCCAATGCCCGGCCTGAGACGGCCGCCAAGCTCGCCGCCGTCGACAAGACCGCGCGGACCGACCTGAAGTCGATGGACGACGCGGGCGAGGGCGAGCTCTTCGCCGGTCTGGCGCTCGGCACCGACGACGCCAACCTCAACACGGCCTACAAACGTCTGTACGAGATCGCCCTCGCCACCCGCGCGCCGAACCCCGCCGCCCCCTCCGACCTCTACGGGAACACCGCGGTGCGGCGCCGCGTGATCGACGGCCTCGAATGGCTGCACGAGCGCTACTACGGGGACCAGTCCAAGGGCTATTACGGCAACTGGTTCAACTGGGAGATCGGCATCTCCCAGCACGTCAGCAAGACCCTCGTGCTCCTCGCCGACGAGGTGCGGACCTACCGGCCCGCCCTCATCGCCACCTACATCACCTCGATGGACGCCTACCTCCGCAACGGCACCGGCGGGGACGTGAACCTCGACTCGCGCTTCCACACCGGCGCCAACCTCGCCGACATCACCACCAACCGGATCCTCCAGGGCGCGCTCCTCGGCGCGAGCGGCGACGCCCGCATCCGCAAGGCCCTCACCGACCAGCTGACGGTCTTCGTCACCGTCGACCCCTACCACCTCGCCCACGGGGTGACGGACGGCTACTACGCCGACGGTTCCTTCATCCAGCACGCCTCCGTCGCGTACACGGGCTCGTACGGCAAGGGCCTGCTCACCCGCGTCGTACAGACCCTCAAGATCCTCGACGGCACGGGCTTCGCGCACGGCGAGGAGCTGGTGCCGACCGTGCGGGGGTGGGTGCGCGACGGCTTCGCGCCGCTCATCTTCGAGGGCTGGATGATGGAGATCGTCAAGGGACGGGCGGTGTCACGGACGGACTCCGGCTATACCGATGTCGCGGTGGTCGTCGAGGCCGTCACCGACCTCTCCTCGCTCGCGGGCGGCGCCGACGCCACCGCCCTGAAGAGCTATGTGAAGCACATCCGGGCCACCTCGCGCGCCGCGCTCAACCCGGCCGGCTTCGTCTCACCCGTCAGCATCGTGCGCTACGCCGACATCATCGGCGACGCCTCGGTGCCTGCCGCGGACCTCAACCCGGCCTCGCGCAGCGTCGCTTTCAACGCCATGGACAGGAACGTCCACCGCAGACCGGGCTACGCGTTCGCCCTTGCCCGCAGCTCCGACCGGATCAGCAAGTACGAGTACATGAACTGCGAGAACCTCATGCCCTGGTTCCAGGGCGACGGCGCGTACTACCTCTACCTCTCCGGGCAGGACCAGACCCAGGCGTACGGAGTCGACTACTTCACCACGGTCTCGCCGTACGGCCTCGCGGGCGTCACCGCGCCCGTCGAGCAGCGCCGCACGATCCCCGACCTCTACGGGAAGCCGTACTACGACAACCCCGGCCACCCCCTGAACTTCACCTCGTCCTCCGAGTCGCAGAACAAGTACGTCTACTTCCCGCGCGGCACGAACCAGCACTCCGGTGGCGCCGTCCTCGGGGCCTACGGCTTAGCCGGAGCGGTGCAGTCGAGCGACGCCGCCTACCAGGACCGCGCGTTGCTGCCCGCGGACTTCGTCGTCCACCGGAACGCGACGGCGGCGAAGTCCTGGTTCCTGCTCGACGACGAGATCGTCGTCCTCGCGGCCGGGGTGGGCGACGGCGCGGGGCGGCCCGTGACGACGACGGTCGACGCGCGGACAGCCGCGCCCGACGACCAGGTGTCCCTCACCGGGGTGCTGCGGGACGGCCGTCCGTGGTCAGGCGCGGGCACGGGCGACCTCCGGTGGCTGCGGTACGCCAACGCCACCCAGGGCAGCTCCGTCGGCTACGTCTTCCTTGACACCCCGAAGGTCCGGGTCGCCCTGGAGAAGGTCACGCGCAGCCGCCGCGTCGTGCGCACCGCCAACCCGGACACCGCGGTGACCCGGACGGTCCTCGGCGTGACGGTGGACCGGGCCGCCGGGGCCCGGCCTGTCTCCCTGGCCTACGCCCTGGTGCCCAACGCCGCCGAGGCGGCCTTGCGTTCGTACCGCTCCGGGCAGCCGCTCAAGGTCGTGGCGAACACGGTGCGGCTGCAGGCCCTCAGCCACGCGGGCCTCGGTCTGACCGCGGCGAACAGCTTCACGGCGGGCCGCCACGAGGCCGCCGGGGTACGGATCGAGGGCCCCGCCTCGGTGATCGTGCGGCGCGAGCGGCGCGGTCATACCACCGTGGCGGTGTCCGACCCGACGATGGACCGGGAGAGGGTGGGCGTGCTGCTCCGCGGCCGTTCGCTGCGCCAGGTCAGGGCCGACGAGGGGGTGCGGGTGAGCCGGGCCCACGGCGGGACCCGGATCGACGTCGACACCCGCCAGGCGTACGGACGGAGCTTCACGGTGACGTTGCGCGACTAGGGGGCTTTTCAGACGCGCCCCGGGGAGTCATCGGCGCTGACGGCCTGCACGGGGCAGGCCCGTACCGCCTCGCGCACCAGGGGATCGCCGCCGCCGTCCTCGCGGCCCGCGATCACCTCGCTGAAGCCGTCGTCGTCCTGGGTGAAGACGCTCGGAGCGGTGAGCGCGCACATGCCCGCGCCCACGCACCGTTCCTTGTCGACCTGTACGCGCACGTCCAACTCCTACCAGGTGACGGGGAGTTCGAGCATCCCCTGGATCGTGTCGCCCGGCTTGAAGGGGATCTCCCGCGCGGGCACCGCGAGGCGGAGCCGCGGCATCCGCTCGAAGAGGGTCCGCAGGGCGATCTCGATCTCGGCGCGGGCGAGGTTCTGGCCCAGGCACTGGTGGATGCCGAACCCGAAGGCGAGGTGGTGGCGGGTCGCCCGGTGGAAGTCGAGCTCGTCCGCCGTCTCGTAGGCCGTGCCGTCGCGGTTGATGAGGGAGGTGGAGAAGACGACGCCGTCGGCCGCCCGGATGGTGCTGCCCGCGATGTCGATGTCCTCCTTGGCCACCCGCAGCATCCCGTCCGCGATGGACAGGAAACGCAGCAGCTCCTCGACCGCGGCCGGCATCAGCGCCTGCTCGGCACGGAGTTCGGCCAGTTGCTCCGGATGCTGGAGGAGAGTGAACGTACCGAGGGAGATCATGTTCGCCGTGGTCTCGTGCCCCGCGACCAGCAGGACCGTCGCCAGGCTGACCAGTTCCGCGCGGTCGAGCGCACCCTCCGCGAGCTGGCGGTGGATCAGCTCGTCGAGGAGTCCGTCCCCCGGCTCGCGCCGCTTGCGGTCGATCAACGCATGGAAGTACGCGTCAAGTTCGTCCCGCGCCCGCTCGGTGTCCTCGGCGCGCGGACCGCGCAGCAACCGCCGCGACCGCTCCTCGAAGAAGTCGTGGTCGGCGTAGGGCACGCCGAGGAGGGCGCAGATCACCATGGACGGAACCGGCAGCGCGAACGCCCCGACCAGCTCGGCCGGCGCGCCCCGCTCGGCCATGGCGTCGAGGAGCAGGTCGACGGTCTCCTGGATCCGTGGGCGCATCGCGGCGATCCGCTTGACCGAGAAGCTCGGGATCAGCATGCGGCGCTGCCTGTTGTGCACCGGGTCGTCGACGCCGAGGAGGGCGACGCTCCGGTTGCGGACCTTGGCGAAGCGCTCGGTGGGCGCGGGAAAGGCCTCGTTCTCCCGGTCGGTGGAAAGGCGTGGATCGACGAGCAGTTCGCGGGCTGTCCCGTGCCCGGTGACGACCCACACGGAACGCCCGTCGAACAGCTGGACGCGGGAGAGGGGGCGGGCCTCGCGGAGGGGGTCGTACGACTCGGGCGGGTGGTAGGGACACGTGCGGTTCTGGGGGAAGGCGATGGCTTCGGGTGCGGCTGAGTCCGTCATGGATCTACCTCGCAAGCGGAGTGGGGGCTCCCTTTCACCTCCCATTGGATGCCTGGGGCATCTACTTGGTACACGGCAAGACCGGCCAGATCAGAGGTCTTTTCGCGGACGGAACTGGCCGGAATCACCCCCTCCACTCAACCTGTCCGCGTCCGCTGCCGACCGACGGGTGTGCGACTGGTGCGCGACGGGCGCGCGGCGGGTGTGCGACCGGCGTGTGGTAGCACTGCACGCATGAAGGACAAGCCCGCAGCGCGTTCCGGCTACCACCACGGCTCCCTCCCCGAAGCGCTCACCACGGCGGCCCTCGAACTGGTCGACGAGAGTGGCCCGGCGGGAGTGAGCGTGCGCGAGGTCGCGCGCCGCGCGGGGGTCTCGCCGGGGGCGCCGTTCCGTCATTTCGCCGACCGGCAGGCGCTGTTGATGTCCGTCGCCGGACGCGTACTGGCCGACTACGAGGTGTGGCAGCGGGAGGCCGTCGCGCAGGCGGAGGGACCGGCGACGCGTGCCTTCGGGATCGGCTTCGTGCGGTACGCAATCCGCCATCCGCACCGCTTCGAGCTGGTCAAGCCCTGGGTGTTCGGCCCCCGGCGGCCCGCCGAACTCGACGCCAGGCTCTCCGGCATCGAGGAGACCTTCGCCGGCCTCGTCCGCGCGGACCAGCGGGAGGGCACGCTGCGCGCGGAGGACCCGGAGCTGGTGGCGCTGGCGGGGCAGGCGCTGGTCTACGGCCTGTCGCAGATGATCGTCGACGGATATCTGCCGCCGGAGCGAGCGGAGGACCTGGCCGTGCGGGTCCTGGACACGCTGGGCCTGGGAATCGCCAACCACGCCAACTAGGGCGCGGGTGCCGCCCCTTGACCCTCCTGCCGCGCACTGATGTAATCACCGCTTACATCAGCATCGCGTCATCACGCGTACGTCAGTGGACCGTCTTTCCTGGAGGCCGCATGTTCGCCAAGCCGACGCCCGGCTACACCACTGCCGCCGCCGAGGGAGACGTGGCGGTCCTGCTCATCGGCATGCGCGTCAACCACTTCTGGGCGGTGCACCACTGGCTTCCGGTGCTCCTGTCCATGCCCGCCATGCTCCGCGAACTCGCCAAGGACCCGAGCCGCGGACTGCTCGGCAGCGTGCTCCTGACCGCGTCGCCCCGTACGTATTACGTCGTCCAGTACTGGGAGTCGAAGGAGAAGCTCTATGCCTACGCCCAGTCGCCGGGAACCGTCCACCACAAGGCCTGGCAGATCGCCAACCGCAAGGTGCGGTCCGGAAAGACGCGCCGGCACGTGGGCCTGTGGCACGAGACGTACATAGCGCCGGAGGGCTCGTACGAGTCGATCTACTTCGACATGCCACCGTTCGGCCTCGCGGCGGCCACGGGGGTCCTGCCGGTGGAGAAGCGGGGGCGCAGGGCGGAGAAGCGGTTCGCTCATCGGTCGTCGGCGGTGGCCACGGGCGCCACCCCGAACGACTGACGGTGACGGGCGGGGGGCCGGGCCGGGGGCACGCGGGGCGTACGGGCGCGCCACGGGGGGCGTGCGGTTTGCCGGAACGCACGCCTCGGGAAGGTGTTCGGTGGGCGAGGGAACCTTGTGTATCCCATGAAAGCCCTGCCTCAGTATGGGACTCTGCCCCATGCTCATCCCCCCCTTCGTTGACATGCGGCCCATCGGAAGGTGCAACCTCAGCTGCCCCTTCTGTTTCGGCCCGAGGCATGAAGTTCCTTCCATGCCCAGGGAGACCGCTCTGCGCGTCGCCGCCGCGCTGAAGGACGGGGGAGTGCGTGGCGTCGTCATTTCCGGGGGTGAGCCGACTTTGCTCTCCTATCTCGCGGAGCTGGCCGAGGCGCTGCACCAACCCCAGGGCGACATCCCCTCGCCGAGGGTCGTACTGAGCACCAACGGCCTCGCGCCACTGCGCACGATGGAACGCGTCCTGCCCAGCCTCTCCTGGATCGCGCTGCCCCTGGAGTCCGCGGACGCGGCGGAGCACCGCGCCCTGCGCACCGGCGTCGCTCCGCACCGGGACAAGATGCTCACGCTGCTCAAAGAGGTGCGCAAGAACCACCGGTACGTCCAGGTGAAGCTCGGCACGGTCGTCACCCGCCTGAACATCGGCGGCGCGCCCGACGTACTGAGCCTCATCGATGACTCATGCCTGCCCGACGTATGGAAGGTCTACCAGATGTCGGAGTCCAACTACGGTGCGGACAACCGTGGTTGGCTCTCGCTCGGCGACGAGGAATTCGAGGACGTGGTCCACCGGTGCGAGGCCGCGGCCCGGGAGCGCGACGTGACGCTTCGCGTCTACCGGAACAGCACGCGCACCGGCAGCTATTTCTTCATCGACCCCGACTGCCAGGTCGTCGTCATCGACGAGAACGGTGAGCGGCGTATCGGGGACTTCTTCGAGCGTCTCGCGGAAAGCGGTTCGACGCTTGGCGCACCCGTGGCCGGGGAGCGGAACGCCGAGAACTTCACCGGCACTTACCCGGATATGAATCCGCACGCATGAGGAGCCCGCGATCACGTATGAGGAGTCCGCGATGACGACACACGTACGCGTAGGAGTCCAGGCGATCGTCCGCGCGGGTGGCCGCGTGCTGCTCGGGCTGCGCGCCAACACCTTCGGGCACGGCACCTGGGGGCTGCCCGGCGGGCACCTCGAAGTGGGGGAGTCCCTCACCGGCGCCGCCTGCCGGGAGCTTGAGGAGGAGACGGGCCTGCGCGCGCTCGGCACGCGCGTCGCCTGCGTCACCGACCCCGACCCGGCGGCCAACCACCATATGCAGGTCGGCGTGGAGATCCTCGACTTCGCCGGCGAACCCCGGGTCCGTGAGCCCGAGCGCTGTCTGCGCTGGGAGTTCTGGCACCTGGAGGAGCTGCCCGACCCGCTGTTCGTGGGATCAGCCGGGGTGCTGCGCAGCGTCAGGGGCGGCGCTCTCCATCTCCCTTGACGGTCCGCGGCAACCCGGTCGCCTTGAGCGAGCGGTCGTCGGCCTGCGCGCTCACGGCATCCCGCAGGGCCTTCTTGTGCTGGTCCTCGTTCGCCTCGAACTGGTCCAGGGGGCTGGCGAGTTCCCACTGGATCTCGAATTCGTACGCGCTGTCCGTGTAATACCTGCTGTCCTTGTGGAACTCCACCTCGAACACATTGAACTTGCGCCGGGTCCTGCGTTCGGGGTTGGACGTGATGTAGGGCTCGAAGAAGCCCTTGTGCTTCGTGAGGAGCGTCGAACCTGGTATGTCGATATGGGTGAGACGCAATTCGACCTGGCCGGGATATGTCTCCTGGAGCGTGCGGTAGGAGTCGATCACGGGAAGGAATGTCTTGTCGTAGTAATCGCTCGCCGCGACGATGTCGATGATGTTGTGGGAGTTGGGGCGCTCCGCCGTCGCGTCGTGTTTGGTGAACATGGCGAGGGAGTTCCAGGGGCTGCTGATGATGGCGTAGAAGTTGCTGCCCTGGTTCAGGGCGTGGACCACCTGGGGATGGAAGCGTTTGAGGTCTTTCAGGAAGAAGGACGCACCCGCGTGGGCGACCAGCCTGATCATGTTGCGTTCGCGCTTGATCGCCTCCGCCTTGGCCTTGTTGCGGGCCTTGCTCTCCTGAGGTGTGTAGACATGCTCGATGTCATACGGGAGTTCGTCGGGCGGGGCCGAGCCGCTCCGTATGTCCGCGAGCGCCGCACGCAGGGCCACCGTCTGGGAGTGGTCGTGGCCCAGGGTCCTGGCGGCCTTGGCGGTCGCCGAGTCGAGCAGCGCCACGGCCTGCTGCCTGCGCGCCGCGCTGAGCACGGCGCCACCGGCGGCGTCGTACTCAGCGGCGGCGAGGGCGGCCTGGGCGATCAGCGTCTGCTGGTGGTCGGAGCCGAGCAGCGCGACCGCCCGCAGATGGGCGATCTCCAGCTCGCCGAGCTGCTCCTCGGCCCGCTCGTCGTCCTGCGCGGCCCTGGCCAGCTGGAAGCGCGCCTCGGCCAGCGCGGACCGGGCCGCGATGGCCTTGGGGTCGTCGTCGTCCGTGAGGCTGGTGATGAACAAGTCGACGGACGCGGCGAACTCGCGGACGGCGACGGCGAGTTCAGCGGTGTCCCGCTGGATCGAGGCCACCTCCACGCGCACCCAGTCGGCGGTAAGCCGTGCCTCCGGATCGCCGCCGTAGGACTGTCCAAGGACGGTGACCGCCTTCTGCGCCCAGACCGAGGCGTCCTCCAGGTGCCCGGCACGCAGGCTCACCGCGCTCAGGTTGGCGAGAATCCTGGCGAGCTCGGGAGCCGCCCTCAACTGCGCCCTGTTCAAGGCGTAGTTGAGGACCATGCGGGCCCGGTCGAGATCGTCGTGCTCCGCGAGCAGCGAGCCGAGTTCGTTCCAGGTGTCGGGTGCGAACACCTCCATGTCCGCCTCGGTCAGCTCCATATGGCGCAGCGTCACATCGGCGACGGAGAATGAGCGCTCCGTCATGCCCAGGGCGAGAAGGAGCTGCGCGAGCGTGATGTGCTGCCGGGCGGTGGTCCGCAGGGGTTCGTGCGACGCTTCGGGGCTCGTGAGGCGTTTCACGTAGCCGGCGAGCGAGTCCTTGAGGTCCGCGCGGGCGTCACCCTGCGCTTCGAGGGCGTCCTCGGCCGCCGTCAGCGCCTCACCGATGTTCGCGATCGTCGTCATGTCCCCTCCAGGAGGCGGGCCGCTCCCGCGCGCGGCGTGCTCTTCACGGCCGGTGGTTCCAGCGCAGGTTCACGTAGCTGGACACCCCGGCCCGCTGCAGGCCGGCCCGGACCGTCTCGTCCTTGCGGGCCGCCGCCTCCGCCTGCGGGTCTTGCAGGACCGTGTAGATCTGCTCGGACTCGGACGGCGGCTGGGAGGGCTCGGGACGGAACCTGAAGGAGTCGAACCGCCGCACCGCCTCGATGATCACCCCGGCGAAGAGCGTGTTCGCCGAAGCCGTCGTGGCGGTGGGCCGGGCGACGAGGAGGCCGAGCACGACCGACGGGTGGTCGGGATCGGGATGCTCGCGGTCGATGGGACTGCCCGCGAACTTCTGTACGTTGCCGCACGAACCGTCGTGCCTGAGCTGGTGGCAGTTGACGGCCTGGTTGTCGCGCGTGCTCTGATAGATGACCGATACGTGGCTCACGGTTCCCCGCAGCACGACACCGTTGCCCGGCGGCTGGTGGGCGGCCGTCCAGGATTCCCCCGGCTGTGCCGCGTCGAAGTCGATGCCGGGCAGCGGTACGCTCTCGCCCTTACGGAAGATGATCCTCACGAGAGCCATGTCGGTGAGGAGGTCGCAGTCCTTCACCTCGCCCTCCAGGCGCCTTCCGTCCGAGAGCCGGACGACCACAGGCCGTCGGCGCTGCTCCCGGTCGTCTCCGAGGCGGTGCGCGGCGGTCAGGGCGAAGTACTTGGTCAGCCGCACGCCGGACGCGATGCGACGGTTTCCCCGGAATACCTGGATCAAGTGTTTGGGGTGCGTCATGGGTTCGTCCCCCCGTCCGATCCCAAGAACGAATGCGCCATTGCGCGTGGAATATGCAA
This sequence comes from Streptomyces sp. NPDC048436, assembly GCF_043200355.1. Classification (NCBI taxonomy): domain Bacteria; kingdom Bacillati; phylum Actinomycetota; class Actinomycetes; order Kitasatosporales; family Streptomycetaceae; genus Streptomyces; species Streptomyces sp. NPDC048436. The sequence continues at coordinate 230,446 of NZ_JBICXP010000003.1, forward strand.
TGGTAGCCACGAAGGGTTCCGGACCGGCAGTAATCGCACAACTACTTTTGCCGGACCTTGAGTTGTACCTGGTCACTGCCTGCGTATTTCTCCCTTTCCCCCGCGCACCTCCTTGCGCAGAGTGATCCAGAAGACGCGGTCCGACTCCTCCGACGCCTCGACGCACAGGATGAACTTCCGCCACAGTTCGTCGGATTCGGACACCCGGGCGTTGTCCCCCTCCTGGTTGTCCCACTCCTCCCACGCGTCGATCCACGAGCGCATCGCCGTGAACGTCGCCCAGTGCGCGCCGAGAACCTCGGTCGTGGCATAGATCTCCAGCCGGGCCGCGAGGACATGGCTGTCGGTCACCGCCGCGCCGGTGCCCTCCGGCCAGTTCCCCGTCCTCCTCAACTCCGAGCGCAGATCGCCCAGCCGGTGGACGGCGATCATGGCTTCCTCGTACACGGTCATGCAGCGCGACCAGACACGGCTCTCGCGCTCGCGCTTGTTCGTCCAGTACTGGGTGAGCAGGGCGCCGGAGATGGTGGCGACCGCTCCCAGGGTCGTGCCGATGATCGCCGCGGTTGCCGGGTTCAGTGTCACTCCGCCAGCATGGCGGCTCCGTCCGGAAGCGGAGGTGGTGCGCTGAGGGAACCGGAAAAATAGATGGCGCCCTGCCGAGGCCCGCGGCTAGGGTCCTTCCTTGTACGGCGGCGGTGAGTCGCCGTCGTCCGCTGTGTGTCCGACCAGGAGGTGTGATCGATGGCTGTCGTTGAGATGGGCGCTGCCCGCATCGAGAAGTCCGTTCATTCCACCTCCGTGGTCGCCGGCTGACCTACCTCTCAACTCCCGCGCGCCAACGCCGGCATCGGCGTGCGCGTGTGCCGGGGCCACCCCTGTGAAGGGTCCCCCTTGTCTTCCTCATCTGCCTCTCCTACCTCTTCTTCTCTCCAGGCTTCTCCCTCGTCCCCGGACCCGCTCGCGCCGTACGGCTGGGACGCGGACTGGGAAGCCGAGTTCACCCCGTACGCGGCGCAGGGCCTGCTGCCCGGCCGTGTCCTGCGCGTCGACCGCGGGCAGTGCGACATCGTCACCCCCGAGGGTGTGATCCGCGCCGACACCGAGTTCGTCGTTCCACGCGACCCGATGAAGGTCGTGTGCACGGGGGACTGGGCCGCCGTCGACCCCGACGGCGGTGACCCGCGCTACGTGCGTACGCTGCTGCCGCGCCGCACCGCGTTCGTGCGTTCGACCTCGTCCAAGCGGTCCGACGGCCAGATCCTCGCGGCCAACGTCGACGTCGCGATCATCGCGGTCTCGCTCGCCGTCGAACTCGATCTGGGCCGCATCGAGCGGTTCCTGGCCCTGGCCTGGGAATCGGGTGCCCAGCCGGTGGTCGTGCTCACCAAGGCCGACCTGGTGCCGGACGTCACGGGTCTGTCCTATCTGGTCGAGGACGCGCAGACGGCGGCTCCAGGCGTCCAGGTCCTGCCCGTCAGCGCCACGACCGGAGAGGGCATCGAAATTCTCGCCGCCCTCGTGTCCGGCGGTACGTCCGTCCTGCTCGGCCTCTCCGGCGCGGGCAAGTCGACGCTCGCCAACGCGCTCGTCGGCGAGGACGTCATGGACGTCAGGGCCGCGCGTGACGTGGACGGCAAGGGCCGGCACACCACGACGACCCGCAACCTCCTCGTCCTGCCGGACGGCGGCGTCCTCATCGACACACCGGGGCTGCGCGGCGTCGGACTGTTCGACGCCGGATCCGGAGTCGGGCAGGTCTTCTCCGAGATCGAGGAGCTGGCCGCCGACTGCCGGTTCCAGGACTGCGCCCATACGGCGGAGCCGGGCTGCGCGGTGCTCGCGGCCCTGGAGGACGGCAGCCTGCCGGAGCGCCGCCTCGACAGCTACCGCAAGCTGATCCGCGAGAACCAGCGGATCGTCGCCAAGACGGACGCACGGGTCCGCGCGGACCTGCGGCGCGAGTGGAAGCTGCGGGGCGCGCAAGGCAAGGCGGCGATGGAGGCCAAGCGGGGCCGGATGCGCTGACCCTGCCGGGGCCGTCAGGTCGGGGAGGGGCGGGGCGGGGGCTTTGCGCGCCCCCCCGTCGAACAACGCAGAGTCCGAATTCCGCCAGCCGAAGCGGTGGCGACCCCGCACACTGGGAGACGTGATCGATGAAGAGACCAGGTACGAGGCGGTGCGCAGCCGCGACGCGCGCTTCGACGGAGAGTTCTTCTTCGCCGTCGAGACCACCGGCATCTACTGCCGGCCCAGCTGCCCGGCCGTCACGCCCAAGCGCCAGAACGTCCGCTACTACACCACGGCCGCCGCCGCCCAGGGCTCCGGATTCCGGGCCTGCCGGCGCTGCCGCCCGGACGCCGTACCGGGGTCCGCTGAGTGGAACGTACGCGCGGATGTAGTGGGCCGCGCCATGCGCATGATCGGGGACGGCGTCGTCGACCGCGAGGGCGTCCCCGGTCTCGCCGTACGGCTCGGCTACAGCTCCCGGCAGGTCCAGCGGCAGCTCACCGCCGAGGTCGGCGCGGGCCCCGTCGCCCTCGCGCGGGCCCAACGCGCGCACACGGCAAGGGTGTTGCTCCAGACCACGGGGCTGCCGATCACGGAGATCGCCTTCGCCGCGGGGTTCGCCAGCGTGCGGCAGTTCAACGACACGATCCGGGCCGTGTACGCGATGACCCCCACCGCGCTGCGGGCCGCCGCACCGAAGGGCGGGGCCGCCGGGCGCGCCACCCCTGCCGCCGGGGTTCCGCTGAGGCTCGCCTACCGGGGGGCGTACCAGGCCGGTGCCGTCTTCGACCTGCTCGCCGATGAGGCCGTCGCCGGGGTCGAGCAGGTGAGCGGGGAGCGGGGCGGGCGGACGTACCGGCGTACGTTGCGGCTGCCGTACGGCACGGGGATCGTGGCCGTCGAGGAGAGCGACCACGGGGTCGGCGGCTGGCTGGACGCGCGGCTCCACCTGACGGACCTGCGCGACCTCACCACCGCCGTGCAGCGACTGCGACGGCTCTTCGACCTCGACGCGGATCCGTACGCCGTCGACGAGCGGCTCGCTGCCGACGCGCGGCTCGCTCCGCTGATCGCCGCACGGCCCGGCCTGCGGTCGCCGGGCGCCGCGGATCCCGAGGAGTTCGCGATGCGGGCGCTTGTGGGGCGCGAGGAGGCCGCGGTACTCGTGGAGCGCTACGGGAAGGCGCTGGACGCGGCGTGCGGTTCCCTCACCCATGTCTTCCCCGAGGCGGGGGCGCTTGCCGGGGAGCGTGGCGCGCTGGGGGAGCTGGCTTCGGCGCTCGCGGATGGGCGGGTGCGGCTTGACGCGGGGGCGGACCGGGAGGAGGCGGAGGCGACGCTTTCGGCTCTGGAGGGGCTGGACGCGGGGGTTGTGGCGGTCATTCGGATGCGGGCGCTGGGGGATCCGGATGTGGGGCTGCCGGGGGTGGAGGTGGGCGAGGGGTGGCGGCCGTGGCGGTCTTATGGGATGAGGCATGTTCTGGCGCGGAGGCCTTGCGTGCCGTCATCACCGGCTCCGCCGAGTTCGTCCTCAAACGCCGGACGGGCTATCCATAGCCCCTCCGGCGTTTGAGGAATCAGTCCTCCAAGCCCCAGCTATGAATCCGCCGAGGGTGAATCCGGATCAACTCCTCGCTGAAGTGAGGCCCCAAGTCATGCGGCCCCGTGAGGAGTTCCGCGTCACCCCGGATGTCAACGCCCCGCACTTTCCACGGCCGCTCACTCACCACATCGTCCACGACCAGCGACACCTTCGGATTCCCTTGCAGATTGCGCCACTTCTTGGTGGTCCCCAGTGCGTACCCGCCGATCAGGATCGTCCCGTCGTCCTGGGGGAAGAACCCCACAGGATTCGCCTGCGGCTGACCCGTCGCGTCCACGCTGGCCATCCGGCCCAGACGCTGGGACTTGAGGTACGCACGCTCGGCCTCGCTGAATTCGGTCATGCCGCGAGCCTCGCACGCGTACCCCGGCCAAGCAGCGGGCAGCCCCCAGCCCGGCGCCTCCCCGCCCCGGGGCGATCCTCCCCCTCAGCCCCACATCACCGCCCCCAGCCACGCCCCAGCGATCAACAAGCACGTGAACAGCTCCGTCAGCACGCTCCACCCACCCGCCCGCATGGCCGTCCTCGTCGCCGTAGCCGCCTCCCCGTGGCCACCGAGCCGCAGCCGCTCACCCAGGTAGATCCCTCCGATGAATCCCGGCAAGGCCCCGATCACCGGCACCACGCAGAAACCGACGAGCGCCCCGGCCCCCGCGTACATGGCTGTCCTGCGCGTGGCCCCGCTCTCCCTGAAGCGTCGCGGGGGCAGCAGCCAGCGGACGCCCTGCGCCACCAGGAGCAGGACGGTCGCGCCCACCAGGACGCCCCAGGCGACCGGCTCCGGGTCCTGCAGCGCCCACCAGAGAACCGCGGCCCACACCAGCCACGGCCCCGGTACGCCGGGAACAAGCACTCCGCCGATGCCGAGCAGCAGTACCACTCCGACCAGCAGGAGTTCCCACACTCCCATCTGTCAAGCGTGCAGGAAACGGGAGAAAACCGCAGGTCGCGTCAGAGCTCCCCGGGCCAGGCTCAGCGCGCCACCCAGCCCCGCTCGTACGCGTGCCAGCCCAGCTGCAGCCGCGTGGTCACGCCCGCCAGCTCCATCAGGCGCTTGACCCGGCGCTGCACCGTCCGCAGGCCCAGATCGAGCTGCTTGGCGACGCTCGCGTCCGTCAGGCCCGCCAGCAGCAGCGACAAGATCTCCAGGTCGGCGCCGTCCGGGCCCTCGGGCGCGTCCTCGGTGACGGACCTGCCGCCCTCGCCGAGGCGCAGCGGAAGGGCGTCCCGCCACACCGCCTCGAAGAGCCCCGCCAAGGATTCGAGCAGGCCGCTGGCGTGCACGACCAGCGCGGCGGGCTCGGCCGTGCGCGAGGTCAGCGGGACCATCGCGAGCGAGCCGTCGGCGATCACCAGCTTGGTCGGGACGCGGTCCACGACGCGCACCTGTTCGTCGCGGCCGATCGCCGTCGACAGTTCGAGCAGACCCGTGGGGAGCGCGAGGACGGAGCGTTCGACCACCACGCGGTAGCTGACGCCGCGACCCGCGGCCTGCTCCTCCGCGACGTTCTCCATGCCGGAGACCACCACCGGATTGCCGGTCACCAGCGCGCACACCTCGTCACTCGCGCCCAGCTGCAGCTGGAGGAAGCGCTGCGAGACCGCGCCCGCGCCGGTGACCACCTCGACCAGGTCGTGCACCGCGGGCTCTGCGGCCTGCGCGCGGTACTCCTCGGCCAGCAGCTTCGCCGCCAGCTCGGCCTTCTCCAGTTCGTGCCGCTGCTGGGTCAGGAGCGCCCCGAGCGCGACGCCGGGCGGGGCCGCCACCCACCGGCCCGCCTTGCCGGACGCCTGGGCCGCGAGGCCGTGCAGCTCAAGGCGGCGCAGCGCGCGCACCGTCTCCGGTTCGCCCAGCGTGAGCCGCCGCGCGAGATCGGGCACATCGGCGGCGCCCACCGACACCAGCGCGCGGTACGCCGCTTCGTGTGTCTCGTCCAGGCCTATCGCAGCCAGCATCCGGCGACACCCCTCCCCAGGATCCGTTCCGACGGCGCCCTGGCGGAAAAGAGCCACGGCGTAAACCCGCCCCAGGACATCATCCCCGTACCGGCCGCCTCTCTGCCAAGGTCAAGCCACCGCAGCACCAACCACCGCCGCGAACACGGCCTTTCGGCCGGTTCGTCCTGCGGTCATGCATGCCTGTCAACCCTTGGGGAGAGCGATGCGACCGATATCGCGTACGGCGATGGGGGCGGCCTGTGCCGCAGTCCTCGCCGTCACCGCGGCGGCGCCGTCCGTGGCCGAGCCACGCGCGGCGGCCGGCACGAGTCCGCTGGTGGGCAGCGCCCCACGGGGCGAGGGAAGCTCCGTCGTCACGCTCGTCACCGGCGACCGCGTCCTGGTGACGTCCGACGGCGAGAATCGCGCGGGCGCCACCGTCCTGCCCGACGCCGAAGGCGCCGTGCCCCTCGTCCAGACGAGGCAGTCCGGCAAGGACCTGTACGTCTACCCCGAGGGCGCCGTCCACGCGATAGCCGACGGCAGGGTCGACGAGGAACTGTTCAACGTCACCGGCCTCGTCCGCCAGGGCTACGACGACGCGCACGCCAAGAAGCTCCCCCTCATCGCCGTCTACGACAAGACCGTCGACGTCACCCGCTCCGTGCCCGCCACGCTGCGTGGCGCCGAGCGCGGCCTCGTCCTCGAACCCGTCGACGGCGTCGCGCTGAAGGCCGACAAGAAGAAGGCGACGGGCTTCTGGGCGGACTTCACCTCCGCCAAGTCCCGCTCCGGATACAGCACTTCGGGCATGAAGAAGCTCTGGCTCGACGCCAAGGTGCGGGCCACCCTCGACAGGTCGACGAAGCAGGTGCACGCCCCCGAGGCCTGGGCCGCGGGCTACGACGGCAAGGGCACCAAGGTCGCCGTGCTCGACACCGGCGCCGACGCGGAGCACCCCGACCTCAAGGGCCGGATCGCCGCGACCAAGAACTTCACCGACTCCCCGGACAACGAGGACCGCCAGGGCCACGGCACCCACACCACTTCCACGGTCGGCGGCACCGGCGCGGCGAGCGGCGGCAAGAAGAAGGGCGTCGCGCCCGGCGCCGACCTGCTGCACGGCAAGGTCCTCGACGACAGTGGCTCCGGGGCGACTTCCTGGATCATCGCGGGCATGCAGTGGGCCGTCGACGAGAAGGCCGACGTCGTCTCCATGAGCCTCGGCAACCCGGCGCGGACCGACTGCACGGACCCGATGAGCATGGCCACGGAGGAGCTCGCGCGCTCGGCCACGGACACCCTCTTCGTCCTCGCGGCCGGCAACACGGGCCCGACTCTCAACTCCGTCTCCTCGCCCGGCTGCGCGCCGAGTGTCCTCACCGTCGGCGCCGTCGACCGCGACGACTCGACGGCCCCCTTCTCCAGCCGGGGCCCCGCCTACGGCTCGCACACCCTCAAGCCGGAGATCGCCGCGCCCGGCGTGGCCATCTCCGCGGCGGCGGCGGGTGGCCGCGGCGTCTACGCCTACCAGTCCATGAGCGGTACGTCGATGGCGACCCCGCACGTCGCGGGCGCCGCCGCCCTGGTCAAGCAGCGCCATCCGGAGTGGAACGCGCGGCAGATCAAGTCGGCTCTCGTGTCGTCCGCGGACAGCCGCATCCCCGGTGACGTGACCGAGACGGGCGGCGGGCGGCTCGATGTGAAGGCGGCCGTCGACCAGAAGGTGCTCGGCTCGCCCGCCGTGCAGGGCGGCAGCTTCGGCTGGCCGCAGGACAACTCCGACCGGACCTCGGTCGACGTGCCGTACACCAACACCACTGACAGAACAGTGGAGTTGAAGCTCACCGTCCAGGGTGTCACCGGCAATGACGGTTCCGCCGTACGGTCGGGGGTCGCCCGGCTCGGCGAGCGCTCGGTGAAGGTTCCGGCGGGCGCGAGCGTCAAGGTCCCGCTGAAGCTGGACCCCGACGCGGACCTCGCGCGGTCCCAGTACGGCGATGTCACCGGCCGCGTCCTGGCGAAGGCCGATGGCGGCATCGCGGTCTCCACGCCCTTCTCCCTCTACGTACAGCCCAAGACGGTCAGCCTCCGCGTCAAACTCGTCGACCGGGGCGGCAAGCCCGCCGACGGCCCGTCGTCCGTCGACGTCATCGGCACCGACGACGCCAGCGGTGAGCGGCGCTTCAACGAGGGCGCGAACGACCAGACGTTCCAAGTCCGCCCCGGCGCCTACTTCTTGACCGGTTACATCGCGACGCCGGACGCGGACGGCGGCACACTGACCGACTCGCTCACGCACATCGCCCGGCCCCAGGTCGAGGTGAAGAAGGACACGACGCTCACGCTCGACGCCCGCACGGCGCACCGCCTGGCCGTCAAGACGGACAAGGAGTCCGAAGTGCGCGGCGCCACGCTCGGGTTCGCCCGCACATGGGGCACCGACCACTGGCTGCACGCGGGCACCGCGGCGGGACCGCGCTCCATCCGCGGCTTCTACCAGTCCGTCGAGGGCAAGGCGAAGGACGGCACCTTCGAATCCGGCAGCTACTGGCGCGCCGCAGCGCCCCAGCTCACCGAACTCTCCGTGGTGGGCGGCGAATCGCTGCATCCGGTGACCGCCTCCACCGGTTCGGCCAACCTCGACGGCACCGGCAGGGCGGCCCTCGTGGACGCCAAGTCCGGAACACCGGCCGAGCTGGAGGCCGCGGGCGTCAAGGGCAAGATCGCCCTCGTCAAGGTCCCCGACAGCGGCAGCGCGAGCGCCGTCGCGACCAACGCGAAGGCAGCCGGAGCGATCGCGGTCATCGCCCACCGCGCGGCACCCGGCCGCTGGTACCCGTCGGTCGGCCTCGCCGGATCGCCGCTGCCGGTCCTGGGAATCGAGACGACGGAGGCGGCCACACTGCTCTCCGAACTCTCCTCTGGACCAGTCGAGTTGAAGTGGAAGGGAGTGGCGAAGAGCCCCTTCGTCTACAACCTCGCCTTCCCCGAGAGCGGTCAGATCCGCGAGGACCGCACCTACCGGGTACGGGACAAGGACCTCGCCGCGAACGAGGCGACGTACCGCGCGATGGGCGCGGCCACGGACTACGTGGACCTGCCGTCCGCCGTCCGCCCCTCGGGCCTGGAGATCTACTTCGCCGACATCGAATCGGTCCCGGCCCCCGGCAAGCGCACCGAGTACTACTCGGCGGGCACGACCGGCTGGGGCCACCAGGTGTCCAGCAGCTTCCCGTTCGGGGAGTTCATGATCGACCCGGTGCGTACGTACGAGAAGGGGGAGCGGCGCGATGAGAACTGGTACGAGGGTGTGCTGACCCCTGCCGCGCCGCGCGACGCCGAGGGCGGCCTCTCTCTCGCCGGGGAGCGGCAGGGCAACCTGATCGGAGTGGCGCCCGGGTTCTGGGCCGACAGTGAACACGCCGGTATTCAGGGCGGGTTCGGTGACATCGGCAGCGTGGCGCTGAAGCGGAACGGCGAGGTGGTGGGGGAGTCGGGCTGGCCGTCCGGGGTGTTCACGGTCCCGGCGGAGGACTCCGCGTACGAACTGACCCTCACCACCCACAAGATCGGCTCCAAGGTCTGGAAGCGGTCCACGGGCACGAGCACCACGTGGGCGTTCCGCTCGCACCTCGACGAGGAGGCGTACTCGCAAGGGATCCCGATGCTGTTCCCGCGCTATGCGCTCCCGGAGGACGGCATGAAGACCCTCGCCGCCGAGGACGGTCAGCGCATCGGGCTCACGGTGACGGGTCACGCCGGCTACAAGCCCGGCGCGGTCAAGTCCGCGGCCCTGTCCTACTCGTACGACGAGGGCGAGACCTGGACGAAGGCGGCCACCTCCGCATCCGGCGGGAAGTGGACCGCGACCGTGAACCACGCGGGAGCCTCGGGGAAGCAGGTCTGGCTCAAAACCGAACTGACGGATACGAACGGAAGTTCCGTCACTCAGACAGTGGCTCGCGCCTACGACGTGCGCTAGACACACAGACACCGCCGGGCGGTCCTCCCGTGGGGGGTGGGCCCGCCCGGCGGCCCTCCATCACCCTCCCGGTGGCCGGAATTTCCGGATGCACCGTTTTCGTACGGCCCGTGCGGTGGACAATAAGGGCATGAGCCAGCAGGGGGAGAGGCACGACGGGACCTCCGGCCAGGAGGACGACTGGTGGGGTCAGCTGTACGACGACTCCGCACATGACACGGGTCCGGCCGAGGTGGCCGACACCCTCGACGACAGGTTCGCATCGGCGGTGAGCGCGGCGGGTTCAGCTCCGGACGTACCGTCCGAGGCCGTTGAGCCGCCGCCGCGGGACGCCCCGCCGGGCCCGCGCGAGCCGTACGTCCACCGAGAGCCGCCCTCGACCGGTGAACCACCGGGGCCTGGCGAGCCCTCGGGCCCAGTCGAACGAGAGGGTCCACGCGAGCCCTACGTCCGCCCGGAACGGCCGCCGGCCGAGGCCGCCGCTCCGGGCGACCGCACCCCGAGTGGGGCGTGGGGCGGGGGGCCACTCCCACCGGCCCCCTGGGAACCCCCCTCCACCCCACCCGGGCCCGTGACCTTCCCCGGAGGGGTGAAGCCCTCCGGTGGCGCATCGGAGGCGGGGCCCTCCAGCCGCACCACCGCCGTTCCCGCGCCCCGGCTGCCCGACGCCTCCGCCGCACCCCGCGTGCAACCGCAGGAGCAACCCCCGGAAGCCGGGCTCCCCGACGTCCCGGACGGTGTTTCCTACGTAGGCGACGGGCCCCCCACCTACGACGCCGAACCCACCGTGCTTCCCGCCGCCGACCCCGACGACCTCGGCGATCTCGTCGCCGACACCGTGCTCGACGGCGCCCGCTACGGCACCTCCACGCTGCGGGCCGTCTCCGTGCGCGGGGACTCCGCGCGGTATCGGGGCGAGCCACGGCGGGACTCGCTGCTCACCGCGCGGTTCGGGAGCGGGGACAGCGCCCTGGTCCTGGTGGCCATGGCCACCGGCGCGCGGGCCACCCCGGGGGCCCACCGCGCCGCCGCCGAGGCCTGCGCGTGGATCGGGCGGGCCGTGGGGCGCAGCCATCAGCGGCTGTCCGAGGACATCAGGGCCGCCCGGCGCGGGGACCTCAAGAGCGGCCTTCACCGCCTCACGGACCGCAGCCTCGGCAAGCTCCGCGCCCAGGCGGCCGACCTCGGCATCGAACCCGAGGAGTACGCCGCCTCCCTGCGCTGCCTGCTGCTGCCCGCCGACCCCGAATGCCGCACCCGCGTCTTCTTCGGCGTCGGCGGCGGCGGACTCTTCCGGCTGCGGGACGGCGCCTGGCAGGACATCGAGCCACGGGTCAGCGACACCGCCGTCGACGCAGGACCGCCCGTGGTCGGGTTCGGGTCCGTGCCGCCGGAGACCCCCGAGGGCGACCGGCTCACCATGGACATGGGGATCATCACGCCCCCGAGCCCCTACGAGCCCGCCCCCGAGCCCCCGCCCCGCGAACCCTTCCGCTTCCGGGCCTCCGTAGCCCGCCCGGGTGACGCCCTGATGCTCTGCAGCGGCGGCCTCGCCGAGCCCCTGCGCGGGGAGCCCGAGCTCGCCGCGCACCTCACGCAGCGGTGGACGAAGAGCGGTCCGCCGGGCCTCGCGACCTTCCTCGCGGACATCCAGGTCAGGGTCAAGGGGTACGCCGACGACCGGACAGCGGCCGCCGTTTGGGAGGCGTGAGCGCCCGCACTGTGAATTCATGGAACCCAGATGAGTCCAAGGGGACCGAAGGGTTCGTGAAGCCATGGCCAAGCAGAACGTCGCCGAACAGTTCGTCGACATCCTCGTCCGCGCCGGCGTCCGCCGCATGTACGGAGTCGTGGGCGACAGCCTCAACCCGGTCGTCGACGCGATCAGACGCACCAAGGGCATCGACTGGGTGCAGGTCAGGCACGAGGAGACGGCCGCCTTCGCGGCGGGCGCCGAGGCCCAGATCACCGGCAGCCTCGCCGCCTGCGCCGGTTCCTGCGGCCCCGGAAACCTGCACCTGATCAACGGCCTCTACGACGCCCACCGCTCCATGGCCCCCGTCCTCGCCCTCGCCTCGCACATCCCCTCCAGCGAGATCGGCCTCGGGTTCTTCCAGGAGACCCACCCCGACCGGCTCTTCCGCGACTGCAGCAACTACAGCGAGATGATCTCCAGCCCGAAGCAGATGCCACGGCTGCTCCAGACCGCCATCCAGCACGCGATCGGCCAGTCCGGCGTCAGCGTCGTCACCCTGCCCGGTGACATCGCCGACGAGCCCGCCCCGGACAAGTCCCCCGAGAGCGCCCTCGTCACTTCGCGCCCCACCGTGCGCCCAGGCGACACGGAGATCGACAAGCTCGCCGCGATGATCGACGAGGCCGACAAGATCACCCTCTTCTGCGGCAGCGGCACCGCCGGCGCGCACGCCGAGGTCATGGCGTTCGCCGAGAAGATCAAGTCCCCGGTGGGCCACGCCCTGCGCGGCAAGGAATGGATCCAGTACGACAACCCGTACGACGTGGGAATGAGCGGGCTCCTCGGCTATGGCGCCGCCTACGAAGCCACCCACGAATGCGACCTGCTGATCCTCCTCGGCACCGACTTCCCCTACAACGCCTTCCTGCCCGACGACGTCAAGATCGCCCAGGTCGACGTGCGCCCCGAACGCCTCGGCCGCCGCTCCAAACTGGACCTCGCCGTCTGGGGCGACGTACGCGAGACCCTGCGCTGTCTCACCCCGCGCGTCACGCCGAAGACCAACCGCAAGTTCCTCGACAAGATGCTCAAGAAGCACGCGGACGCCCTGGAAGGCGTCATCAAGGCGTACACCCGCAAGGTCGACAAGCACATCCCGATCCACCCCGAGTACGTCGCCTCCGTGGTCGACGAACTCGCCGCCGATGACGCGGTGTTCACCGTCGACACGGGCATGTGCAACGTCTGGGCGGCCCGCTATCTCACCCCGAACGGCAAGCGCCGCATCATCGGATCCTTCAGCCACGGCTCGATGGCCAACGCCCTGCCGCAGGCGATCGGCGCCCAGTTCACCGACCGCGGACGCCAGGTCATCTCCATGTCGGGCGACGGCGGATTCTCCATGCTGATGGGCGACTTCCTCACCCTCGTCCAGCACGACCTGCCGGTGAAGATCGTCCTGTTCAACAACTCCTCCCTGGGCATGGTCGAGTTGGAGATGCTGGTCGCCGGGCTCCCCTCCTTCGGTACGCACAACCACAATCCCGACTTCGCCGCCGTGGCCCGCGCCGCCGGCGCCTATGGCGTACGCGTCGAGAAGCCCAAGCAGCTCGCGGGCGCCCTGAAGGACGCCTTCGCGCACAAGGGCCCCGCCCTCGTCGACATCGTCACGGACCCGAACGCCCTCTCCATCCCGCCCAAGATCAGCTCGGACATGGTGACCGGTTTCGCGCTCTCCGCCAGCAAGATCGTCCTTGACGGCGGTGTCGGCCGCATGGTGCAGATGGCACGCTCCAACCTCCGGAACGTGCCCCGCCCCTGACGCCAGGTCAGCGCGCGGGCCGCAGCCGCAGCGTCACGATCTGGAACGGGCGCAACGCGAGCACGAGCCCCGCGCTGTCGGTGTGGGCCTCTTCGGTCGGCCGCTCCAGGAGATCGGTCACCTCGGCCGCGCTCACCGCGAAGGATGTGGTGAGCGTGGCCGCCGCGCGTCCGCCCCGCGACTCGTAAAGGCGCACCACGACATCGCCGCTCCCGTCGTCCGCGAGCTTCACGGACTCCACGGTCACCGCCGGATTGTCGACGCTCACCAGCGAGGGCAGGACGGGCGCGTCCGCCACCCGCAGCGGCAGATTGAGCGCGAGCCCCTCCGCGACCGCGTCGCCGATCGTCGCGCCGGGCAGCAGCGCGTACGTGAAGCGGTGCGTGCCCTGGTCCGTCTCCGGGTCCGGGCTGTGCGGGGCGCGCAGGAGCGTGAGCCGCACGGTGGTGCCGAGCCCGTCGCCGTGCGGCGCGCGCGTCACGTCATGGCCGTACGTCGAGTCGTTGAGCACCGCCACGCCGTACGCCTCCTCGGCGACCCGCAGCCACCGGTGCGCGCAGATCTCGAAACGGGCCGCGTCCCAGCCCGTGTTGGCGTGCGTCGAGCGGTGCACATGCCCGAACTGGATCTCGGCGGCGGACCGTTCGGCGTGCACGTCCAGCGGGAAGGCGGCCTTGAGCACCTTCTCCGACTCCCGCCAGTCGACGTCCGTGACGACGTCGACGCGACGGCTGCCCGCCGCGAGCCGGATCTCCTGCGTGATGCGCGAGTTCCCGAAGGCCCGCACCACGCGGACGGCGACCCGCAGCGGCCCGTCCTCGACCAGCTCGACGGACTCGGCCTCCGTGAGATCCGTGTGCGTGTTGCGGTAGTGCTTGTCCAGGTCCCAGGCGTCGTAGTGCGTGGGGTGGTCCGGGTGCAGCTGAAGGAGGTTGCCCCGCGAGGCGGGGGACAGGACCTCGCGCTGCGCGTCGATGTCGTGCACGGAGGTCAGAAGACCGTCCTCGTCGATGGCGACGCGCAGATGCTCGTTCAGCAACTGGATCTCGCCGTCGGCCAGGAGAGCGGTGGCCCCCGTCTCCCGCGTGTACGAGGCGGCCTCCGCGAGCCCCTTGCTTCCCAGGGCCGGGACACTGACATGCACCAGAGTGCCGTCGTCGGCCGTGACGACCTCACTGCGCGCGTACGGCGACGAGTTGAGCGCGGCGGGCTCCCCCGCGCCCAGGGAACGCACCGCCTCCGCGGTGATCTCATCGAGCTCGGCCAGCACGCGCGCGTAGGTGTCGCGAGCCTCCCGGTGCACCCACGCGATCGACGAGCCCGGCAGGATGTCGTGGAACTGATGCAGGAGCACCGTCTTCCAGAGGCGGTCGAGGTCCGCGTAGGGGTAGACGTACGAAGAGTCACGCACCGAAGCGGCCGTGCACCACAACTCGGCTTCTCGCAAGGCGTGTTCGGTGCGACGATTACCGCGCTTGGTCGCTGCCTGGGTTGTGTACGTCGCGCGGTGCAGCTCCAGATAGAGCTCGCCCGACCAGACCGGCGCCTTGGCCCCGTACTCCTCCTCGGCGGCGGCGAAGAACGCCGACGGCTTCTCGATCTCGACGCGCGGTGAGCCCTCCAGGGAGCGCGTCCGCCGCGCCTTCTCCAGCATCTCGCGGGTCGGACCGCCGCCCCCGTCGCCCCAGCCGAACGGCACAAGAGAACGGGTCGCGCGCCCCTTCTCGGCGAAGTTCCGTTCGGCGTGGGCGAGTTCGGCGCCGTGGATCTGGGAGTTGTAGGTGTCCACCGGAGGGAAGTGCGTGAACACGCGGGTGCCGTCGATGCCCTCCCACCAGAACGTGTGGTGCGGCATCTTGTTGGTCTGGTTCCAGCTCAGCTTCTGCGTGAGGAACCAGCGGACGCCCGCGAGCTTGGCCAGCTGCGGGAACGCCGCCGTGTAGCCGAAGGAGTCCGGCAGCCAGATCTCCTGCGTCTGAACCCCCAGCTCCTCGCGGAAGAACCGCATCCCGTGCGTGATCTGGCGCGCGAGCGCCTCGCCGCCCGGCATGTTGGCGTCCGACTCGACCCACATCGAGCCCACGGGCGCCCAATTGCCGTCCGTCACAGCCTTCTTGATGCGCTCCCAGATGTGCGGCTGGTGCTCCTTCACCCAGGCGTACTGCTGGGCCTGCGAACAGGCGAAGACCAGCTCCGGATAGTCCTGCGCGAGAGCCGTCACATTGGCAAAGGTGCGCGAAGCCTTGCGCACCGTCTCGCGCAGGGGCCACAGCCATGCCGAGTCGATGTGCGCGTGCCCGGTCGCCGACACCCGGTGCGCACTGGCATGGGCGGGGCTCGCGAGGACCTCCGCAAGCTCGGCGCGGGCCGCTGCCGCCGTGCCCGAAACGTCATGCAGATCGAGCGCGTCGAGTGCTCTCTCCAGGGCGCGCAGAATCTCGTGGCGGCGCGGACGGGCGGCGTCCAGTTCGTACATCAGCTCCGAGAGGACCTCGATGTCCAGGGTCAACTGCCATACGTCCTCGTCCAATACGGCGACATCGGCAGACGCGAATCGGTAGATGGGGCGATCGCCCGCGGTCAGAACGTCGCCCAGGGGCGTCGGTTCGAAGTCGTGCAGGACAAGCGGGTTGGCCGCGGCCTCCAGGAGAAGGTGCACCGGCTCGCCGCCCCGCGCGGCAGCTGCCACGGGGATGTGCCGGTTGCGGGGGTGAATACCCTTGAGGGGTACGCCCGTGGCGTCGTACACAAGACCCTCGGCCTGGAAGCCGGGGCCGTCACCGGTGAAGCCGGGGTCGATGACCACCTCGACATGGCGCCCGGTCCACTCCTCGGGCACCTGACCCCGCAGCCGGAACCAACTTGTTGACCAGGGTTTTCCCCACTCGGTGCCTGCTTCGAAGGGTTCGTACGAAGCCTTCAGCGCCTCGGCGACGGGGACGGGTTCGCCCGGCGCGTGCCAGACGGAGAGGGTGAGCGGCACACGGTCCGCGTACTGGGCGGGGCGGATGAACTGCCGCAGGGCGCGCTCCAGGCGTCCCTCCACCAGCAGTCGGTCGTCGTGCACGGCGGCTCCTCGAAAGCTCGGTCGGACGCTCGATCGGACGTGATCGGGATCAAGCAGAATCGGTCCACCGCTTCACTTCCCCGCAGGGCTCGCGCGCACCCACCCCAATAGTTGATGAATGGACATGAGTGCCGCCAACGGGGTGGGGCATGCATTCCGTGAAGGTGTTCGAGCAGGAAGGATCGGGCTAGCTGCTTTTTGGGCGGGGGTCATGACAAGGCAGGCAAGAGGGGGCGGCCCTCTGCATAGGGGGACGTCGTCGCCGAAAGCAAGGGACGAGCCGACCGACACGGTGCCGCTGGGGTCCCACAGGGGCCAACTGCGGCGCAGATTGGGGCGATCCGATCTCAGAGCGGTCCCCGAAGCAAGGGGAGCGCTGCGCGATTTGCTCCGGACCTGGGGGAGGCCCGGACGAGCCGAGATAGCGGAGCTGCTGACCAGCGAACTGGTCACCAACGCACTGGTGCACACCGACCGCGACGCCATCCTGACCGCGACCATCGGGGCGGGCAGGCTGCGGGTCGAGGTAAGGGATTTCGTGGGACGCCACCCGAAACTCTGCGTACCGATCGCCGACGACGGTACGCACGGCAGAGGTCTTGTGCTCGTGCAGTCGCTCTCCGACGCCTGGGGCGTGCGCGCGCACGGGGTGGGAAAGGCGGTGTGGTTCGAGCTGGAAGGCGGCCCGGCGTGAACCGGACCGCCGCGCTACTGCTCCCTTCTTTCCTTCATCCGTCAGCCCCGCGTCAGCCGAACTGCTGCTCAAGGTCCTTGAGTTTGCGCTCAAGGGAGTCGAGCCGCGGCAGCGCCTGGGTGTCGTCCTCGGCCGTCAGGTCGACGGAGACGGGCTCAGTGCCGTTCTTCACGGCCTGGAGGGAGGGACGGGAGCGCAGAGGCAGCTGTTCCTGAGGCTGCGGTGCTATCGCAGGGTCCGCGCCGACCTGTGCGGACCCTGCAGCCGGCGCGACGGCGGGCAGATCCACCTGGCGCCCCCCGCCACGGCCCGGGAGGCCGCGATGGCCCCTGCTGATGGCCTTGAGCTGCGCACGCTCCAGCTTCTCCCTGTCCCGCCTGCGAATCCGGGTGTGCTCCTTCTCGCGCCGGTCCTCGCGGACCTCCTCGACCGCTTCGTCCAGGGTGCGTACGTTCTCCAGGAGCATCAGCGACCAGGCGCCGAAGGTCTCCCGGGGCGCGCGCAGCCAGCGGACGATCCGGATCTGCGGCAACGGCCTCGGCACCAGCCCCTGTTCACGCAGTGCCGCACGGCGTGTCTGCTTCAGCGCGCGGTCGAAGAGCACCGCTGCCGAGAGCGACATCCCGGAGAAGAACTGCGGGGCGCCCGCGTGGCCGAGCCCCCTGGGCGCGTGCACCCAGTTGAACCAGGCCGCCGCGCCCGCGAACGTCCACACCAGGAGCCGCGAGCCGAGCGCCGCGTCACCGTGGCTGGCCTCGCGCACGGCCAGTACGGAGCAGAACATCGCCGCGCCGTCGAGGCCGAACGGGACGAGGTACTCCCAGCCACCGGTGAGGTTGAGGTTCTGCCGGCCGAAGCCGACCAGGCCGTGGAAGGAGAGTGCGGCGGCGACCGCCGCACAGCAGAACAGCAGTACATACGAGGCCGTTCCGTAGACGGCTTCCTTGCGCCGTCGGCGCTCCTCGCTGCGTTCCCACGAGTCGTCGCCGGGGGTGCCGGCGGCAGCCTTCTGCCCGGCGCGCTTGCCGCGTGCGAGTACCGCCACCGCCACCAGCATGCCCAGGAGCAGGACGCCACCCGGAAGCAGCCAGTCCAGCGATATATCGGTCAGTCTCATCTGGGGTCCCTTGCGTCGCGGTAGGGCGTTCGGGCGCCATAGTGGCCCAATCCCGGTGGCCCCCAGAGGGGTTTTTGGGCAAGAGAACGCCAAGGGGGGTGCAAGGGGTGCGGCGCGCGCCGTTTTGCTCGAACTCAGGGGTACGGAGGGGTAGTTGAGTTCGATTAAACGAACACGAAAGGGTGGTTCAAGGGGGAGGGGTCGGGGTTTCGCCCCGCCGTACGGGACTTGTCAGGCCGCCGCGGCGGAGCTGAGCCGCGCGACGCGCTCCGCGTCGCAGGTGCGCGGGCAGGTCACGCAGGTGTCCTCGGGGCGCAGCGTGTAGAACATGCAGCAGCTCGCGCGATCACGCGTCGGCAGCGGCTCGCCGCCCGGCCCCGTCAGCTCACGGAACCCCGCCGTCCCGACGTACGGCTTGGTGGCACCCGGAAGCAGCCGCTCAAGTTCGGCCGTGGCGCGCTGCTCCTCGCCGAGGAGATGGGCGATGTACCAGAGCCCCTCGACGATCTCGTCCGTGGCGACGGACCACAGGCCTCGCGAGCGGCGCCGCATCCGGGGACCGAAGGCGTCGAGGAGTGGCCCGAGGTGCTCGGCGACGGACGCGCGCACCTCGGCGCGCAGCGCCTCCTCGTCCGGTACGACACGGGCGCCGGGCAGCGCTGCCGCCGGATCGCCGGGCAGGCACGCGAAGCCCGCGTCGCGGACGGCCATCCGGCCCAGGGTGCGCTGGAAGGCGACGTTCTGTACGGGGTAGCGGGGAACGCGGCGGTGCAGGAACCAGGGCAGGGTGATGAGGAGGGTGGCGGGCCAGGCGTAGCGGTGCAGGGCGAAGCTGGCGATGACGTCGGGGCGGCCCTGCTTCCCGTAGTCCTTCAGTACCTGCGCCTCGTCCCACGCCAGGAACGCGTCGAGGTCGGCCCCGCCCTCCGCGAGCCGGGCCGCGGTGACCCAGCCGCCGCCCTGGGGCGCCTGCTCGTCCTCGCCGAGTTGGCTCACGCGCAGTCCGGGGAACACCTCGGTGAGGCGGGCGTAGGCATCCGCGAGGGCGCTCGGCGCGCGCTTCGCCAGGGCGGGAACGGACATGCGGGGACCACCGAATCACGATCGATTGCAGGTAAGCCTAACCTTACCCAGAATGATCGAGGTTTCAACTGCGGGGCTGTCCGCCTATGGTGCCTCTCGTACCTTTCGGACCGAGCGGACTTTGGGGTGGACCTCGTGGAGCAGGCCAGAGCGCATGACGCGTACCGCCTCCCCGCCCGTGTACCGCAGCAGGTGCGGCCCTCCACGGCCCGGGACACGGCCTCGGCCCGCGGTGAGCACACGCACGGGGAAACGGCGCTGCCCGCGCCCCGCAGGACGGTGCGGCGCAACTCGGTCCGCGGCCAGATCCTGGACGCCCTGCGGGACGCGCTCGTCGGCGGCGACCTCGCGCCCGGCGAGGTGTACTCCGCGCCCGTGCTCGGCGAGCGGTTCGGCGTCTCGGCCACTCCGGTGCGCGAGGCGATGCAGCAGCTGGCGACCGAGGGCGCGGTGGAGGTCGTACCGAACCGCGGCTTCAGGGTCACCGAGCGCAGCTCGCGCGAGCTGGGTGAGCTGGCGGAGGTGCGGGCGCTGATCGAGGTACCGGTGATGCTGCGCCTGGCCCGTACGGTGCCCGCGGCGCGCTGGTGCGAGCTGCGGCCCCTGGCGGAGGCGAGCGCGGTGGCGGCGGCGGGCGGTGACCTGGCCCGGTACGCGGAGGCGGACCGGGCCTTTCACGGGGCGGTACTGGGCCTTTCGGGGAACCAGCAGCTGGTCCAGGTGGCGGACGATTTGCACCGCCGGTCGCAGTGGCCCTTGGTGAGTGGCCCGGTGGCCGGGCGCCGCGCCGACCTGGTGGCCGACGCGGCGGAACACATGGCACTCCTGGAGGCGCTGGCGGCGCGGGACCTGCCGGTGGTCCAGTCGCTGGTGCGGGAGCATTTCGCGGGGGCGGGGGGCTGACGTATGGCTGGCCCGAAGCCCTGCGCGCCGTAGATCACCGGCTCCGCCGAGTTCGTCCTCAAACGCCGGACGGGCTGAATCCCCTCACGCCGCCGGCGCCGGCGGCGACAGATGCTGCGCAAGCCAGGCCGGCACCCCGCCCATCAGGCGGAAGAGCCGCGCGGCCTCGGCCCGCAGCCGCCCCGCCTCAGGCTCAGGCTCCGCATCGGCCAACGCGGCCAGCGCCGGAGCCGTCCCCACCAGATACCCCAGCTCCTCCCGGATCCGCAGCGACTCCGCGAACCCGTGCCGGGCCTCCGCCAACTCCCCTTCCCGCAGGGCGAGTCCGGCCAGGTGGCGCCAGGTGAAGGAGAGTAGCAAAGGATCCGAGTGCGCCGTGGCCCCCGCATGCGCCCGCCGGTAGGCGGCCCGCGCCGCCTGCGGCGAATCCGCGATGTGCTCGGCGATGAGACCCCGGCGGAAGTCGAGGAGAGGGCGCCCCGAAGCGTTCGGGGCGAGCAGGGCGGCGGCCCGCCCCAGCGCCGTACGCGCCTCGTCGGCCCGGTCCCGCACAGCGAGCACCGTGGACGCGTACGCCAACTGCCCCCGCTCGCACGCCGCCGCGCCCCGGTCGTCGTCCTCCACGGCCAGCGCCTCCGCCGTACGCAGCCCGTCCTCCGCCTCGGCCCATCCCTCGCCCGTGAACAGGCAGCGCTCGACTAGCAGTGAGGTTCTCTGGAGTGCCGCTCCCGGCCCCTCGCGCGAGGCCAGCAGCGCGGCCGCGTCGGTCCAACAGCCGCGCGAGCGCAGCCGCCATACCGCGGTCTGGAGTGGATCGTCCCCTGCAGTCGTTCCGGAACCAGACATGGCGGTATGCGCCACGTTGCCCTCCCCGAGCACGCCATTGAGCTGTTGAGTCGTGGGCGCATCTCAGCATGGATCGGCTCATCCGGCCAAGGGGCTGGGTGAAAGAATTCACAAAGGGCTGACCATGAAAGGGGTTCGACCGGCGGCGCCCGCCTCATCGGCGAGCGGCGTCCACCTCAGCTCATCCGCAGTGCGAGGAAGAAATCCAGCTTGTCCTCGAGCCGCGAGAGGTCACGACCCGTCAACTGCTCGATACGGCCCACGCGGTAGCGCAATGTGTTGACATGCAGGTGGAGCCGCGCCGCGCACCGCGTCCACGAACCGTCGCTGTCGAGGAACGCCTCAAGGGTCGGGATGAGCTCGGCCCGGTGGCGCCGGTCGTAGTCCCGCAGCGGGTCGAGGAGGCGGGCCGTGAACGCCCGGCGTACGTCGTCCGGGACGAAGGGCAGCAGCAGGACGTGCGAGGCCAGCTCCTGGTGGCCCGCGGCGCAGACCCGGCCGGGGCGTGCCGCCGCGACCCGGCGGGCGTGCCGCGCCTCTTCCAGGGCGCCCCGAAGACCCTCCGCCGAGTGCACGGAGGCGCTGACGCCCAGCGTGAGGCGGCCGTCGTTGTCGAGGCCCGCCGACAGGGGGTCGCGGACGGACTCGAGGAGTGAGTCGGCGAGCAGGCCCG
Source organism: Streptomyces sp. NPDC048436 (assembly GCF_043200355.1). Taxonomy (NCBI): domain Bacteria; kingdom Bacillati; phylum Actinomycetota; class Actinomycetes; order Kitasatosporales; family Streptomycetaceae; genus Streptomyces; species Streptomyces sp. NPDC048436. The sequence continues at coordinate 251,883 of NZ_JBICXP010000003.1, forward strand.
ACTCCGGTCCTTCGTGCTCCGTGGACATCGCGGGCAGCGGCACGAGCGCGATCGCCTCGTCACCCATATGGGCTACGGCGATCCGGTCGGAGGGCTCGGGGCCCGCCGACAGCGGGTCGACGAGGATCTCCTCCAGGAGCGACTGCGCCACGGGACCGCCCTCGATCTCTCCGCCGTCCCACTCGACGCGGGCCACGACGACCTGCCAGTGCGGTGCCGCGCCGAGGCCGGGCAGCAGCACCGGGGCCGCGACCCTCAGGCGCGCCGCGATCTCCGCGGGGGCCGCGCCCGTCTGGACCAGTTCGAGGACCTCCTGGGCGAGCCTGCGCCGCACCGTCCTGGCGGCGTCGCGCCGGTCGCGCTCCACCGCGATCAGCTGGGTGACGCCCTGGAGCAGGTCGAGCCGCTCCTCGGGCCAGTCGCCCGCGTCGGCCTCGACCGCGAGGAACCAGTCCGAGAGGACCGTCTCGCGTACGTCACGCAGTGCCGCCGCGCTCGCCGAAGCCGCGGCCGACGCCGGTCCTGAAGCCGCACCGCGCCCGCTGCTCCGAATGGGGAACAGGGAGTACGCCGTGCCCTCCACCTGGACCCGGTGGGGACCCCGGCGGCCCGTGCGGACCGCCGCCAGGTGCTCGGCCGCCAGACGCCCGCACACCGCCTGGGAGAGGGCGGGACCCGCCGCGCTCGACCCCGCGATGGCGCGGCCCGCGGGGGACAGGACCCAGGCCCGCAGATCCAGGTCGGTGCCGAGCAGGTCCAGGACGACGTCGGGGCCGCCGCCCGTGGGGCCCGAGGTCATCAGTCGGCGGTGCCGGTCGACGACGGCCGCCAGGTCGCCCGCCCGCTCGCCGGAGACCTGGCGCACCACGTGCTCGGTGATCGTCGCGAAGGCCACCGACTCGTTCACGGCGAACAGCGGCAGGCGGTGGCGCTCGCAGGCCTCGACGATGTCGACCGGGATGGCGCCCAGCTCGGCCTCGCCCGCGGCGAGCGCGGCCACTCCGGCGCCGGCGAGGATCCGTACGAAGGGTTCGGTGTCCGAGGCGTCGCGGCGCCAGGCGAGCCCCGTCAGGACGAGCTCGCCGCCCGCGAGGTAGCGGCTGGGGTCGCGCAGGTCGGTGGTCATCACACCGCGCACGGTGCGGTCGAGTTCTTCCTCACCGCCGAGCAGCCGCAGGCCCAGCGCGTCGGTGTCAAGGAGTGCGCGCAGCCGCATGGTGTCGTCGCCGCCGATCTGTCTCGAATGGTGTGTACAAACATGTGCGCTCTGTAGCGCCGGGGCCCTGTGTCGTGGGGCGTCCCCGGTTTCCAGGGGGAATCCGCGAGGTTACTGAGGCCCGTTCTTCATACGAATCTACAAGACGCGCGCCTTGGCCAGCCAACTCCTTCAGTGTTTCGGTGACTGACCCCATCGGACGAGCGAGCGGTGTACTTGGCCCACTCCGCGTTAACAGCACATGAACGAGCAGTCGAGGGACCAACGGCCCGAGTGGCCAAAACGAAGTCCCTTGAAGCGAACGACCCTCGACACGAAGAAGAGAGCCTCATGGACTTCCTTCGCCCCGCCAGCTGGGAGGAGGCGCTCGCCGCCAAGGCCGAGCACCCGACAGCTGTGCCGATTGCGGGTGGCACCGACGTCATGGTCGAGATCAACTTCGACCACCGGCGTCCTGACTACCTGCTCGACCTGAACCGCATCGGCGAGCTGCGCGAGTGGACGGTGGGCGAGGAGACGGTCCAGCTTGGCGCCTCCGTCCCGTACACCCAGATCATGGAAGAGCTGCGCACGGAGCTTCCCGGCCTCGCGCTCGCCTCGCACACGGTCGCATCCCCGCAGATCCGCAACCGCGGCGGTGTCGGCGGCAACCTCGGCACGGCGTCCCCGGCCGGTGACGCCCACCCGGCGCTGCTCGCCGCCGACTGCGAGGTCGAGGTGGAGTCCGTACGCGGCTCGCGCCTCATCCCCATCGACGACTTCTACACCGGCGTCAAGCGCAACGCGCTCGCCGCCGACGAGCTGATCAAGTCCGTCCACATCAAGAAGGCGGACGGACCCCAGCAGTACTCGAAGGTCGGTACCCGCAACGCCATGGTCATCGCGGTGTGCGCCTTCGGCGTCGCCCTGCACCCCGAGACCCGGACCGTGAGGACCGGCATCGGATCCGCGGCCCCGACCCCCATCCGGGCGAAGGCCGCCGAGGAGTTCTTGAACGCCGCGCTCGACGAGGGCGGCTTCTGGGACAGCGGCAAGATCATCACCCCGTCGATCGCCAAGCAGTTCGCCGAGCTCTGCTCCGGCGCCGCCAACCCGATCGACGACGTCCGCGGCACGGCGAACTACCGCCGGCACGCCGTGGGCATCATGGCCCGCCGCACGCTCGGCTGGACCTGGGAGTCGTACCGCAGCGGCAAGGGCCGTGGCGCGGAAGGAGCTGCGTAACAATGCGCGTCAATTTCACGGTCAACGGCCGTCAGCAGGAAGCCGACGACGTCTGGGAGGGCGAGTCCCTTCTCTACGTGCTGCGTGAGCGCATGGGGCTTCCCGGTTCGAAGAACGCCTGCGAGCAGGGCGAGTGCGGATCCTGCACCGTCCGCCTCGACGGTGTGCCGGTGTGTTCGTGTCTGGTCGCCGCCGGACAGGCCGAGGGCCGCGAGGTCGTCACCGTCGAGGGCCTCGCGGACTACGCCAAGCACCGCGAGGACTCCCACCCGGGCGGCGCCTGCGGCTCCGTCTGCGGCGGCACCAGCCTCCAGGAGGCCCGCCAGTGGCAGGCCAAGGGAACGGACGGCCAGACGGGCGAGCAAGGCGGACTCTCCCCGATCCAGCAGGCGTTCATCGACGCCGGCGCCGTCCAGTGCGGTTTCTGCACCCCCGGACTCCTCGTCGCGGCCGACGAACTGCTCGAGCGCAACGCCTCGCCGTCGGACGCCGACATCCGTGAGGCGCTCTCCGGCAACCTCTGCCGCTGCACCGGTTACGAGAAGATCCTGGACGCGGTCCGCCTGGCGGCCGCCCGTCAGGAAGAGACGGTCTGATCATGGCTGGAACCAAGACCACCACGGGCGCGCCCACCGAAGTCACCCAGAAGCACACCAAGGGCGGCATCGGCGAGTCCACGCTCCGCCCGGACGGCACCCTGAAGGTCACCGGCGAGTTCGCCTACTCCTCGGACATGTGGCACGAGGACATGCTCTGGGGCCAGACGCTCCGCAGCACCGTGGCGCACGCCGAGATCGTCTCGATCGACACCGTCGAGGCGCTCAAGACCCCGGGCGTCTACGCCGTCCTGACCTACGACGACCTCCCGGCCGAGATGAAGAACTACGGCCTGGAGATCCAGGACACCCCGGTGCTCGCCCACGGCAAGGTCCGTCACCACGGTGAGCCGGTCGCCCTCGTGGCCGCCGACCACCCGGAGACCGCCCGCCGTGCCGCCGCGAAGATCGTGGTCGAGTACAAGGAACTGCCCGTCATCACCGACGAGGCCTCGGCGACCGCTCCGGACGCCGTCCTCGTGCACGAGGGCCGCACCGACGAGTACATCAAGCACGTCCCGCACCCGAACATCGTGCACAACCAGCCGATCGTCCGCGGCAACGCGGACGAGGCGGCCAAGAAGGCCGACTTCATCGTCAAGGGCGAGTACACCTTCGGCATGCAGGACCAGGCCTTCCTCGGCCCGGAGTCCGGCCTCGCCATCCCGGCCGAGGACGGCGGCGTCGACCTGTACGTCGCCACCCAGTGGCTGCACTCGGACCTCGAACAGATCGCCCCCGTCCTCGGCCTGCCCGAGGACAAGGTGCGCATGACGCTCTCCGGCGTCGGCGGTGCCTTCGGCGGTCGCGAGGACATCTCGATGCAGATCCACGCCTGCCTCCTCGCGCTGCGCACCGGCAAGCCGGTCAAGATCGTCTACAACCGCTTCGAGTCCTTCTTCGGCCATGTGCACCGCCACCCGGCGAAGCTCTACTACGAGCACGGCGCCACCAAGGACGGCAAGATCACGCACATGAAGTGCAAGATCGTCCTGGACGGCGGCGCCTACGCGTCGGCCTCCCCGGCGGTCGTGGGCAACGCCTCGTCCCTGTCGGTCGGCCCGTACGTGGTCGAGGACGTCGACATCGAGGCGATCGCCCTCTACTCCAACAACCCCCCGTGCGGCGCGATGCGCGGCTTCGGCGCCGTCCAGGCCTGCTTCGCCTACGAGGCCCAGATGGACAAGCTCGCCGACAAGGTGGGCATGGACCGGGTCGAGTTCCGCCAGCTGAACGCCATGTCGCAGGGCACCCTCCTGCCGACGGGGCAGGCGGTCGACTCGCCGGCCCCGGTCGCCGAGATCCTGCGCCGCGTCAAGGCCCGCCCGCTGCCGCCCGAGCGCCAGTGGGAGTCCAGCGAGGGCGCCGACGTCCGCGCGCTGCCCGGTGGACTCTCCAACACCACGCACGGCGAAGGCGTCGTCCGCGGCGTCGGCTACGCGGTCGGCATAAAGAACGTCGGCTTCTCCGAGGGCTTCGACGACTACTCCACCGCCAAGGTGCGCATGGAGGTCATCAACGGTGAGCCGGTGGCGACCGTGCACACCGCGATGGCGGAGGTCGGCCAGGGCGGCATCACCGTCCACGCGCAGATCGCCCGCACCGAGCTCGGCGTCCAGCAGGTGACCATCCACCCCGCCGACACCCAGGTGGGCTCCGCGGGGTCGACGTCCGCGTCCCGTCAGACGTACGTCACCGGTGGCGCGGTCAAGAACTCCTGCGAGCTCGTCCGCGAGAAGGTCCTGGAGATCGGCCGCCGCAAGTTCGGCTCGTACCACCCCGCGTGGGCCACCGCCGAGCTGGTCCTCGAAGGCGGCAAGGTCCTCACCGACGGCGGCGAGGCCCTCGCGGACCTCGCCGAGCTGCTCGAAGGCGAGAGCGTCGAGGTCGAGGCCGAGTGGCGGCACCGTCCGACCGTGGCCTTCGACAAGAAGACCGGTCAGGGCAACGGCCACGTCCAGTACTCGTTCGCCGCGCACCGCGCGGTCGTCGAGGTGGACACCGAACTCGGCCTGGTCAAGGTCATCGAGCTCGCCACCGCCCAGGACGTCGGCAAGGCGCTCAACCCGCTCTCCGTGATCGGCCAGATCCAGGGTGGTACCACCCAGGGCCTCGGCGTCGCGGTGATGGAAGAGATCATCGTCGACCCGAAGACCGCGAAGGTGCGCAACCCCTCCTTCACGGACTACCTCATCCCGACCATCCTCGACACGCCGACCATCCCGGTCGACGTACTCGAACTGGCCGACCCGAACGCGCCGTACGGCCTTCGCGGCATGGGTGAGGCCCCGACCCTCTCCTCGACTCCGGCGGTCCTCGCGGCCATCCGGAACGCGACGGGTCTGGAACTGAACAGGACGCCGGTACGCCCGGAACACCTCACCGGTACCTGATCCCAAGATCTCTCCGGGCGGCGCGTGCCTCCCAAGGAACGTCACACTTCCCGTCGCCCGCGCCGCCCGGAGAACACCAGTACCGCACCGCTCGCGGTCACAGCAGTACCTACGCCCCACCCACGCTCTTATGAGCCCCAGTTCGTCTCGGGCCGTCCCCCGGGTCGTGCAGCCAAACGCACCATCCCAAATCCCGCAGTCTCCTCAGGCCCAACCCCTGTACACAACAGCCTGATGCGGGTGCCCCTTTGAACCTTGGGAGTTAGGCACCATGACCCAGCAGTCAACGGAGCCGAAGACGACGGCAGAGGACGCGGGCAACGGCTCACGCGTCCCGGCCGGCAGGTCTTGGCTCGACCGGTATTTCCACATAACCCACAGAGGCTCGACGGTCGGTCGGGAGGTGCGTGGCGGCATCACCACCTTCATGGCGATGGCCTACATCATCCTTCTGAACCCCGTGATCCTCTCGGTGCCCGACGCCACGGGACACCGCCTCGACGGTGATCAGCTGACCACCGCCACCGTCTTCGCGGCGGCCGCCACCACCATCGTCATGGGCATCCTCGGCAATGTGCCGCTGGCCCTGGCGGCGGGACTCGGTGTCTCGGCCGTGATGGCCTTCCAGGTCGCCCCGGAGATGACCTGGGGCAACGCGATGGCGATGTGCGTCATCTACGGCGTCATCATCATCCTGCTGGTCCTCACCGGCCTGCGGACCCTGATCATGGACGCGATCCCCCTGGCGCTGAAGCACGCCATCACCATGGGCATCGGCATGTTCGTCACGCTGATCGGTCTGGTGCAGGCGGGCTTCGTCACCTCCATGCCGTCCAAGTACGGCGACATGGGCGCGAAGCCGATCCAGATGGGCATCGACGACAAGCTCATCGGCTGGCCCGTCCTCTGCTTCGCCGTCACCGTCCTGCTGATCTTCGTGCTCCAGGTCCGCAAGGTCCCGGGCGCGATCCTCATCGGCATCGTCGGCGGCACCGTATTCGCCGCGATCGTCAACCAGGTCGCGGGCATGTCCGCGAAGGACTGGGGCCTGAACGCCCCGGAGATCAACGGCTCCATCGTCTCGTCGCCCGACTTCGGCCTCTTCGGCGAGGTGTCCTTCAGCGGCATCGGCGACATCGGCGGCATCACCGTGGGTGTCATCGTCTTCACCCTGGTGCTCGCCGGGTTCTTCGACGCCATGGGCACCATCATCGGCATCGGCCAGCAGGCCAACCTCGCCGACAAGGACGGCAAGATGCCGGGCCTGAACAAGGCCCTGGCCATCGACGGTGCCGGCGGCGTCGTCGGCGGTCTCGCCGGTGCCTCGGGCCAGACCGTCTTCGTCGAGTCCACCGCGGGCGTCGGCGACGGCGCGCGCACCGGCTTCGCGAGCGTGGTCACCGGCCTCGCGTTCACGCTCTGCCTCTTCTTCACCCCGCTGGCCCAGCTCATCCCGACACAGGTCGCGGCCGCCGCGCTCGTGGTCATCGGCGCGATGATGCTGTCCAACGCCCGGCACATCGACTGGACCGACCAGGCCACCGCCATTCCGGTGTTCCTGACCACGGTTCTGATGCCGTTCACGTACTCCATCACGGTGGGTATCGCGGCCGGTGTCCTCGCCCACGTCCTGATCAAGGCCGCGCAGGGCAAGGTCCGGGAGATCGGCTGGCTGATGTGGGTGCTCGCGCTCGTGTTCCTGGCCTTCTTCGCACTCCACCCGATCGAGAACTGGCTGGGCGTCAAGTAGCCCATCCTGGAGATCACACACCCGTTAGGAGACGGACATGCTGGACATCGCCGAAGAGCTGAACCGGTGGGTCGAGCAGGGACGCGACTTCGCCGTCGCCACCGTGGTGGCGGTCGGCGGCAGCGCGCCCCGGCAACCGGGCGCGGCCCTCGCCGTCGACTCCGACGGCACGGCGATCGGCTCCGTCTCCGGCGGGTGTGTGGAAGGCGCCGTCTACGACCTGTGTCAGCAGGCCCTGGAAGACGGCGAAAGCGTCAGCGAACGCTTCGGATACAGCGACGAGGATGCCTTCGCCGTGGGTCTGACCTGCGGCGGCGTCATCGACATCCTCGTCACCCCGGTCCGCGCGGACTCCTCCGCGCGGCCCGTTCTCGCCGCCGCGCTCGCGGCGGCCGCATCGGGCGAGGCGGCCGCGGTCGCCCGGATCACCTCCGGGCCCGCGGAGCTCGTCGGGCGCGCCCTTCTCGTACGTTCGGACGCCGGGGAGTACGAGGGCGGGCTCGGCGGACATCCCGAGCTCGACCGCACCGTGGCGGGCGAAGCCCGCGCCCTGCTGGACGCGGGGCGCACCGGCACCGTCGAGATCGGCGAGGACGGCTCGCGCTGCGGGCAGCCGCTCACGGTCCTCGTCGAGTCGAGCGTCCCGCCGCCCCGCATGATCGTGTTCGGTGCGATCGACTTCGCGTCGGCGCTCGTACGGATGGGCAAGTTCCTCGGCTACCGGGTGACGGTGTGCGACGCGCGGCCCGTCTTCGCGACGCCGACACGCTTCCCGGACGCCGACGAGATCGTCGTCGAATGGCCGCACAAGTACCTGGAGCGGACGGAGGTCGACGGGCGCACCGTGCTCTGCGTGCTGACGCACGACGCGAAGTTCGACGTGCCGCTGCTCGAACTGGCGCTGCGCCTTCAGGTCGCCTACGTCGGCGCGATGGGCTCACGCCGTACGCACGAGGACCGCAACAAGCGCCTGCGCGAAGTCGGCGTCAGCGAGCTGGAGTTGTCCCGACTGCGCTCGCCCATCGGCCTCGACCTCGGGGCGCGTACTCCGGAGGAGACGGCCCTGTCGATCGCCGCGGAGATCGTCGCGGGCCGGCGCGGCGGCAGCGGGGTCTCGCTGACCGGCGCGCACACGCCGATCCACCACGACGGCTCACGGCCGCCGGTGGGGCGCATAGGTTCCGTGGCCTGATCCCTGTTACCTTGCGTCACAAAATGATCACTTTGTGACGCAATGGGAGCACGTGTGAAGGTCGCCTGCGTCGGTGGCGGGCCCGCCGCCCTGTATCTGTCGATCCTGCTCAAGCGGCAGGACCCGTCCCACGACATCACCGTCCACGAGCGCAACCCGGCCGGATCGACCTACGGCTGGGGCGTCACCTACTGGGGCGGTCTCCTCGACAAGCTCCACGCCGGTGACCCCGAGTCCGCGCGCGCCATCAGCGAGCACTCGGTCCGCTGGAGCGACGGCATCGCCCACGTCGGCGACCGGACCACGGTCCACCACGGCGACCAGGGCCACGGCATCGGGCGCCACCGGCTGCTCGACATCCTCGCCGAGCGGGCCCGATCCCTCGGCGTACGCGTCGAGTTCGAGCACGAGATCACGGACGCGGCCCAGCTGCCCGACGCCGATCTGATCGTCGCGGGCGACGGCGTCAGGAGCGTGCTGCGCGAGCGCCACCGCGGCCACTTCGGCACCGAGGTCGCCGTCGGACGGAACCACTACATCTGGCTCGGCACCACCAAGGTCTTCGACTCCTTCACCTTCGCGTTCGTGGAGACCGCGCACGGCTGGATCTGGTGCTACGGCTACCGCTTCGGCGACGAACACAGCACCTGCGTCATCGAGTGCTCCCCGGAGACCTGGACGGGCCTCGGCCTGCACGAGGCGAGCGAGGCCGACGGACTCGCCCTCCTGGAGCGGCTCTTCGAGGGCCCGCTGGACGGTCACCGTCTGATCGGCCGCGCACCGGCCGACGGCAGCGCGCAGTGGCTCAACTTCCGCACCCTGACCAACCGGACCTGGCACCACGGCAACGTGGTCCTGCTCGGCGACGCCGCCCACACCACGCACTACTCGATCGGCGCGGGCACGACGCTCGCCCTGGAGGACGCGATCGCCCTGGCGGACGCGCTGCGGGGAAGCCCGGAGCTCGGCCCCGCCCTCACCGCGTACGAGCGCGAACGCAAGTCCGCGCTCCTCTCCGTCCAGAGCGCGGCCCGCTACAGCGCCCAGTGGTACGAGAACCTGCCGCGCTACATCCACCTCGACCCGCACCAGATGTTCGCGCTCCTGGGCCAGCGCCACTCACCGCTGCTTCCGCACATCCCGCCGCAGCTGTACTACCGGATCGACCGCGCGGCAGAGCAGCTGGAGCCGCTGCGCAGGATGAAACGGTGGCTGGGACCACGGGTCGCGCGGACACTGCACGGGCGGGCGCGGGCTTCGCGGGACTGAGACGCGACGTTACGAGAAGGGGCGGGGCGGCGGCCCCGAGAGCAGCCCGTCCACCGCACGCCCGAACATCCACCGTGCCGCGATCGTCAGGAGCCCGTCGAAGCGGCGCGGCAGCCACCGCACGCGCAGATCCTCCCGCCACGCGATCCTGGCACCCAGGCCTCCCGTCCCCGGAGCGACCTCGATCTCAGCCCACCCCGTCACGAACGACCCCCGCTTCTCCAGCCGGCACAGGCCCCCGCCCTCAGCGGCCTGCCGCCACGTCACGACCTCCATCACGTCGTCGAACCCGATGCGCCCCACTCCGCTACGCGCCACGAACACCGTCCCTTCCCCACTGGGCGGCGGCGTCCGGACGAAGACCCGTGTCAGCGGGACGACATCGGCATGCCGCTCCCACGCGGTGAGCCTGCGCCAGACCTCGTCGGCGGGCAGGGACGATTCCCGGTCGATACGGAAGAGAGCCACACGCGGATCCTGCCAGGCCGCGGTGGCCGGGCGGCCGAGCACGCGTGTCAGGGGCGGTAGATCTTCCCCGGCTCCGCCTTGCCCGGCGCGAGCAGCTGCGGCACCGTCACGAAGACGTATCCGCGCTTCTTCAGCTCGTCGATGATGCCCGGCACCGCGGGCACCGTCCCCTTGTAGATGTCGTGCAGCAGGATGATGCCGTCCCGCTGCGTCTGATCGACGACGCGCTTCTGGATCAGGGCGGAGTCGTCGGTCGTGTAGTCCTTGGCGGTGACGCTCCACAGGACCTCCGAGAGGCCCTCCTCGCGCGAGATCTTGTTGACGTCGGGGTTGGTGCGCCCCTGCGGCGGACGCATCAGCGTCGGCTTGTGGCCGATGAGCTTCTCTATCGCCTCGTTGGGCCTGCGCAGCTCCTCGCGCGCCTCGTCCGGCGTGATGTCGGTGAGGATCTTGTGCGACCAGGTGTGGCTCGCGACCTCGTGGCCCTCGTCGTTCATGCGCTTCACGAGCTCGGGGTGCTTGGCTATGTGGTTCTTGCCGAGCAGGAAGAAGGTGGCGGGCACCTTCTCCTCCTTGAGGATGTCGAGCAGGCGCGGTGAGTTCTCGCTGGGGCCCGCGTCGAAGGTCAGGGCCACGCACTTGGCCTTGCGGCAGTCGACCGTACCGAGCTTCGTCTGGTTCTCGGCGCTCACGGACGCCGCGGAGTTGCGCACGGAGCTGGGCGCCGTGGTGTCCACCTTGGTGCATCCCGTCAGGGCGACGGCCATGGCGGCGGTGGCCATGGCCGTCAAAGACGCGGCGCGACGGAACCCTTTGGCGGATCTCTTCATCTTGCTTTTCGCAGCGGGCATGCGAGCACTATACACAGCATGTATACACGCAGTGCATAGAGGAGCGGCCCGAGCGTCCCCCAGGGCTACCGGCCGCTCACCCAGGCCTCGATGGCGGCGGCGCGTCGCGGCAGGGCCGCCGAGAGGTTCTCGTTGCCGTCGGCCGTCACGAGGATGTCGTCCTCGATGCGGACCCCGATACCGCGGTACTCCCCGGGCACGGTGAGGTCGTCCGGCTGGAAGTACAGGCCGGGTTCGACGGTGAGCACCATGCCCGCTTCGAGTACGCCGTCGACGTACTCCTCGGTGCGCGCCTGGGCGCAGTCGTGGACGTCGAGGCCCAGCATGTGGCCGGTGCCCGCCATGGTGAAGCGGCGCTGCAGGGCGAGCTCGAAGGCCCGCTCCGGATCGCCGTCCAGCAGGCCCCACTCGACGAGCTTGTGCGCGAGGTGGCGCTGCGCCGCGTCATGGAAGTCGCGGTACGCGGCGCCCGGCTTCACCGCGGCGATGCCCGCCTCCTGCGCCTCGTACACCGCGTCGTAGATCTTTCGCTGGAGCGGGGTGAACGTGCCGTCGATGGGGAGGGTGCGGGTGACGTCGGCGGTGTAGAGGGTGTGGGTCTCCACGCCCGCATCCAGGAGCAGGAGTTCGCCGGGCCGCACGGGTCCGTCGTTCTGCTCCCAGTGCATGATCGTGGCGTGCTCGCCCGCCGCGCAGATCGAGCCGTATCCGATGTGGTTGCCCTCAAGGCGGGCACGGCGGAAGAAGGTCCCCTCGATCCAGCGCTCCGAGGTGGCGACAGCGGAGGCCAACTCCCGTACGACATCGGTGAATCCGCGGACGGTGGAGTCCACCGCCTTGCGCAGCTCGCCGATCTCCCAGTCGTCCTTGACCAGGCGCAGGCCCGAGAGCGCCTCCTCCAGTTCGGCGTCGCGCTCCTCGTCGCTCGTCACGGCCGCTTCGAGCGCCGGGTCGTGGCCGCGCACGATGCGGGTCGGTACGTCGATGGCGGCGAGCTCCGCCGGAGCGTCCCGGACGTCGCGGCAGGGCAGGCCGAGGAGCAGCTCGGACTCGGCGAGACTGCGGCGGCGGCCCATCCACAGCTCGGCCGTCATACCGGTCCAGAACTCGTTGCTGTCCCGGCTGTCGCGGGGGAGTTGGTAGAGGTGCGCGTCGTGGCCGACGCCGTCGGCGCGCGGTTCGAGCACGAGGGCGCAGTCCCTCGCCTGGTCGCCGGTCATGTGGACGTAGGCGGAGTACGGGCGGAAGGGGTAATGGCTGTCGTTCGAGCGGACCTTGAGCTTCCCGGAGGGGACGATCAGGCGCTCGCCCGGGAACAGCGCGGACAGGGCGGCGCGGCGGCGGGCGGCGTGCGGGGCCTGTTCGGCCGGGTGCAGGTCGCGCTGCTCGGTGTCGGCCCAGCCGGTTCTCATCAGGGCGGAGAGCTCATCGGATATCTCGGGGTACAGGCCGTTCTTGCGGACCTTGGACTTGGCCATGTGGTTCACCTTTTCTTCCCTGTTCGGCGGCGTCAGTCAGCGTAGAGACCCTTGGCCGGTAAGGGAACATGTGACATAGTACTGACGTGGCAAAGCGGCTGACCTGCGATGTTGTAGTGATTGGCGCCGGGATGGTGGGCGCCGCATGCGCCTTGTACGCCGCACGGGCCGGTCTGTCCGTCGCCTTGGTGGACCGCGGCCCGGTGTCCGGCGGCACGACGGGTTCCGGCGAGGGCAACCTGCTGGTGTCCGACAAGGAACCGGGCCCGGAGCTGGAACTGGCCCTTCTCTCCGGCCGGTTGTGGAGCGAGCTCGCCGCGGAGCCGGGGGTGGGCGCGAGCTTCGAGTTCGAGGCCAAGGGTGGCGTGGTCGTGGCGTCATCGGATGAGGGCCTCGCGACGCTGGGGGAGCTGGCCGCCGGTCAGCGGGCGGCCGGGGTCGACGCGCGGTCGGTCGCGCCCGGCGAACTGCGTGAACTGGAACCGGAGTTGGCGCGGGGCGCTGCGGGCGGTGTCTTCTATCCGCAGGACGCGCAGGTGATGCCGTCGCTGGCAGCGGCTCAACTGGTGTGCCTGGCAGGGGATTTGGGCGCGGACCTGCATACGGGCCGGACGGTGACATCCGTGCTGCGGACCGCGGCGGGCGCGGTGCGCGGGGTCCGCACCGACCAGGGGGAGATCCACGCCCCGTACGTCGTGAACGCGGCGGGCACCTGGGGCGGTGAGGTGGCCGCGCTCGCCGGAGTCGGCCTGCCCGTGCTGCCCCGGCGGGGCTTCGTCCTGGTCACCGAGCCACTGCCGCGCCTGGTCAGGCACAAGGTGTACGCCGCCGATTACGTGGCCGACGTGGCCAGCGGTTCCGCCGCGCTCCAGACATCACCGGTGGTCGAGGGCACGGCAGCGGGCCCGGTCCTGATCGGCGCGAGCCGCGAACGGGTCGGCTTCGACCGGAGCTTCTCGCTGCCGGTCATGCGGGCTCTCGCGGCGGGTGCGACGCGGCTCTTCCCGTTCCTGGAGGGCGTCCACGCCATGCGCGCGTACGTGGGCTTCCGCCCCTACATGCCGGATCACCTGCCCGCCATCGGGCCGGACGCGCGGGTGCCGGGGCTCTTCCACGCCTGCGGACACGAGGGCGCGGGCATCGGACTCGCCACGGGGACAGGGCACTTGATCGCCCAAGCCCTGAGCGGGGCGAGCCCCGAGCTGCCGATCGAACCGTTCCGCCCCGACCGCTTCGGCAACTGCCCCACTGAGGAGGCGACATGAGGAAACGCACCCCCCTCGACCTGACCCGGGCCCGGCCGGGCCCACCGCACACGGTCACCTTCGACGGCCGCGAGATCCCCGCCCTGCCGGGCCAGACGGTGGCCGCCGCGCTGTGGACGGCGGGCGTCACGTCCTGGCGCACGACGCGACGGGGCGGTGAGCCGAGGGGAGTGTTCTGCGGGATCGGGGTGTGCTTCGACTGCCTGGTACGGGTCAACGGGCGCCCCAATCAACGGGCTTGCCTGGTACCGGCAGGGCCGGGGGACGAGATTCGGACGCAGGAGGGCAGTGGGCATGAGAGTGCGTGAGGGCGGCGGGGAGGTCGCTGCGGCCCCCAGGTCCGCCCCCAGGCCCGCCCCCACTCTCGCCGTCATCGGCGCCGGCCCCGCCGGGCTTGCGGCAGCGCTTGCCGCGGCCTTGCGTGGCGCGCGGGTGATCGTGGTCGATGCGGGGGCGGAGGCGGGCGGGCAGTTCTACCGGCAGCCCCCCGCGGCGTTCCGCGCTCTCCGGCCGCAGGCGCTGCACCACCAGTGGCGGACCTGGGAGCGGCTGCGGGACGGGCTCGCCGAGCAGATCGCGGCGGGGCGCGTCACCCATCTGCGGGATCATCACGTCTGGTTCGTCGAGCGCCTGGCCCGCAGCCACTCGCCCACCGCTCCCGCCCCCCACCGCTTCACCGTGCACGCGCTGCGCGGGGCCCGGCAGGAGGAGCCTGCCGAGGTGTGCGTCGATGCTGTGCTGCTCGCTACCGGTGGCTATGAGAAGGTCCTGCCGTTCCCCGGCTGGACGCTGCCCGGAGTGGTTACCGCGGGGGGTGCGCAGGCCATGCTCAAGGGGGGCCTGGTGCTTTTGGGGCGTACCGCCGTGGTCGCCGGGACCGGGCCGCTGCTCATGCCCGTCGCCGCCGGGCTCGCCGCTGCCGGGGCCGAAGTGGCCGCCCTCGTCGAGTCCGCCCGTCCGAAGGCCTTCGCTCGGCACGCGGCCACCCTCGCCGGGCACCCGGGCAAGCTTGTGGAAGGGGCTCGATACGCCGGTCAACTGGTGCGACACCGGGTCCAGTTCGTGCCGCGGCACACCGTCGTCGCGGCTCACGGCGACGGCGCCCTTGAGGCCGTGACCGTCGCCGCACTCGACTCGGCCGGCCGCGTCAGGCCAGGCACCGCCCGCCGCATTCCCTGCGACACGCTCGCCGTCGGCCACGGCATGCTGCCGCACACCGATCTCGCCGAAGGGCTCGGCTGCCGCGTCGACGGCGTCGATGTCGCCGTCGACGCCGAGCAGCGCACCGACGTTCCCGGCGTCTGGGCCGCCGGTGAGGCAACCGGTATCGGCGGCGCCGCCCTCTCCCTCGCCGAAGGGCACATCGCGGGATGCTCCGCCGCCGCCCGGCTCCGGGGAGCGGAGCCCGACCCCGACGCATGGTCGGCCGCCGCCAAGTCACGTACAAAGGCACGAGAGTTCGCCGCTGTCCTCCGTGCCGTCTACGCACCGCCCGCGCACTGGGCCGAGCAACTCCACGACGACACCCTCATCTGCCGCTGCGAGGAGGTACCGGCCGCCGCGGTCCGCGAAGCCGTCCAGGAACTCGGGGCCACCGACGCGCGGACCGTGAAGCTGCTGACCCGGGCCGGCATGGGCTGGTGCCAGGGCCGGATGTGCTCGGCGGCCGTCGCCGGGCTCGCGGGATGCGAAGAGCGGTCCGCCCGGCGGCCGTTCGCCCGGCCCGTGCCGCTCGGAGTGCTCGCACGGGCCGCAGACGACGACGAGCAGGCCTGATCCTGACCAGCGCCTTGCCCCCATCGAAAGGAACACGCCCATGACCACACCCGACCGACCCCGCCCCTGGCACGGCGTCCTCGTCGCCACCGCCCTCCCCCTCAACGACGATCTCTCCGTCGACTACGGCAAGTTCGCCGACCACTGCGCCTGGCTCGTCGAGAACGGCTGCGACGGCGTCGCGCCCAACGGATCGCTCGGCGAGTACCAAGTACTCACCCCCGAAGAGCGCGCCAAGGTCGTCGAGACCGCCGTCGCGGCGGTCGGCGGGCAGCGCGTGATGCCCGGCGTGGCCGCCTACGGCTCCGCGGAGGCCCGCCGCTGGGCCGAGCAGGCCAAGGACGCGGGCTGCGCGTCCGTGATGCTGCTGCCGCCCAACGCCTACCGCGCCGACGAGCGTTCCGTCCTCGCCCACTACGAAGAGGTCGCCAAGGCGGGCCTGCCCGTCGTCGCGTACAACAACCCCATCGACACCAAGGTCGACCTGGTGCCGGAACTCCTCGCCGAACTGCACGGCGAGGGGTACGTCCAGGGCGTCAAGGAGTTCTCCGGAGACGTACGCCGTGCCTACCGCATAGCCGAACTCGCCCCGGAACTCGACCTGTTGATCGGCGCCGATGACGTCCTGCTCGAACTCGCCCTCGCCGGGGCCAAGGGCTGGGTCGCGGGCTACCCGAACATGCTGCCGGCCGCCTCAGTCGAGCTGTACCACGCCGCCGTGGCCGGAGACCTCGGCACGGCGGGCAAGCTCTACCGGCAGCTGCACCCCCTCCTCCGCTGGGACTCCAAGCCCGAATTCGTCCAGGCCATCAAGCTCTCCATGGACATCGCAGGACGGCACGGCGGCCCCTGCCGTCCGCCGCGCGTGCCGCTGCTTCCCGAGCAGGAGAAGGCGGTGCGCACCGCCACCGAGCGAGCCATCGCCGCAGGGCTGGCCTGAGCCCGTACACCCGCACATAGCGAAAGGCGCCGGACATGCGCAGCAAACTCGTCCTGCACGCCGTCGACTCGCACACCGAAGGCATGCCCACGCGGGTGATCACCGGTGGCGTCGGCACCGTACCGGGCGCGACGATGAACGAACGCAGGCTGCACTTCCGTGAGCACCGCGACGACATCAAGCAGCTCCTGATGAACGAGCCGCGCGGGCACGCGGCCATGAGCGGCGCGATCCTCCAGCCGCCCACCCGCCCCGACTGCGACTACGGCGTGATCTACATCGAGGTCTCGGGCTATCTGCCGATGTGCGGGCACGGCACCATCGGCGTCGCCACCGTCCTCGTCGAGACCGGCATGGTCGAGGTCGTCGAGCCGGTCACCACGATCCGCCTCGACACCCCGGCGGGCCTTGTCGTCGCCGAGGTCGCGGTCGAGAACGGCGCCGCGAAGGCCGTCACGCTGAAGAACGTGCCGTCCTTCTCCGTCGGCCTCGACCGAAAGATCACCCTGCCCGACGGTCGCACCGTCACATACGACCTGGCCTACGGCGGCAACTTCTACGCCATCCTCCCTCTCGACCAGTTCGGCCTCCCCTTCGAACGCGGACGCAAGGACGAGATCCTCGCGGCGGGCCTCTCGCTCATGGAGGCCATCAACGCCGAGGACGAACCCGTGCACCCCGAAGACCCGTCCATCCGCGGCTGCCACCACGTCCACCTGCATGCCCCCGGCGCCACCGCCCGCTACTCCCGGCACGCGATGGCGATCCACCCCGGCTGGTTCGACCGCTCGCCGTGCGGCACGGGGACGAGCGCGCGCATGGCCCAACTGCACGCGCGCGGCGAACTGCCCCTGGACACCGAGTTCGTCAACGAGTCCTTCATCGGTACGCGGTTCAGCGGGCGGCTGCTCGGAACGACCGAGGTGGCGGGCGTCCCCGCCGTACTGCCCAGCTTCACCGGGCGCGCGTGGGTGACCGGCACCGCGCAGTACCTACTGGACCCCGATGACCCCTTCCCGGCGGGGTTCGTCCTCTAGAGGCCTGGGATACTCGTGGCACTGGCACGTGACATTGCACCAAGGACCTTGCATCCCGGTGCACGGTTCCAAGGAGGACCCGCACCCCATGGCCGCCGCCCAGCGCAACCGCGCCCCGTCCGCCGCCCCCGCCGCCCTGCCGAGCCTCGGCGGGACGCGCAGCAGCTACCGCGAGCGGGTCGCGGACGCGCTCCGCGCCGCGCTCATCGCCGGTGAGCTGCGCGCGGGCGAGGTCTACTCGGCGCCCACCCTCGCCGTGCGCTTCGGCGTCTCCGCCACACCGGTGCGCGAGGCCATGCTCGACCTCGCCAAGGAGGGGCTCGTCGACACGGTGCCGAACAAGGGCTTCCGGGTCACCGCGGTCTCCGAGAAGCAGCTCGACGAGTACAAGCACATCCGCGCGCTGATCGAGATTCCGACCACGGCGGAGCTCGCCACATCGGCCGACCCCGTGGCGCTCGAAGCGCTGCGGCCCGTCGCGCGGGAGATCGTCACCGCGGCTTCGGCCGGCGACCTCATCGCGTACGTCGAGGCCGACATCCGCTTCCACCTCGGGCTGCTCGCGCTCAGCGGCAACGACCACCTGGTCGAGGTGGTCGGCGACCTGCGCAAGCGCTCGCGCCTGTACGGACTCCAGGCGCTCGTCGACGCCGGGCGCCTGGAGGCGTCGGCGGAGGAGCACCTGGAGCTTCTCGACGCGCTGCTCGCCCGCGACGAGTCCGCCGTACGCGCGGTGATGACCCGCCACCTCGGTCACGTGCGCGGCCTGTGGGCGGCAGATTAGCGCCCGAAGCCCCGCGGCGGGCGCCCGCCGCGGGGTCAGGGACAGTCGTTCCGTCACACGTGCCGTCAGACCCCGAGGATGCGGATCGAGGGGTGGATGGCCGTGTTCAGGTACAACTTCTCCTTCTTGCGGTCCTGCTCCAGCTCCATCACGAGCCGGTACCTGTGCACGCCCGGCTTGGCGTTGCTCAGGACCGTGCCGGCCCAGTAGTAGTAGACCGGCGTGTACGGGGACCGCATGCGGTCCGGCATCCCGTAGATCTTCAGCTCGGTGAAGATCTTCCGCTCCGCCACGTCCTCCTCGTCACCAAGTTCGGTGTCGAGGAAGGTGATGTTGTTGATCTTCGGCATGGGCGGCCAGGTGCCGTCCGGGCGCTTCTCCATGTCGAGCGGGCGCACGATCCAGTTCAGGACCTGCCCCTGCTTGCAGACCGTCTCCAGGGACGAAGTGCCTTGCCCCTTGCCGCCGATGCTGTTGTCCATCATGTAGATCGAGTCGCTCAGGGAGCCCGTCTCGGTCGCCCGCTCCATGTTGATGAGCGTCACGATGTTCAGCTGGACCGAGTTCAGCTGCCCGGGGTTCTGCTTCTGCTGCACGCTGCTGGTCAACACTCCTCCTTCGCGTACGCCGTCATGTCGGGCCCTAGCCGACGAGGGACGACGACAGGGTGGTGGCGATCGTTTCGTCCCTCGTGCCCAGCTTGAACTTGATCTGGTACGTGAGGTTGTCCGCGTCCTTCTTCAGCGTCCCGATCCAGTAGGCGACGTCGGTGCCCGGATAGACCTTGCGCACCGGTTCGCAGACGTCGTGGTCGATCACGATGTCGGCGATCGCGACGTACGCCTCGCACTCCAACGCCAGTGCATTCCAAAGGAGTTGGTCACCGCGCCTCGCGTGCGTCCGCAGTTCCTCGGTCCCGAACCCCGCGGATCCGGCGGCCTTGTTCGTGTCGTACATGTACAGGTGGCCCTGCATGTTGCCGGCCGCCAGCGCGCCGACACAGTCCACTACGGCGGTGATGGAGATGGGCCGCTTCGCGACGCCGCTCTCCCGCGGCCTCGGCTTGGTGGTCATCCGTTCCTCCTTCTTGCTGCGAGTCCTTGGCGGGTCAGGGGGTGCCGTGGTGCTTGCCCGCGTCCGGCGGGATGGGCAGCAGGCCCATGCCCGCCTTGGTGAAGGCGTTGCGCCGGGGCTCCGAGGTGATCTTCAGGGTCGAGGGGCAGCTCAAGTTGACCGCCTCCCAGCGCAGTTCACCGTTCAGGCCCACCAGCTTGTGGAGCTGGATGCGCATCACGTACGAGTACGTTCCGGGCCGTGAGGTGTCGACCGACGCGGACCAGTACCAGCCGTCGGTGACCAGGTCCGGGGAGCCGTACTCCGCCGGATACATGATCTTCGAGTCGACCGCCTCGCCGTAGATGTCGGTGATCACCGGCGCGGGGTAGGTGTACGCCGCCGTGCTGTCCTCGGTGACGACCTTGCCGGTGACGTCGAGGATCTTCTGCCCGGACATGCGGCCGCTCGTGCGCCGCGTGGTCTTGACGCGCGTGCCGGCCGTCCTGCGGATCTGGCTCAGCTGCTCGGCCTGGTCGGTGCCGGCGACCGAGGACTTCGTCGCGAGGTCCTGGAGCTCGGCCAGGGCCTGCTCGTCGCTCTGCCGCGCCCGGTCGAACTCGTAGCCGCGGGGCACGGTCGGCGGGATGGAACCCAGGCTGTACGGGAGCCAGTTGAGCACCTGCTCGCTGGCCTGCGATCCGTCCCTCCAGTAGGAGCCGTTGATCGCGGTCACGAGCTCGCCGGTGCCCTGGTTCGTGGAGCCCTGGAGCTTCATGTTGTCGAACAGGTAGGTGTTGCCCTCGAGAGACTCGGACACCAGCGCGTTGCCGACGTCCACGAGCACGATGATCGCCAATTGTTGGGGCATTATTCCGCCTTTGTCGCCGCTGCTTCGGTTCCCGGCCCTTGCCGTCGTGCTTCGGCCGCTACTGACACATCAGCGCGGGTGTGTCGATGTGCATGACGCTGTTGTCGCCCTCGTACATCTGGAGTTCCAGGCGGTAGCGGTAGGCGACCCCCGGCGTCAGCCAGCTGGGCACGATGCCCGTCCAGACGTCGAGGTCGAGCTTGTCGCCCTCGTCGCCCGCCTGCTGGTGGGTCTGTTGCTGCCCCACCTGCTGCTGCCCCGCCCGCTGATCCCCGGGCTCGTCGTCCTCGGGGACGAACGAGATGTTCTTGATCTCGACCGGCGTCTGCAGGTCCACGGCCAGCGCGGACCACGAGACGACCTGGCCGGGCTTGACGACCGTGCACAGGTCCGGCGTCCCTTGATGGGCGCTGCTGTGGCCGCCGTCGTCCATCATGCAGAGATTGCCTTCGAGCAGCGTGCTGCCCGAGAGTGCTCCCATGACGTCGACGACCGCGATGATGTTGACTTGCGGCTTCATCCTCACTCCTCCTGTAGGCGCTAGCCCCGGTCCCGCACCAGCGGGACCTTGCCGACGGCCGTCCGCTCGATCTCGGCCGTGAGGCGGGGCACGAACTTGAGCTGGAAGCTGTATCCGGTCTTCTCGATCGACGCGGGGTTCGCCTCCCCGTGGTTGAACAGCGAGAGGGACCGCGGCAGGGCGTTCACGAACACCTGCTGCGCGCCGTAGGGGCCGAGCACCGTGTCCGTCCGGTACGTCACGCCGAGCACGTCGTCGACCGAGGCGAACAGCGTGATGGTCTTGGCCTCCCGGTGGTTCACGAACTGGACCTCGTGCGCCACGGCGTCCAGGTCCACTGCCTCGGCCGCCCGCAGCTCGTCGCGCAGCGCTTCGTAGGCGCGGGCGGCGGAGTACTGGCTGTCGTTGATGTGCAGTACGTCGCCGGTGCGGCCCGCGAACTCGAACCGCTGGGTCTTCAGACCCGGGCCATCGGTCCTCGGCCTGCGGATCATCCGGTCGCCCAGCTTGAGCCTCAGCAGCGGCGCCTCATGGGCGTGCAGACGCGTGACGACGAGCTCGCCCTCCTGACCCTCGGGGACCCAGCGCCCGTCCTCGTCGACGATCTCGATGAAGTGCAGCCCGGGAACGGCCGAGAGGTGCGGCGACGCGGGATCGAGCTGCAGGCCGATGGTCTCCGCCTGGGTCGCGGCGAAGTAGCTGAGAATGGCCAGGTTCGGGTAGAGCGCCTGAAGCTCCACCCGCTTGCGCTGCGAGAGCACCCCGCTTCCGTACAGGGCGACACGGAAACTCTCCCTCGACTCCTGGCGCATGCCCGCGCCGAGATCGCTGAGGATCCCGATGCCCGCCGAGATGCCCATCAGGGCCTTGGGACCCTTGTAGGAGAACATGTGCTCGAGGACGGGCGCCGTGACGGGCCCTGCGCCGACGTAGTTGACGCCGGGCACATGCTGCAGGACTCCGCCCACCATCGTGCCGCTGCTCCACATCTGGTAGTCGGCCAGTGTGGTGAAGAGCCACTTGGGGTCGTTGCCCGCGAGGTACTTGGCGAGCTGGTACGCCCCCATGAAGCGGCCCGCGATGTCGTACGTGTCGCGCAACTCCCGCAGGGAGTAGACGACTTCGAGCGGACGTCCGCCACTGGTGCCGCCGCTGGCCACGATCTCGAACTCGCCGTGGGTGAGGGGCACCACAAGGCCCGGCCGTGACTCCATGAAGAAGTCGCGCTGGATGTCCTTGTCCGACAGCGGGATCCGCTGCCACTCCTCGTACGTCTCGGGGGCGCGCACGGTCCCCGCGTTGCGCAGGCGGTCGCGCCAGAGCGGGTTGAGCATCGTCGTGTTCACCATCTGCTGGAGACGGCGCAGGACGACCGCCTCCTGAACCTCGTGCGAAACCTCGCTGTACGGTGTCTGGCAGACCCGTTCGCATTCCAGTAGCTTGCTGGCGAACGAGGGGAGCGCGGTCACGGATTCAACCGACTTCGGGTGCAACTCCCATTCGGGAATGAGCCAGTTGGCCAGTTCACGGGCGCCACCGGGCGCCGGCGTGATCGGCGGAACGTGCATGGCCGGTGGAACATGCGATGTACTCAACATCCGTCCCCTCTAAGCTTTTTCCTTTTCGCTGCCGAGTAGGTCCTGCCCGGTCTTCCTGATTTCGGAGATCAGCATCCGGAAGTGCTCGCCGGTGATCTGGTGATTCATCATGACCACGCGCAGTGCTGCCACTCCATCGATGTTCACCTTGGAGATGAAGAAGTTTCCCCGGAGCTTCACGCTGTTGCGTATGGCGATCTGGAGGCGGTGCACGTCCTCTTTCCGGACCCCCGCCGGGTGATACCGGAAGCACAGGATGTTCGCTTCCGGGCGGTGCAACGCCTCGAAGTCGGGGTCGGTCCTTACGACGCTGTAGGCTTCCTCCGTCAATTGGCAGAGATACTCGATCTTCTCCGCGAACAAGGCCCGTCCGTACATGGCCCAGACCGACCACAGGGTCATGATCATCGGGCGTTTCGTGCACTCGAAGTTCTTGCCACCGCTGTCGTACGCGGTGTATATGTCCGGCTCCTCGTCGAACACGTAACTGGCCTTCTGCCGGAACGCGGTGAGGCCTGCCTCCTTGTCCCGGTAGAAAAGCATCGTGCACGGCGCCGGCACGAACATCAATTTGTGGGCGTCCCACGTCAGGGAATCCGCCCTGTCGATTCCGCGCAGTTTTCCGCGGAGCGTGTCCGAGACCAGAAGACTCGCTCCGTGGGCTCCGTCGACATGCAGCCAGAGGTCCTTCTCCCGGGCCAGGTCCGCGAGTTCGTCGATCGGGTCGAAGGCGCCAACCGATGTGCTGCCGGCCGAGGCGACGAGGCAGAACACCTTCAGGTTCTGCCGCTCCGCGGCCTCCAGGGCGGGCCGGGCGTCCGCCACCGAGATCTGCCCCCGGCTGTTCAGCGGCAGCCGCACGAGCTGAGCCTCGCCGATGCCCATCACGCCGGCGGCCCGCGCCACGCTGTAGTGCACGTCCGCGCCCACCGCGATGGCCGGCCGCGGCTGGCCCCGCAGGGAGGAACCCCCTTCCGACCAGTAGCCGGGCAGCTTCTGGTTGCGGGCCGCGAGGAGCGCGGTGAGGTTGGCCAGTGACCCTCCCGACGTGGTCACCATGGTGAAACGCGCCGGGTCCCAGCCGATGAACCTGTTCAGCTCATCGGCCATGATCCGCTCGACCGCGTTGGGCAGCTGGGCCGCCTCGTAGAAGGAGGCGGGCTGGTTGACCACCGAGCTGACGAAGTCGATGACACCGGCGAGCGGTACGACGCCCGAGAACTGGCGGCCCATGTACCCGGGGGAGTGCACCTGGATGCCGGTCCTGACGTACAGGTCGATGATGGCTGCCAGTCTCTCCTCGTCGTACGCCGCCACGCGTTCGCGTTCCGTCGTCATCAGCGACGTCGCCGCCTCCGACAGCGTTACGGGATCGATCAGTTCGAGGCCCCTGATAGAGAGATCGGATAGGTGTTTCTCCAGTTTCGCAAGGGCGGTTTCGGAACTTTCCCGGAAGAGCTGAGCATCAAACGCCTCAAGTAGTAGCCCACTTCCCGAGGAAGCAGGATTGTTCGGCCGAGATTCCGTCACGGGGGTCTCCTTCGGAAAGTCCCTGTGTTGCCCGACATGGATGCGGGGCGGACGCAACCAGCGCAGAGTCCAGCGTTTTTGAGCATGCCGATGAGCATAGGGACTTGGTCACGATGGAGCGGCCCGGCTGGTCAAGCCCGACAGCACCATCCACTCCGGCGGCGCGCGTTCAGCGAAGGCCGTACGGAACCCCTGTAAAGAACCCTCGTGTTTCCCCCCACATGAAGCAACCGTAGAGCCTTATGTTTCAAAGAGGTGACTCTCTCAATGGTCTGTCCAAAAACAGTGCGACTGCCCTGACGGGCCGTCATTCACTTCTGGTCGCACCTTTAGGCACAGGCGCCCCATGCGTCGGACGGCGGACTCTCTTTCCGGACAGGGGGCAAGATGGCCATGGCGGCCGGATTTCAAGGCGCGCAAGGGGTGGATGAGGGATGCGCGGACGGGAACGATTCGTGTGCGAATATTTCTTGCCATTGTCATGTGACCGACGAGTTAGTCACGTTGTGGTGAGGCGCGGACAGTTTCCGGCGAGGAGGAGGGACTCATTCTGGGTGGTTGAAATTCCGGCCACGGGAGCCCTCACGACTTTGTTCGGTATTTCAACTTGAAAAGCAAGGAGAGGGTGGTGCGTACGGGGCGGGAAGGCAGAAGAGGGCGGCGGCCCCAGGGGCCGCCGCCCTCGTTGTGTCAGTCGTGTCAGTCGTGTCAGGAGTGTCAGTCGTATCAGTCGGTTCAGTCGCCGACGGCGTGGAGCACGTCGCCCAGGTCCACGAACTTGAAGCCGGTGGAGGGCCGTTCGGCATCCTCGGGTGTGTCGTAGCCGTCCTGCACGACCAGCAGCCCGTGCGGGTACCTGGATCCGAGCGGTTCGTTCAGGGCCGCGGCGCCGTCGCACTCCTCGGAGCCGTCGAGCTCGGGGGAGGCGGGAGTGACGCGGAAGCCGCCCTCGTACTCGTTGTGGTCCGAAAGCTCGCGGTCGTAGGCGGCGAAGGTGTTGTCACCCTGGCTGGAAGCGAGCAGATAGCCGTCGCCCTCGTCCTTGTCCTCGTCCTTGTCCTCATCCTCGTTCAGCAGTGTCAGCCCTTCGACGTCGGCCGTCAGACGCTTTCCGCCGTAGCCGGGGTCGTCACCCGCGACGCACTCCTCGGTCGACTCGTCGTACGTACCGGGGACGCCGTACTCCTTGACCTTCTCGATCAGCTGGGGCTTGCCCGTCAGGTCGGCCCGCATCCGCCAGATGCCGACGTCCTCCTGGCCCGCGTACAACATGCCGTTGGCCGGGTCCACGACCATGCCCTCCACCTGCGGCCGTTCGCCCGGCTCGCCGCAGGGCGACCACGAAGTGCCGTTCGGGAGGCGGAAGTCGGAGGGCAGGTCGAGCGTGCGGACCTTGCGGTAGCCGACCGTGCCGTCACTCCTCGGGGTCAGCTCAAGGAGCGCGACGCGGGTCCGCTCCCGCCTGCTGACCAAGGCGTAGGACTTGCCGTTCGCCGCGTTGGTCCACGTCGCGAGGCCGTACGCGGTGCGCTGCTCGTTGATCTCCCCCTGCGAGGACGAGAAAACCGGCGGCGCTGACGGATCGGTGACGTCGGTGAGAGGGCCGCCGGTGCGGTCGCTGCCGCCGTCGACGCGGTAGAAGCGGAGCCGGTCGTTGCCGCGGTCGCTGGTCACGGCCAGATCCGTGCGGCCGGACGGCAGGCGCAGACCGTGCACCAGGTCGACGTTGTTGAAGCGGCCGGGCGCGTCGTCCGGCCCTGGCGCGGGGGGCGCGGGAACGGACTGCACCTCGTGCGCGTCGAGGTCGTACACGCGAAGCCCGCCCTGCTTGGCGGTGGCGACGACGAGGCTGCGGTCCGGGTCGGCGGGGTTGCGCCAGATCGCCGGGTCGTCGGCGTCGGCGTTGCCACCCTCGTCGTCGTCGTGCAGGGCGGGCGTCTCGGCGTGCGGTACGACGGCGGGCAGCGCCGTGGCCGCGACGGCACCGGAGTTCAGGGGCGCGGTGGCGGCGACCGCCGCGAGGGCCGCGACGAGGGCGACGCGGCTGAACGCGGGGCGGGTGAAGGGGAGATGAGTGAAGGGGAGGTGGGTGAGGGCGAGGCGGGGTCTGCGGGGCCTGGTCATGAAGGGGATCCCTTTCTGTCATGGGTACTGCATGACGAATCCACTCTGTGATCTTGCCGTGACGAGTTGCCGTCAGGTGGTGCGACGGGCGGAGGACCGCTGAGTGAACGGAGGATGTCACGCCGACGCGTAGCGGTGAGGGCGCCGGGTACCCGGCCGTCTCGCATTCTGAGAGGTCCTGAAATCCGAGAGGTCCTGAAATCTGAGAGGTCCTGAAAGGGGAAGCTGAGAGACGTGCGAAAGGCGCCTGTGTGGCCTTCGGGCCCATCCACCCACCTGCGGAACCGCTCACTGACGGGCGGCGCCCTGACCGGCGTCGGCATCGCGGCGTTCGTCGACGAGACCGTCTTCCACCAACTCCTGCACTGGCACCACTTCTACGACAAGGCGAGCAACGACGCCGGGCTGGTCTCCGACGGCCTGTTCCACGCGTTCGGCTGGTTCGCGATCGTCGCGGGACTCTTCGTATACGCGGACCTGCGGCGCGCCTCCGGTCCGGTGAGGCCCGCATGGTGGAGCGGCGTGTGTCTGGGACTCGGCGGATTCCAGCTCTATGACGGCACGGTCCAGCACAAGGTGCTCGGCCTGCACCAGATCCGCTACGACGTCGGCACGGCGCCGTACGACTGGACCTGGAACGTGATCGCCGTCCTGTTCCTCGCGGCAGGTGTCGCGCTGCTCCTCCGGAGCCGCCACAGGTGAACCCGTCACTGAGCCCGTCACTGAGCCCGTCACCGAACCCGACGCTGAGCGCGGCCGTGATCGTGACGGCCATCTGCCTCTGCGGTCTGTACGTCACCGCCGCCGTACGGCTGCGGGGGCGGGGCGACGCGTGGCCGTACCGCAGGGATGTCCTCTTCTGCCTGGGTGGCGTTGTGCTGTGCGCCGGTTCGGCCCAGCCGGTTCTGCCGAACGGGGGGCCGACTTGGGGCCCCTTCACCGAGCACGTCTTCCGGCATGTCGCAGGAGGCATGGCGGCGCCGCTGCTGCTCGCCTCGGCACGGCCTCTGACCCTGACGTGGCGCGCGCTGCCGGTGGCGCCGCGGCGCGTCCTGCACCGGGTGCTGCGCACCAGGGTCGCGCGCGCCGTGACCTGGCTGCCGACGGCCGCCGTTCTCGACATCGGCGGCCTGTGGCTCCTGTACCGCACTCCGCTCTTCGCGGCGGCCCACCACCGGCCCTGGCTCGATGCCCTCGTCCACGTCCATGTCGTCCTTGCCGGGCTGCTGTTCACCATGAGCGCCCTGTCGCTCGATCCCGTCCGGCGAGCGGGCCGGCTCGGCTTCCGGGTGGCCGTGCTCGTGGTCGCGGCGGCAGCGCACGCGGTGCTCGCGAAGTCCTTGTACGTCGATGGCCCGGCCGGTACGGCGTTCGCGCCGGAGGATCTACGGGCGGGGGCCATGCTCATGTACTACGGGGGAGACGCCGTCGAGGTCGTCATCGGCCTCGTCATCGGAGGCCGGTGGCTGCGGGCGAGGGGCCGCGACCGGAGCCTTGTGAGGGGCGATCCGCCACCGGCGCTGGGTGCGAGCGAGGCCCGCGCCCAGTGAGCCCAGGTCAAGTTGTAGTTCGCCCATGTGTGGCGAGGCTCATCTCGATGCGAGGTTGCCCGTCCCGGGGGCCCGAGTAGGGTCGGGGGCTGCGTGACGGCTGACGCCGCACTCCGGCCTCCCGGTCCTTGCGAGGACACTTGCGTACGTGGCTTTCCCGGCCCCACCCGGGAGGACGCGAGGCATACGCGCGTACGGGGAACTCCCCCCGCGCGGCGGGCAACGGGATGCGGCTGCTGACGTCACACAAGCGAGACGAGCAGTACAGCGGGCCCCCGGGCCCGTACCCCCCACATACAAAGAGTCGCGCGTGCGCGGCCGCAGATCAGGAGCACCAGTGCAGGGCATCCCCCACATAGCCAGCACACCGCACGACGGGCGATCGTCGCCCGCACCCCCTGCGCGCAGCGCGCCGCACACGGGGCGGGACATGACGCCTGAAACCTCCCAACTCCCGGTCTTCGTCGACCAGTCGGGCTGGCGCAGGCGGACGCTGCAAGCCATGGCGTTGGCCGTGGGCTGCGCCTGCCTCGGGTATCTGCTGTTCGTCGGCACGCTGATGAGCGGCCTGTGGCAGCCCGTCGGCACGCAGCCGCCGAGTACGAGCGGACCGGTGGCCGACCGGCCCGAGGCCGACCGGCCTCCGGCCAAGGCCCACGCGGGCCGGGAGAACCACCGCCGCCCGCCGTCCGGCAGATCCGCCCCGCCCCCGGCCGGAGGCCCGGAGCAGTGAGGCGGCGCGCCGCTGTCCGGCGCCCGCCGCGAGGGCACTGGCTCGTGCTCCTGCTCGTACTCCTGGTGGTCACCGTCGCCCTCCTCTTCGAGGGCTGGACGACCCACCAGGTCGACGCCGCGCGCACCAAGCCGCCGTGCACCCGGCCGATCCCGCGCGAGGCGGACGACGGCAAGCCGCTGCTGCGGTTCGGCCCGAAGGGGCTCACCACCGCGGCCATGCCGCGGGGGACCGTCGCGCTCACCTTCGACGGCGGCCCCGACCCGGTGTGGACGCCTCGCCTGCTCGACCTGCTGCGCAGGCACCACGCACAGGCGACCTTCTTCGTCTACGGGAAGGACGCCGCCCGGCACCCGAAGCTGATGCGGCGCATCCTGTACGAGGGCCATGAGATCGGCTCGTACACCTACAGCGGTGGCGACCTCGGCACCGCGTCGCCGCTGCGCGCGCGCCTTGAACTGTCGCTCACCCAGAGCGCTTTCGCGGGCGCGGCCGGCATCAACACCACCCTGCTGCGGCTGCCGCACACCACCGCCGCGGACACGCTCTGCGGCCCCCAGTGGCCGGCCGCGCGGCGCGCGGCGGAGCAGGGATACCTGGTGGTCGCGTCGGACCACAAGGACCGCAAGCCGTGGCGAGGGGCGGTGACGCAGCACAGCCAGACCGACCTGGGCTACCACGAGGCCCAGGACCTGCTGCGGGACCGCGGTGTGAAGCGGTTCACCACTGTCAGCGGCGGCCTCGGCCGTCCCTCCTTCGTCGAGGAGGCCCCGGTCGCACAGGAGATCAAGGGGGAGGGCCTGATCTGGTCGCAGCGGCTCGGGCACGCCTTCCTCACCGTGATGGTGTGGACACTGACACTCACGGGCGTGCTCGGCGTCCTGCGGATGCTCCTGTTCGCGGTGTTCGCCCGGCTCCACGTGCGCAGGCTGCGCCGGTTCCGGCCCGGCGCGCCACGCCTTCGCGAGGTGCGGGACCCGGTGACGGTTCTCGTGCCCGCGTACAACGAGGAGGCCGGTATCGCCTCCACCGTGTACTCCCTCCTCGCCTCCACCCATCCGCACTTCCAGATCATCGTGATCGACGACGGCTCGACCGACGCCACCGCCGACATCGCCGAGGAGATCGACGACCCGCGGGTGACGGTGATCCGGCAGCCCAACGGCGGCAAGCCGAGCGCCCTCAACACCGGTCTGGCGTACGCCCGTCACGACATCGTCGTGATGGTCGACGCGGACACCATCTTCGAACCCGAGGCGCTCGCCCGCCTCGTCCAGCCGCTCGCCCACCCCGCGGTCGGCGCGGTCAGCGGCAACACCAAGGTCGGCAACCGGCGGCGGCTCCTCGGCAAATGGCAGCACCTGGAGTACGTACTCGGATTCAACCTCGACCGGCGGATGTTCGAGGTCCTGGAGTGCATGCCGACGGTGCCGGGGGCGATCGGCGCCTTCCGCAGGGACGCGCTGATGGGCGTCGGCGGCGTCAGTGACGAGACCCTGGCCGAGGACACCGACCTCACGATGGCGCTCTGGCGGGCCGGCTGGCGTGTCGTCTACGAGGAGTCGGCGGTCGCCTGGACCGAAGTGCCGTGCAGTGTGCGGCAGTTGTGGCGCCAGCGCTACCGCTGGTGCTACGGCACCCTCCAGGCGATGTGGAAGCACCGTCACGCGGCGGTGGAGGTCGGGCCCGCCGGGCGCTTCGGACGCCGCGTGCTGCTCTACGTCACGCTGTTCCAGATCGTGCTGCCGCTGTGCGCCCCGGTCGTCGACATGTTCGCCCTGTTCGGGGCGGTCTTCCGCGACCCCGTGGAGGCCGCCCTCGTCTGGTTCGGGTTCCTCTCCGTCCAGTTGGTCACCGCCGCGTACGCGCTGCGGCTCGACCGTGAGCGGCTGCGCGTGCTGTGGGTGCTGCCTCTCCAGCAGTTCGTCTACCGGCAGTTGATGTACCTGGTGGTCATCCACTCCGTGACCACGGCGCTGCTGGGCTCCCGCCTGAAGTGGCACAGCATGAAGCGCACCGGAACCGCCGACCCGTATCTGCTCGAAGGGCCGCCTACGCCGCCCCCGCCGCCCGAGGAAGCACGGCGGAGCCTGGAAGGGAGTCGACCATGACATACCCGCTTGACCAGGACGCGCGTGAGCGCTTCGCCGAACGCCCCAGCTCCCGCTACGGGCCCCGGCGCGCCCATGCCCGGCGGCCGAAGAAGCGCAGGAGGCTGCGGCGGGCGTTGCTCGTCCTGCTGGGCGTCCCGCTCGTCGCGGCGGGCGGCACGTACGGCTGGGCCGAGACCCGGCTCCAACGTGACGTCGACCTCGCCGCGTACGGGGAACGCCCGGCGCCCGGCAAGGGCACCAACTACCTCGTCGTGGGCTCGGACAGCCGCGAGGGACTCTCCGAGGACGACGTGAAGGACCTGCACGCGGGCGGAGGCGGCGGCAGGCGCACCGACTCGATGATGCTGCTGCACACCGGGGCCAACGGCACCAGCATGGTCAGCCTGCCGCGCGACTCATGGGTGACCGTGCCCGGCCGCCTCGACACGTCGACGGGCAAGACCAAGCGCCCCGAGGGCGACAAACTCAACGCCGCCTTCGCCTACGGCGGCCCAGAACTCCTCGTACACACCGTCGAGAAGAACACCGGGCTGCGCATCGACCACTACGCGGAGATCGGCTTCGCCGGGTTCGTGAACATCGTCGACGCCATCGGCGGCGTACGGATGTGCCTGGACCGGGACATCAAGGACGAGAAGTCGGGCGCCGACCTGCGCAAGGGCTGCCACACCCTGAACGGCAAGCAGGCGCTCGCCTACGTCCGCCAGCGGCACCAGGAGAGGGAGGGCGACCTGGGCAGGTCGAGGAACCAGCAGAAGTTCCTGTCGGCCCTGGCCCAGCAGGCCGCCAGGCCCGGCACGCTCTTCGACCCGCTGGAGATCGGCCCGGCCGTGCGGGCGGGCCTTGACACACTCGTCGTCGACGAGGACATGAGCCTGCGTGATCTCAGCAGGATGTTCCGCGCCGCGCAGAGCGTCGCGGGCGGGAAAGGCAGGCAGATCAACGTGCCCGTGTCCGGTATCGGCGTCCCCACGCCTAAGGGCAACGTACTGAAGTGGGACCCCAAGAGGTCGGCCCGCCTCTTCGAGGACCTGCGGCTCGACCGGCCGGTGACATGACTGACTCAGACCAACGCGGGCTGTGGTTCCGGCGGGAGCACAGGCGCTGTCTTCGGCTCCCACGGCTTGGTGGTCCGTACGTAGCCGAAGATCACCGACACCATCGACAGAACAGCCAAGGGCCCGAACACCCACGGATGTGCGGCCATCTCCATGGGCAGACAGCGGTACGCCACCAGGAGCGCGGCGAAGACGGCCGTGCCGTAGGCGACCAGCAGGACCCCGGACCGTTCCCAGCCGCGGTCGAACGTACGCAGAGCCGCCTCGACGGTGAGCGCGAACACCACGCCGGCGATGAGATCCACGCCGTAGTGGTAGCCGAAGCCCAGCGTCGCGCCGAGCGTGGCGGTCAACCAGAACGCACCCGCGAACCGCAGGACCTTATGGCCCCTGCGGGAGTGGATGAAGATCGCGGTGGCCCACGCGGTGTGCAGGCTTGGCATGCAGTTGCGAGGGGTGATCCCGTCGTACGGCACCGGGTGCGGGGCGGTGACAGGCGGCGGCGTATGCGGCCACAGATCGGTCACCGCCCACTGCACGCCGCCGGTGCCTGAGGTGCCCGGCCCATAGGCGAAGATCGGCCCGACCACAGGGAAGATCATGTAGATGGCAGGCCCGAGGAGGCCGATCACGAGAAACGTGCGCACCAGATGGTGGCGCGGGAAACGGCGCTCGGCCGCCACGTTGCGCAGCTGGTACAGGGCGACGGCGACGGCGCCCACCGCGAGCTGGGCGTAGACCAGGTCGAGAACGTGAGTGCCGACAGGGCCGATGGCCTTGAGCATCCGGCCCGCCACCCACGACGGGTTGCCGAGCGCGTGATCGGCGACGGCCACGTAGGGGTCGAGCACGGTCGGCCGGGTCTTCGCCGTGATCAGCAGCCAACTGTCACCGATCTTGCGCCCGGTGACGAGCAGCAGCCCCAGGCCGACGCCCTTCAACAGCAGAACACGCTCCGGTCCGGTGCGGCGCGTGACCGCGAAGACCCCACAGCCCAACATCGCCCACAAGGCACCATTGCCGAAGAACTGCCCCTCCGGCACCTCGACGTCGGCCGCCCACCGCACCAGTACGAACACGACATCGACGCCGACGGCGACACCGGCGGCGATGAACCGCTGCCGCCAGGTGAGGACGACCATCATCAACGCAAGACCGCCGTACAGCGGACCCGGCTTGGGCGCGAAGATCACCTCGCGCGCCTGGACGGTCATCGGCCCCGGCACACCGGCGTAGCGACGCGAGGCGATCTCCAGGGCGATGAGAAACCCGAGGGCCACCACACCGGCCGTGGCCCAGAGGATCACGCGTGGCTTACGCCACGTGGCGAACGTGAATGTGCGGCTTATTCGCGAAGGCGTCCGCGAATCCATAGGTATCAATTGTCCGGCCGATTTGTTAGACGCTGTTTGAGTAGTTCAACGAGTTGCACCCGAGAGGCCGATCATCCCATCGGATCCGTGCGGATGGCCTCGCGGGTGTCATCGGGCCTGTGCCGGTCCGCCGCTGGTGGGGGTGGCCTCACTGTGAGTGGGGGGACAGCGGTAGTGAGTGGGGACGGCTGCTCCGCTTAGCGTCTGACGGTGTGAGACGGCGTCGGCCGCCGCGTCATCCGTGACGGGGGGCCGCCGTATCGACGGCGTACGCGAAAGACGCTCGCGACCGCGACATCCCGCACCGCAAGGAGACCCAGTGAACACCTGCAGCCCGTCCGCGCGCCGCACCTCGGTCATCGGCCTCGCCCTCGCGGCCTGCCTCGGCACGGCTGCGGCGACTCCCACGGGCACGGCCGCGGCGGTGGGTGCCGGGCCGAAACCCGGGTCCGAGGCCGGGCCCGGGCTCGACCGCTACTACGACCAGCACTTGCTCTGGGGCAGCTGCGCCGAGAAGCCGGATGACACCATGGGCCGCGACCTGGACAAGGCAGGCGTGCAGTGCGCGGACGTCGTCGTGCCGCTCGACTACACGGCCCCCGGGGGCCGTACGATCACCGTCGCGATATCCCGGCTCAAGGCCACCGACACCCGCCACCGCATCGGCTCGATCCTCCTCAACAACGGCGGCCCCGGCGGCACCGCCCTTCAGTCGCCGCCCGAATTCCATACGTGGGTGAAGAAGGCGGGACCGCGTTACGACATCGTCGGCTTCGACCCGCGCTTCGTCGGCCGCAGCACCCCGCTGGACTGCGGCTGGCCCGTCGGCACCAACCTCTTCTCGGCCGGTCTCGGCCGGTCGGGTTTCGAGCGCCAAGTCGCCCTCCAGAAAGACCTGGCCGCCAAGTGCCGGGCCACCAACGCCGCCGTGCTGCCGCATGTCAGCACGCGCAACACGGCCCGCGACATGGACGTCATCCGCGGGGCGCTGGGCGAGAAGCGGATCTCGTACTTCGGCTACTCGTACGGCACTTACCTGGGCACGGTCTACACCCAGATGTTCCCCGGCAGCACCGACCGCATGGTCCTGGACGGCGCCATCGACCCGCGCAAGTTCGGCCCCCGGCTGCTCCAGGAAGCCGTCGGCGAGAACGAGCGGGCGCTCGCCGACTGGGCCACCTGGGCCGCCGCCCGCGACGAGACCTACGGCCTCGGCCGCACCCGCGCCCAGGTGCTCGCCACCGTCGACCGGATCATCAGGGCGTCCGCGCGCGCCCCGCTCACGGTCGGCACCGCGCCAGAGACGTTCCAACTGGACGACACCCAGGTCCCGTTCATTCTGCTCTCCGGGGTCGACAGCGACACCGACGTCTCCCGGGCGACGCTCGGCGAGCAGGTGTCGGTCCTGAACAAGGCCGCGGCCGGGCAGCCGGCCAAGCTGTCACCGTCCTTCGCCGGGCTGCTGCGGTTCGCGATGACCGGCGAGCAGTCGCGCACGGGCAGCGTGCAGTCCGCGATCATCTGCGGGGACCGGGCGGCCCCGCGCAACCCCGAGACCTACTGGCGGGACATCGAGCGCAGCCGTGCCGCGTACCCGCGCTTCGGCGCGCTGACCAAGAACATCGGCCCGTGCGCGTTCTGGGACCGCCCCCGAGAGGAACCCACCCAGGTGAAGCACGACGCCAATCCACTGATCGTCTCGGCCACCGGCGACCCCCGCACACCCCACAAGGGAGCCGTAGCCCTGCACGACCTGCTGCCGAGCTCCAAACTGCTCACCCTCAAGGGCGCCAACCGGCACGCGATCTATGGCCTCTACGAGAACGACTGCGTCGACAGCGAGGTCAACCACTACCTGTCCACGGGCAAGCTGCCTGCCGATGACCGGGTGTGCTCCAAGTAGGCCGGCGTGACGTAGCGCTCTGAAAGGCAGGCGGCTACAGCCAGTCCCGCCGCTTGAAAATAACGTACAAACTGGCGCAAACAATACCCATCAGGCCGATCGCGAACGGATAGCCGAACGCCCAGTGCAGCTCCGGCATTTCGTCGAAGTTCATTCCGTAGATCGTGCCTACGAGTGTGGGGGCGAACAGGATCGCCGCCCATGACGAGATTTTCTTGATCTCCTCGTTCTGCTCGAACCCCGCCTCCGCCAACGCCCGCATCTCCGCGTTCTGCTGCTGTGTGACCAGCGTCGAGTTGACCGTGAGGATGTCCGCGAGGGCCTGGCGGAAGCCGTCGACTCGTTCGCTGGTGTGCGTGACGTGGTCGGCCACGTCACGCAGGTAGCGCTGGAGTTCCTCGTCCGTGCGGTACTTCGCGAAGCCCGCCATCAGGGCGTGCAGCATCGCCACCAGGGGGCGCGTCGCTCGCTGGAACTCCACCATTTCCCGGGAGAGTTCGTAGATGCGGCGGGAGACCGCCGGGTCGCCGCTGAAGACCTCGGTCTCGATCTCGTCGATGTCGTTCTGGACGCCCGCCACGACCGGGGCGTACCCGTCGACCACCGCGTCCAGGATCGCGTACAGCACCGCCTCCGGGCCGAGCTTGAGAAGCTCCGGGCTCTCCTCCATGCGGCGGCGTACGGCGGTCAGGTCCGGGGCGGCTCCGTGGCGCACCGTGATGACGAAGTCGGGTCCCACGAACACGTGCAGTTCGCCGAAGTCGACTTCCTCCTGGGCGTCCAGATAGCGGGCCGCGCGCAGGACGACGAAGAGGGTTTCTCCGTAGCGTTCGAGCTTCGGGCGCTGATGCGCCTCCATCGCGTCCTCGACCGCGAGCTCGTGCAGGTCGAACTCGGCGGCCAGCGTGAGCAGTTCTGCCTCCGTGGGCCTTGCGAGGCCGATCCACGCCATCCCGTCCCGCTGCTTGCGCAGCTCGCGGAAGGTGTCGGCGAGGGAGGCGGGCGCCGCCACGCGGACACCGTCACGGTAGAGCGCCGCCTGGACCACGCTGGCCGCTTCCGCCGGTGCGGGGGAGGGGGATGCGGGCGTCTCCCCGGCCCCGGACTTCCCGGGGCTCCCTGATTTCCCGTTCCCCACGGACGGAGCCGCGTCGGTCTGGGGAGTGCGCCACCAGCCCTGCCTCTTCGTGCTCGGTACGGGCCGGGTCCGGCGCTCCGCCATGCTGGCTGCCTCCGAGTGATGAGTGTTCAGTGGTACGTGTTCAGTGGTACGTGTTCAGTGGTACGTGTTTAGTGGTGCGTCGAACTCTTGTCTTTGAGGTCTTCGAGGTATCCGAGGTCCTCGAACTCTTTCGGCAGGATATACGTCCCAAAAGTCGCGACCGTGGCGACATCTCTGCCCCCTTGCGGACAGTACGTGTCCGCAAGCCCCGCTAGCGTGCTGAGCATGACGAAATCGACGGGTACGGCCACCCGAAGCGCCCCCATCCCCACCCTCAGCCGACGCGCCCTCAACCGCGCCACCCTCGATCGTCAACTCCTCCTGCGTCGCTCGGCCGGCCTCTCCGCCGAAGGTGCCGTCGCCCACCTCCTCGGGCTGCAGGCGCAGAACGTGAAGCCGCCCTATTTCGCCCTCGCCGCACGGCTCGAAGGGTTCGACCCGCAAGACCTGTCCGGGCCCCTTGCCTCGCGTGACCTCGTACGCATGGTCACCATGCGCTCCACCATCCATCTGCACACCGCCGACGACGCCCTCTCCCTGCGCCCGCTGGTGCAGGGTGCCCGCGACCGTGAGCTGCATGCCTTCCGCAAGGGTCTGGTCGGCGTCGATCTGGGGGAGCTCTCCTCGCTCGCCCGTGCCGCCGTCGAGGAAGAACCCCGCACGATGAAGCAGCTCCGGGAGATCCTCCTGCCCCGCTGGCCCGACGCCGACCCGCAGTCGCTCGCCGTCGCCGCCCGTTGCTCGTTGCCGCTGGTCCAGGTCACCCCGCGTGGCCTGTGGCGGCGCAGCGGTCAGGTCGCGCTCACCACCGTCGATCACTGGCTCGGCCGCCCGAGCGAGCCGGTGCCCGCGCCCGACGCCACCGTTCTGCGCTACCTCGCCGCCTTCGGGCCCGCATCCGTCAAGGACATGCAGATCTGGGCGGGCCTGACACGGCTGAGGGAGGCCTTCGAGCGGCTGCGGCCCCAACTGCGTACGTTCCGTGACGAGAACGGCGTCGAGCTCTTCGACCTCCCCGACGCGCCCCGCCCCGACGCGGACACCCCGGCCCCGGCGCGCCTCCTGCCCGAGTTCGACAACCTCCTCCTCTCGCACGCCGACCGCAGCCGTGTCGTGCCGCCGGAGTACAAGGGCCGGACCTGGAAGGGGAACTTCGCCTACAGCGTCTTTCTGGTCGATGGCTTTCTGGCAGGCGTCTGGCGGCTCGAAGAGCCGACGGGAACACGGGCTGCCGGGGCCGGTGCGGGCAAGGACTCCGCCGTCCTCACCATCGAGCCTTTCTCCACCCTGACCAGCGCCCAGCGCCAGGAGCTGACAGAGGAGGCCGAGCGGCTGCTGAAGGGGCCGCTGAGCGAGGCCGCCACGTATGACATCCGCTTCGGCACCGTCATCGAGCGCTGAACGGCTAAAACGGCCTCAGTCCGCTCGCCCCGTCGCCGCCACCGTCACGCCGAGCCCGATCATCGCCACGCCCCCGGCCCCGCCGATCAGCGAAAGCCGGCGGTCCGAGCGTGCGAACCAGGAGCGGGCCGCGGATGCCGTCAGCCCCCAGAGAGTGTCCGTGACCAGGCCGATGCTGATCGGGACGAGCCCGAGCAGCAGCATCTGCGCGGGCAGATGGCCCGCCGAGTGGTCGACGAACTGGGGGAGTACCGCCGCGAAGAAGACGATGCCCTTCGGATTCGTCACGCCGACGAGCGCGCCGTCCAGGACGGTGCGCAGATCGGTGCGTGCCTCGCCCCCTTTGGGTGCCTTGGATGCCTTGGATGCCTTGGATACCTGCGACCCCTGGGAACCCTGCGACTCTTGGGATGTCTGGGAGGCCTGGGACGTCGCCCCCAGGGAATCCGCCCGCATCTCCTTGCGGTGCCGGAAGGCCTGGATGCCCAGGAAGACCAGATACGCGGCTCCCGCCAGCTTCACCGCCATGAACACCGCGGCCGAGCGTTCGACCAGCGAGCCGACGCCGACCGCGACCGCGAGGACCAGTACATACGACCCGAAGACGTTGCCCAGCGCCGTCGCCACGGCCGTGCGTCTGCCGTGTGCCAGGGCCCGGCCTATGACGAACAGGACGCTCGGCCCCGGGATCACGATCACCAGCAGCGACATCGCCGCGAAGGCGAGCAAACGGTCCGTGGACACCATGTCCGGCACTTCCTCACACAGAGACGACGTACGCGATTCTCGCAGGGGCAAGGAACACCGTCATCAGGCAGCAGCCCCGCCCGCCGCGCCGCCACCACCGCCTCCATCGCCGCCAGTCTCGTATGCGCCCCCAACTTCCGTATGACGGCCCGCACCCGGTCGGCCCGTGATAGGTGATCATGCACAGGCAGGCGAGGCCTCGGTCGTGAGGCCAGGGTGCGAGAAGGGTGGCTGGTGACAGATGACGGACAAGAGCGTGACGGAGGAGTTCCGGGCCGTGAGGGACTTCCTGCTGCGGCATCGCGAGGACTACGAGACCGCGTACGAGGGGTTCAGCTGGCCTCGGTTCGAGAGGTTCAACTGGGCGTTGGACTGGTTCGACGCGATCGCCGAAGACAATGACCGTACGGCCCTGCACATCACCGAAGAGGGCGGCGGAGAACAGCGTTTCAGCTACGCCGAGTTGTCGGCACGCTCGGACCAGGTGGCCAACTGGCTCCGGGAGCAGGGCGTCGCGGCCGGCGACCGGATCCTGGTGATGCTCGGCAACCAAGTCGAACTGTGGGAGACCGCGCTCGCCGCGATGAAGCTGTGCGCGGTGATGATCCCGGCGACTCCGCTGCTCGGAACGGTTGACCTGCGGGACCGGATCGAGCGGGGCAGGGCGCGGCATGTGATCATCCGTGGCGAGGACGTCGAGAAGTTCGAGGGTGTGCCCGGCACGTACACAAAGATCGTGGTCGGGGGCTTCCCGAGCGAGGGCTGGCTGTCGTACGCGGACACGGCCTCAGCCCCGTACGACTTCGAGCCGGACGGTCCCACGGCGGCCGACGACCCGCTGATGCTCTACTTCACCTCGGGGACGACCTCCCAGCCCAAGCTGGTGGAGCACACCCATGTGTCGTACCCGGTCGGCCACTTGGCGACGATGTACTGGATCGGCCTCAAGCCCGGCGACGTACACCTCAATATTTCCTCGCCGGGCTGGGCCAAGCACGCCTGGTCGAACCTCTTCGCCCCGTGGAACGCCGAGGCGACGGTCTTCATCTACAACTACACGCGCTTCGACGCGGGCAGCCTGATGGCTCAGATGGACCGGGTGGGCGTCACCAGCTTCTGCGCACCTCCCACGGTGTGGCGAATGCTGATCCAGGCCGACCTGACCCAACTGCGTACGCCGCCGAGGGAGGTCGTGGCGGCCGGTGAGCCGCTGAACCCCGAGGTGATCGAGGCGGTGAACCGCGCCTGGGGCGTCACCATCCGGGACGGCTTCGGCCAGACAGAGACCGCGGTCCAGGTGTCCAACTCCCCGGGCCAGCGCCTGATCCCCGGCTCGATGGGCCGCCCGAGCCCCGGCTACCGGGTCACGCTCCTGGACCCGGTCACCGGTGAGCCGGGAGCAGCGGAGGGCGAGATCTGCCTGGACCTGGCGGCGAGGCCCGTCGGCCTGATGACCGGCTACCACGGCGACGCGGAGCGCACCGCCGAGGCGATGGCGGACGGCTACTACCGCACGGGTGACATCGGCTCGCTCGACGCGGATGGGTACCTCACCTATGTCGGCCGCAGTGATGACGTCTTCAAGTCCTCCGACTACAAGGTCTCGCCCTTCGAGCTGGAGAGTGCGCTGCTCGAACATGAGGCGGTGGTGGAGGCCGCGGTCGTGCCCGCGCCGGACGAGCTGCGGCTCGCCGTCCCCAAGGCGTACGTGGTGCTGGCGAAGGGCTGGGCGCCGGGCGAGGAAACGGCGGAGGCGATCTTCCAGTACACCCGATCAGTGCTGGCCCCCTACAAGCGCATCCGGCGCATCGAGTTCACGCAGGAGCTGCCGAAGACGATCTCGGGCAAGATCCGGCGGGTCGATCTGCGGGAGCGGACGGCGGAGGGGTCGGCGGATGAGTGGCTGGAGCGGCGGGGTTGAGGAATCGCGTTCGGGGCTTGCGCAGAAGGTCATCGCATACCGCTGATGTGGGGCAGGTCATGCGCCGTGCCCTGGAAGAGCTAGTACGCATGAGGCGCCAGGAAATTTTTTGACTTAACGTTGACCAACTGTCGACCTTTGACCGATGGTCACGGATAATGAAGCCATGCGAACCACTCAAAGGAAGGCCCAGGAAGTAGCTGACCGTGACCAGATGCTGGTCCACGTCGCCCTGGGCATGATTTGCACCGACGGCTTCCACAACCTGACGCTGGGGAAGCTGGCGCAGCAGGCGGGCTACTCCAAAGGCACCGTGTACAACCACTTCACCTGCCGCGAGGACCTCCTCATCGAGCTCTCGGCGGAGAGCGCCCGGCGTCAGCTGCGCTACTTCCAGGCGATCGCCGACCTCCCCTGGGACGGTGTGCGGTCGGTCTATGGCATGGCCCTCGCGTACATGGAGCACGCGGTGGTGGCCCCCGAGCTCTTCGAATGCAGCATCACGGCCCGCACGGACGCGGTCTGCCGCATCGCGTCCGAGCAGCGTCTCGCCCGCCGTGACCTGGTCGAATCGCAGATGTCGCAGGTGGTCGGCTACGCGGTGGAGCGCAGCCTCGCCGAGGGTGCCTTCCACAACGACGAGGTC
Source organism: Streptomyces sp. NPDC048436 (assembly GCF_043200355.1). Taxonomy (NCBI): domain Bacteria; kingdom Bacillati; phylum Actinomycetota; class Actinomycetes; order Kitasatosporales; family Streptomycetaceae; genus Streptomyces; species Streptomyces sp. NPDC048436. The sequence goes on from NZ_JBICXP010000003.1 coordinate 292,486, forward strand.
GAGGCGAGCGTGGCCGTGGACGCCCTGCGCGCCTACATCCTGGGCTACGCGGCGATGCACCTCCTGTCGCGCCGCTTCCTCTGGGCCGGCGAGGAAGGTCTTGAGGGCCGCCTCAAGGTCATGACTTCCATGGTGGGCGGGCTCGGCTGGACCCGGCTCGGTATCCCGGAGCTGAAGAAGCTGCACCGGACGGTGACCGACATCGTGCACTCCGTCGCCGCCGAGTACGCACCGGATGACGGTCACTCTTCGTAAGGGAGGAGCCGGGGGGCGGCCTTGAGTGACTCTCCGGCAACGCATCGTTCACACTCCGTTCAGCCACAACGATCATGAACTAGTTGTCGAAAGTCGACCAGTGGTCATAAAGTGGTGTCCGCGCCCGGCCGGTCGGTCGGGCCGATGCGAATGGAGGGGCAATGCGCATCAACATCGCTCGCCGTGGCAGCGCGCTGTGGCAGGCCTGTACCGAACTCGCGCAGGATCGGTACGCACGGGACTACGGGGCACACATCGAACCGTCGCCGGACAGCTACATCGCGCTGTGCTCGGACGAAGGCATCGACGCCAACCCCCTGGCCTGCGCGGGTCTCACGTACGGCACGCACGGAACGGGCCGTGGGCTGCTCATCGAGAGCTACTTCGGCGACTCGGCTGCGGACGTCATATCCCGGCACACCGGCCTGGAGTGCGAGCCGTCCGGGCTGGTGGAGGTGGGGCCGCTGGCCTCCAGTGAGCCTGGGGCGGGGCTCGAACTGATCCGGATGGTGCCCGCGCTGTGCTGGTGCGGCGGCGCCGCGTTCCTGCTGTGCACCGTCACCAAGCCGCTGGCCCGCACGCTCGCCCGTATCGGCATCCAGTTCACGGGGGTGGACGAGGCCCGCGAATCGGCCCTGCCGACCGAGCAGCAGGGCCGGTGGGGGAGCTACTACGACACCGCGCCCGTCGCCGGGTACATCGACCTGCGCGCCTTCGACGCGGGCATCAACCGTGAGGCCGACACCGGCTACCACCTCGCCGTCCGGTGGGACCAGGTAGCCTCGCCCGCCATGCAGGGAGCGGGTTCCGCACAGTGAAGAGCGTTCACGAGGGCCTGTACGCGCCTGGGCATGAGAACAACGTTTTGATCGAGCGGCTCGCCACCGACGGGGAGGTGGCCGAGACCTACAGCTACGCGACCATGGCCGCTTGGAGTGCCCGCATCCGGCGCGGGCTCGCGGAGTTCGGCGCCACCGCCGGTACCCCGGTCGGTGTCGTGGCAGGCAACGGCCCGGAATGGGTCGCGGCCGACCTGGCGCTGCTGCTCGGCGGCCACGTCGAGGTGCCCGTACCGCTGGCGTTCTCCGGCGAGCAGGCCGGCTCGCTGCTGCGTGAGGTCAAGCTCTGCCTGGCCGACGAGGCCGGTGCCCGCAAGCTCGCCTCATGGGGCCTGTCGGAGACGGTCACCGTCATCCCCGTCTCCACGGCCGACGCGGTTGTGGCGTCCGAGGCGGACGCCGCGAACCTGCCCGAGCTGCCGGACGAGCGCCTCATCAAGGTCATCCACACTTCGGGTACCACCGGAGCGCCCAAGGGCGTGAAGATCCGCTCCCGAGCGCTCGACGCACTGCTCACGTCACTCGACTCCGTGTCACCCGACGGGGTTTACGCGCGCTACCTGTCGCTGGTGCCCTTCAGCCTCCTGATCGAGCAGGTCACCGCCGTGTACCTGCCGATCATCAACGGCGGCCGGGTGATCCTGCTGCCGGAGACCACCGCGCTGCTCGGCACCGCCGGGTCCCGCGCCGACGACGTCGTGACGTGGATGCGTGCCGCGCGGCCCACGGCAGCCGTGCTTCCGCCGGCCGCCGTGAGCGCACTCGACAAGTCGGTCAGGAACCAGGACCCACGGGTCGCCGAGCTGCTCGGCGACGGGCCGCGGCCGTTCTTGATGGCAGGCGGCGCGCCCGTCGACGTCGAGGCACAACTCCGCCTGGACGCCGCCGGGTTGCGCATCCACGAGGGCTACGGCCTGTCCGAGAACAGCTCGGTCGTCTCGTGGAACACCCCCGAGAACTGGCGCCCCGGCACCGTGGGCAAGCCGCTGCCGCACTGCCGGGTCCGGCTCTCGGCCGAGGGCGAGCTGCTGGTGAAGTCGACGTCCCTGTTCGCCGGTTACACCGTCGAGGACCCGACCAGCCGGCCCGTCGACGAGGACGGCTGGCTGCACACCGGGGACCGGGCGGAGATCGACGACGACGGCTACATCCGCATCCTGGGCCGTCTGAAGAACGTCATCATCACCAGCCACGGCCGCAACGTCTCACCCGAGTGGGTCGAAGGCAGCCTGCGCAGCTGCCCGTCGGTGGTGGACGCGGTCGTCTTCGGCGAGGGGCGAGAGCACCTCACCGCCGTGCTCGTCACCTTGGACGGCGACGACCCGGACGCGGTGCGCCGACAGGCCCGCGACCACGCCGAGCGGCACCTCGCCGAGACCGACCGGCCCGAGGATTTCGTCGTCGTACCGGACAGCCGCGACTTCCGCGACACGTACTTCACCGTCACCGGACGCCCGCGCCGCCCACTGATCTTCGACGATCTTGTGGCCGCTCCCGCTCCCGCGCCCAACGCCTGACACGTTCCGGCCGTGGGATCCCGCACTTCCCTCTTCACCTCATTCTTCTTTCGCACGGGGACAAAGACATGACTGTCATTCAGAACGCGAACACCATCCGGCTCACCTCCATCGGCGCCGGCGACGGCATGATGGTCACGCCGACCGGCCCGGACGCCGACTTCGCCGAGCTCTACCAGGCAGGCCTTGACAGCCTGCTCGCCGACGCCGGGCACCTGCTCATCCGCGGATTCGCCCCGAGCGTCGAGCAGTTCAACGAGCTGGTCAGCCGCTACAGCTCCCGCACCACCCTCGACCCGGCCCGCACCTTCCACGGCGACGCCGCCCAGAAGGTCGACTCGGGCCACGCGCCCATCGGGCTCCACCTGGAGAACGGCGCCACGCCCTTCGCCCCCGACCTCCTCTGGTTCCACTGCGTCAAGGCCGCCAAGTCCGGCTCCGAGACCACCGTGTGCGACGGGTTCCGGGTCTGGGACGCGCTGTCGGAGCGGGCCCGGAAGACCTTCGCCGAGCAGCCGGTGATGTACTCGCGCACCGTCCCGCAGGCCATGTGGCAGCGGCTCGCCGCACACCTCGCCGGTGGCGCGAAGGAGCCCGCCGAGATGACCGTGAGCGACCTCTACGACCTGGCGAACACCGACGTCGACGCGACCTTCACGCAGGAGGGCGACGGCAGCCTGACCTACACGTACACCGCCCACGCCGCCCACCGCACCCGCTGGTCCTCGCGTACCGCCTGGGCCAACAGCCTCCTTGGGCCCTCCTTCAACTACGAGGCCCCCGAGATCCGCTTCACCGACGGCTCCGCGATACCCGCCGACGTGGTCGCCGAGTACACGGAGATCGCCGAGAAGGTCACGGAGGAGATCGCGTGGGAGGACGGCGACATCGTCCTCATCGACAACACCCGCGTCATGCACGGACGCCGTGCGATCACCGACCCCGACCGCACCATCCTCAACGCCCAGTCCTACGCCAGGAGCTGACCCCCCATGAAGTACGGAATCGTCGTCCGCTACGAGTTCGACATCCGCTGGCTGCAGCTGAGCCGGGAGCAGCGGGGCGAGCAGGAGGCGGTGTTCCAGAAGGACATCGTCGGCCCCTTCACCGACCGGCTCTCGGTACGCCACTTCGACGCCGAGGCGTTCTCCACGGACTACTCGGACTTCCTGTTCATCGAGACCGACGACATCAAGGCCTACTACTACTTCATCGAGAAGCTGCGGGACAGCGAGTTCATCGCCCAGGGCTGGGTGCGGATCCGCGACATCTCGATCGGTCTTCAAGACGGCTACAAGGAGTACGAGAATGACGCGTCCTGACCAGTTCGACTCCATCGCGGATTCCGTGCGCGACGAGCTCGCCTCCGTCACCCGGCTCGCGCACATCAACACCTTCCACCCCAACGCCTTCGACTGGAACGAGGCGAACACCGCGGCGGAACGGGAGTTCGTCTCGGTCGTCGCCTACGGGGAGGCGGGGCACGAGGCCGAGTCGGTGGCCTACCTCACCAAGGAGCTGGCCCAGCTCGCCGAGATCGAACGGCACGTGAGCACGGTCATGGCCCTGGTCATGGGCGAGCTGCACGACCTGCGCGACCCCATCAACGTCGGGCACGAGCTGCACAACGCGCTGTCCTGCTTCGCGGCCGAGGAGATCCAGCACGCGAACACCTTCTACCGCTACGTGCGCGCCCTGTCCGGAGTCGAACCCCGCGTGAGCAAGGCCTTGTTCGACGAGCGGCTCGACGTGTTCCGCACGGACGATCACCCGTACGTGAAGCTGGTGGCACTGTGCTGCTCCGCGTACGTGGGGGAGTCGGTCATCACCGTCTTCGAGCACCGCACCGACGCACTGGACCCGGAGCGGGCCCGCTTCTTCACACGCCTCCTGCACACACATGGTCTGGACGAGGCCCGCCACGTGAAGATCGACCACGTGGCGATGAAGCTGATCTACCCGGCGCTCAGCGCGGAGCAGCAGCAGCGCGTACGCGAACTCCTGGAGCAGATCGAGGAGTTGAACCGCATGCTGGCGGCGACGTTCGAGGCGTCGACCCGGGAGCTGCTCGACATCGACTTCGTCACGGACAACCCCGCCGCCGCCGTGCAGCTGGAGATGACGAAGGCGTTCGGCGGCAAGGTCTTCGCCGCCGACGGCACGCTGCACACGGTCGATGAGATCCTCGACGCCGAACTCACCGAGCTCATCGTCGAGTTCTCCGGGGCGGAGCGGGTGCACGCGGCCCCCGCCGAACTGCCGGCGAAGCCGCTGACGGCCCTGGGGGTGCCGTCTTGACCTCGTCGACCGTCGGGGCCGACACCGCCGTATCCCGCGGCTCGGCCCCCGCCCGCCCGGCCATTGCCGGCGGGAACATCGCGGTCGCGGCGGCGGTGCTCGCCCTGCTGCTCGCCGCGATGGACGCCACCGTGATGGGAACCGTCCTGCCCAACGTCCTCGGTGACGTGGGCGGCGGCTCCGGCGGCGGCTACGCCTGGCTGGTATCCGGGTTCATGCTGGCGCAGGTCGCCGGCACCCCGCTGGCAGGCTGGGCCGCCGACCGGCTCGACGACCGGGTGCTCGCCATCGGCGCCACACTCGTCTTCCTGGCCGCGTCGGTGCTCGCCGGACTCGCCGGGAGCTTCGGCGTCCTGGTCGCCGCGCGAGTGCTGCACGGCCTGGCCGCGGGCGCGATCATCGTCTCCAGCTATGTGATCGTCGGCCGGGTCTTCGGGCCGGAGCGGCGCGCCAAGGCCCAGTCGATGCTGAGCATGGTCTGGGGCGTGGCCGCGGTCCTCGGACCCGTTGTGGGCGCGGCCGTCACCGAGGCGTGGGGGTGGCGTTGGGTGTTCTTCGTCAACGTGCCGCTGTGCGCGCTGGTCGTCGTCGCCATCGCCGTGGCACTGCCCGGACGTGGCGACGCCAAGGCGGGCCAGGGGCAGCGCTCCGGATTCCCGGCTGCTGAGTTCCTGCTGGTCACCGGCGGTTCGGCGCTGCTGCTCGTCGGACTGCAGGGCGGATCGCTGGGCCTCGGCGCGATCGGTGGCGCCGTCGCCGCGGTGGTCGGTCTGGTGGCGCTCGCCCTGCTGCGGCGCTTCGGTGGCGGCCTCGTACCGCGCCAGGTCCTCGCCCGCACGCCGTCCGCCGGCGCGGCTCTCGCCACGGTCGGCGCGTGCGTCGTGATGTACGCGACGGTCACGGTGCTGCCGGTCCGGCTCGCCGCGTCCGGCACGTCGACCACGGGGATCGCCGTGGTGGTCGGTCTGGCCGCGCTCGGCTGGGTGGCCGGCAGCGCCATCGCGGGCGGCGTCGTGGCCAAGCGCGGCTACCGGCCGCCGCTGGTCGTGGGATCGCTCGCCCTGACCGCCAGCGCCGTGCTCAGCGCGACCGGCGAAATCGCCTGGCTCGCGGGCATGCTGGCCGGGATCGGTACGGGCGCCGTCACCGCGACGACGCTCGCGCTCATCCAGGACCAGTCGCCGCCGGCGCAGCTGGGCGTCGCCACCTCGGCAGCCACGATGCTCCGCAACATCGGCTCCGCCGCGGGCGTGAACGGCATCGCGGCCCTGTCCGCTGCGCTCGCCACCGGCCCCGGGCACGGCCAGGACAACCGGGCCTTCTGGGTGCTCGCCGCGGTGGCCGTGCTGACGGTCCTCGTCCCGGCGGCTTCGGCGCCCCGCCGGCGTACGACCACCGGCTGAGGTACGAGGCCACGCACCCCCGGGGTGGTGGGCGGGGTCCCGCCCATCACCCCGTTTTCATCTGCCCTTCGGAAGGAACACGATGGCTCAGACGTCGACGCCACTGGCCGGCCCGGCCGAGCGTGACGTATGCGAGGCGACCGGCCCTCCACGTCCCTGGCTACGCAAGGGACTTGCGGTCCTCCGTGTCAGCGCGGCGCTGCTCGTGATCGACACGCTCGTCCAGGCCGCGCTCGCCGGTCTCTTCATCACCGGCGACGTCCGTCTCCTCGACTGGCACGCGGCCAACGCACAGGTGCTCAGCCTCCTCGCGTTCGTCGCGACGGCCGCGGCAGGCCTCGTGTGGCGTCCCGGGCGCGGTCCGGTCGGCCCGTTCCTGCTGGGAGCCGGACTGCTCGTCCTCATAGGCGTCCAGCAGGCGCTGGGCGAGTCCCGCCTGCTCGGCGGCCACGTGCCGCTCGGCATGGCAATCTTCGGCCTCGTGGCAGCGCTGACGTACTGGGCCTTCACCTGCGTGTACGGGTCCGATTCCACGCCCTCGGGGGCGGATCGGTGACCTCACGACGACGCGCACTGGGCCTGTTCGCGGGCGCCTCCGCCAGTATCGCGGTCCCCGTGGGCGCGACCGCGTACGAGAGCCTCACCCCCGAGCGCACCGGCACCGTCCTCAGGAGCCGGCTCCCGCTGCCGAAGCCCTTCGGCGTCCCGCTGCCGGTGCCCGCCCAGGCCCGGCCCACGCGCCGCACCGCCACGACCGACCGCTACGAAATCACGCAGCGCGCGGCCCGGGTGGAGATCATGCCCGGCACGAAGACGACCGTCTGGGGCTACGACGGCGTCTTCCCCGGCCCGACGATCGCCGGCCGCTCCGGCCGCACGGCATCCGTACACATCACCAACTCACTGCCGGTGCCCACCTCCACGCACCTGCACGGCGGTGTCACCCCGCCGACGTCCGACGGCTACCCCACCGACCTGGTGGTGCCCGCCCTGTGCGGCAGCACGTTCAAGCCGCACCGGATGCGGCGGATGAACCACGGCATGCACACGTCCGCCTCCGCGTGGACGTTCACCGAGGGCGGCAAGACGTACGACTATCCCCTTGAGCAGCGGGCCGCGACGCTCTGGTACCACGACCACCGGATGGACTTCAGCGCCCCGCAGGTCTGGCGCGGACTCGCCGGGTTCTTCCTGGTGCACGACGCCGAGGAGGACGCGCTGCCGCTGCCCGGCGGGGACAAGGACATCCCGCTGCTGCTCTGCGACCGCGCCTTCGAGGCGGACGGCTCCTTCCGCTACCCCGCCAACTCCCCTTCCTGCACCGGCACCCCGGGCGTCGAGGCGGCCTACATGGACGGTGTCCTCGGCGACGTCCAGCTCGTGAACGGCGCCCCCTGGCCGCAGGCCGAGGTCTCCGCGACCCGGCACCGCCTGCGCGTCCTCAACGCCTCGAACGCACGCCGCTACAACCTCCGCCTCGACCTGGAACACGGCGGCACGCTGCCCTTCACCCAGATCGGCAGCGACGGCGGCCTGCTCGGCGCCCCTCAGCGCCTGGCGTCGATCCCCATGGCACCGGCGGAGCGCTGCGATGTCGTCGTGGACTTCTCCCGGTGCCCCGTCGGCAGCCACGTCACGCTGGTCAACACCCTGGCGGACGGCCGGATGCGGCAGGTCATGCGGTTCCGTGTGGTCCGCGCGGAGAAGGACCACAGCCACGTCCCGGCGAAGCTCTCCGAGTACGCGCGGCTCGACCCGGCTGCCGCGGTCGCCACCCGGCACTTCGACTTCCGTCGCACCGAGGACATGTGGACCATCAACGGGCGCGGCTTCAACGCCTCCGAGTACCTGGCCCGCCCCCGCCTCGGCACCGTCGAACGCTGGCGCTTCAGCAGCGACTTCCACCACCCCGTCCACCTGCACCTCGCCCACTTCCAGGTGCTCTCGCGCGGCGGCGGGCCGCCGGCGGCGACCGACGCGGGCTGGAAGGACACGGTCGACGTACGGCCCTACGAAGTCGTCGACGTGCTCGCACGGTTCAGCGGCTACAAGGGCCGGTACATGCTGCACTGCCACAACCTCGAGCACGAGGACATGGCGATGATGGCGAACTTCGAGGTGGTCTGAGCACAGGCGGCCTCCTCAGTGGCCATCCGCCGGCAGTGCGGGCAAGCGGCTTACACCCGTTCCGCCGAGGGCGTTCTGCAACTGCGTCAGCACCGGCATCAGTTGCTCGCGGTTCATCTTGCGGACACGTCCCTCATGGGTCCAGGCGCTGACCGCCGTGGGGTCGAGGAGCACGATCTGCGGGGTCCAGTCGGGGCCGAAGTGGACGATGGCGCGCAGCAGCGGGGCCCACTTCAGGCTGAGCGGGAACCTGAAGGCGGGGAGGGGAGGGAAGCTGGGCGGCTGCCAGTCGGGGCCATGGACCGCGCGCAACTCCGCGGCCCGCTCCTCCAGTTCACACGCCGCCGCGGCCCGGAAAGCGTCGTACTCCTCCTCGACGTCCTGTGCCGCCCGGTCGCCGTAGAGCAGGACGAGTACGGACTCGGGACGGCGCAGCCGCATCACCTCGGCCAGTTCCCACAGCGTGCCCTTGCCGGTGCCGGCCACGAGGAGGACGAGCCGGGCGTCGGTGATGAGGGAGGTGACGGTGGGCTGCCAGTCGGTGAGGGGGAGGTAGAGGCGGCGGGAGCCGGCCAGGGGGAGCGCCTCGTCGGGTTCGCCCACGGCCAGCGGCCGGCCGAAGCCCTTGAAGGCCCGGCACACGCCCTCCTCCAAGGTCTGCGAACTCCCGTTCACGAGCGAGCCGCCCACCCCCATCCACCGGCTGAACGCGTGCGGCATCGCCTTGCCGGTGACGTCTTCCGCGAAGGGGCGTAGATAGAGGACGTACGATTCCTGCCGCGCCTCCTCCAGGGTCCTGATCACCCGGACGTGATGGCGCCGCCCTTGCCGCCGCATCCGCAGGCCCACCGTCAGCGAGACCGCACCCCAGAGTCCGAACACCACGACGATCAACACGTTCTGCGCCATGGAGTCGCCGGGCATGGGAATGAAGACCGTGTGGAGCCGTGTCGCCGTCAGGATCACGAGCAGGCATCCCCACAGCGTCCCGCCAAGACCCACGAGCCGTAGCGCGCAGCCGAGCAACGGGCGTTGGCGTCGGCGGGGCGTGCCGAAGGGGGGAAGGCCGGGAGAGAGGGTGGCGGGCTCTGGTTGATCGGTCATGGTGGCCACCTGATCGGAGGCGGCGGCCCACCCGCAATCGAACAATGGGGATTGCGGGTCCGGATTCGCTCGTTCGTGGCTGGTACGGGCGCTCACCGGCAGCTCGACCGCCCGGCGAGCCATGATGAGCGAGTGGCAGACCCCCACCGCTCCCTGTGGAACTCCGACGTGGCCCCGGAGAGTTACACGCCCGCCAGCACCTCATACGTGGGCGTGCTCTTCGAGCAGTACAAGCTCTGTGTGGAGATGGCCGACCGGGTCAGCGCGCGGCGAGGCGCTGCCAACACCTTCTTCCTCGCCCTCAACAGCGCGATCGCCACGGCCATGGCCGGTGGACTGGGGCCGCGTCCGGGCACGGTGCCGGTCTGGCTGCTCCTCGCCGGTCTGCTGATCCTCACCGGGCAGTGCGCGGCGTGGTATCTCATGGTCCGTTCCTACCGCCAGCTGAACGCGGCGAAGTGGGCGGTGATCGGGGCCTTCGAGAGCCGGCTCCCCGCGTACGCCTACTCCCGCGCCGAATGGACCGAGCTGGGGGAGGGCGAGGACTGGCGCCGGTACGTGCCCCTCACCCGCCTGGAACAGTGGGTGCCGCCCCTGTTCGTGGCCGCCTACGCGGTGGGGTTCCTCGCGCTGGCGTTGTAGAGAACCGCGCTCGGGTCACGTACTTCCGGTCGGACGGGCCGCGGTATAGGGTCCGCGAACCCCTTCTCCGCCGGACAAGTGAGGTCGGCTTGATCGCCATCGCCGTGACCGGGCACATGGACCTGACGGAGGCGAGCGTTCCCCTCGTACGGCGGGCCCTGCGGGAGGCCCTCACGCCGTACCGGAGGGAGGGGATCACCGGACTCTCCTGCGTCGCCGGGGGCGCGGACTCGCTCTTCGCCGAGGCGGTGCTCGCGCTCGGCGGCCGACTGGTCGCGGTGATCCCGTCGCGGGACTATCGGGAGCGCCGGGTGGGCGCCGGGCATGCCGAAACGTTCGACCGGCTCGTCGAGGCGGCGGACGAGGTCATCGTCCTCGATCACGCGGGCGCGGGCGCGGACGGTCAGGCGTACGAGGACGCGAACCGCGTGCTGCTGCGACGCGCGGACCGTCTGTTCGCGGTGTGGGACGGCCGGTCCTCCACCGCACCGCCGGGCGGCACCGCCGCGGCCGTGGCCGACGCCCGCCGGGCGGGGCTCCCGGTGGACGTCGTGTGGCCGGACGGTGCGAAACGGGAGAACGCGGGCGGCGCCGCGGGCCGGTGAGTCGGCGCATGGTCGCAGGTCGCGCCACTCCTTCAGGCGCGCAAGGGTCGACGCGGCGCTGACCCCCGGGTCACACTTGGCGCCGTGCGCGGCGGGCTCCGACGCCGAGTACCGCGAGGAGGAGTTCCGATGAGCGAGCCGGTGGGTGAGCCCATGACCGGGCCTATGAATGAGTCGATGAGCGAGCTGTCGTATGCCCACGGCGTCAGTTCGACACCGCTGCTCGGCGACACCGTCGGGCGCAACCTCGACCGGGCCGTCGCGTCCTGGCCCGAGCGGGACGCGCTGGTGGATGTCGCCACCGGTGCGCGCTGGACGTACGCCGAATTCGGCTCCGCCGTCGCGCAGTTGGCGCGGGGCTTCATGGGGGCCGGGGTCGCCAAGGGGGACCGGGTCGGCATCTGGGCGGTGAACTGTGCCGAGTGGGTGCTCGTGCAGTACGCCACCGCGCGGATCGGCGCGATCATGGTGAACATCAACCCGGCTTATCGCGCACATGAGTTGGAGTACGTACTCAAGCAGGCCGGGGTCACTGTCCTGGTCGCAACGCAGTCCCACAAGAGCAGCGACTACCGGGCGCTCGTGGACCAGGTGCGGCCGAGCTGTCCCGGGCTGCGGTCGGTCCACTACATCGCGGACGGGTCGTGGGACGTGCTGCTGGGTGCGGCCGAGGCGGTGACCGATGCGGAACTCGCGGCCCGCGAGGCCGAGTTGAGCTGCGATGACCCCGTCAATATCCAGTACACCTCAGGCACCACCGGCTTCCCCAAGGGGGCCACGCTCTCTCACCACAACATCCTCAACAACGGCTACTGGGTGGGCCGGACCGTCGGCTACACCGAGCAGGACCGGGTCTGTCTGCCCGTGCCCTTCTACCACTGTTTCGGCATGGTGATGGGAAATCTGGGGGCCACCTCCCACGGCGCCTGCATCGTCATCCCGGCGCCGTCCTTCGACCCGGTCGCCACGCTGCACGCGGTGGAGCGCGAGCGGTGCACCTCGCTGTACGGGGTGCCGACGATGTTCATCGCGGAACTCGGCCTCGCCGACTTCGCGATGTACGACCTGAGTTCGCTGCGTACGGGCATCATGGCGGGCTCACCCTGCCCGGTCGAGGTGATGAAGCGAGTGGTCGCCGAGATGCACATGGAGGAGGTCTCCATCTGCTACGGCATGACGGAGACCTCCCCGGTCTCGACGCAGACGCGCCGCACGGACGACCTGGAGCGGCGCACCGGCACGGTGGGCCGGGTGCTGCCGCACATCGAGGTCAAGGTGGTCGACCCGGTCAGCGGCGTGACGCTGCCGCGTGGCGCATCCGGCGAGCTGTGCACGCGTGGCTACAGCGTGATGCTCGGCTACTGGAACGAGGCGTCGCGCACGGCGGAGGTGATCGACGCGGGGCGGTGGATGCACACGGGTGACCTGGCGGTGATGCGCGAGGACGGCTACGTCCAGATCGTCGGGCGCATCAAGGACATGATCATCCGGGGTGGCGAGAACATCTACCCGCGGGAGATCGAGGAGTTCCTCTACGGCCACCCGAAGATCGCCGACGTACAGGTGGTCGGAGTTCCCGACGAGCGCTACGGCGAGGTCCCGCTGGCCTGCGTCATCCCGCGCGACGCGACGAACCCGCCGACCCTGGAGGAGCTGCGGGCCTTCTGCGAGGGGCAGTTGGCGCACTACAAGATCCCGGCGGGGCTGCGAGTCCTGGAGAGCTTCCCGATGACGGTTTCCGGGAAGGTGCGGAAGATCGAACTCAGGGAGACGTACGGGGCGTAGTCCTCACGCCTCTTGGGTGGGCCTGCCGAGCGGGCCCACCCATGGCGCGTACGAGGCTCACTCAGACAGCAGCCGGAAAACGCTCCCACACCCGGTGCGCACCGAGCAGTTCGACGATCTGCTCCAGTACGTCGGTACCGCGCTCGCCGGTCACCACGCCCGGCGCGGTCGCGGGCACGCCTGCCTGCTCCAGCGCCGCCGTGGCGTCCTGCCAGCCGCCGATCGCCTTGCCGTGCCGGAAGGCCTCCGCCAGCATCAGTGTCACCCGCGGGTCGCTGACATCGGCCGTGTCACCGTTTCCGGCCTTCGCGTCGCGCGCCCCGTACGCGTCGGCGCCCTGAGCGGGCGTTCCCGCGAGGAGGAGCGCGTCGAATTCCACGGACCTGGCGGTGGCAAAGGTGCGCTGGACGGTGATCGGGTCCTTGTCCGCGCCGAGCTTGCCCCCGGTCGGGGCGATCACCAGCGGCACCATCCCCGCGTCGAGGACGGCCTCGCGCACGGCGCGTACGCCGTCGAGGTCGCCGTCCGGGCCCGCGACGATCCCGATGATCCTGCCGTCCGCCGGCCACACCTTGCCCACCTGGGACAGCGCCGGGCTCGGTGCCGGTGAGGCGAGCGGCTCCGTCGCCTCGGGGGCCGGGAGGCCGAGTCCGGTGGCGACCTGCTCGCACAGCTCGCTGTCGACGTTGGCGAGCACCTTCAGGGCCCGCTCCTTGACGGACTGCTCGTAGCACTTGCCCAGCTCGAAGGTGTAGGCGGCGATGACGTGCTCGCGTTCGACCGCGCTCAGGCTGAGCCAGAACAGCCGGGGCTGGCCGAAATGGTCGGCGAACGACGCGGGCGCCTCCCGGACCTTGGTCGCCTCGGGAACCCTGACCGGCGTCTCGACGAAGGCGCCGGTGTCCACGCCTGCCTGGAACGGACAGCCGCCGTCCAGCGAGTTGGGCCGGTAGGGCGCGGCACCCCGGTGCACCGCCGTCTGGTGCATGCCGTCCCGCAGCATGTCGTTGACCGGGGCATGGGTCCGGTTGATGGGCAGCTGGCCGAAGTTCGGCCCGCCGAGCCGGGTGATCTGGGTGTCCAGGTACGAGAAGAGCCGCCCGGCCAGCAGCGGATCGTCGGTCACGTCGATGCCCGGTACGAGATGGCCGACATGGAAGGCGACCTGCTCGGTCTCCGCGAAGTAGTTCGACGGGTTGGCGTTGAGCGTCAGGAGCCCGATGGGCTGCACCGGCGCCAGCTCCTCCGGGACGATCTTCGTCGGGTCGAGCAGATCGATTCCCTCGAACATCTGGTCGTCCGTGTCCGGGAACGTCTGGATGCCGAGCTCCCACTGGGGATAGGCGCCCGCCTCGATCGCGTCGGCGAGATCCCTGCGGTGGAAGTCGGGGTCCATCCCGTTGATGATCTGGGCTTCCTCCCAGACGAGGGAGTGCACGCCGAGCTTGGGCTTCCAGTGGAACTTGACCAGGGTCGTCGCGCCCTCGGCGTTCACCAGCCGGAAGGTGTGGACCCCGAAGCCCTCCATCGTCCGGAACGAGCGGGGGATGCCACGGTCGGACATGTTCCACAGGACGTGATGAGTGGCTTCCGTGTGCAGGGTGACGAAGTCCCAGAACGTGTCGTGCGCGCTCTGCGCCTGCGGAATCTCCCGGTCGGGGTGGGGCTTTCCGGCGTGGATGATGTCGGGGAACTTGACCGCGTCCTGGATGAAGAACACCGGCATGTTGTTGCCGACGAGGTCGAAGACGCCTTCCTCGGTGTAGAACTTCGTCGCGAAGCCACGAGTGTCGCGCACGGTGTCCGAGGAGCCGCGCGAGCCGAGCACGGTGGAGAAGCGGACGAACACCGGTGTCTCCACGACCTTGCCCAGGAAGGCAGCCTTGGTGACGCCCGCCGCCGAGCCGTACCCCTGGAAGATGCCGTGAGCCGCTGCTCCCCGGGCGTGGACCACCCGCTCCGGAATGCGCTCGTGGTCGAAGTGCGTGATCTTCTCGCGCAGGTGGTGGTCCTGGATGAGGACAGGGCCGCGCGCGCCCGCCTTCAGGGAATGGTCGGTGTCGTACAGCCGCGCCCCCTGAGCCGTCGTGAGATACGGCCCGCCCTGCGCCACGTCCGCCTGGGCCGCGCCGGTCTCCTGCCCGGTGGGGCTCATGGTCCGGGGGCCGCTCTGGTCGGGCTTGGGCGGCAGCGGGTCCCTCGGCTCGGTCGGCTCGTCGACCGGAGGGGAGACGGGCCCCGGCTTGCCCGGGATTCCGCCCTCGGGGCCGGCGTCGGCCGCCTTCTCCGCGGCGGCCTTTGGCGGATTCTTCTCGCTCATGACAGCTCCAAGCAGGTCAGCGGTGGCATGGCACGGCTTGATGGAAACATCCCGGTACCCGTGCACCAGAGGTCGAATCGTTCTCATCCGACTACCTGCTCGACAATCACCCGGACGCCGCAGCGCGTGGTCGCGTCAGGCCTCGCGGCGCATGGCCACCCGTGGCCAGCGGTCGAGTCCGATGGCGGCCTCATGTGCGCGGATCCGCCGCAGACCAGGGCCGAGTTCGGCGGCGCCGAGCGCGCGGAAGCCGATGCGCGCGTAGTACGGGGCGTTCCAGGGGACGTCCGCGAACGTGGTCAGGGTGAGGGCGATCCGGCCCTCGGCGCGGGCCCGACGGGCGAGGTCCTCGATCAGCGCCTGGCCGATACGTCGATGGGCCGCGCGGGGGTGCACGGAGACCTGCTCGATGTGCTCGGCGCCGTCAACGGGCTCGCTGATGAGGTACGCGACGGGGGCGCCGTCGCTTTCCGCCGCCTGCCCTGCGCCGGCCTCGACGGCGACCCAGGCGCGGCCCGTGCGCCGGAAGCCTTCCAGGAGGTCGAGGGTGGGCGGCTCGTCGTCGGCGATCTCGGCCATGCCGAGGGCGCGGAAGGGGTGGCCTGCGGCACGTTCGATGTCCTGGAGCGCGGGGAGTTCGGCGAGGGTGGCCGGGCGGATGAGCATGCGCCGAGTATGCCGGGACGGCGGGCGGCGGCAGAGAGGATTTTCGGGGCGGTGGAAGAGCGGCTCGCCCCCGTCTCACGCTCCCGTGGCCATCAGTTCGTCCGCCGGGGTGTTCACCGGCTGGGGTGTCCCCGTGAGGTCGATGATGAACAAGGGGACGGACAGGGCGTCGGCCCGTGTGCGGGCCGCGTCCTCGTACCCCGCGAGGGAGAAGCAGACGCAGCCGACGGCGTCCGCGAGGGCGCTCAGCCACACGCACTCGATGTCACGGAGGTCGACCGGGCGCACCGACGGCTCTATCAGGGCGACCACGCCCTTCGCGGAGACCCGCACCCCTGACGGCGCCCGCCGCACCGCCCCGCGGATCTCGCGGTAGCCGAGCCACCGCAGGTACAGCGCCGCCGCCGTCACCGCGTCCCGCGCCGTGCGGATCGTCACCGGCTGGAAGGCGGGCCGGGGGACCGGAGCCGTCCGGGGGAGCGGGATGTGTGCCGGGGCCGCCATCGTCGTACGCACCGGAATCCTGAGCGTCACCCCGCAGCCGCACCCCAGCTCCGGCTGCGGCCACTGGTCCTGGCGCCCGCACATCCGGCACGCGACGGTCACCCACTCCTCCGTCCACGTGCGGTCCGTGATCACCCGCGCCTTCGCGCCGCGCGCCATCGGCGGCACCACGGGGGCGCCGCAAGGGCAGGGGTAGGCGGGCGGCGCGTACACGTGCTCGCGCCGGCAGGCCGGGCACCGCACCGGCACGCTGCTGTCCGACATCACCCTCACCGCCCGACGGTCCGTGGGCCCCATCGTCCACCAAGGGGGCCCACGGCGGCAGCCAGTTGCGCCAAGAGCAGTGTTCCCGCCAGGGTCAGGGCCCGGCGGCGGCTGCCGGGCAGGGGGAGGCCCGCCATGCGGGCGACGGTGCGCGGGGTGGGCCTTGCCGCGGGGTGCTCGGCCAGGCAGGCGGCGATCAGCGGCACCAGCTCCGCGGGCACGTCGGCGAGATCGGGCCCCCGGTCCTCGCCGCCGAAGGGAGCACGCCCAGTGGCGGCGAAGACGAGGACCGCGCCGAGCGAGAAGACGTCGGCCGGGGGAGCGGACGCCGCCGGAACAACGGACGCATCCCGCACGAGGCCCACGAGAAGCTCGGGCGCCACGTATCCCGCCCCCTCCCCGTACGCCGCGACGCCGACCCCCGTGACACGCGGGCCGGCCGTGGTGAGCAGGACGTTCCACGGCCGGAGGCCGCCATGTACGAGTCCCGCGCGGTGGATGTCGCTCAGTGCCTCGGCGAGTGCGCTCGCCAGGGTGCGCAGCTCGGGGGCGCCCAGTGGCCCGCCGTCGCTCGCCCCGAGCCTCGCGGCGAGCGTCGGGCCATCGACGTACTCCGTGGCGAGCCAGGGCACAGGGCCCTCCGGATCGGCGTCGACGAGCTCGGCGGTGCGGCGCCCCCGCACCGCGCCCAGTGCCTCCGCCCCGCGGGCGAAGCGCGCCCGGAACTCCGGGTCACGGGCCAGGGAGGGACGCACCACCGTCAGCGCGGCCTCGCGCCCCGCTTCGTCGTACGCGACGAAGACGCGCCCCACTGCCCCCTGCCCCAGCAGCCGGCCGGCCGTCCAGCGGCCGTACCTCTGTCCGGAGCCGTGCCCTGCGGGTGACGCCTTCGGTGAACTGGCCACGCTCGACCCCCCGGTCCCCCGATGGTGTGGCCCGAATTCAACGCTGAATTCAACGACTGGGACGCACCCCTCGGGCGGCCCGGTTCCCGGCTCGGTTCGCGGCCCGGTTCCCGGACATCTCTTGACGGTCTCCACCGCTCCCCCCTACATTGCTTCCATATAGCAGAACAAAATTTCCACAATGCGGAAACAGAAGCTCACCGCGGGGCGCGACGGGAGCCGGATCCGCCAGCCGTATACGCCGGCCGAAAGGTCGGCGCAGCTGTCGAAGCTGTTGTCGAAGCAGGAGAACCCCATGGCTCGTATGACCGCTGTCCGCGCGGCAGTTGAGATCCTCAAGCGCGAGGGCATCACCAACGCGTTCGGTGTGCCCGGCGCGGCGATCAACCCGTTCTACAAGGCGCTCCAGGAGGGCGGTGGCATCGACCACACGCTCGCCCGGCACGTCGAGGGCGCCTCGCACATGGCCGAGGGGTACACCCGCGCCAACCCCGGCAACATCGGCGTCTGCATCGGTACGTCGGGCCCGGCGGGCACCGACATGATCACCGGTCTGTACTCCGCGATCGGCGACTCGATCCCGATCCTCTGCATCACGGGCCAGGCGCCGACGCACCTGCTCCACAAGGAGGACTTCCAGGCCGTCGACATCGCGTCGATCGCCAAGCCGGTCACGAAGATGGCCGTCACGGTCCTGGAGGCCGCGCAGGTCCCCGGCGTCTTCCAGCAGGCGTTCCACCTGATGCGCTCGGGCCGCCCGGGTCCGGTCCTCATCGACCTGCCCATCGACGTCCAGCAGACCGAGATCGAGTTCGACCCGGACACGTACGAGCCGCTGGCGGTCTACAAGCCGTCCGCGACCCGCGCCCAGATCGAGAAGGCGATCACCTTCCTGGTCGAGTCCGAGCGTCCGCTGATCGTCGCCGGTGGCGGCATCATCAACGCCGACGCCTCCGACCTCCTGGTCGAGTTCGCCGAGATCACCAACACCCCGGTCGTGCCGACCCTGATGGGCTGGGGCACCATCCCCGACGACCACGACCTGAACGCGGGCATGGTCGGCCAGCAGACCGGCCACCGCTACGGCAACGCCACGTTCCTGGAGTCGGACTTCGTCCTCGGCATCGGCAACCGCTGGGCCAACCGTCACACCGGCTACAAGCTGGACGTGTACACCCAGGGCCGCAAGTTCGTGCACGTCGACATCGAGCCGACCCAGATCGGCAAGATCTTCGCGCCGGACTACGGGATCGCCTCCGACGCCAAGGTCGCCCTCGAACTCTTCGTCGAGGTGGCCAAGGAGCTCAAGGCCGCCGGCAAGCTCCCCGACCGCTCGGCGTGGGTCGCCTCCCACCTGGAGCGCAAGGAGACGCTGCAGCGTCGTACGCACTTCGACAACATCCCCATGAAGCCGCAGCGCGTCTACGAGGAGATGAACAAGGCCTTCGGCCCGGAGACGCGTTACGTCACCACCATCGGCCTCTCGCAGATCGCGGGCGCGCAGATGCTGCACGTCTACAAGCCGCGCCACTGGCTCAACTGCGGCCAGGCGGGCCCGCTCGGCTGGACCATCCCGGCCGCGCTCGGTGCCGCCACCGCGGACCCGGACACCCCGGTCGTCGCCCTGTCCGGCGACTACGACTTCCAGTTCATGATCGAGGAGCTGGCGGTCGGCGCGCAGCACCGCATCCCGTACGTCCATGTCCTGGTGAACAACGCCTACTTGGGCCTGATCCGCCAGGCCCAGATCGGCCTGGAGATCAACTTCCAGGTCAACCTGGAGTTCGAGAACCAGAACAGTCCCGAGCTGGGCGTCTACGGCGTCGACCACGTCAAGGTCGCCGAGGGCCTGGGCTGCAAGGCCATCCGCGTCACCGACCCGAACGAGCTGGGCGCGGCCTTCGAGCAGGCCAAGAAGCTGGCCCAGGAGCACCAGGTGCCGGTCGTCGTCGAGGCGATCCTGGAGCGCATCACCAACATCTCCATGAGCCCCACGGCCGACATCAGCGCGGTCAAGGAGTTCGAGGAGATCGCCACGGAGCCGGGCCACGCGCCGACGGCCATCCGGCCGCTGAAGGTCTGAGTCAAGTCACGCTGAGCTGAAGGGGCGGTCCACCCGTGGGGGGTGGGCCGCCCCTCTAGTGTGTGCGCATGGAACTGCTGGAGGGGCTGCAGGTCATGACCTGCACGGACAGTGCGGAGCTGGACGCCTGGCTGGCCGAACACCACGCCACCGCACCGGGCGTATGGCTGAAGGTCGCCAAGAAGGCTTCGGGCGTGGCGTCGGTGACGTGGGGCGAGATCGTGGACGTGGTGCTCTGCCACGGCTGGATCGACGGCCAGCGCAGGTCGTACGACGATGTGTACTACCTGCAGAAGATCACCCGCCGCCGCCCGCGCGGTTTGTGGTCCGCGGTGAACGTCCAGAAGGTGGAGGCCCTGATCGCCTCGGGCCGCATGCGCGAGGCGGGCCTGGCGGAAGTGACGGCGGCCAAGGCGGACGGCCGCTGGGAAGCGGCCTACGCCTCCCAGCGGAACGCCACGGTGCCGGAGGACCTGGCGGCGGCCCTGGCGGCGAGCACGGTGGCCCGCGAGACCTTCGAGGGCCTCGGCAAGTCGGACCAGTACGTGGTGCTGCACCGCCTGATGACAGCGAAGACACCGGCTACGCGTGCCGCGAGGCTCGAACGGATGCTGGCGAGGCTGGAGTCTGGCGAGAAGGTCCGTTGAGGCGGGGGTTTGTCTCGCCCCTGCGGGCGCGTCGTGGTTGCGCGCGCAGTTCCCCGCGCCCCTCCGGGCGCTCCCCCGCCGGTCGGGCCCCGAAGGGGCGCGGGGAACTGCGCGACCAGCCACAGCGCGTCCCGCAGAGGTAAACGACCCCACAGACCGCCAAAGCAGCGCACGCGAAAGAGCGGCGAGTACGGGACCGTCCGTACTCGCCGCTCTGGCAGAGGAGTTGTAGCCGCCCGACCGCGCGCGACTGGCGGAACATGCATACGCGCTGCCGGACGGAGTCATATGGGTCCAAGGCCCAAGGCCCAGGGGCCCGAAAGCGGCTGGGACCGCGGCGGTTGCGAATGGCTCCGCGGGGTTCCCCTCCCTCAGGTCGAGAGGGGAGCCGCAAAGCCTTAACCACCGCACTGGCTCACAAAGCCGCCGCGGTCCTCGTCCGGCCCGGTTCACCACGGTCCACCCCTCATCCGGGTCCGTGATGGTGCGGGCACAGCGCCAGGGAACTGACCTCCCGTCAATTCCCCGGCGCAGCTCGGGAGTTCTAGTCCTCGCGCAGGGCGCGGACAGCCTCCTCCACGCGCTTGCCGTACTCCGTGTCGGCGGCGTGGAAGTGGGCGAGGTTCTTCTCGATGACGTCGTCACGCGAGACCTGCGAGAGGCCACCGGCGATGTTCGCCACCAGACGGGCCTGCTCCTCGGCGGACATCAGGCGGTACAGCTCGCCCGCCTGGAAGAAGTCGTCGTCCTTGGTGTGGAGCGGGGCCTCGTGCGTGCCCGTGTGGCCGACCACGGAGAGCGGCGCGGAGAGGGGCTGGCCGGTCTCGGCGGGGCCGTCGTACGAGTTGGGCTCGTAGTTCTTGCGGTCACGGCCGTACGCGTTGGCCGCCATCAGACCGTCACGGCCGTAGTTGTCGGCCTTGGTCGCCTTCGGCGCGTTCACCGGAAGCAGCGTGTGGTTGACGCCGAGACGGTAGCGCTGCGCGTCCGCGTAGGCGAACAGGCGGCCCTGGAGCATCTTGTCGGGGGAGGGGCCGATACCCGGAACGAAGTTGTTCGGGGAGAAGGCGGCCTGCTCGACCTCGGCGAAGACGTTGTCGGGGTTGCGGTCGAGGACCAGACGGCCCACGCGCTGCAACGGGTAGTCGCTGTGCGGCCACACCTTGGTCAGGTCGAACGGGTTGAAGCGGTAGTTCGCCGCGTCCGCCGCCGGCATGATCTGCACGTGCAGCGTCCAGGACGGGTTCACGCCACGCTCGATGGCCTGGACGAGGTCCGTCTGGTGCGAGTTCGCGTCCTTGCCCGCGAGCTCGGCGCCCTGCTCCGACGACAGGCTGCGTACGCCCTGGTTCGTCTTGAAGTGGTACTTCACGAAGAAGGCCTCGCCCGCCTCGTTCGTCCACTGGTAGGTGTGCGAGCCGTAGCCGTTCATGTGCCGGTAGGACGCGGGGATGCCGCGGTCACCCATCAGCCACGTCACCTGATGCGTCGCCTCGGGGGCGTGCGCCCAGAAGTCCCAGACGTTGTCCGGCTCCTGCTTGCCCGTGAAGGGGTCGCGCTTCTGGGAGTGGATGAAGTCGGGGAACTTCAGCGGGTCCTTGATGAAGAAGACCGGGGTGTTGTTGCCGACGAGGTCGTAGTTGCCGTCCTCGGTGTAGAACTTCAGCGCGAAGCCGCGCGGGTCACGGACCGCGTCCGCGCCGCCGAGGCTGTCGGCCACCGTGGAGAAGCGCAGGAACGTCTCGGTGCGCTTGCCGACGGTGTTCAGGAAGTCGGCCGAGGTGTACGCGGTGACGTCGTCGGTCACCTCGAAGTAGCCGTAGGCACCGGAACCACGGGCGTGCACGACACGCTCCGGGATGCGCTCGCGGTTGAAGCGGGCGAGCTTCTCCAGGAGGTGCTGGTCCTGGAGGAGAAGCGGGCCACCGACGCCGGCGGTGGCTGAGTTCTGATTGTCGGCGACGGGGGCGCCGGACTCGGTCGTGAGCACACGCTTCGACATGGTGGCGGGGTTGACCTTCCGTACGGACTACTGAAACTGCTGAGGTGACGTGAGCGTAAGTACGCCTGAACAGCTACGTCAACAGTTTGTTGAAGTTTTGGGTGTGGCTTGCCGGTGTGGCTTTGAGTTCCGGGCCGCGGCGACGCCTGGGCGCGACAGGACAGGTGTCAGCGCCGCCGCGACCCGGAAGTTGAGGGAGCTCTTGGAGCCTTTGGGGCTGCTTAGAGCTCGGCGCCGGAGAGGCGCTCGACACCGCGAAGCAGCGCGGAGTGGTCAAGGCCGCCGTCACCCTGCGCACGCAGCGAGGCGACGAGCTGGGCGACCACGGCGCCGACCGGAAGCGAGGCACCGACATTGCGGGCGGCGTCGGTGACGATGCCCATGTCCTTGTGGTGCAGGTCGATCCGGAAACCGGGCTTGAAGTCGCGCTTGAGGAAGTTGTCCTTCTTGCGGGTCAGGACGGTGGAGCCCGCGAGCCCGCCGTTCAGGACGTCGAGGGCGGCGGTCAGGTCCACACCCGACTTCTCCAGGAAGACGACTGCCTCGGCGCACGCCTGGATGTTCACGGCGACGATGAGCTGGTTGGCGGCCTTCACGGTCTGCCCCGAGCCGTGCGGACCGCACAGCACGATGGTCTTGCCGAGGGCGTCGAGGATCGGCTTGGCCTCGTCGAAGTCGGCCTGCTCGCCGCCGACCATGATCGAGAGCACGGCCTCGATGGCACCGGCCTCGCCACCCGATACGGGGGCGTCCAGGACACGGATGCCCTTGTCCTTGGCGGCCTTGGCCAGGTCCACGGAGGTCTGCGGGGTGATCGAAGACATGTCGACGATCAGCGCACCGGACCTCGCGTTCTCCAGGATGCCGTTCTCGCCGTACGCGATGGCCTCGACCTGCGGAGAGGCGGGCACCATCGTGATCACGACGTCGGCGTCCTTGACGGCCTCGGCGATCGACTTGGCGGCGGCGCCGCCGGCCGCGGCGAGGCGGTCAAGCTTGTCCTGCTCAAGGGTGAAGCCGGTGACGGAGTAACCAGCCTTGATCAGGTTCTCGGCCATGGGGGAGCCCATGATGCCGAGTCCGATCCACGCGATCTTGGGAAGGTTGCTCATGGTGGAGCCTTTCTGAAACTACGGGGCAATCAGGTGGGTGGGTGGGCGAGATCCGCCGCGGAGCGGCGGTCTAGTCCGAGGCCGGCAGCCAGCCGAAAGCCTCAGCGCTGGGCAGGTCGCCCGCCTTGTACTCCAGGCCGACCCAGCCCTCGTATCCGGCCTTCCGGAGCTGATCAAGCAGCTCCTCCAGCGGAAGCGCCCCCGTGCCCGGGGCCCCACGGCCAGGATTGTCGGCGATCTGCACATGCCCGGTCTGGGCGACGTACTGATCGATGACGGCCGGCAGGTCCTCACCGTTCATGGACAGGTGGTACAGGTCCATGAGGAACTTCGCGTTACCGAGTCCCGTAAGGGTGTTCACCTTGTCCACCACGGCGATGGCCGCGGGCGCGCTGACGATCGGGCAGCGGGGCGATTCCGGCTTGTTCAGTGCCTCGATCAAGAGGACCGCACCCACGCGGTCGGCCTCGCGGGCCGCCAACACAAGGTTCTCCAGGGCAAGTTCGTCCTGGACGGCGGGGTCCACGCCCTCCACCCGGTTGCCGTACAGCGCGTTGAGCGCCTTGCAGCCGAGGGACTCGGCGAAGTCCGCCGCCACCGAGAGGTTCGCGCGGAACTTCTCGCTCTCCTCGCCCGGAATCGACAGGGCGCCGCGGTCAGGACCGGGCAGCTGCCCGGCGTAGAAGTTCAGGCCCACCAGTTGTACGCCGGCGTCCGTGATCGCCGCGCGAAGGGCGTCGAGCTCGGACTGCTCGGGGGTGGGGGCGTCGACCCAGGGCCACCACAGCTCGACCGCCGTGAAGCCCGCCGCGGCGGCAGCCGCGGGGCGCTCCAGGAGCGGGAGTTCCGTGAAGAGGATCGACAGGTTCACATTGAAGCGCTGGTCGGAGTATCCCATGGGGCTTCCGCGCTCCTTCCGTATTGCGGAAGTTAATTTCTGTCTGATGGAAGATTGCCGTCGAGCATCCGCCCTTGTCAAGAGGGGGCTCCCGGAAAATCGCCACGCGGCAGTAGGTTGTGCCCGTGCGATTGAGAGTGGAGTTCACGACCGAACCCTTCGACCTGGACGAGGCGCCGCCCCATGCGCTGGTGGCCCGGGACGTCATCCAGGGGGCCGATCTCGACGCCGTGGACGTCGGACCCTTCGGCAATACGGCGGAGGGCGGCGCCGACGAGGTCCTGACCGCCGTGGACGCGCTGCTGCGCAAGGCCCTGGCCTCGGGCGCCACACGCGTCTCGCTCCAGGTGAACGTGCTCGGAGAGTCGGGGGAGGCCATCGAATGACCGGTGCCAGAGACGACCACGGCCCCTTCCTGGCCGCCGTCAAGCCGCTCGTGGACGCCATGGGCGGCGAAATGGTGGCCCCCGACGAGGCGGGCACCGACGACGTCGTGCTCGCCTGGAGGGGCGAGGACGTGGTCGCCGTACGCCTTCCGCAGCTCGCGGACTCCCTGGATCACATCCTGCTGGCCCTTGAGCGCAAGCGCGGTGTGCCCCTGTCCGAGCTGGACCGCAAGGCCAAGCAGGAGGTCGTACGGATACTTGAGGCGCGAGGCGCCTTCGCCGTGCGGCATGGTGTGGAGACGGTCGCCGGCGCGCTCGGCGTATCGCGCTTCACCGTCTACAACTATCTCAACCGCTCCACTTGATCTTGCCTGACCTCGCCTGATCTCCAGGTCAGCGCCCCGTGGGAGGCCGTCGTCCGTTAACCGGGCGGCGGTCTTTTGTTACCCGAAGTTTTCAACAAAGTGTTGACGTGGTGTTTCGGCTGGCGTTAGCTATCGGCAGCCCGATCAGCACAAGGCCACGGAGGTACCCGTGACGTCGAGTACGACCCTGGGCCTCGCCCGGTTCAACGCGGCAACGGAGTCCGCGGCCACCGCCGCGCTCCACGAGGCCTGCGCCTCATCGGCGTGGGGGAGCAAGATTCTCGCCCAGCGCCCCTTCTCCACCGTCGAAGCCCTCTTCGCCGCAAGTGACGCCGCCACGGCCGAACTGACCGACGAGGATCTGGCCGAGGCGATGGCGGGGCACCCGCCGATCGGCCGCCCGAAGCCCGGGGATCCCACGTCGTCACGCGAACAGCGCGGCATGGCGGGGGCGTCCGAGGAGCTCAAGGCCGAGATGCTCGAACTGAACCTGGCCTACCAGGAGAAGTTCGGTCATGTCTTTCTGATCTGCGCCACCGGGGCGACCGGTGAGCAGATGCGCGATGCGGTCAAGACCCGGATCGGCAACACCGCCGAGCAGGAGCGCGGAAACGTGCGCACCGAACTCGGGAAGATCAACCGAATCCGGCTGACCCGTCTCGTGGAAGAGGACAAGGACTGATGAGCACTGACACCACCGCCTCGGTGTCCACGCACATCCTGGACACCAGCATCGGCCGCCCCGCCGAGGGCGTCGCCATCTCGCTCACGGCCCGCGGTGGCCGTGACGCCGAGTGGGTGGCGCTCGGCGGCTCCGCGACCGACGCGGACGGGCGCTGCAAGGACCTGCCGGCGCTGCCGGAAGGCACCACACACGTACGGCTCGACTTCGAGGTCGAGGCGTACTTCTCCAAAAACCAGCACAGCGACAAGAAGCAAGCCGAGGCGCAGCAGGACGCCCCCCGCGTAAGGGACAGCGGTGCGTTCTTCCCGGAGGTGGCGATCACTTTCGCCGTCAACCCGGGCGAGCACTATCACGTACCGCTGCTGCTCAACCCGTTCGGCTACTCCGTTTACCGAGGGAGCTAGCAGACATGCCCACGATTCTCGGCCAGAACCAGTACGGCAAAGCAGAGAACCGCGTCGTCAAGATCACGCGGGACGGCGACACGCACCACATCAAGGACCTGAACGTCTCGGTCGCCCTCTCCGGCGACATGGACGACGTCCACTACTCCGGCTCGAACGCGAACGTCCTGCCGACGGACACCACCAAGAACACGGTGTTCGCGTTCGCCAAGGAGCACGGCATCGAGTCCGCCGAGCAGTTCGGCATCCACCTGGCCCGCCACTTCGTGACGTCCCAGGAGCCGATCAAGGTCGCGCGGATCCGCATCCAGGAGTACACCTGGGAGCGCATCGCGACCTCGGACAACAACTCGAAGTTCATCGGCTCGGACGAGGTCAACCACTCCTTCGCCCGCAAGGGCCAGGAGCTGCGCACCACGCAGATCACCTTCGACGGTGAGAACTGGGAGATCATCTCCGGGCTCAAGGACCTCACGGTCATGAACTCCACCAACTCGGAGTTCTGGGGCTACGTCAAGGACAAGTACACGACGCTGAAGGAGGCGTACGACCGCATCCTGTGCACCGACGTCTCCGCCGCCTGGCGTTACAACTGGACCAGCGACGCGGACCGGATGCCCAACTGGGAGAAGTCGTACGCGCAGGCCAAGAAGCACATCCTGCAAGCCTTCGCCGAGACGTACTCCCTCTCGCTGCAGCAGACCCTCTACCAAATGGGTTCGCGCGTCATCAACAGCCGGAGCGAGATCGACGAGATCCGCTTCTCGCTGCCGAACAACCACCACTTCCTGGTGGACCTCGAGCCCTTCGGGCTGAAGAACGACAACGAGGTCTACTTCGCGGCGGACCGCCCCTACGGCCTGATCGAGGCCACGGTTCTCAGGGACGGGGTCCAGCCGAAGATCCCGGTCGACATGACCAACCTCTGATACGGGACGCGTGCCCCCGCCCGTCCGCAGCGGACGGGGGCGCGCCACACCGGAGGGAACAGCAGCAATGGCACAGCCTGCATCGGGGCCGGCGAAAGGCCCGTGTTCCACCCCATCGGACATAGCCGACGGCGACCCAACTGCCGCCTGCCATCCGGTGGATGAGAAGCTTCACCCCTCGCGGCTCGTCCCCGCCGCGCTCCAGCACATCGCAGCCATGTACGCGGGAGTCGTCACCCCACCGCTGATCATCGGCCAGGCCGTAGGCCTGGACACGGTCGCGCAGACCCGACTCATCGCCGCGAGCCTGCTGATCGCCGGACTCGCCACGATCCTCCAGACGCTCGGCGTCAAGGGCTTCGTCGGCAACCGGCTCCCCTTCGTGAACGCCGCCTCGTCCGCGGGCATCGCACCCATCCTCGCCATCGCCGAGAACAGCGCCACAGGCCATCAACTCCCCGCCATCTACGGCGCGGTGATGGTCGCGGGTGTCTTCTGTCTCGCGGTCGGCCCCTTCTTCGGGCGCCTCCTCCGCTTCTTCCCGCCGCTCGTCACCGGCGTCGTCATCACCCTCATCGGTGTGACGCTCATGCCCGTGCCGGTCACCTGGGCGCAGGGCGGCGACAAGACGGCAGCCGACTTCGGCGCGATGAAGTACCTGGCGCTCGCCGCCTTCACACTCGTCGTGATCCTCATCTTCCAGCGCTTCGGGCGCGGCTTCCTCAAGCAAGTCGCCCTGCTGCTCGGCCTGTTCGTCGGAACGCTCGCCGCGATCCCGTTCGGTATGGCCGACTTCGGCGCCATCAAGTCCGCGCCGGTGGCGGCACTCCCGACGCCGTTCGCCTTCGGCGCCCCGGAGTTCCAGCCCGCCGCGATCCTCTCGCTCTGCATCGTGATGCTGGTCCTGATGACCGAGTCGTCGGCCGGCATGCTCGCCCTCGGCGAGATCTGCGAGCGCAAGAGCGACGGCAGGACCATCACCCGCGGTCTGCGCACGGACGGCATCGCCACACTCATCGGCCCCGTCTTCGGCGGCTTCCCGACCTCCGCCTTCGCGCAGAACGTCGGCGTCGTCTCGCTGACCCGGGTCCGCAGCCGCTACGTCGTGGCCGTCGCGGGCGGCGCCCTCATCGTGCTCGGCACCTTCCCGATGCTCGGCGCGGTCGTCAGCCTCGTACCGATGCCGGTCCTCGGCGGCGCGGGCATCGTCCTCTTCGGCTCCATCGCGGTCAGCGGCATCCGTACGCTCTCCGAGGCGGGCCTGGACGACAGCTCCAACATCATCCTGGTGGCCGTCGCGCTCGGAGCGGGCATCATCCCGCTCGCCGCGCCCACCTTCTACGCCGAATTCCCGGCCTGGGCGCAGACCGTCCTCGGCTCCGGAATCAGTGCGGGAGCGCTGACCGCGGTCCTGCTCAACCTGTTCTTCAACCATCTCGGCACCCGCAGCCCCGCGGCCGCGGCACTCAAATCTTCCTAGGGTCATGCCGTGCCCACATCGCCACTCACCACAGAAGGAAGAAGCACCATGGCAGCACCGGCAGACCTGCAGCGCATCGTCATCGAGAACTGTGCCATCGCGACCGTCGACGCCGACGACACCGAGTACGCGTCGGGATACGTCGTCGTCGCGGGGAACAAGATCGAGTCCATCGGCGCGGGAAAGGCCCCCGAGGGCCTGGAAAACGTCGTACGCCGTGTGGACGGGACCGGTCACCTCGTGACCCCCGGCCTGGTCAACACGCACCACCACTTCTACCAGTGGATCACCCGCGGCCTGGCCACCGACCACAACCTCTTCAACTGGCTGACGGCGCTGTACCCGACGTGGGCCCGCATCGACGAGCAGATGGTGAAGGCGGCGGCCCAGGGCTCGCTCGGCATGATGGCCCGCGGCGGTGTCACCACCGCGATGGACCACCACTACGTCTTCCCGAAGAACTCCGGTGACCTGTCCGGCGCCATCATCGGCGCTGCCAGCGACATGGGCGTGCGCTTCACCCTCGCCCGCGGCTCCATGGACCGCAGCAAGAAGGACGGCGGCCTGCCGCCGGACTTCGCCGTCGAGACCCTCGAAGGCGCGCTCGCCGCGACCGCCGAGACCGTCGACAAGCACCACGACGCCTCCTTCGACGCGATGACGCAGGTCGCCGTCGCCCCCTGCTCCCCGTTCTCGGTCTCCACCGAACTCATGAAGCAGGGCGCCGAGTTGGCGCGCGCCAAGGGCGTACGACTGCACACCCACGGCAGCGAGACCGTGGAGGAGGAGCAGTTCTGCAAGGAACTGTTCGGCATGGGCCCCACCGACTACTTCGAGTCGACCGGCTGGCTCGGTGACGACGTGTGGATGGCGCACTGCGTCCACATGAACGACTCCGACATCGCGGCATTCGCCCGCACCGGTACGGGAGTTGCGCACTGCCCGTCCTCCAACGCACGTCTGGCGGCAGGCATCGCCCGCGTACCGGACATGCTGAAGGCCGGTGTCCCGGTCGGCCTCGGCGTCGACGGCACCGCCTCCAACGAGTCCGGCGAACTCCACACCGAGCTGCGCAACGCGCTCCTCATCAACCGCCTCGGCGCACACCGCGAGGCCGCCCTGAACGCCCGCCAGGCCCTGCGCCTCGGCACGTTCGGCGGCGCCCAAGTCCTGGGCCGCTCCACACAGATCGGCTCCCTCGAGGCCGGCAAGCTCGCCGACCTCGTCCTCTGGAAGATCGACGGCATCGGGCACTCCTCGATCGCCGACCCGGTGACCGCCATCGTCTTCGGCGCGGCGGCCCCGGTCACGCTCTCCCTCGTCAACGGCAAGCCGGTCGTCGAGAACGGCCGTCTCCTGCACGTCGACGAGGACGCCATCGCCCGCTCCGCACGGGACGAGGCGCAGCGCCTCGCGCGGATCGCCGCGGAGGCCTGACCCAAGAACTCCGGTCAGGGGGGACGGCCCCTGACCGGACTTGAGCAGCCGAGCGGGCTGCTCAAGTGCCGCCCCGGAACGTGGCCCAAAGCTTCACGTTCCCGGGGCGGTCAGTACTACCTGGGCGCACCACCCACAACTTCATACCGAGCAAGCCCTTGCACCACGCACCACCTCCCAGAAGCGAAAAGTGCCGGCAGAGCCCGCCGTACTGGAAAACAACCGGAGGAGCCACAGTGGCCACTCAGCCCAGGTTCACCAAGCAAGGCACCACCCCAGACCCATCCGAAGCCGACGGCGAAAGCGCCATATCCGGCGCGAGCGCAGTACATCCCGTCGACCAGAAGCTCCCCCCGCTCAAGATGGCGACCACCGGCCTCCAGCACGTGGCGGCCATGTACGCGGGCGTCGTCGCCCCACCGCTCATCGTCGGCGCGGCGATAGGCCTCTCCGCGAAGGAACTCACCTTCCTGACCGGCGCCTGTCTGTTCACCGCGGGCCTCGCCACGTTCCTCCAGACCCTCGGCGTCTGGAAGATCGGCGCCCGACTCCCCTTCGTCAACGGCGTCACCTTCGCCGGTGTCGCCCCCATGCTCGCGGTCGTCGACTCGACCAAGGACAAGGACGACGCGCTTCCGATCATCTTCGGCGCGGTGATCGTCGCCGGTGTGCTCGGCTTCATCGCGGCACCGTTCTTCTCCAAGCTGGTCCGCTTCTTCCCGCCGGTGGTGACGGGCACGGTCATCACCCTCATCGGCATCTCGCTGATGCCCGTGGCCTTCGGCTGGGCGCAGGGACCTGTGCCGGGCGCGGATGACTACGGCTCGATGAAGAACCTCGGACTCGCGGGCCTCACCCTCGTCATAGTCCTGCTCCTCCGCCGCTTCACCACCGGCTTCGTCAAGCAGATCGCCGTACTGCTCGGCCTTGTCGTCGGCACGGTCATCGCGATCCCGTTCGGCGTCACGGACTTCAGCCCGATCGGGGACGCGGACATCGTCGGCTTCCCGACACCGTTCCACTTCGGCGCCCCGCAGTTCGCGGCGGCGGCGATCGTCTCCCTCTGCGTCGTCATGGTGGTCTCGATGACGGAGTCCACGGCCGACATGCTCGCCCTCGGCGAGATCGTCGACCGCCCCGCCGACGAGAAGACCATCGCCGCGGGTCTGCGCGCCGACACCCTCGGCTCGGCGATCAGCCCGCTCTTCAACGGTTTCATGTGCAGCGCCTTCGCACAGAACATCGGCCTCGTCGCGATGACGAAGATCCGCAGCCGGTACGTCGTCGCCGCGGGCGGCGGCTTCCTGGTCCTGATGGGCCTGTGCCCGATGGCCGCCTCGCTCATCGCCGTCGTACCGCGTCCGGTGCTCGGCGGCGCGGGTGTCGTCCTCTTCGGTTCGGTCGCGGCGAGCGGCATCCAGACCCTGGTCAAGGCGAACCTGGAGCGGGACAACAACGTCCTGATCGTGGCCGTCTCGCTGGCGGTGGGCCTCATCCCCATCGCGGCGCCGGAGTTCTACCACGCATTCCCGGAGACCGCGAAGATCATCCTCGACTCGGGCATCTCCACGGGCTGCGTCGCGGCGGTCGTGCTCAACCTCGTCTTCAACCACATCGGCAAGCGCGGTGAGGACGACGACGTGACCAACCCGATGGAGCCCGGGGGAGAGATCGCTGAACAGAGGGTGCACGAAGGGTCTTCGGTGGCGGGCGCCCACTGACTCCCCTCCGCACCCCCAACTGCAGGAAAGTTCCACTTTCGGCCCCTCCAAGGGGCCGAAAGTGGAACTTTCCTGCAACTCGGAAGGCTCACGCGGCAGCCGTAGGCGCCCGGTCCGTCGCGAGCTTGATGGCCAAGGCGCCGAGCACCGTGCCCATCACGTACCGCTGGACGCGGAGCCACGTCGGGCGGCCCGCCAGGAAGAGTGCGATGGTGCCCGCGGCCATGACGATGGCGAGGTTCACGCCGAGGCTGATCGCTATCTGTACGCCGCCAAGGACGAAGCCCTGGAGGAGCGTGTGGCCCGCGGCCGGGTCGATGAACTGCGGGATCAGGGAGATGTACATGATGGCGACCTTCGGGTTCAGAAGGTTGGTGAGGAGCCCCATGGAGAACAGCCGCCGCGGGGAGTCCGGCGCCAGCTCCTGCTGGGTGAAGACCGAGGTGCCGCCCGGCTTCAGCGCCTTCCACGCCAGCCACCCCAAGTAGCCAGCTCCCGCCAGCTTCACGGCCAGGTACAGCTCCGGCACCGCGAGGAAGATGAGGGAGAGGCCGAGGTTCGCCGCCGTGAGGTAGACGAGGAAGCCGACGGCGACCCCGGCCAGGGAGACGGTTCCGGCCCGGCGGCCCTGGGTGATGCTCCGGGAGACGAGGTACATCATGTTGGGGCCGGGCGTGAGCACCATGCCGAAGGAGACCACTGTGACGCCGAGGAGCGCGTTCGTTCCGATCATTCGACAAGGATCGGACGTCGGCGCCCCTCCGCACCAGCGATGATTCCTTCACCTATCGCGTAAGAGTTGCTACATCCCGGGGGATCTGGTGGCTCAGTCGATCCGGTACGGGTCCCCGTAGACCTTCCACTCCAGCGGAGTCCGCAGGTCCAGGTTGCCCTTCCTCAGGAACACCCGCTGGGCCGTGTCGACCCGGCTGGTGTCCTCGTGCGCCTCCTCCTGCTTCATCGCCCAGACCCGCGCGTCCAGGAAGGCGTCGAGGTAGTCCGTCTCGTCGCCGCCCTGGGACGGCGGCTTCGCCGAATTCAGGGCGCGCTTGCGGATGTTGCGGAAGCTGGTGTCGTCGCCGCCGTTGCCGTGCATGACGATCGCGTCGTAGTACGCGAACTGCCCGAGGACGCCGATGCCGTCCGCCTTGCCCTGCTTGACGGCGGGGTTGAAGTAGACGCGGTCACGCTCGTCGTTCTGCGCCTTCTGGAACTCCGGGTCCTGGGCGGCCTTCTCCCAGTCGCCCTGGTACGTCGGGTCGAGACCGTCGTGTGAGTCGGTGCCGTCCACCTCGCGCAGCGCGGGCAGATACTTGGCGAGGACGTTGTTCGGCTTGCGGTCGGTGTAGAGCTCGACGAGGTCGAGCATGTCGCCGGTGCCGGAACAGAAGCCGATGATCCCGGCCGTGTAGCCGCGGCCGTCGTCGATGTCCTCGCAGTAGCGGTAGTACTTCTTCCAGTTCAGGCTCGAGTTCTCCGCGCTGCACACGAGCTTCATGGCGATCTCCTTCTTCGCCGGGTCGTCGAGCCCGCCCGCCTTGCCGGTGGGAGCGGCGCCCGCCGTCTGGGAGGCGATCACCGGGCCCGCCACGAGAGCGGCGCCCATGAAGGCGAGGAGCGTGCGGCGTGAGGTGGGGTGCATACGGGGCGCCGGGGCGCGATGGGGGGTGGGCACGGGACCTCCAAGTGGGGGGAGTTCGTCGTTCCGAAGGGTGTTCCGCTGTTCCACGTACTGTTAGGAAGGTTTCCTACCAGAGATTCGGAGTGACGTATACCCGTCAAGTGGCGGTCAGTTGGGGGCGCCGGAGGCCGCGTGCCCGCCGGTCAGCGCTTCCCGATCAGCCGTTCGCGCACCTGAACAGCGACTTTGTACGTGTCTCCGGTCGGGTGGGTGGCCAGTGGCCCCGGGTCACGAATCCAACCGTCTTCGAGGGCGAACCAGTCGATGGCCTTCGGCGCCCGGTCTTCGTCGAGCGCCGACCGCAGCTCCTTGAAGTACGTTTCCCAGCGCAGCCGGTAGAGCCCGCCGACGAGCCCCGCCCACTCCCGGTTGGCGTAGTCACGCAGCCCCGCGTCCGCCCCGGAACGCGTGCCCCACACGGTGAGCAGCGACAGCTGGTCGTACGCGAGCCTCTCCCGTTCCGTCGCGTCGGCTCCCCACGCGCGGGCGTCGGCGACCCAACGCCCCAGCAGGTGACGGGAGTCGGTGGACATCAGCGTGTCGAGGAGGTCCATGTGGCCGAGCCAGTCGCGGGTCAGGCGGTCGAAGTCCCCGGTGTTCTTGGCGTCGTACGCCTGCTTGATCTGGGGGAGGAGGGCGCGGCTGCGGTTGGAGAGTGCCTGACGGGCCACGTCCAGTACGTCACGGCGGTACGCGGAGGAGTCGCGCAACTGGCGGCGTACAGAGAGGAGTTCGGTGAAAGCGGGCTCGAAGTCCGCGGGGCTGTAGCGCATCGCCTTCGGCGACCACGCTGCCGCCGACTTCGCCGAGAGGCTCGGCCGCGCGCCGAAGAGGCCGTCCGCGCCCTCGGCCCACTCGTCGGCGCGGGTCGTGCCGTACGCGGTGCGGCGCAGGACGTCCCACGCGGCGGCCGCGTGCGGATCGGCCCCGCCGTAGCGGGACTCGGACCACTCGCCGAACCAGGCGGTGAGGTCCAAGTCGCCAGCGCGCCAAGCCAGTTCGGAGAACAGCTCGAAGGCGGCGGGGTTGTTGTCTGCCGCTTCCGGCATGAGGGAGATGCCGCGCAGCATGCTGCCGTCCTTGGTGCGCCACTTCTCGTAGAGCTCGGCCCAGTCGGGCGTGTTGGCGCCGAGCGTCGTGTGACCGCCGAAGTTCCAGATCGAGCCGAAGGTGTACGGGGTCGCGTTCCAGTCGGACTCCCGGTCGGTGATCTTCGGGAAGCGGTCGGAGAGACCGTCGACCACCAGCATCCTGGACTTGTCGACGGCGTCGACGATGGCCTTCGGGGGGTTGCTCTGCCAGCCGAGGATCACCCAGGTCGCCCCGGGGTGTGCGGTCTGGAGCGCCTTCTCGACCGCCTTCGCCGCCTCGCCGACGGGCACGTCACCCGGCTTTCCGCCCTCGTGCAGGAGGTCCATCTTGAACATCGTCGACGGCCCGAACAGCTCCGTCTGGGCGCGGTAGAACGCGGACGCCGCCCGCCCGAAGTGATCGGTGCGCGGGTCGAGCCAGTCCGGCCTGGTGAACCCCACCCAGTCGCCCTGCGGCACGGTTCTCGCGCCGGGATTCTTCCCGGTGAAGCCGGGCGGCACCGTGCCGAAGTAGCCGGGGAAGACCGGCGTCATGCCCAGCTCACGCAGCCGGTCCGCGATGCGGCGCCCCAATGCGGCGCGGCAGTCGAGGAGTTGGCGCGAGACGGGGTAGGGAAACGCGGACATGTTCTGGAGCAGCCACCATGGCTGGTGCGCCGGGGCCGGGATCCACTCGCGCAGTTCCTGGTCGGAGTAGCCGAACTCCTGGAACACCCGGTGGTAGAGCGCGTCCGCGCCGACGTACACGAGCACCTCGTTGTAGCCGTGCAGGGCGAGGACGTCGAGTTCGCGCTCCCAGTACGACCAGTCGTGGTACGCCCCCGTGTAACCGTCGTTCGTGTCGTTCAGGACGAAGCGGTGCGGGGTGTTGGCGCGGCCCGTCAGGGGTTTCGCGAGCCCCGGCAGCCGGTCCGGGAGGTCGGTCCGGCTGCCCGCCCAGGTGATGTTGGCGTGGGCGGCGTGCTTCAAGTAGTGGCGCAGGGCGGTTAGTTGTACGGCCGGTGTGGAGGCAGTGATGGTGATGTCCCCTCGCCGGCCGGACACCCGGAAGGTGTCATCGGCGGGCGCGGTCGCGGGTGCGGGCGCGGGCGGGGTGGTGAACGTGAGCTGCTTCCAGTGGCGGGGGAGCAGACGCCGGGCGGCCTCGGCGGCCGGTGAGCGATGAGCGGGGGTCGGGGTGCCGTCGGCGGAGGCTCCGGAGCAGGCGACGGCGGCGCCGGTCGTTCCGGCGACGGCGGTGAGGAAGGTGCGGCGGGCCAGGGGCATGCGAGGGATACCCTCCCGGGTTCGGCGGTGCGCGGCGGGGCTGACGGCGCACCACGATGAGGGGGCCGCCGACCGCGGTCAAGGTGCCGTCGCGCGTCCGCCGCAGCCCGACGCCCGCGCACCGGTTCGATAGCCGAACCACCTCGCCCCCCGGTGCTACCGTCTGCGGATGACCGCACCGCTGCCCGGCCGCCCGACCCCC
This sequence comes from Streptomyces sp. NPDC048436, assembly GCF_043200355.1. NCBI lineage: Bacteria > Bacillati > Actinomycetota > Actinomycetes > Kitasatosporales > Streptomycetaceae > Streptomyces > Streptomyces sp. NPDC048436. The sequence goes on from NZ_JBICXP010000003.1 coordinate 328,109, forward strand.
GCCTCCACCACCGGCCGCCCCCTGATGGCCGCGCTCGACCTGTTCGGGCGGCGCTGGAGCCTGCGGATCGTGTGGGAGCTGCGGGCAGGGCCGCTCGGATTCCGGGCGCTGCGGCAGCAGTGCGACGCGATGTCCTCCAGTGTGCTGCGCCAGCGCCTGACCGAGCTGCTCGAAGCGCGGCTCGTGCACCAACTGCCGGACAGCGCCTACGCGTTGACCGCCCTCGGCCGCGAGGCCCACCAAGCCCTGCTTCCCCTGGACGGCTGGGCCCGGCGCTGGGCGACGGAGGTCAGCGCGAACTCGGCAGCGGATCGGCCGTGAGGGCGTCGCGCATGAGGGACACGGCCGTCCGCAGCGTACTGAGCGGACGGAGCAGCAAGGTGGCCTCCCTCAACTTCCCCTGGTCGTCGACCTCCTGCACGAACGCGCCGTAGACGGTCTCGCCCCCCACGCTGCCGTGGAAGGTCGTCACGCTGTGCCGCCCGTCGTCGTCCTCGGTGAACCCCCGCACCGGTTCGATGGCGGTCAGACACTGCCCGATCTTCGAGAACAGGTGCGCCACGTCGTCCCGCCCGCTGTAGTCGGCGACAGGGCTGTGGAAGACGGCGTCCGGTGCGAGCGCGAGCCGGGTCTTGTCGGGGGCGCCGGGTGCGAGCAGGTCACGTACATCGAGGCTCATCGGTGTCGGTCCTCCTGAGGTCAGGCTGAACGCCAAGCGATTCGAAGTGATTCGATTTCCGAAGCATAGCGGCGGGCGGGCGCCGCGGTAAGTCCATGAGGTCACCCTCGGAAGTCCAGACGGGTGGCCGACGCCAATTCATCGGAGCGATGGCAGGCCTAAAAGCCAACATCGACCCTATCGCCGTCAGTTGGACGCATTGACATCCGATGTATTCGACCCTACGTTCCCGAGCGACCCGTCAATCTCAGGGAGCCGCCCCATGCGCACACAGCTCAGTCGCACCCGGCGAAGAGTCGCCGGGATCGCCCTGTTCCTAGCGTCGGCCCTCGGCGCGACCGCCGTCCCCACGGCGGTCGCGGCGCCCACGGAGCCACCGGCCGCGACAACCCCCACGACCGAGGCCCCCGCAGCCACCGGCCCCGGAACCGACCACGCCACCGACGACCCCTTCACCGCCGACCGCACCAACTGGTTCCGGCAGGACCGCTTCGGCATGTTCATCCACTTCGGCGCGTACTCCAACCTGGAGGGCGAGTACAAGAAGCCCGACGGCACCGTCTGCAAGGACGCCGAGTGGATCCAGCGCCAGTGCGACATACCGAAGGCCGAGTACGAGAAGCAGGCCGCGACCTTCAACCCGGCCGACTTCGACGCCAAAGCCGTGGTCAAGGCCGCCAAGGACGCGGGCATGCGCTACATCGTCATCACCTCGAAGCACCACGAGGGGTACGCGATGTGGCCCACGAAGGTCAACGACTGGAACCTGCGCGACCACTCGTCCTTCGACAAGAACCGCGACATCCTCGCCGAACTGAAGAAGGCGTCCGACGACGCGGGCATCAAGCTGGGCTTCTACTACTCGATCTGGGACTGGCACGACCCGGACTTCCCCGACCCGGCCACCTTCCCCAAGTACGAGAAGCGGATGCGCGCCCAGCTCAAGGAGCTGGTCGACAACTACGACCCGGCACTCCTCTGGTTCGACGGCGAGTGGGACACGGACAAGCCCAACAACCCCTGGACGGCGAAGGACGGCGAGAAGCTGGAGGCCTACCTCCGCGACCTCGACCCGGACCTGATCATCAACAACCGCGTCGGCAAGCGCCGCGTCGTCGACGGTGACTACGGAACCCCCGAGCAGGAGATCCCCGGCGCCCCCGTCGACGGCCAGCTCTGGGAATCCTGCATGACCCTCAACGACCACTGGGGCTTCGCCCGTTACGACACCCACTGGAAGTCGTCCGCCACCCTGGTCCGCAACCTCCTCTCCACGACATCGCGCAGCGGCAACTACCTCCTGAACGTCGGCCCCGACGCCCGTGGCCGCGTCCCCCAGCCGTCCGTCGACCGCCTGAAGCAGATGGGCGACTGGCTGCGTACGTCGGGCCAGGGCAACGCGGTCTTCGGTGCCCGCTACGGCGGCCTCGTCGAGGAACCGTCCTGGGGCTCGGTCAGCCGCAAGGGCGACAAGCTCTACGCGGCGGTCACCCAGTGGCCGGCGTCCGGCGCCGCCCTGCACCTGAAGGCGCGTACGGACTTCAAGGTCACGTCGGCACGGGTACTCGGCAGCGACCAGCAGGTGGCCGTCACCAAGTCCGGCGACGGCTACGACGTCACCCCGTCCGGCGCCGCGACCAACGACACCGCCACGGTCATCGAGCTGAAGGTCGACCCGGGCCCCACGGCCCGCCCCGGCAAGGGCAAGGGCCTGAAGCAGGAGATCTTCGACAACGCGGGCCTGACCGGCACCCCGAAGATCACCCGCACCGACCCTTCCGTCAACCACGCCTGGAAGTACGAGGGTTCACCGGCCGCCAGCATCCCCTCCGACAAGTTCAGCGTCCGCTGGAGCGGCAAGCTGGAGCCGCGCCGCTCGGAGACGTACACGTTGACGACCGTCTCGGACGACATGGCGCGGGTGTGGATCGACGGCAAGCTGGTCATCGACTCGTGGTCGCCCCATGAGCCGAAGATCGACAAGGCGCAGGTGAAACTGACGGCGGGCACGCGGCACGCCGTCAGGATCGACTACGCCGAGAACACGGGCGAGGCCCACATGAAACTGCTGTGGTCGAGCCCCGGCCAGGAACAGCAGATCATCCCTGCCTCGCAGTTGTACGCGCGCTGACGGTCAGCCCTGGGCCTGGGCGTAGGACACGAACTCCGCCCAGGCGCGGGGCTCCAGGGCGAGTTGGGGTCCTGCGGGGTTCTTTGAGTCGCGTACGTGGATGGTGGTGGGGCAGGGAGCGATTTCCAGGCAGTCGCCTGAACTGCCGCTGCTGTAGCTGGACTTGCGCCAGTCGAGGGCGACTTCCACGCAGTCTCCGCTGGAGTCGCCGCTGTAACTGCTCTTGAACCAGGCCAGTTCCGTCGTGCTCATAGCGCTCCTCGCAGTCGCTCCAGCAGGCCCATGGATTCTTCGGGGCGGAGGGCCTGCGATCGCAGTCTCGCATATCGGGTCTGGAGGGTGCTGATCACTTTCGGGTCGGTGACGAACTGGCCGTTCTCCTGCCCCTCGCAGTAGCCGTACCACCTGTTTTCCGGCGTCTCCAGGAGCTGGATCGGCCCGTTCATCCCTGCATGTACGCCCTGCGCCAACGGCATGATCTGCAAATCGATGTTCCGGGGCGCGGTGATCTCCAGTACGTGATCGATGAGCTCGCGCGTGACCTCTGCCCCGCCGGTGCGCCGCAGGAAGATGTGCTCGTCGATGATGAAGCTGTACGCGGTGTTCGGCCGTTCCCGCAGCAATGTCTGGCGTTGCATGCGGGCAGCCACCTGGTTCTCCAGGGCCTCGTCCGACAGTGGCGGGACCCTGGCGTCGAACAGCGTCCGCGCGTAGGCCTCCGTCTGCAACAGGCCTGGCGTCAGTCGGGATTCGTACGTGTAGAGGCAGGTCGCCTCCTGCTCCAGCTTGGCCCACAGCCTGAACCACGAGGCGATGCCCGGCTGGCGCGAAAGTTGGTTCGCGGTCACCCGCAGCGTGCCGAAGGCGTCGAGTGCCGCCTCGCACTGGTCGACGAACCTTGGCGGCGGATATCTCCTGCCCTGTTCGACCGAGGCGAGGAAGTGTGTGGAGTAGCCGATCTCGGGGGCGAGCGCCTCCTGTGTTCTCCCTGCCCGCTTGCGGAAGCACTTCAGGACTGCCCCGAAAGCCTTGAGCCCCTCGGACGGTTCGGGCTCACTGCTGCCCGACGTACTTGACGACATCACGGGTCACCTCTGACGCTTGATTGCTGATCCCCGCCAACGCGCCCATGGTTACGGACAGCTACTCGTACCGTCCACCCTCCGCGCTCGTACAATTACGGACCGTACGAGTTGCGCGCCTGGTGTACGAGTTGCCGTCCCGCCACCGTTGGCGTCATGCCGACCGAAGCCCAACCCGCCACCCCCCTGCGGGAATTCACCCAGCGCCTCAGTTCGACGCCCCGGGGCGCCCGCCTCGCACGCAGGCTGACCAGGTATCACCTGGACGGCTGGGGCATCCCGTACGACAGTGAGCTCTCCGACTCCGTCGAGGCCATCGTCGCCGAGCTCGCGGCGAACGCCGTGACCCACGGTCGCGTACCCGGCCGTGACTTCGAGCTGCGCCTGACGTGCCACGCGCACACGCTCCGTGTCGAGGTCTCCGACACCCTGGCCGAGCGCAGACCACCGCAGGAGCCCGAACGTCCGGCTCCCGAAGGGGAGTCGGGGCGGGGCCTCGTGATCGTGGCGGCCCTGGCCAAGGAGTGGGGTGTGGTCGGGCGGGAGGTAGGAAAGACGGTGTGGGCCGAGGTCACTGCTCCAGGGCGCTGATCGCCTCGGTCAGCCACTTCTTCTCCTCGGTGCCGGTGGCGCGGGCGATCCGCAGCATGCCTTGGCGGAAGAGATCGGGAGCTTCCTCCGCCGTCACCGGCTTCCCGTCGCGGTAGAAGAAGCTCGCCGGGGTGTTGAGGAAGGCCTGGCGGCGGCGGAGTACGGCGGCCTGCTCGGCGGTGTCGGGGAGGTGCCGCAGGAAGGCGAGCAGGGTGAAGAAGCGCTGGCCATCGGTGATGTCGGCGTCCTTGGGCTCCCGTAGCCGGGTGAACAGGTCCTCGCGCCCCGCCTCGGTGAGGGAGAGGATGCGGCGCGGCGCGGCGCTCTTGCCCGGCTCGGTGCGCTGCTCGATGAGGCCCGCCTTCACCAGGCGGGTGATTGCCGGGTAGAGCGCGCCGTCGCTCACCGGGCGGATGTGGCCGCTGAGGCCCTGGATGCGGGACTTGAGTTCGTAGCCGTGCAGGGGTTCCTCGCGGAGGAACCCGAGGATCGACAGCTCCAGCATGCGGCGGGCCACCTTCCGTTCTGCGCTCTTGTCCACCCTATGCGGTTGATGCTATCTCTTTCCGCTGTACCTCGAAACGAGGTACAGCGGATGGGGGATGCATGACAGGCATGGCGACGGCACCACCGGTGGACCACAGGCGGCGGCTGGTCTCGCTCGCTTACCCCGTCTACTTCGAGCTGCTCGCGGGGGTCACGGCCGGGATCATCAACATGGTCTGGGTGGCCAGGCTCGGCGGTGACGCGGTCGCCGCGGTGGCCGTCGCCACGAACGTCGAGAACGTGCTGCTCGGCGTCATCCTCATGGCCGGATCCGGTACGACGGTCCTGGTCGCGCGGGCCAGGGGAGCGGGCGACCGGGCGGCGGCACGGTCCGCCGTGCGCGGCGGCTGGGCGCTGTGGGCGCTGATCACTCCGGTCGTGGCCTTCGGCGGATACGCGTGCCGGGAGCCGCTGGCCCGACTGGTGCTCGGCGGAGGAGGGGGAGGGAGCGGCGAGGCGCTCGCCCTCACGACCGGCTACTTCGCGATCGCGCTGCCGGGGATGGCCGTGTACTTCGCCACGAACGTCGTCGACGGAAACCTCAAGGGTGCGGGCGACACCCGTACGCCGATGCGGCTGGCCCTGCTGGCCAACGGCCTGATCCTCGTACTCGATCCGCTGCTCATCCTGGGGTTCGGGCTCGGCGTGCGTGGGGCGGCGATCGCCACGGTTCTCGGCCGGACGGCGGCGCTGATCTGCGGTTTCGTGGCGCTGTGCCGCCAGGGGCGCGAGAGGCCCCGGGTGGCCCGCGACTGGCCCCGGGCGGCCCGCGCCGGGCAGGTCACACGCCGGGCGAAACTTCTGGCCGCCGACGCTCGCCGGACGGCGGCGACGGGGCTGCCGATGTCCGCCGACTTCGTGCTCCGCATGACAGGCACCCTCGCGCTGGTCGCGGTCGTCGCCAGGATCGGCGTCGAGGAGGTCGCCGCGTACGGCATCGCGACCAAGGCCATGTACCTGGCGACGATGGCCTTCTACTCCGTCCGTCAGGCCGCCGCGATCCACACCGCCCACCTGCTGGGCTCGGGACGCGACGAGCGGCGGGCCATCGGGAGGCAGGCGCTGCTCGTCGCCGGAACCCTGGGCCTGGTGGCCGCGCTGCTGCTGCTCGCCGCCGGTCCATGGATCATGCGGGGCTTCGGCGCCGAGGGCGAGGTGGCCGGGGCGGGGGCGCTCTACCTGCGGTGCCTGGGCCCGTACTTGATGCTGCTCGCCTGCTTCATCGCGCTGGGCGGAGTGTTCGAGGGCAGCGGCGGAAGCCCGCTCCTTGCCCGCATCACGGCGGGCGGGGTAACGGTCCAACTGGCCCTTGCCTACGCCCTGTTGGACTTCGGGCTACCCGGCGTCTGCCTGGCCATGGCGGCGTCCATGGCCCTGCAGTGCGGGGTGGTGGCCTGGCTCCACCGGCGTACGGGGCGCGTGGCTCCGGTGCGCCGGAAGCGGCGGACGGACGGAGCGGGGGTCAGTCGCACAGGCGGCTCGTGGTGACGGCGCCGCCCGCGTTCTCGTCGTCGGTGCCGAGCGCCGCGCTGCCGGAGGTGGAGCCGGGGACGCAGTGCAGGGCCTCGATCTTGCGTCCCTTGAACTTCTTCAGAAGCTCGGGAGACTTGTCGAGCGTGAGCCGCACCTTGCCCGCGGAGGAGACGGTCAGCTCGCCCGCGTCGGTCACTGCCGAGTTGAACGGCCCGTCGTCACCGGCGTCGGACGCCGAACTGACGAGAAGACGCCCTGACTTGGTCACGTCGATGTCCGAGGCATGGCGAACGTCCCCGCCCGGATACGACGCACGGAACGTCGCCTTCCGCACCGCGCCGAACTGCGACTCGCCGTACGAAGTGATCGAGAACGGCGCCGCGTACAGCGTCGCCGGGCGGTTCGCTCCCGCACCCCGGTCCGCCCAGACCGCGGCCGTCTTCCCGTTCCGCGAGGTGAGCGCGAAGCTCTCGAAGTTGTCGCCCGTGCCGATGGCGGGCAGCGGGGCTATGTCCAGGACCCGCACGGACTCCCCGGAGTTGCCCAGCTTGAGGTGATAGGCGAGGCCACGGCTCGCCACGGCCACGTACTCACCGGACGTCCCCGGCACCGCGTCGATCGCTTCGAGGTCGATCGGCTCGGCGCCGCCCTGCCAGGTGACCGGCGAGACCACGGCGCTCCTGCCGGGGCGGTAGGTGACCTGGGCGATGCGGTTCTCGCCGGGCTTCTTGTTGTCGCGTACGACGAGGGCGCTGAGGCCGTGGCCGGAACGGGAGGTGACTGCCAGCCCGCTGACCCCGGACGTGATGTCGTCCCCGACCTGCTCCCACTGGCCGCTCGTCCGCGGCTGAGCGGTGGACGACGGCCCGGTGCCGAGCACCAAGGCAACTCCCATGCCGAGGGCGGCACTCGCGGTCACAACGGTCTTCCGCATAGTCAGGGACCTTTCGCTCGATGTGCGACGCGCATAGATTCACGACTGGCCGGACCGTAGTGGCCTGGCCGGCCGCGGGGCAAGCGCGCGGTGCTCCCGAGCGGCGGTGGTCGCGGCGGTCGCGGCGGCACCGGCGGCGGGCTCGCGCTTCGGGCGGAGCACCGTCGCGGCCAGGGCCAGGCCCGCCGCGGCGATGCCCGTGGCCACCCAGAAGGCGAGGCGGTAGCCGTCCGCCGTGGCCGCGACGGTCTGCTCGCCGTCCGCGAGCAGACCTTCCGTGCGGCTCGCGGCGAGGGTGGTCAGGATGGCGAGGCCCAGTGAACCGCCCACCACCTGCGTGGTGTTGAAGAGCCCGGAGGCCAGACCCGTGTCCTCCTCGCGCGCCCCGGACATCGCGAGCCCGGTCACGGCGGGCATGGCCGCGGCGAACCCGGCGCCGAGCAGCAGCATCGCGGGCAGTACGTCGATGACGTACGAACCGTCGGCGGGCAGGCGGCCGAGCAGCGCGAGCCCGGCCGTGATGAGGACCAGGCCGCCGAGGACGGAGCGGTAGGGGCCGAAGCGGCCGATCACCTTGGCGGACAGGCCCAGCATCAGGACGCCGATGGCGATCGGCGCGGGCAGGAACGCGAAGCCCGTCTTCAACTCGCCGTAGCCGAGCACCCGTTGGAAGTAGAGGGCGCCGATGTACTGGAAGCCGAACATCCCGGCGATCATCAGGATCTGCACCGCGTTGGCGCCGGTCAGGACGCGGGAGCGGAAGAGGCGCAGGCGCAGGAGGGGGCGGGCCGTGCGGGACTGGCGTACGGCGAAGGCCGCGTACAGGGACAGGGAGAGCGCGGCGAGCGCGAGGGTGACGGGAGTGCCGTGCTCGGCGGAGCTGACGATCGTGTAGACGGTGAGCATGAGCGCGCCGGTGATGAGCGCGGCGCCCGGGTAGTCGGCGCCGCCCGCCAGGCCCGTGCCGCGGTCGTTCGCCAGGACGCGCAGGGCGGCGACGAGCGCGATGACCCCGATCGGCAGGTTGATCAGGAAGATCCAGTGCCAGTTGAGGGTCTCGGTGAGCGCGCCGCCCAGGAACGTGCCGATAGCACCGCCCGCCGCGCCGACCGCGCTGAACACCGCGATGGCCTTGGCCTGTTCGCGCGGCTCGGGGAAGAGCGCCACCAGCATGCCGAGCACGACGGCCGAGGTCATCGCCCCGCCGACCCCCTGCACGGCGCGCGCCGCGATCAACAGGCCCTGGTCGGATGCCACTCCGCACAGCACGGACGCCGCGGTGAACACGGCCAGGCCCCACACGAACATGCGCTTACGGCCGATGAGATCGCCGAGTCGGCCCGCCAGCAGGAGCAGACCGCCGAAGGCGATGAGGTAGGCGTTCACGACCCAGGCCAGACCCGGTGCCGAGAAGCCGAGATCGCTCTGGATGGCCGGCATCGCGACGGTCACGATGTTGCCGTCGATGACCGTCATCAGCAGGCCCGAGGAGAGAACGGCCAGCGATGCCCATCGGGAGCGTGGTGAGGTGACAGTGGCGTTGGCCTCGGACACGGTGAAAACCTCCATGAACTGCATAGGTGCACGACTTGTAACGGGCTTCATCGTGCGTGACCATGGAGGCCGCGATAAGGAGGCACTTTCATGTCCCAAGGGAACACCGGTGTTACCTCCCAGGTGGTGAACGCGCAGGCGTGCCCCGTCCGGGAAGTTCTTGACAGGGTGGTGGGAAAATGGAGCGTCCCGATCCTGGTCGCCGCGGCCCACGGGCCCATCCGCTTCACGGAGTTGGAGCGCAGCATCGACGGCATCAGCCGCCGCATGCTGACACTGACGCTGCGGAACCTGGAGCGTGACGGCCTGCTCGCCCGGACGGTTCACCCGACGGTGCCGCCGAAGGTGGAGTATGAACTGACGCCGGTCGCCCAGGAGCTGCACGGCACGCTGCTGACCCTGACGGGGTGGGCGGAGCGGCACCGGGTGACGATCGCGCAGTCGCGGGCCGACTATGACGAGCAGCGGGGGCTGGTGGACGCGTAACCCACGCTTGACCCCCGCCGCTCGGTGAGCGGGCTGCCGGGTGCGCGGGGCTACGGCTTGCGGGCCACCGCTCCGTACGCGTCGACCGGCGTCGTGTCCTCGGACTCCGGGCGCCACCGGGTGACTTGGGAGACGCCGGGCTCCACCAGCTCCAGGCCGTCGAAGAAGCCGCCGATCTCCTCGACACCTCGTACGTGATAGGGGATCGCGCCGCTCTTGTTGTACTCGTTCGACGCCGCGATCATGCCCTCGCTGGTGGCGGTGCTGTCGCTGATCACCAGATAACTCCCGGACGGCAGACCCGCCATGAGCCGGGACACCAGCTCGCGTGCCTGCTCGTAATCGGCAACGTGACCAAGGGTGTTGAGGATCATCAGGGCGACCGGCCGGGTGAGGTCCAGGGACGCGCCCGCCGCCTGAAGGATCGCCTCCGGCTCGTAGAGATTCGCGTCGATGTACGCGGTCTCGCCCTCGGGCGTGCTGGTGAGCAGGGCGCGGGCGTGGGCCAGGACGAGCGGGTCGTTGTCGACGTACACGATGCGCGCGTCCGGGGCCACGCGCTGGGCGACCTCGTGCGTGTTGTCGGCGGTCGGCAGGCCCGTGCCGATGTCGAGGAACTGGCGGATGCCCTGCTCCGTCGCCAGATGGCGCACCGCGCGGCCGAGGAAGTGCCGGCTCAGGCGGGCCACGTCGACCAGGCCGGGGTGGATCTCCTTGATGTGGTCGCCGAGTTCGCGGTCCTTCTCGTAATTGTCCTTGCCGCCCACGAAGTAATTCCAGAAGCGCGCGGAGTGCGGTGTGCTGGTGTCGATACGCGCGCGTATGTCCGCGGCGGCGTCGGCTTGGGGGTTGCTGTCCGACACGGGGCCTCCTGGGTGGGATGATCGGGCGTGCTTGGTACTTGAAAGAACGATCACCCGCCAATCTAGTTCCCGAGGCCGGGACAGGGGGCCCAACTCCCCTATCCGCGACGGCTGGTCGGCCAGTGGCCGTGCCGGTCAGAGGCCGATCACGCCCGGGTCGTCGGCCAGCGCCCTGAAGTACTCGCGCGGGTCCGCCACCATCTGCCGCGCCTTGAGGTCGAGCAGGCCGCCGATGCCGGTCAGGGTGGCGGCCTCGGTGCCGTCCGCCTTGCGGATGCTCTGCTCGATGCGGAACGTCTTGCGCTCGCCCCATACGAACTCACAGGTCACCTCGACCTCGTCGCCCGCCCGCAGCTCGCTGTAGTAACGGATGGTGTTCTCCAGGGCGACCGGGCCCACGCCCTTGCCCAGGAGATCGGCCTGGTCGATGCCCGCCGCGCGCAGGACCGACCAGCGGGCGTGCTCGGCGTACTGCAAGTACACGGCCTGATTGAGGTGACCCTGCGAGTCCGTCTCGTACCCACGGACACTCATGCTCACGGAAAACGGCTCCGCCACGACATTCCCTTCAACGGTTCATTCATCGGAACAACTTCAAGGCAGCAACTGGCGTGGGATGTCAGCGCATTCCGCCCCTCGGGGGTGAGGCGAGCAGATAGCGCGGGCCGTTCGCCCGCTCGGCGTGCTCGCTGACCTGCCACCCCGCCGCCTCCAGCGCCGCCGCGCAGGCCGCCAGCCTCTCCCGCACCCCCTCGCGTACGACGACGGCCTCGGGCTGCGGGGTCTCGCCCACGCGATAGCCGTCAGGCCCCGGCGGGCACCCCGCGGCTTCCAGGGCGAGGGCCGCGGCCTGCACCAGATGCGTCCGCTCCCAGGCGCAGGGGCGGTCCCGCGCCCCCTCCGGGTTGGTCATGCGGCGCATCTCCAGGAGGCCCTCCCAGGCGCTGCGCACCTCACGGGCGCGGGCGGGACCGTCCGAACCCGGGGGTGGTGTGGCCTCGGCGCCGGTGCGGGCGGCGAAGAGGCCGGTGGGAGCGGGGGCGGGAGTCTCCTCGGCGGCGGGCTGGCTCCCGGCGCCGCCGTGCTCCCGTATCCGGTGGCCTGTGGGTGTCAGGAAATAGGCGTGCGGTGGCCGGGGGTGCCGGAAGGCGAGGCGGTGCCGCACGAGCGCCGACAGCTGCGCCTCGCTCCCGGTCAGCCGTCCGGTGGCGGGGTCCGCGGCCTCGATGACGCGCAGCTGAGCGGCCGTCGGAGGCTTGGCCATGAGTCCACCTCTTCTCCCAGGTTCTGTTCCCTGGTTCCGATAGTGCCTCCTGCCACTGACAACGGCCGCCGGACCTCAGGTGTCCGCGCCCCGCCGGGTCAGCGAACTGTTCCCGTGGCGAGGTCGACCACCCTCTCGGCGATGAGGTCGAGCACACGCCGGTCGTCGTCGGCGGTGCCGCGCTCGCCGGGCGTGCCGGGGTAGGTGTCGAGGAGGACGTCCGTGGCGCCGAGTTCCGCGAGCGTCTCCAGGTCGGCGCGGAGCTGGTCGGGGCTGCCGTGGCCGAGGGGGCGCTCCGCGGTGTCCGGCTGCGGGGCGAGCCGGATCTGAAGGCGCGGCACGAGGTCCGGCGCGGGGCGCCCGGCGGCTTCGGCCTCCGCCGCGATCCGGGGCAGGGCGGTCCGCAGGGCTTCGAGCGTCGGCATGAACGGGTGCCAGCCCTCACCGAGGCGGGCCGCGCGGCGCTGGGCGGCGGGGGAGTTGCCGCCGACCCAGACGGGCAGGGTGGCCGCGGGAGCCGGGGCGGTGTAAATGCCCTCGTAGGAGACGTAGCGCCCCTCGAAGGAGGTCGTCTCCTCGGTCCAGGCGGCGCGGATCGCCGCGAGGTACTCGTCGGTGATGGCACCACGCTCGTCGAACGGCACACCCAGCGCCTCGTACTCGGCACGGGACCAGCCGACACCGGCGCCGAGGATGAAACCGGCGTCGTTGAGCTGGTCGATGTTGGCGGCGAGTCGGGCGGTCTGGAGGGGGTGGCGGTACGGGATGACGGTGATGGTGGTGCCGAGGCGAAGGCCTGGGACGCGTGCCGCGAGGTGTGCGGCGAGGAGGAACTGGTCGTAGAACGGGGCCGGATAGACCGTGTGCACGTCAGGGGTGACGGCTATGTGGTCGGAGATCATCACCGACCCGAACCCGAGGTCACGCGCGTCGGTCGCCTGCCGGACGAGGGAGTCGGGGGTGGTGCCGGAGCCGAAGTTGAGGAGATTCACGCCGTATCGCATGACGCCAAGTCTTGATGATCTTGGGTCCACGTGTCGAACCGGGGTCCGGGGCGTGGCGCAGGCCGGGCCGGCCGGGAGCTCCCGGCCGGCCCGTACTTCCCCGAGCTTCCCCTCGTACTTCCCCCGAGGATCCGCTACTTGCTCATGGCGAACCGCATCAGCGCCTGCTCGTCGCCCTGCTTGATCTTCCCGGTCTCGTTGATGACCTGGAGCTTCCAGGCGGAACCTTCCCGGACCGCCTTGGCCACGGCGCAGCCGTTGTCGTTGGTCAGCAGGCTCGGCCAGATGTCGGCGACCTGCGAGGTGCTGCCGCCCGTCGCGTCGTACACCTTGAAGCTGATGTTCCGCGCGTTCTGGAAGGCGCTGCGCTTCTTGTACGCGGCGGCCACGAACACGATGGACGTGATGTTGTCCGGTACGCGCTCGAACTCGACGGTCACCGTCTCGTCGTCGCCTTCGCCCTTGCCGGTCTGGTTGTCCCCGCTGTGCACAAGCGAGCCGTTGCCCAGCGGGTCGAGCGAGTCGAGACCGGCGAGGCGCACCGGGTCCGCCCCCGCCATCGCGATGGCGATCAGGTCGAGGTCGGTGCCGGCCTTCTGGCGGAGCTTGCCGAGGACACCGCCGCTGCTGCCGACGGTGGGGTCCCAGGAGACACCTATGGACAGACGGGTGACTCCGCCCAGATCCGCCGGTCCGTCTTCCTTCTTGAGCGTGATCATTCGCGATCCTTTTTGATGGTGAGACTGCTATATGAGACAGAGTGTGCCTGGCTCACTCGCTACTCAGCCACCATGGGAGGCGTTGGCCCCCACCTTTTCGGGGATTCACGGACGGACGTTCCAGCTCGCGAGGACCGGACGCCCGTGCTCGGTGCTGAGCCGGCTGACCGTCCCCGTCGCCAGCTGGAACAAGGCCCCGCCCGTCACCGGCAGTCCGAGGCGCCGTGCCGTGAGCACCCGCAGGAAGTGGGAGTGCGCGAAGAGCAGCACGCTGCCCTCGTAGTTGGCGAGGGCCGCGTCGACCTTGGCGAGCATCCGGTCGGCACGCTCTCCGACCTGCTCCGGGCTCTCACCGGGGTGCTCCGCGGGGCCGGCGGCCACGCCGTCCGTGAACAGGAACCAGTCGGGGCGGGTGCGGTGGATCTCCACCGTCGTGACGCCTTCGTACGCTCCGTAGTCCCACTCGCTCAGATCGGCGTCGACCCGGGCGTCCGCGAACCCCGCGAGCCTGGCCGTGTCCCGGGACCGCTCCCGGGGACTCGTGAAGGCAGCCCCGACCCGGAACCTCTTGAGCAGCGGCGCGAGACCGAGCGCCTGGTCCCGGCCGTTCTCGGTGAGGGGAATGTCCGTCCAGCTGGTGTGCTGACCCGTGAGAGCCCACTGGGTCTCACCGTGCCGGACGAGGAGCAGGTCACCCATGGCGCAAGGACTCCTGAACGCTGTAGAAGGTTTTCAGACAGTGCCCACGCTATGCCCGCGGCGATTAGTTTGCCCGACCCGCCCGGTCCAACTGTGATCGACGAGACGTATCGACGAGATATCGAGATATGAGGAGAGCCGCATGGATCAGCTGCTGAGAGTCCAGAACTTCACCGTCTCGCAGGACGGGTACGGTGCAGGCGAGCCCCAGACCCTTGAACGGCCGTTCGGTCATGCAGACCCCGGGGAGATGTTCGCCTGGTGCGGCGCGACGGCGAGCTGGCTCATGCGCACCGAGCCCGGCGGCAGCCGGGGCATCGACGACTACTTCATGCGCGACTACGCCCACAACATCGGCGCGGAGATCATGGGCCGCAACAAGTTCGGGCCCCAGCGCGGGCCGTGGGAGAACCACGACTGGCGCGGCTGGTGGGGCGACGAGCCGCCGTTCCACACCCCGGTGTTCGTCATGACCCACCACAAGCGTCCTTCGTACACCCTCTCCGACACCACCTTCCACTTCGTCGACGGCGACCCGGCCACCGTCCTCGAACAGGCGAAGGAAGCGGCACAGGGCAAGGACGTCCGGCTCGGCGGCGGGGCCACCACCATCCGGGAGTTCCTCGACGCCGACCTCGTCGACACCCTGCATGTGGCGGTCTTGGGGGTGAAGCTCGGGTCCGGCGCACGCCTCTGGGAGTCGCCGGACGAGCTGCGCGACCGCTTCCACCTCGATGTCGTGCCCAGCCCCAGTGGAGTGACGCACCACCTGTTCTGGCGGAAGTGAGTCAAGGGCCCCGGTGGCGGCCGGATCAAAGATTATGGTCCGGCCACCACCGGGGCCTTGGGCGTCTGAGGGTCAGCCCCCCGCAGGCACCCGTGACGGCCGACCGGAGCCGCGCGTCAGGCAGTAGCCCCCGATGCCCGCGAGCGCCCCGAGCACACCGCCGCCCGCGGTCCACAGCCAGCGCGACGACCACCAGCCGGACGCCCAGCCGTCCTCGGGCTCACTGGACGCCGCCGCCATCTTCGTGCCGATACCCGGCACCAGCGGCTCCGCTAGCGCGCCGTCCACCGCCTGCGCGCCGCCCGCGTCGGTCGACGTGACCTTCGTCGCGGCCCGCATCGGCAGGCCCAGATCGTCCGCCTTGAGGCCGGTGACCGTCAGGCGTACGTAGTACGTGCCGGGCAGCGGGTCGTTGGCCCACGGCTCGGAAAAGGCGCGCACGGTGCGCAGCGTGCAGGACAGCTCGACCGTGGCGGCGTCCTGCACGGCCGTCTTCGTCTGCGCGCCGAACCGGCACGCCTGGCGGCGCCGCAGCCCGTCGTACACATCGACCTGCCAGGTGGAATCGCCGTGCCGGGCGGCGGCATCGGGCAGCTTCACCGTGGCGTGCACGGTGGGGCGCTGCCCGGTGTCCGCGGGGAACGACCAGTACAGGTAGTCGCCGGTGGACGCCTCGGCCGTGGCCTCCTGGTCCGGCCGGATCGTGGTCGCCGTGCGGAAGGACGTACCCGCCTCGGTCGGCGCGGCGGCCTCGTCGTCACCGTCGGAACTGTCCGAGCCGTCGGCGTACGCCGCCCCGGCCGTCCCGGCGAGGGCGAGCAGCGCCGCACCGGCAAGCACTCCGGCCCTGCTGAACACACGTGTCGTACGCATCAGTTGGTCCTCCAGACCGCGAAGCGCCAGCGGGAGACCCAGCCCCAGACCAGACCGGCGATGAAGCCGGCGAGGATCAGTGTGCCGAGCAGCCACCAGCCGTTGCCCAGGCCGAACGACGCCACGTCAGAGGCCTCGTCGGGCGCGTCCACCAGGTCGACGGACAGCTCGACGGGCAGACCCGGAGTCGTCTTCACGGAGGAAGGCGCCGAGAAGGAGTTGCTGACCCGCAGACACACGGTCTCGGCGGCAGGCTCGCCCTCGTCACCCCCGTCGCCCTCGTCGTCGTCCGACTCCGCCTTCGGGTAGCGCAGCCCGGTCGAGATCACGTCCGTACGCCCGTCACCCGCCTCCGCACCCCGCACGATCTCGCGTCCGTGCGCGGTCGAGGCGCGCAGCAGTACGCCGTAGTCCTGGTCGACCGCGCGGTCGGCGGCGACGCTCACCGAAGCGCGCAGCTCCTGACCGGGCTTGACGTCGACGCGGTACCAGCGGTGCTCGCCGAACTTCTCGCGGTCGGTGTAGACGCCCGCGTTCAGCTGCGGCGCCTCGGAGCACTGCGCCGCGCCCTTCGCGGCGACCGGAGTGGCGACGGGGTCCGCCGCGCGGTCCACCAACTGCTTGACGCGGCCGGAGAGTTCATCGGTGTGCCGCACCGACGTGTACGTACCGCCGGTGGCCTCGGCGATGCAGCTCAGCTGGTCGCGGGTCTTGGCGTCCGGCACAAGGCCGAGTGTGTCGACCGTGAGGTGGATTCCCTCGGCGGCGATCTTGCGGGCCACCTCGCAGGGGTCGAGCGGCTGGCAGGTGTCCTCGCCGTCGGAGATGAGGACGATGCGGCGGCTGCGCTCGGCCTCGTCGTCCTTGAGGTCGTCGGCGGCCTTCAGGAGCGTGGGGCCGATCGGCGTCCAGCCGGTCGGCGCCAGTGTGGCCACCGCGGTCTTCGCGTCGGTGCGCCCGGCGCGGTCGAGCTCCGCGACCGGGTAGAGGAGCTCGGTGTCCTTGCAGCCCGTCTTGCGGTCGTCGCCGTGGTAGTTGGCGCCCAACGTCCGTATGCCGAGCTGGACTTCGTCCGGCGTGGCGTCGAGAACCTCGTTGAACGCCTGCTTCGCCGCCGCCATCCGGGACTTGCCGTCGATGTCGCGGGCCCGCATGGACCCGGAGACGTCCAGTACCAGCTCGACCTTGGGGGAGGGCCGTGCCGGGGCTTCTTCGTCGGCGGTGGCGGGGGCCGCCGTGCCGAGCCCGGCGGTCAAGGCGGCGAGCAGGGCGATGGCCCCGGCCGCCAGCCGATTTCTTGTGATCATCGCCGGATCTTATTGATCTTGGCGTGCATACCCAAACCGGCAGGTGGGTATCAGCCTTCACCGCCTGCCCCGGCCCCCACCCGAGCCCCCCCCGGGGCTCACCGCCTCAGCGCACGCCCCCCGAACGCCCCGCCCCCGTCGGCCTCCTTCCACCACGTCTCCAGTGCCGTCTGGTCCATCGACCGCCACGGCGGTGTCTCCTCGACGAGCGCGTGCCCGAGGCGCCGCCCCAGATCGACCATCGCGCCCCCGGTCACGGTGCGGTCGGTGTCGTACGTGTCCAGCGCGTCCGGCCAGGTCGTGGCCGTGGCGAAGGCGGACTCCAGGACCGTCGCGTCCTGCAGCGCCTTGACCGCCCCGGCCCCGGTGTGGGGCCGGGCGACGGTGGCCGCGTCGCCCATGAGGAGCACGCGGTCGAGGGTGTAGCGGGGAGCAGTGAAGTCGTACATCGGCTGGAGGAAGAGCTCATCGGGAGTGGTCGTACGGACGAGGTCGCCCCAGTATGGCGGCAGCAACTCATCGCACACGTGCGTGAGATGAGAGGCGAGGGCCTCCGTGAGGCCGCCCGGTGGCAGGCTGGTCGGGGCGGTGAGCCGCAGATCGAGGCCGAGCCCCAGGTCGAGGCCGGGCGGCGGCGCCGTGTAGAGGACCCAGTTGACGCGGTGACCGCCGGTCCCGTCCGGGATGCGGTAGACGATGAGATGGCCGCCGGGGAAGACGGCGTACACGCAGTCCTCCTCGGCCCACAGCTCCGGATCCGGAAGCCGGTCGGCGGGGAAGGCGCCCCGCCAGGCGAGATAACCGGCGTACGCGGGACGCACGGAGTCGAACGCCGCCGCCCGCACCACGGAGCGGTATCCGTCGGCGCCGATCACGAGGTCCACGCGCTCGGTTCCATCGGCGGTGTCCAGCTCGGCGCCCTCGCGGCCAAGGCGCACCGACTCCACCGCGACACCCGACCGGAAGGCCACGGCCTCCGGCACGCGGCGGCGCAACTCGCGCCACAGAGGGCCCCAGTTGTACGTACGGAAAGGGAACGGCATCTCCCCGATCTCGTACCCCAGCGGCCCGGAGGCCGCCGCCCCGTCCCGTACGTACCAGCGCCGCCGCTCCAGCTGGACCCACGGCATGTCCGCGTCCAGATAGCCGGCGGAATCCAGCTCCGCGTAACGGGAGTTGTGCACCGCGAGCCCGACACCGCGGTCCGCGAGATGACCCGCGGCCCGCTCATACACCGTGATCTCATCGGCGCCGCCGCGGTAAGCGGCGAGTGCGGCGGCGCATCCTGCGATGCTCCCGCCCACGATCGCGACCTTGCCTCCACGCATCATCGCGCCATCCTGGCAGCAAGGATGACCCTCTGTCAGCGCAGGGACACCCCGCGTCCGGCGAAGAACGGTTCAAAGGCCGAAAGTGACAGGTCAGCGGTCCGGGACCGCGCGTCGATGCCCGAGGGGTTGTGCAGATGCAGACCGCCGTCCGGGGTGCGCCCCGTGACCAGTACCAAATGGCCGCCCCTGCCGGGCGATCGCCGGTGCGGGCGGCGGATCTCGTAGTGGACGGAGACCATGACGGAACGGCCCGCGTCGAGCAGGCCGAGGACCTCCTCCACCGTGAGATGCCGGTGCACCTCGGCGTCGAGCTCGTGCACGTCACGTACGTACTCCGCGAACGGGGCGTAGATCAGCCCGCGGATCGTGCCGTCGCCGTCCTCGGTGTACGCGCCGTACTTCAGCGCCCCGTCCCGCAGCTCGAAGAGCGAGGGCGCGGACGGGCCGAGCGCCATCCGCAGGCAGGTCAGGCCGCACAGATGGCCGCACCAGCGCGCGTAGTCGTCGAGTGTCGTGGCGCCCGACTCCGCCCAGGCCGGGTCGGCCGCCCGGTCGAGATCCCCGTACACGATCCGCTCGACGAGGTCGGGCGAGGCGAACTGGGTGAGGGAAGGGACCTGGCAGGTGGAGCAGTAAGACACGCGACCCCCGTCGTCATGCGGCACTACTGGCGGTATCCGCTGAGGAAGCGGCCGATGCGGCTGATTGCCGCGTCGAGGTCGTCAGCGTAAGGGAGCGTCAGGATGCGGAAGTGGTCGGGACGCGGCCAGTTGAAGCCCGTGCCCTGGACGACCTGGATCTTCTCCTGGAGGAGCAGGTCCAGGACGAACTTCTCGTCGTCGTGGATGGCGTGGACCTTGGGGTCCAGACGCGCGAAGGCGTAGAGCGCGCCCTTGGGCTTCACGCACGAGACCCCGGGGATCTCGTTCAGCTTCCGCCACGCCATGTCGCGCTGCTCGTACAGCCTGCCGCCGGGAGCGGTGAGCTCCCGGATGGACTGCCGGCCGCCGAGCGCGGCCTGGATGGCGTACTGCGCGGGGGCGTTGGGGCACAGCCGCATGGAGGCGAGCATGGTCAGCCCCTCCAGGTAGCTCTTCGCGTGCTGCCGCGGGCCCGTGACGACCAGCCAGCCCGAGCGGAAGCCCGCCACGCGGTACGTCTTGGAGAGCCCGCAGAAGGTCAGGACGACGAGGTCGGGGGCGAGGGAGGCGACGCTGTGGTGCACGGCGTCGTCGTACAGGATCTGGTCGTAGATCTCGTCGGCGAAGACCATCAGACCGTGGCGGCGCGCGAGGTCGAGGATGCCCTCAAGGATCTCCTTCGGATACACCGCGCCCGTCGGGTTGTTCGGGTTGATGATCACGACGGCCTTCGTACGGTCCGTGATCTTCGACGCCATGTCGTCCAGGTCCGGATACCAGTCCGCGGACTCGTCGCACGTGTAGTGGACGGCCTTACCCCCGGAGAGGGTCGTCACGGCGGTCCACAGCGGGAAGTCCGGGGCGGGGATGAGGACTTCGTCGCCGTCCTCCAGGAGGGCCTGGACGGCCATGGTGACCAGCTCGGAGACGCCGTTGCCGAGGAAGACGTCGTCCACGGAGACCTCGTCGAGGCCGAGCGCCTGGTAGCGCTGGGCGACGGCGCGCCGGGCCGAGAGGATGCCGCGTGAGTCCGTGTAGCCGTGCGCCTGGGGGAGCATCCGGATCATGTCCTGGACGATCTCCTCGGGCGCCTCGAAGCCGAAGAGCGCGGGGTTGCCGGTGTTCAGGCGCAGGACGCTGTGGCCCGCCTCCTCCAGGGCGTTGGCGTGCTCGATGACCGGGCCCCGGATCTCGTAACAGACCTCGCTGAGCTTGCTGGACTGCCGGAACTCCATGCGCTGTGCCTCCCGTGACGTGAGTTACTTGGTTTTACCAAGCGGGAGCTTGGAAAGTCCAACAACTTCCATAGACTGTGCCGCATGGGTCACATGTCACCTGCCGCCAGGTCCCGCCGAAGCTATGACCAGTACTGCGCAGCCGCCCGCGCCCTCGACGCCGTGGGCGACCGCTGGACCCTGCTGATCGTCCGCGAGCTCCTGGCCGGACCGCGCCGCTACACCGACCTGCACGCCGATCTGCCCGGCGTCAGCACGGACGTCCTGGCGTCCCGGCTCAAGGACATGGAGCGCGAGGGCCTGACGACGCGCCGCCGCCTTCCCGCGCCCTCGGCGGCGTACGTCTATGAACTGACCGCGCGGGGCCGCGAGTTGCTGCCGGTGCTCCAGGCGCTCGCCACCTGGGGCGCGCCCGCCCTGAAGGAGCGCAGGCCCACGGACGCGGTCCGCGCGCACTGGTTCGCGCTTCCGCTGCTGCGGTCCCTTTCGGGGCTTGCCGCCGAAGGCGTGGTGCAAGTCAGCCTGGACGAGGGCGAGTTCCATGTACGGGTCGGGGGCGGGGGAGAGCCCTGCGGCGACGGCCCGGCGCTCGCGGAGCCGGACGCCCGTCTGGTCCTCGATGCCGAGACGTGCGTGGAGGTGAGCCGGGGCGTGCTGACCGTGGGGGACGGGGTGCGGGCCGGACGCATCGGGCTCTCGGGCGAGGGAGTCCTCGCGAAGGCGCTGCGGGAGTCCTGAGGACGCCGTCGCACGGGTGCCGTTGCAGGCCCCATCCGGGGGGTTCAAGCTGGGAGTGCGGGGGTTTCTTCCCTGGACCCTGGCGGTCCCGGGCTGGAGGAGTCATGACGGCGAAGAAGCGGGAAGACGCGCCGGTCGAGATCGAGGGCGACGGCGTGGAGATGCGCCTGAGCGAGATCGGCGGCGACCTGTCGGTGGCGTTCATACGGTTCGCCAAGGGCATAGACATGGCACCCGCCCTGAAAGGCCTGCCGGACGACCGGTGCCAGTGCCCCCACTGGGGCTATCTGCTCAAGGGCAGGCTGAAGATGAGCACGGCACACGGAGACGAGATCTACGAGGCCGGGCAGGCGTACTACTGGGCGCCGGGTCACGCACCCGAGGCGCTGGAGGACTGTGAATACATCGACTTCTCGCCCACGGAGAAGTTCCGCGTGGTGCTCGACCACGTGAAGGCGCAGCGGGGCTGACGGGGCTCCCCGGCCGGCGCGCCCGCTGACTATGCTCGCTTCATGCCGGACGAAGAAACGCGGGGCCTCGAAGAATGCTGAGAAGGGTCACCGCCACCCGTTACGTCGAGCCGCTGCGGACCGGCGGCTCCGTGCCCGGCGTCGTCGAGGCCGATGATCTGGGGACGTACGTCGTCAAGTTCACCGGGTCGGCCCAGGGCCGCAAGGCGCTGGTCGCCGAGATCATCGTCGGCGAACTGGCGCGCCGTCTCGGCCTGCGCTTCCCCGAGTTGGTCCTGGTCCACTTCGACCCGGCGGTCGCGGCGGACGAGCCGCACCAGGAGGTCCGGGACCTGCTGCACGCGAGCGCCGGACTCAACCTGGGCATGGACCTCCTGCCGGGGGCCGTGGACTTCACCCCGGAGGCGCTGGACGTGGACCCGCTGGAGGCGGGCAAGGTGGTGTGGCTCGACGCCCTCACCGCGAACGTGGACCGCACGGTGCACAGTTCGAACCTGATGGTCTGGCCCACGTTCGGCATCCAGCGGCCGAGGCTGTGGCTGATCGACCACGGGGCGGCGCTCGTCTTCCACCACCGGTGGGGCGCTTCCGCACCCGACAAGGCGTACGACTTCCGGCATCACGCTCTCGGGGGGTACGGCCCCGACACGGCCGCGGCCGACGCGGAACTGGCGCCGCTTGTCACGGAGTCCGTGCTCCGCGAGATTGTCGGTCTTGTGCCTGACGCGTGGCTGGCATCCGAGCCGGGGTTCTCGTCCCCAGCGGAGGTGCGAGAGGCGTACGTCGCCTTTCTGCTGGCGCGTGTCCGTTCCTCCGCAGCCTGGCTGCCTACGGATTTCCCCGGCCGGGGAGAGCTTGCCGCTGCTGATGCGCTGCGCGCCGCGAGGACCGAGCGGGGGCGCCCGGCCTGGCTGAAGCGGGTCCCGGACCTGCATGGGAAGCCTGCAGCGGAGCAGGATTGGTCGCGGCACATCGGGTAGCCGCGGGTCCGTCGTGGCTGGTCGCGCAGTTCCCCGCGCCCCTGAGGGGCCCCTGACGGGGCCACGACTGAGCCCCCGGCGCTGTGCGGTGCCGGGGGCCTGGTCGTGAACCGCGTACGGGAATCAGCGCAGCTGCTCGTATGCCGGGAGCGTCAGGAAGTCCGCGTAGTCCGCGTCCAGGGAGACCTGGAGGAGGAGGTCGTGGGCCTGCTGCCACTTGCCGGCCGCGAAGGCCTCCTCGCCGATCTCGGCGCGGATGGCGGCCAGTTCACCGGCGGCCACCTCACGGGCGAGCTCGGCGGTGGCGGTCTTGCCGTTCTCGAAGACGACGCCCGCGTTGATCCACTGCCAGATCTGCGAGCGCGAGATCTCGGCGGTGGCCGCGTCCTCCATGAGGTTGAAGATGGCGACGGCACCGAGGCCGCGCAGCCAGGCCTCGATGTAACGGATGCCGACCTGGACGGCGTTGACCAGGCCGTCGTACGTGGGCTTCGCGTCGAGGGAGTCGATGGCGATCAGGTCGCCGGGCGAGACCTTGACGTCCTCGCGCAGGCGGTCCTTCTGGTTCGGCTTCTCGCCGAGCACCGCGTCGAAGGACTTCATGGCGATCGGGACCAGGTCCGGGTGCGCCACCCACGAGCCGTCGAAGCCGTCGCCGGCCTCACGGTCCTTGTCGTTCTTGACCTTCTCGAAGGCGACCTTGTTGACCTCCGCGTCCTTGCGGGACGGGATGAACGCGGCCATGCCGCCGATCGCGTGCGCGCCGCGCTTGTGGCAGGTGCGGACGAGGAGTTCGGTGTACGCCCGCATGAAGGGGGCGGTCATCGTCACCAGGTTGCGGTCCGGCAGGACGAACTTCGAGCCGCCGTCACGGAAGTTCTTGACGATGGAGAAGAGGTAGTCCCAGCGTCCCGCGTTCAGGCCCGACGCGTGGTCGCGCAGCTCGTAGAGGATCTCCTCCATCTCGTACGCGGCCGTGATCGTCTCGATGAGGACCGTGGCGCGGACGGTGCCCTGCGGGACGCCGACGTAGTCCTGGGCGAAGACGAAGATGTCGTTCCAGAGGCGGGCCTCCAGGTACGACTCCGTCTTCGGGAGGTAGAAGTACGGGCCCTTGCCGAGCTCGATCAGGCGCTTGGCGTTGTGGAAGAAGTACAGGCCGAAGTCGACGAGCGCGCCCGGGATCGGCGTGCCCTCGAACTGCAGGTGGCGCTCGTCCAGGTGCCAGCCGCGCGGGCGCATCACGACGGTGGCGAGCTCGCCCGCGTCCTTGAGGGCGTACGACTTGCCGGTGCGGTCGTCCGTGAAGTCGACGCGGCGCTCGTAGGCGTCGGTGAGGTTGAGCTGGCCCAGGATCACGTTCTCCCAGGTGGGCGCGGAGGCGTCCTCGAAGTCCGCGAGCCAGACCTTGGCGCCCGAGTTCAGGGCGTTGATGGTCATCTTCCGGTCGGTCGGGCCGGTGATCTCGACGCGGCGGTCGTTCAGGGCCGCCGGGGCCGGTGCCACCTTCCAGGAGTCGTCCGCGCGGATGGCCGCGGTCTCGGGAAGGAAGTCGAGCGTGGAGGTGCGGGCGATCTCGGCGCGGCGCTCGGCGCGGCGGCTGAGGAGCTCGTCACGGCGGGGCGTGAAGAGCCGGTGCAGCTCGGCCACAAAGGCGAGGGCCGCGTCGGTGAGGACCTCCTCCTGCCGCGGCAGAGGCTCCGCGTCGACGATGGCCAGCGGGGACTGCGCTGGTGCGGACATGAGCTGTCACTTCCTTCAGCGAGCTTCACAGGTGGTGCCGTGGTGGCCGCCGGGCAGTCGCAGTGACACTCAGTGCCACAGGAGCCGAGATACGGCCGTGGGCCCCACTTGAGGGAACGGGTGCTTCTGAACAGTGGATACTAGTTTCCTCATAGTGGAAGTTCAATCGTCTGTTGATGTCGAGATTCTCTTCATCGACAGAACGTGTCGCTGAGTGCCACGCCCGTCACTCAAGGTGGACCAGGTCGGCGGGCGTATCGATGTCGTATGCACGGGCCACGTCCCCGCACTCGACGAGCGTGATCTCCTCGGCGTGTTCCTTCAGATAGGCGCGCGCCCCGCGGTCACCGACCGCGCTCGCCGCGATGCCCGCCCAGTGGTCCGCGCCGAAGAGGACGGGGTGGCCGCGCTCTCCTTCGTACGCGGCTGCCGCGAGGGTGTCGGGCGAGCGGTAGGCGGCGTACACGCGGGCCATGGCGGCGGGCCCGATCCCCGGCTGATCGACGAGCGAGACGAGGGTGGCGTCCGCCTCGGTGGTATGGAGGGAGGCGATCCCGGCCCGCAGCGACGAACCCATCCCCTCCTCCCAGTCCGGGTTGTCGATCAGTACGCAGCCGGGGAGCGAGGCCTTCTCGCGTACGGCATCGGCGTCCGCCCCCAGGACCACGTGCACGCGCGTGCAGCCGCCCTCGCGCAGGACGCGGACCGCGTGTTCCACCAGGGGCCGCCCGTGGTGGTCGAGGAGCGCCTTCGGCCGGCCGCCGAGGCGTCGGCCGCCGCCCGCGGCGAGGAGAAGTCCGGCGATCATCGGTTTCGTCATGCTTCCTGCATACCGCACCGGCGAGTCCGTCGGACTTTCAACAACTGAGGCGGTGTCTTCCGGCCAGAAAGTGGCGCGTCCCGGTTCCTGTGGCGTTTACTGACCCGCGTCCCCCTGGTGTCTGACCAACGCCGCGCGGGGCCGACTGGAACCGCAAGAACCGCAGAAACTGCACGAACTGCACGAACTGCACGAGAACATCCGCACGACGTCGTGCGAGGGGGAGAGCTGTGTTGCGGAGCATGGGGCAGAGACAAGTGACCGGCAGCGATGAGGATCCGCGCGTCGCGGAGTTGCGCACCGCGGTGTCGCGACTGCGCCGTGAGCTGGCCGCGCACCCGGCGGAGTTCCCCGACCGGGGCATCGCCGAGGACGAACTGGCGGCGCTGGCCGCGATGGCACTGAGCGGCGCCCCTGAGGTGCCCCGGCTGCGGCGGTCGCTGCTGCTCGTCGCGGGCGCGATCGGGTCGGTCAGCGCCCTGGCCATGGGGTTGGCGGCGGTCCGCAGCGCGGTGGAGCTCTTCGGCGAGCCGGGCGGCTCGCGCTACTGAGGGCCCTGCTCGCCGCGGTACTGCTGGAGGTATTCGTCGACTCGGTCGGCGACCCGGAGTGGCGCGAGCTCGCGCAGCGGGGGTACGCCGCCGGGCGTCAGGCCGCCCAGTGGCTCGCGTCCCCCACCCTCCCGTCCACCAACTCCACCACCCGGTCGGCGACAGCCAGCCGCGCCCGGTCATGTGTGACCAGGACCGTCGCCGTGCCCCACTCCTTCGTGAGCCTCCCGAGCAGCTCCATCACCCGCGCCCCGCGCTCATGATCCAGCGCACTGGTCGGCTCATCCACCAGCAGCACCGCGGGTGCGTTCATCAGCGCCCGTGCGATGCCGACCCGTTGGCGCTGGCCGCCGGAGAGCTGGTGCGGGCGCCGGTGTGCGAGTTCAGCGATGCCTACGGTGTGCAGCAACTCCCGCGCCCGCTCCCGCACTTCGGCCTTGCGCCGCCTGCGTCCTTGCCTGGCTCCGTCCAGGCGCGCCATCAGCTCCACCTGCTCCAGCGCCGTCAGGGACGCCAGCAGATTCGGCTGCTGGAAGACGATCCCCATCCGCCCGCGCCGAAGCTCCGCCCGCTCGGCGGCCGACAGCGACCCCGTCTCCGTACCGCCGACCACCACCCGCCCCCGGTCGGGAGTCACCAGCGTGGCCGCCACCGCGAGCAGGCTGGACTTCCCGGAGCCGGAGGGGCCGACGACCGCGGTGAGTGTCCCCGCGGGGACGTCGAGTCCGACTCCGTCGAGCGCCGTGAGCCGCCCCTCCCCGTCGGCGTACGTCAGGGTGATGTCTTCGAGGGACAGACTCATCGGGCACTTCCCAGCGCGGTCAGCGGGTCGACGGAAGTGATCCGCCGGACGGACAGGCCCGCGCCGAGCGCCCCGAGAGCGATCAGCACGGCGGCGGGCCACAGGATGGTCCGCGGTTCGAGTACGAAGGGGACGTCGCCGCCGCTGATGACGGAACCGGCCGCGGCGGCGATCCCTGTCCCCAGGGCCGTCCCCGCGGCGAGCATCAGCACCGCCTGCCCCAGCGCGTCCCGCAGGAGATAGGGCGTGGACGCGCCGAGCGCCTTCAGGACCGCGATGTCGCCGGCTCGCTGGATCGTCCACACGGTGAAGAACGCCCCTATGACCAGGGCGGAGATGACGAAGAGGAAACCGCGCATGAGCTGCAGCGAGCCGTTCTCCGCCTGGTAGGAGCCGAGGGCGGTGAGCGCGCCGTCCAGGGTCCTGGACTCCGTGCCCGCCGCCTTGTCGCCCGCGCCGATGTCGGCCCCGGCATCGGTCCGCAGCGCGATGACCGTGGCCTGCTCGGCCGTCGACGTACCCCGGTGACCGAGCGCCTGCCAGTCGTCGAGCGCCGTCCAGACGACGGGCGTGTGGCTGTACGAGGCGTCCGACGCGACCCGCGCCACACTCTCCTCGACCCGGCTCCCGCCCAGCCGCACCGTGTCCCCGGGGCCGGCGCCCAGGTCCGCCGCTGCCTTCTCGGAGAGCACGACCTCGCCCGGCGCGACGCCGGACGGCGCGATCCCGGCGTCCGGCTCGACCCCGAAGGCGGACACGGCGGCCGAGCGGTCACCGGAGGTGGCGTTGAGGGTGCTGATGCCGATGGGTTCGGCGGACCGTACGCCGGGGCGGGCCGCCCAGGTCTCCCAGGCGCGTCGGTCCACCTGGGAGTTGGTGAAGGAGACGGACTGGCCGCCGGGTGGCGCGGCGAAGGCGAGGCGGTCGGCCGGGAGGCCGGTGATGGCGGAGGTGTTCTCCTTGGCGAGCCCGGCGGTGAGACCGGAAAGCAGCCCCACGAGCAGAGTGATGAGCACGACGACGGCTCCCATCAGGGCGAACCGCCCTTTGGCGAACCGAAGGTCTCTCCATGCGACGAACATGCCCCCACCCTGCGTCGGCGCAGGGCTGCACGGCATCGCGCCACAGCACGCTTCACCCGAATCGAAGGGGGGAGCGCGTGATCAACCTTTCGGTTGACGGGACGCGGGGTCGCTGCGCATACGCTGGAAGATCCGATGAAGACCTTCGCAGCTCCGATGAACCGCTCCGGCGAGACCCCCACCGGCAAGACCCCCATCGAGCCCCCGCCCCGGACCACCCCCGTCGCCCTCGCCCTGCGGCTCTGTCTGCACGCGCTGCTCGCCGGGCTGCTCGTGCTCGCCGCGGTGCGGGCCGTCGCCGACGGCGGGTCGCGCGGTGGTTCTGTCGTGGCGGCCGTGGTCGCCATGGGAGGCGTCTACGCGGGCGGCACGCTCAGCCCGGCCGTGGCCCGCTCGCGGCGCGCGGCGGCCGTGTGGCTCGCGGTGCTCGGAGCCTGCTGGATCGTCCTGCTCGTGCTGTCGCCGGACGGGCTGTGGGCCGCCTTCCCCCTGTACTTCCTGCAACTGCATCTGCTGCCGGTGCGCTGGGCCCTGCCCGCCGTGGCCCTCACCGCAGCTGCCGCCATCGCCAGTTTCCTGCTGCACGGCTCTCCCGTCTCGCCCGGCAGCTTCATCGGACCGCTGCTCGGCGCGGCCGTGGCGGTCGCCACCGTCCTTGGGTACGAGGCGCTGTACCGGGAGAGCGAACGGCGCCGCGAGCTGATCGACGAGCTGATGGCCACGCGGGCCGAGCTCGCCGCCGCCGAGCGGACCGCCGGGACACTCGCCGAGCGCGAGCGCCTCGCCCGCGAGATCCACGACACGCTCGCCCAGGGCCTCTCCTCCATCCAGCTCCTGCTGCGCGCCGCGCAACGCGCACTGCCCGCCGGGTCGCCCGCCGCCCCGCACATCGAGCAGGCCCGCGCCGCAGCGCAGGACAACCTCGCGGAGGCGCGGCGGTTCGTCCGTGCCCTGAGCCCGCCCGACCTGGAGCGCGGCTCGCTGGCCGGAGCGCTCGAGCGGCTCTCCGCGTCCGCACCGCCCGGCTCGGACGGCTCGCACGTCGACGTCCAGTTCACGGTGAGCGGCACCCCCGCCGAACTCCCCACCCCGTACGAGGTCGCCTTGCTCCGCACAGCCCAGTCCGCCCTGGCCAACACGTTCCAGCACGCGGGCGCGGGGCGCGCGGAGATCACGCTCAGCTTCATGGACACGTCCGTGTCCTTGGACGTCGTCGACGACGGGCGCGGCTTCGACCCCGCGTCGGCGCCCCGCGGCGGGGACGGGGACGGGGACGGCGGGTTCGGGCTGCCCGCGATGCGGGCGCGGGCCCGGTCCCTTGGCGGGACGCTGAGCGTGGAGTCGGCGCCGGGACAGGGCACTGCCGTCGCGGTCACGCTGCCGCTTCCGACGGGCGCCGCGCTGTGAGCGCCGCCGCGCCCGCCCCCATCCGGCTGCTCCTCGCCGACGACCACCCCGTGGTGCGCGCCGGGCTGCGGGCCGTGCTCGACACCGAGCCCGACTTCGCCGTCGTGGCGGAGGCGGCGACGGCCGAGGCGGCGGTCTCGCTCGCCGCGGAGGGCGGTTTCGACGTCGTACTGATGGATCTGCAGTTCGGTGCGGGGATGCACGGCGCGCAGGCCACGGCGGCGATCACCGCGGCGGAGGGGGCGCCGCGTGTGCTCGTCCTGACGACGTACGACACCGACGCGGACATCCTCGCGGCGGTCGAGGCGGGGGCGGCGGGCTACCTCCTGAAGGACGCGCCTCCGGAGGAGCTGGCGGCGGCGGTGCGGACCGCCGCCGCGGGCAGGTCCGCGCTCGCCCCGGCCATCGCGCACCGGCTGATGGACCGCATGCGGGCGCCCGGGGAGGCGCTGACGGGGCGGGAGTTGGAGGTGCTCAGACTGGTCCGGGAGGGCCTTTCCAACCTGCAGATCAGCAAGCGGCTCTTCCTGAGCCAGGCCACCGTGAAGTCCCATCTGGTGCACATCTACGCGAAGTTGGGCGTCGATTCGCGCACGGCGGCGGTGGCGGTGGCGACGGCGCGGGGGCTGATCCGAGGCGGCGCGGGATAAGGGCCCGTCCCGGACGTCGGCACCGTCGTGTCAGTGATCCCGCGTGGCGATGCCGTCCAGCATCTGCTGTTGGTGCCGGTGGCCGATCGTCTCGTAGCCGATCACGGTGACGAAGGGGGCGAGCATGACGATGAGCAGGCACACGGCGATCGCGACACCGGCCGCGGACAGCAGGACCGCCGCGGCGAGCACGGCGAGCGTGAGGCCGATGAGCAGGAGGTGGAAGCGGTCCGCGGTGGAGAGCAGCAGGGTGTGCAGGAGATAGACCATCAGCAGGTAGAGGCCGACGGGGAGGGCAAGGGACAGGACGACGGCTGCGTCGCCGATCTTCGTGTGGTGCTCCAGGCGCAGGCCTGCCACGTGTAGTCCGGCGCCCGCTCCGGCGATGCCGATGTAGAGGGGGATGTGTCCGTAGCCGAAGAGGTATCCGCGGTTGCGGCGGTGGGTGAGGATGTCGCCGAAGGGGGTGGTGAAGTACACCCACCACATGCCGAAGGTCAGGCCGACTCCGGCCACGACGATGGCGACGGCGTTCGCGCCCCACCGCGTTCCGTCCGCGCCGCCCAGGAGTTCGCCGGACGAGGCGATGGTGCCGACGACCCCTTCGCCGAGGGTGATGATGGCGAACAGGCCGTAGCGCTCGGCGACATGGTGGGGATGCCAGGGAGTCCCTCCCGCGCCGCCCTGGGTGAGGAGCGGCAGTGCCAGTTCCAGCACCCCGAGCACGACGAACGCGGCCAGTACGGCGGCGAGCGGCAGCTCGGTGAAAGCGACGACGATCCATCCGGCCTGGGCGATCATGGTCCAGCGGATGTTGGCCGTCCCGACCTTGCGGAAGGGCGGAGACTCCCGGCCGGCGCGCCACCACTGCGCCACCATCGCGATCCGCATCACGACGTATCCGATCACCATCGCCCGCAGTTCGAGGTGGTCGCCCTCTTCGAGGGAGTGGAACATCGCGGGGAGGCCGAGGGAGAACACGACGACGCCGATCATCTGGAGCATCGTCAGGGCGCGGTAGAGCCAGTCGTCGGTGGCGAAGGCGGAGGCGAACCAGCTGAAGCTGATCCAGGCGACGCTGATGGCGAACATCGCGAGGACGAACGCGGTGATCGCCTGGATGGCGTGGCCTTCGGCGAGCATCTCGGCGAACTGGGATGCCGCGGTGCCGACCGCGACCACAAAGGTCAGGTCGAACAGCAGCTCCAGCGGCGAGGAGACCCGGCCGTGTTCCTCCGGGTCACGGCCGGTCATCGGTACCAGGCGGTGCGACAGTCCGCTCCCGCCGGCGGCGCTGGTTGCTTGGGAGTCACTCATGCGCCGCATGATGCCCGATGCGGCAGCACTGACCGGCGGGCGCCGCGCGGTCTCCGGCCCGTCGTGGGGCTCCCCCTGCTCTTTGAGAGCCTGGGGGAGTTCGAGGACGAACTCGGGGCTACCCGGCGGGACTAAGCCGCAGGACCCGAACTGGCCAGCGCCGCGGAGAGCTCCACCGCCACCTCCTGCAGCACCGGCACGATCTTCTCCACCGCCGCCTCCGTCACGCGGCCCGCCGGTCCTGAGATCGAGATGGCAGCCGCCGTGGGGGAGTTGGGGACCGACACCGCGAGGCAGCGCACCCCGATCTCCTGTTCGTTGTCGTCGACCGCGTAGCCCGCGCCGCGGACCACTTCCAGCGCGTCGAGGAAACCCTCGGGCGTGGTGATCGTCTTCTCGGTGGCGGCGGGCATCCCGGTGCGCGCGAGCAGCGCCCGTACCTCCTCCGGAGGAGTGTGGGCGAGCAGTGCCTTGCCGACGCCCGTGGAGTGGGGCAGCACCCGGCGGCCCACCTCGGTGAACATCCGCATGGAGTGCTTGGACGGCACCTGCGCCACGTACACGATCTCGTCGCCGTCGAGCAGCGCCATGTTCGCCGTCTCGCCGGTCTCCTCGACCAGGCGGGCGAGGTAGGGGCGGGCCCAGGTGCCGAGGAGGCGTGAGGCCGACTCGCCGAGGCGGATCAGGCGCGGGCCCAGCGAGTAGCGGCGGTTGGGCTGCTGGCGTACGTAGCCGCAGGCGACCAGCGTGCGCATCAGACGGTGGATCGTGGGCAGCGGAAGGCCGCTGCTGGCGGAGAGCTCGCTCAGGCCGACCTCGCCTCCCGCGTCCGCCATCCGTTCGAGGAGGTCGAAGGCGCGCTCAAGGGACTGGACACCACCGCTGGCAGCGGGCGGCTTGGAGGCGGCGACTTCGGTGAAGGCGTCGCTGGCGCTTGACGTCGGCACGGCGCAGTCCTTTCGGGGCTGACGGGCAAGGCAGCAGCCTACCGGGCGGTTCCCGCGAGGACCCTTGACCGTCCTGGCGTCTTCGCCGGTCAGGGCCCGCTCCCAGGACGGTCAGGGAGGCTTTGTCCGCTTCTTCGCGGGCACGCCCGGTGATCGTTCGACGGTCCGCTTGTGCGTAGCTACGTTCTGTTGTGCGGAATTCTAATTCCACTTTGTGGAAACGTCCAGGGCGCTGCGGGTGACCTCTTGACGGCTCGGGATCGGACGTGAAGACTCATTCAACAGAACGTTGAATTCCGTTTAGCGGAATCGAATGGTCTGTGTAGCGGAAAAGAACGAACGAACAGCGAAGAAACGCAACAGCGAAGAGAGGGCGTTGAGGACGTGGACGTAGAACTGGTGCTGCGCTCGACTCGCGTGATCACCCCGCAGGGCACCCGCCCCGCGACAGTCACGGTCTCCGGCGGGAAGATCGCGGCCGTGCTCGCGTACGACGCCGACGTACCGGCAGGAGCCCGCATCGAGGACTTCGGAGACGACGTCGTGCTGCCCGGCATCGTCGACACGCACGTCCATGTGAACGACCCGGGCCGCGCCGAGTGGGAGGGCTTCTGGACCGCCACGCGCGCCGCGGCGGCCGGTGGCATCACCACCCTCGTCGACATGCCGCTCAACTCCCTGCCGCCGACCACGACGGTCGGCAACCTGCGCACGAAGCAGGACGTCGCCCGCACCAAGGCGCACATCGACGTCGGCTTCTGGGGCGGCGCCCTGCCCGACAACGTCGGCGACCTCAAGGCCCTCCACGACGCCGGTGTCTACGGCTTCAAGTGCTTCCTCTCGCCCTCCGGCGTCGAAGAGTTCCCCGAGCTGAACCATGAGCAGCTGACCGCCTCCATGGCGGAGATCGCCGGATTCGGCGGCCTGCTCATCGTGCACGCCGAGGACCCGCACGAGCTGGACGCCGCCCCGCACAAGAGCGGCCCCAAGTACGCGGACTACCTGGACACCCGCCCCCGCGTCTCCGAGGACGTCGCGATCGAGGGGCTCATCGGACTCGCCAAGCGGCTCGGCGCCCGTGTCCACGTACTGCACCTGTCGTCGTCGGACGCGCTGCCCCTGATCGCCGCCGCCAAGCGCGACGGCGTCAAGCTCACCGTCGAGACCTGCCCGCACTACCTCACGCTCACCGCGGAGGAAGTCCCGGACGGCGCGAGCGAGTTCAAGTGCTGCCCGCCCATCCGTGAGGCAGCCAACCAGGACCTGCTCTGGGCCGCGCTCGCCGACGGCACCATCGACTGCGTGGTGACGGACCACTCGCCGTCCACCGCCGACCTCAAGACCGACGACTTCGCGACCGCGTGGGGCGGCATCTCAGGCCTCCAGCTCAGCCTCCCCGCGATCTGGACCGAGGCACGCAAGCGCGGCCACAGCCTCGACGACGTGGTGCGCTGGATGTCCACGCGCACCGCCGAACTGGCCGGACTCGGCCAGAAGGGCGCCATCGAGGCAGGACGCGACGCCGACTTCGCGGTCCTCGCGCCCGACGAGACCTTCACCGTGGACCCCGCGGAGCTGCAGCACCGGAACCGAGTCACGGCGTACGCGGGCAAGACCCTGTGCGGCGTCGTGAAGTCCACCTGGCTGCGCGGCGAACGCATTCTGCACGGCGGCGAGTTCAGCGAACCCGCAGGCCGACTTCTTGAAAGGAAGAACTGATCACCGTGACGGCGCAGCGCATACCCTCTTTGGCTGTCTTCACCGGCGACGCGAGCCCCTACGGCGGCGGCGACCCCTACGCGGACTACCGCACCGCCGACTTCCCCTTCACCCAGTACGCCAACCTCGCCGACCGGCAGCTGGGCGCCGGCGTGATCGCCGCCAACGACGAGTTCTTCGCGATGCGCGAGAACCTCCTCCTCGCGCACCCGGCCGTCTTCGACCCGGAGCACTTCGGGCACAAGGGCAAGGTCATGGACGGCTGGGAGACCCGCCGCCGCCGTGGTGTGTCCGCCGAGCAGCCCTGGCCGACCGCCGACGACCACGACTGGGCGCTGGTACGCCTCGGTGCGCCCGGCGTCGTACGCGGCATCGTCATCGACACCGCCCACTTCCGCGGCAACTACCCGCAGGCCGTCTCCGTCGAGGGCGCGAACGTCGAGGGTTCGCCGACCCCCGAGGAACTCCTCGCGGACGACGTGAAGTGGACGACTCTCGTACCCCGCACGGCGGTCGGCGGCCACGCGGCCAACGGCTTCGCCGTCGACGTCGAGCAGCGCTTCACGCACCTGCGCGTCAACCAGCACCCGGACGGCGGCATCGCGCGCCTCCGCGTGTACGGCGAGGTCGTCGCGGACCCCAAGTGGCTCGCCGCGCTCGGCACGTTCGACGTGCTCGCCCTGGAGAACGGCGGTCAGGTCGAGGACGCCTCCGACCGCTTCTACTCCCCGGCCACCAACACCATCCAGCCGGGCCGCTCCCGCAAGATGGACGACGGCTGGGAGACCCGCCGCCGCCGCGACAACGGCAACGACTGGATCCGCTACCAGCTGGTCGCCCAGTCCGAGATCCGCACCGTCGAGATCGACACCGCGTACCTCAAGGGCAACTCGGCCGGCTGGGCGTCGCTCTCCGTCCGTGACGGCGAGGAAGGCGAATGGGTCGAGGCGCTGCCCCGCACCCGCCTGCAGCCCGACACCAACCACCGCTTCGTCCTGGACACCCCGGTCGTCGGCACGCACGTACGCGTCGACATCTTCCCGGACGGCGGCATCTCGCGCCTGCACCTCTTCGGCTCGCTGACCGAGGCGGGACAGAGCCGCCTGACGGCACGTCACCAGGAGCTCGGCGGCTGATCCGCGCCCACCGAGGACATGGGGCGCACCGGGTGGAAAGACCCGGTGCGCCCCATATTCGTATGGTGCTTACGCGGTGTACCCGCCGTCGACCACGAGCTCCGCGCCCGTGATGAACGCGGCGTCCTCCGATGCGAGATAGGCGACGAGCGAGGCCACCTCGTCCGCGGAGCCGAAGCGGGCGAGCGCCGTCCCCGCCTTCTGGGGCTCGGCGAACGGCCCGTCGGCCGGGTTCATGTCCGTGTCGATCGCGCCCGGGTGCACCACGTTCACGGTGATCCCGCGCCCGGCGAGCTCCCGCGCCAGGGGCTTGGTCATGCCGGTGAGCGCCGCCTTGCTCATCGCGTACAGCGTTCCGCCGCCGCCACCGGAGTACTGGGTGAGCGCCGAACCGGTGGAGATGATGCGGCCTCCGTCGGCCAGCCTTCCGGCCGCGGCCTGCGAGGCCAGGAAGACCGAACGTACGTTGATGTCGAGCACCCGGTCGACGTCCGAGAGCGCCAAGTCCCCGATGGGGCCGAGGACTCCGATGCCCGCGTTGTTCACCAGGATGTCCAGGCGGCCCAGATCGTCCGCCGCCCGCTCCACCGCGCCCGCGGCGTCCCCGGGGTCCGCGGCGTTGGCCTTGATGGCGAACCCGCGCCGCCCCGCCGACTCGATCTTGGCGACCACGTCGAGAGCCGCGGCCTCCTCCTTGACGTACGTGATCGCGACATCCGCACCCAACTGAGCGAGCCGCAGGGCGATCGCCGCGCCCATGCCGCGGCTGCCGCCGGTGACGAGAGCGGTCTTGCCGGTGAGAGAAGACATTTCTTGAACCTCATTCGCGTGGTTATGTTGCGTAATGCGTGAGAAGTGCTTGTGGGTTCAATAAAAGCGGGCGGCGGGCGCCGGGGCTGGCGGGAAATGGACACCGCTCTCCGGGGGCGGGCATCGGCTCCCGGCCGCCACCCCGGCCCGCACCGTGAGACGGCCGCGACCGTCCCTTCCCGGCGCGATCCGTGCCGGATACGGTGATCGACCCACGTGAGAGCCGCCGAAGTCTCCACACCGCCGCATCCGTTGGAGACCGCGCCCCGTGACGACGCTCGCCACCCCAGCCACGCCCGCGGCACGCCGCGCCTGGCTCACCGACCTGCCCGTCCTGCTCGTGGCCGTGGTCTGGGGGGCCAGCTACCTGGCGGCCAAGGGCATCACCACGACGCACACGGTCATCGCCGTCCTGGTGCTGCGGTTCGCCGTCGTGCTGCCCGCGCTCGTGGTGGCCGGCCTTCGCGGCCTGCGCGCGCTGACAGGGGCGCAGTGGCGCGGGGCAGCCGTGCTCGGGCTGATCCTGAGCGGGATCTTCCTCCTGGAGACGTACGGGGTCGTCCACACCTCGGCGACCAACGCGGGCCTCATCATCAGCCTCACCATGATCTTCACGCCGCTCGCCGAGGCCGCCGTGACGCGGAAGAGGCCGCCGGGTGCGTTCCTCGCGGCGGCCGGGCTCTCCGTGCTCGGCGTGGTCCTGCTGACCCAGGGCGGCGGCTTCACGCGGCCCTCGCTCGGGGACGGCCTGATCCTGCTCGCGGCGCTCGCACGCACGGTGCACGTCCTTGCGATGTCGCGCATCAAGGCCGTGCAGGACGCTGACGCGCTCCCGCTCACGACCGTCCAACTGGGGTCCGCGGTAGCCGTGTTCGCGGTTCTCGCCGCCGCCGGCACGGGGGAGACTCCCTGGTCTGTCGCCGCCGACTTCGGTGCGCGCGAGTGGGCAGGGCTGCTCTTCCTCTCCGTGTTCTGCACGCTGCTCGCCTTCTTCGTCCAGATGTGGGCGGTGCGCGAAACGTCCCCGTCACGGGTGAGTCTGCTGCTCGGCACGGAACCGCTGTGGGCGGCGGCGGTGGGGATCGCGCTGGGCGGCGAACGGCTGGGAGTGGTGGGTCTGGTGGGGGGTGTGCTGGTTCTGGTGGGGACCAGTTGGGGGCGCGGGGCGCGGTGATACCTTCCGTGGTCGATCAACGAGGGGGAGCCCATGAATGAGTACTTCGAGCAGGACTTCGGCACGAGCGCGTCGAAGCGCCGCGCGTGGGGCGGCGTGCTGTTCGCCGCGGCGGGCGTCATCTGGGTCGTGCTCGCCTGGCAGCTGATGGTGCCGTTCAGCGACGGGGACGACGGCTCCTCCAGCAGCCGCAAGTGCCAGTCGGTGCTCTTCTACGAGGGGGACGCGCCCACGTGGCAGGACGCCACGTGGGACGACTGCCGCGCGCAGCGCCGGTGGCCCGAGATGCTGGGCTGGCTGGGGCTTTCTGTGCCGCTGTCGGTCGTGGGCGTGGCGCTCTACACCAGCGGGTCCACCAGCCTGCGGATGCGGGAGTACATGGCGGAGCATCGCCTGGCGGCGGAGAAGAAGGCTCGCGCGGCGGCCAAGGAAGGTTAACTCCCGGAAAATTCACCGCACTTGGCGTTGACACGCCAACCTCTACGCGCGTCACACTGGTCCCATGCGAATCCCCCCACGAATCGTCAGCGTCACCGCTCTGGCCGCCGCCCTGCTCATCGGCGGCCCCGTCGCCGCCTCCGCGAGCGCGGCGGCCCCGGCTCCCGCCCCCGCGTCGACGGCGTACTCCGTCGCGGCAGTCGGCGACATCTGCTACTCCGCGCTGCCCGCCCAGGCGCACGACACCCTGGACCTGATCAAGGCGGGCGGCCCCTACCCGTATCCGCAGGACGGCACCGTCTTCCAGAACAGGGAAAGCGTGCTGCCCTCGCAGAGCTCCGGCTACTACCACGAGTACACCGTGGTCACCCCCGGCTCACCGGACCGCGGCGCGCGCCGCATCGTGACCGGTGAGGAGAACCAGGAGGACTACTACACCGCCGACCACTACGAGTCCTTCGACCTGGTCGACCACTCCTGCTGACGCACGGTTTCAGCGGGTCCAGCGGGGCTTTTTGGCCTTCCGGCTCCCGGCGGCGGCGAACAGCGCGAACGCGAGCACGACCAGCGTGACGCCCGCGTAGACCTCGTAGCCGTCGAGGAACCCGATCCGCCGCACGATGCCCCAGCCGCTCAGCCGGCCGGTCAGTTCGTGCACCAGGGTGGCCACACCCTGGATCAGGAGAAGGACGCCGAAGGCCTCAAGTACCTGCTTCATACCGAAGAGCCTCGCCCCATGGACCCCCCACGCACATCGGCCACGGGGCGAGGCCTCTTCCTCCCTGCCCCCTCCCAAAGTCTGCGGAGGCGCGACTTTGGTAGACGATCATGTCCGCGGCGCGACCGAAGCCCCGTACAGTGCGTAGATTTGTCGACCATGAGCGGCAACGAGCCTCCGTCGGCACCTCTGGCAAAGCGACCATGGGCCCTGCCGTCGGCCATCGCCGCCGAGTTCGACCCGGACCGGGCGGCCGGGCGGCGCGCGCCCCGGCGGACCGTGCGCGACTGGCTCGTCGACTTCGCCTGCTTCTTCGTGGCCGTCGTCATCGGCATGGTGGGCGCCGAGACGGTGGGCGACAACCCGAACGTGTCGCCGGGCTTCGCGGAATTCGACCAGGTGATCGGGGCGCTCGCGTGCGCGGCCGTCTGGCTGCGCAGGCGCTGGCCGGTGGGCCTCGCCATCGCCATGGTGCCGGTGGGCGTCGTCTCCGAGACCGCGGGAGGCGCGGCGGCGGTGGCGCTGTTCACCCTCGCCGTACACCGTCCCTTCCGGTACGTCGGCTGGATCGGCGGCCTCTCGATCATCGTGCTGCCGTTCGTCTACTGGCTGCGGCCCGACCCCGACCTCTCCTACCTCGTCTCCGTCGTCCTCAGCGGGCTGCTCAGCGCCGCCGTCATCGGCTGGGGCATGTTCGTCCGCTCACGGCGCCATCTCCTGCTGAGCCTGCGCGACCGCGCGATCCGCGCAGAGAACGAGGCCGCGCTGCGCGCCGAGAAGGCCCAGCGCCTGGCCCGCGAGGACATCGCCCGCGAGATGCACGACGTGCTCGCGCACCGCCTCACCCTCCTCAGCGTGCACGCGGGCGCCCTGGAGTTCCGCCCCGACGCCCCCCGCGACGAGATCGCCCGCGCCTCCGGCGTCATCCGGGAGAGCGCGCACGAAGCGCTCCAGGACCTGCGCCAGGTGATCGGCGTGCTGCGCGGCGGCGACGGCGAGGCATCCGGCCGCCCGCAGCCGACTCTCGCCGCCCTGGAGACCCTGGTCGCCGAGTCACGGGACGCGGACATGAAGGTCGCGCTCGACCAGCGCGTGAACGACACCGAGGCGGTGCCCGCGGCGATCGGCCGCACCGCCTACCGCATCGCCCAGGAAGGCCTGACCAACGCCCGCAAACACGCCCCCGGCGCCGAGGTGACCGTCGTCGTCTCCGGGCAGCCCGGCGACGGCCTGTCCGTGGTCGTACGCAATCCGGCGCCCCCCGGCGATGTGCCGCACGTGCAGGGCTCGGGCCAGGGCCTGATCGGCCTCACCGAGCGGGCCACGCTGGCCGGCGGACGGCTGCGGCACGGTGCGTCTGCGGACGGGGGGTTCGAGGTCAGCGCCTGGCTGCCGTGGGTGCGCTGACGGCTCGTACGCACCCGGCGCGGACGACTTGCCGCCGGATACGGTAGGCCGCATGAACCCCATCAAGCTGCTGCTCGTCGACGACGACCCGCTGGTCCGCGCGGGCCTGTCGTTCATGATGGGCGGCGCGGACGACATCGAGATCGTGGGTGAGGCGGCCGACGGCACGCAGGTCGCCGGGCTCGTCGCCGAACTGCGCCCCGACGTCGTCCTGATGGACATCCGCATGCCCACGATGGACGGTCTCGCGGCGACGGAGGCCCTGCGGGGGCGCCCCGACGCGCCCGAGGTCATCGTCCTCACGACGTTCCACGCCGACGAACAGGTGCTGCGGGCCCTGCGGGCCGGGGCGGCCGGATTCGTGCTCAAGGACACCCCGCCCGCCGAGATCGTCGCGGCGGTGAGGGCGGTGGCGGCGGGGGAGCCGGTGCTCTCCCCGACAGTGACGCAGCAGTTGATCACGCGGGTGACGGGGGTGGACCCGCAACAGGGGCGCAGGCAAAGGGCGTTGGAGCGCCTCGCGCTCCTCGGGGAACGGGAGCGCGAGGTGGCGGTCGCGGTGGGGCGCGGCGCGTCGAACGCGGACATCGCGGCGCAGCTCTACTTGAGCGTGGCCACGGTGAAGGCGCACGTCTCACGGGTCCTGACGAAGCTGGACCTCAACAACCGGGTGCAGATCGCCCTGTTGGCGCACGACGCGGGCTTTCTCGACGAGGTGGAGTAGCCCCTCCGTAACCCTCCGGGCGGCCGAACGCCGGGGGCCTCAACCCCCGTCGACCTCCGAGAGACGCACCGCCCGCCGCTCCCGCCGCGACAGTTCGCACGCCTCCGCGATCCGCAGCGCCGCAAGCGCCTCCCGCCCGTCGCACGGATTGGCCCGCTCTCCCCGTACGACATCGATGAACGCGGCCAGCTCCGCCTCGTACGCGGGAGTGAACCTCTCCAGGAAGCCCGGCCAGGGCTTCTCGGGCGGCGGGGGTCCCGCCGGTTCCACGGAGGACAGGGGCGTGCGGTCGTCGAGGCCGACCGCGATCTGGTCGTCCTCTCCGGCCAGTTCCATCCGCACGTCGTAGCCCGCGCCGTTGCACCGCGTGGCCGTCGCCGTGGCGAGCGTGCCGTCGTCGAGGGTGAGGACCGCCGCGGCCGTGTCCACGTCGTCCGCCTCGCGAAACATCGCGGGCCCGGCGTCCGACCCGGTCGCGTACACCTCCGTCACCTCACGGCCCGTCACCCACCGCAGCATGTCGAAGTCGTGGACCAGGCAGTCGCGGTAGAGGCCACCGGAGAGCGGGAGGTACGCGGCCGGCGGCGGCGCCGGGTCGGCGGTGATCGCCCGGACCGTGTGCAGCCGCCCGAGCCGCCCCGACCGCACGGCCTCGCGCGCCGCCACGTACCCGGCGTCGAACCGCCGCTGGAAGCCGAGTTGGAGCACCGTGCCGGCGGACTCGACCTCCCGGAGCGCGGCGAGGGTGCCGGGCAGGTCGAGGGCGATGGGCTTCTCGCAGAAGACCGGAAGCCCGGCCCGCGCCGCTCGGCCGATCAGCTCGGCGTGCGCGGAGGTCGCCGCGGTGATGACGACGGCGTCCACGGGCCCCGTCCGTCCGCCCCCGGACCGGCCGCCACCCGTGCCACTCCCCGTGAAGCCACCCCCCGTGAAGCCGCCGCCCGTGAAGACGTCGTCCACCGAAGGCACCGAAGCCGCCCCGATCCGCGCCGCGAGCTTGGCCGCACGCCCGGCGTCGGCGTCGGCCACGACCAGGGAATCCACCTCGGGATGCCGCTGAAGAGCCATGGAGTGAAATGTGCCGATACGGCCCGTTCCGATCAGTCCGATGCGCATGGTCCCCAGCCTCGCCACGCCTCGCGATCCTGTCAATCCTTTGTCCGGACAACAGAACTTCAGAACTTCCCGTCATCATTCCCTGCGACTACGCTCACCCCGTGCCCAAATCAGCCGCCAGACCAGTCGTGGACCCGACCGTCTCCCTCCAGCTCGGCGTCG
The DNA here is from genome assembly GCF_043200355.1 of Streptomyces sp. NPDC048436. NCBI lineage: Bacteria > Bacillati > Actinomycetota > Actinomycetes > Kitasatosporales > Streptomycetaceae > Streptomyces > Streptomyces sp. NPDC048436. The sequence continues at coordinate 369,219 of NZ_JBICXP010000003.1, forward strand.
ACCGCAGCAGCCCGGTCCCGCTGTACTTCCAGCTGTCCCAGCAGCTGGAGGCGGCGATCGAGCGCGGTGCCCTGACGCCCGGCACCCTGCTCGGCAACGAGATCGAGCTGGCCGGGCGGCTCGGTCTTTCCCGGCCCACCGTCCGCCAGGCAATCCAGTCGCTCGTCGACAAGGGGCTGCTCGTGCGCCGCAGGGGCGTCGGCACCCAGGTCGTGCACAGCCAGGTCAAGCGCCCGCTGGAACTCAGCAGCCTCTACGACGACCTGGAAGCCGCCGGGCAACGACCCCAGACCCGCGTCCTGCGCAACACCGTCGAGCCCGCCTCCGCCGAGGTCGCGGCCAGGCTCGGCGTCGCGGAGGGCGAGGAGGTGCACCTGGTCGAGCGGCTCCGGCTTGCCCACGGGGAGCCCATGGCGTGCCTGCGCAATCACATCCCGGCAGGGCTCCTCGCCCTCGACACCGCGCCCCTCGAAGCCACCGGCCTCTACCGTCTGATGCGGGCCGCGGGCATCACCCTGCACAGCGCCCGCCAGTCCGTGGGCGCCCGCGCCGCCACCGCGGAGGAGGGCCGGCAGCTCGGCGAGGCCGCCGGGGCCCCGCTGCTCACGATGCAGCGCACGACCTTCGACGACACGGGCCGCGCGGTCGAGTTCGGCTCGCACATCTACCGGGCCGCGCGCTACTCCTTCGAGTTCCAGCTCCTCGTACGGCCGTAGGCAGGGCTGTAGGTAGGGCTGTAGGCGCCTTCGCGAACAGCACCGTAGATACCAACTCACCAACGGTCGTCAGAATGTTCTGACAAAGTCATTGACGCTGCCGCGCCCCCGCCGCTAGAACTCCTCCAGCCGCACTCCGGCGGCCGGGAGAAGAGGTGGTCCCACCATGCGCACAGCTCGCACGGCAACGGCCCTCATAGCCGTCATCGCGCTCGCCGCCGGCTGCAGCGGATCCGGCGGCAAGGACGACGAGGACAAGTCGGGCGGCGGTGGGGGAGGCGGCAAGGGCGTCGACACGCCCCGCCTCAAGATCGCGATGGTCACGCACTCCGGAGAGGGCGACACCTTCTGGGACATCGTCCAGAGCGGCGCCAAGCAGGCGGCCCGCAAGGACAACGTCGACTTCCTCTACTCCAACGACAAGGAGGCCAAGGGGCAGGCCGAACTGGTCCAGTCGGCGATCGACAAGCACGTCGACGGCATCGTCGTCACCCTGGCCAAGCCCGAGGCGATGAAGACGGTCCTCGGCAAGGCCGAAGCCGCCGGGATCCCGGTCGTCACGATCAACTCCGGCGGCGAGTTCTCCGCCGACTTCGGCGCCCTGAGCCACATCGGGCAGGACGAGTCCGTGGCGGGCGAGGCCGTCGGCGAGGAGCTGGCGAAGCGCGGCAAGAAGAAGGTGCTCTGCGTCATCCACGAACAGGGCAACGTCTCGCTGGAACAGCGCTGCGCCGGCGTGAAGAAGACCTTCAAGGGCTCCGTCGAGAACCTCAACGTCGAGGGCACCAACGCGCCGGGCGCCCAGTCCTCCATCAGTGCGAAACTCCAGGCGACCAAGGACATCGACGCGGTGGTCACTCTCGGCGCGCCCATCGCCGCCCTCTCGGTGAAGGCCAAGGAGGACGCGAAGAGCGACGCCGAGGTCGCCACCTTCGACCTCAACGCCGAGGTCGTCAAGCGCCTCAAGGCCAAGGAGGTCGGCTTCGCCGTCGACCAGCAGCCCTACCTCCAGGGCTACCTCGCCATCGACGAACTGTGGCTCTACAAGACCAACGCGAACGTCCTGGGCGGCGGCAAGCCGGTCCTCACAGGACCCGCGATCGTCACCGAGAAGGACGTGCCGAAGCTCGAGAAGTACACCGCCCGCGGCACCCGATGAACACATGCGTGATCCGCGTGGACGATACTTGGGCGGCTGGGGCCGGGGATCCGGACCGGCCTCCCGAGGAGCAGAGCAAGAAGGGCACGGCGTCGTGGCAAGGGTTCAGACAGGGGTACGCGCGGTGGGTGCCGTACTGGTCACGGTGCTCGCGGTGACCGCGGGACTGACCGGATGCAGCAGCACCGGCGGCAAGCGCGCGGAAGACGCGCGCAAGGCGGCGACGGCGCAGGGCAGGGCCGCGGTGAACACGCCGCGCTGGACGTTCGGGATGGTGACCCACTCCGGCGACGGCGACACGTTCTGGGACATCGTCCAGAGCGGCGCCGAGCAGGCCGCCCGCAAGGACAACATCAAGTTCCTCTACTCCCACAATGCCGAGGCCCAGCAGCAGGCCCAGCTCGTGGACTCGTACGTCGACAAGAAGGTCGACGGCATCATCGTCAGCCTCGCCAAGCCCGACGCGATGAAGGGCGCCCTCGCCCGCGCCAAGAAGGCCGGCATCCCGGTGATCACCGTGAACTCCGGCTCCGCGGAGTCCAAGGCGTTCGGCGCGCTCACCCACATCGGCCAGGACGAGACGATCGCGGGCGAGGCAGTCGGCGACGAGCTCAACAAGCGCGGCAAGAAGAAGGCGCTCTGCATCCTGCACGAGCAGGGCAACGTCGGCCACGAGCAGCGCTGCGACGGCGCCAAGAAGACCTTCAAGGGCAAGATGCAGAACCTCTACGTCACCGGCACCAACATGCCCGACGTGCAGTCCTCCATCGAGGCCCGCCTCCAGTCCGACCACGACACCGACTCGGTCGTCACGCTCGGCGCGCCCTTCGCGGACACCGCCGTGAAGGCCGCGGACAGCGCGGGCAGCAAGGCCGAGGTCGACACCTTCGACCTGAACGAGAAGGTCGCGGCAGGCCTGAAGTCGGGAGATCTCGGCTTCGCCGTCGACCAGCAGCCCTACCTCCAGGGGTACGAGGCCGTGGACCTGCTCTGGCTCTACAAGTACAACGCCGATGTGCTCGGCGGCGGCAAGCCGGTCCTCACCGGACCGCAGATCGTCACCAAGGATCAGGCCGCCGAGCTGGAGGATTACGCGAAGCGAGGGACCCGATGACAGCCACAGCCCCGGCGCCCGCCCCCTCCGGGAGCACCAAGACGGACGAGCGCCTCCTGAAGACCTCGCCGCTGAAGAAGCTGATGGGCCGCCCCGAGCTCGGCTCGGTCGTCGGCGCCATCGCCGTCTTCATCTTCTTCGCTATCGCCGCGGACAGCTTCCTCCAGGCCAACAGCCTCGCCACGGTGCTCTACGCGGCGTCGACGCTCGGCATCATGGCCGTGCCGGTGGCCCTGCTGATGATCGGCGGAGAGTTCGACCTATCGGCGGGCGTCATGGTGACGACCTCCGCGCTGATCTCGTCGATGTTCAGCTACCAGATGACGGCGAACGTCTGGGTCGGCGTGCTCGTCTCGCTGGTCGTCACTCTCGCGATCGGCGTCTTCAACGGCGTGATGCTGACACGCACCGACCCGCCGAGCTTCATCATCACGCTCGGTACGTTCCTGATGCTGACCGGCATGAACCTCGGCTTCACCAAGCTGATCAGCGACACGGTCTCCACGAAGTCGATCGCCGACATGGAGGGCTTCGCCTCCGCCAAGGACGTCTTCGCCTCGACGATCACCATCGGCGGCGTCGACTTCAAGATCACGATCGTCTGGTGGCTCGCCCTCATCGTGGTCGCCACCTGGATCCTGCTGCGCACCCGCGTCGGCAACTGGATTTTCGCGGTCGGCGGCGGCGAGGACGCGGCCCGCGCGGTCGGCGTCCCGGTCGCCCTGACCAAGATCGGCCTCTACATGGGCGTCGCCTTCGGCGCCTGGGTCTCCGGCCAGCACCTGCTCTTCTCGTACGACGTCGTCCAGTCGGGCGAGGGCGTCGGCAACGAACTGATCTACATCATCGCGGCCGTCATCGGCGGCTGTCTGATCACCGGCGGATACGGCTCCGCGGTCGGCGCGGCCGTGGGCGCGCTGATCTTCGGCATGGTCAGCAAGGGCATCGTGTTCGCCGAGTGGAACCCGGACTGGTTCAAGTTCTTCCTCGGAGTGATGCTGCTCCTGGCGACCCTGCTCAACCACTGGGTCCGCAAGCGCGCGGAGGCGACGAAGTGACCACCGACACGACCGAAGTCACCGACGCGGTGCCGGCACCGGACCGCACCCCGCTCGTCGAGCTCGACGACGTCAGTAAGTACTACGGCAACATCCGCGCCCTCGAAGGCGTCTCCCTGGAGGTCCACGCGGGCGAGATCTCCTGCGTCCTCGGCGACAACGGCGCCGGCAAGTCGACCCTCATCAAGATCATCGCGGGTCTGCACCGGCACGACGCCGGAACCTTCCGGATCGAGGGCGAGGACGCGAAGCTCAGCACGCCGCGTGACGCCCTGAACCACGGCATCGCCACGGTCTACCAGGACCTCGCCGTGGTCCCGCTGATGCCGGTCTGGCGGAACTTCTTCCTCGGCTCCGAGCCGACGAAGGGCGTGGGCCCCTTCAAGCGCCTGGACGTCGACCTCATGCGCGAGACGACCCGCGCGGAGCTGCTGCGCATGGGCATCGACCTGCGCGACGTCGACCAGCCGATCGGCACCCTTTCGGGCGGCGAGCGCCAGTGCGTGGCGATCGCGCGGGCCGTCTACTTCGGCGCGAAGGTCCTCGTCCTCGACGAGCCGACCGCGGCGCTCGGCGTGAAGCAGTCCGGTGTCGTCCTCAAGTACGTCGCGGCGGCGCGGGACCAGGGCCTGGGCGTGGTCCTGATCACGCACAACCCCCACCACGCCTACCTGGTCGGCAACCGCTTCGTCCTCCTCAAGCGCGGCGCCATGTTCGGCAGCTACGCCCGCGACGAGATCACCCTCGACGAACTGACCCGCCAGATGGCGGGCGGCAACGAACTGGACGACCTGCGTCACGAGCTGGAGAAGCGCTGAGCAAGGCCCCGCCAGGGGCGCGGGGCTCCGCCGCGAGGGGCCCCGTCAGGGGCGCGGGGAACTGCGCGACAAGCCACAGCGGGCCCGCACTTTGTAGACAACCGGCGGGAGCGAGACCGAGCCCCGGGACACCGGTGAGCCCCAGCGGCAGCGGAATGGCAGAATCGCCGCAATGAGCACCTACCGCGACCTCGCGCACCGCGGCTCCGCCCGAGCCACCGTCCTGCGTACCGTGGGCACGCGGGAGCGCCGATCCCATCTGACGGCGCCCCGCGTCCCCACCGTCGGCATCGACATCGGCGGCACGAAGGTGATGGCGGGAGTCGTCGACGCCGACGGCAACATCCTGGAGACGCTCCGCACGGAGACCCCGGACAAGTCCAAGAGCCCCAAGGTCGTCGAGGACACCATCGTCGAGCTGGTCCTCGACCTCTCCGACCGGCACGACGTGCACGCGGTGGGCATCGGCGCCGCGGGCTGGGTCGACGCGGACCGCAACCGCGTCCTGTTCGCCCCGCACCTGTCCTGGCGCAACGAACCCCTGCGTGACCGCATCTCGGGCCGCCTCGCCGTCCCCGTACTCGTCGACAACGACGCGAACACGGCGGCGTGGGCGGAGTGGCGCTTCGGCGCGGCCCGTGGCGAGGACCACCTGGTCATGATCACGCTCGGTACCGGCATCGGCGGCGCGATCCTGGAGGACGGCCAGGTCAAGCGCGGCAAGTTCGGCGTGGCCGGGGAGTTCGGCCATATGCAGGTCGTGCCCGGCGGCCACCGCTGCCCGTGCGGCAACCGCGGTTGCTGGGAGCAGTACAGCTCGGGCAACGCGCTGGTCAGGGAGGCCCGCGAGCTCGCCGCGGCCGACTCCCCGGTGGCGTACGGGATCATCGAGCGGGTCAAGGGCAACATCCCCGACATCACGGGCCCCCTGATCACGGAGCTGGCCCGGGACGGCGACGCGATGTGCATCGAGCTGCTCCAGGACATCGGCCAGTGGCTCGGTGTGGGCATCGCGAACCTCGCGGCGGCCCTCGACCCGTCCTGCTTCGTGATCGGCGGCGGCGTCAGCGCGGCCGACGACCTCCTCATCGGCCCGGCCCGCGACGCCTTCCGCCGCCAGCTGACGGGCCGCGGCTACCGCCCCGAAGCCCGCATCGCCCGCGCCCAACTGGGCCCCGAGGCAGGCATGGTGGGCGCCGCCGACCTGGCCCGCCTGGTGGCCCGCCGCTTCCGGCGGGCGAACCGTCGCCGGGTGGAGCGCTACGAACGCTACGAGCGTTTCGCGGAGGCGCGCCGCTCCAACAACCGCACTTCTCAGGGAACCCAGTAATCAGATGACCGTGCCCCGCCAACCTTCCCCCCCGGACTCCCCAGACCCCTCTGGTTCCTCCGGCTCCTCGGGCTCCTCCGGCTCCTCGGGCGAAGGCCGACGCCCCCCTGAGAACCACCGCCACATGATCCGCCGCCGCTGGCTGACGGCGACGATCATCGTGCTCCTGATCGGCGTCCCGGCCGGCTACCTGGTGATCTCCGCGAACCAGAGCCGCAACAGCGGCCGCGACAAGGAGGACAAGTACTCCGCGACCGGCCTCACCGCGGGCTGGCCCTCACGGGTGCAGCGCCGCCTCTACGACGTGCCGATCCCGCCGTACTCAAGGGAAGTCGCGTACTACGAGACGAACAACTGGCGCACCAGCCGCCTGTACGCCCAGTTCCTGACGAGCAACAAGGGCCTGGACAAGTTCCTCAAGAAGATCGGCACGAGCACCAAGACGCTCAAGAAGAACGACATCACGATCAGCAAGCGCGACCGCAAGGTGGTCGGCTGGGAGTTCACGGACCCGGGCCCCTGGCTCGGCCTCACCCATGTGCAGAAGGACCCGGTACCAACCCTGGACGTAGTGGTGAACCGGGCCAATCCGCAGCACCCGATGGTGTACGTGGTGTCGACGACGACTCCGTAACTGGCCTCCCTCACCGGCGAGTTGAGTGGGCCACGGGACGACGGCGCGAATCTTGGCCGACGGAGGAGCCTGGGTCAGCCGAGGCGCGTCCACGCCTCGTACACCGCCGCCCCCACCCCCAGGTCCTCCCAAGCCATCCCCGCCGACTTGAACAACCGGGGCCGGTCGTCGGGGACCGGGACCTCGCCTCGTACCAACTCACCCAGCGTCCGCAGCCGCTCCACGGCGAAGGCGCCCGCGTCCGCCGCCAGCACGATGTCCCCGCACTCCCGCAGCGCCACCTCCCGGGACTCCGCCACCACCAGGCCGCGGCCCAGCAGCCCCTCGTCCACCTCGCGCGCGTCCACCTCGTGCGAGCCGACCGCCGCTACCGTCGCGTGGGCAGGGAGCATCGTGCTGTCGAACAGCGGCTCGCGGGCCGTCGTGCAGCAGCAGACCACGTCGGCCGTCGCGACGTCCGCCGGGGTCGCGGGCGCCGCCGAGAGGCCCGTCGCGCGGCAGCGGTCGACGAACGCCGCCACCTTCTCCGGGGTGCGTGCCACCACGTCCACGTGTTCCAGGGCCGGCCGCACCGCGCGTACCGCCTCGACGTGGCCCCAGGCCTGGGGGCCGGTGCCGAAGACCAGCAGACGGCGCGTGTCCGGCACGGCCAGGTGCCGGATCGCTGCCCCCGATACCGCGGGCGTACGCAGTGACGTCAGCGCGATGCCGTCCAGCAGGGCCAGGGGCCTGTGGGTCGCGCCGTCCAGGAGGAGGTACAGGCCCTGGATGCGGGGGAGGTCGCGGGCCGCGTTCCCGGGGGTGACCGTGGCGATCTTCACCCCGGTGTACGACGTCGTCGAGGACGGCATCAGCAGAAGCTGGCCGCCCGGTACGTCCACGACCCCCCGCGGCGGTTCCGCCTCCGGGTCCAGGCCCGACCGCAGTACGGACTCCACCGCCTCGATCGCCGTGGACATGGGGACGAGCCGGGCCATAGCCTCGGCGTCGATGTAGGGCGGAGCCTCGCTCATGCGTGGTTCCCTTCGGGCTGGGCTCGCTTCGGGTCACGTTCATGATCAACCCGGCGGCGGAACTCGTCCACCGGTGGTGAGTTGACAGGGCCCGTGCCGCCGGGCCCGGATGTGAAGGATCTGCGTTCGGCGGCCCATGCATGGGGAGGTCTGGCCACTCTCCCGACCCCCTCCAGTGCGAATGTGTGCGATATGGGAGCGTGAGCGGGTGAGCCAGAAGACTAATGAGACCCTGCAATACCGCTTTGACGGACCGGAGGACGCCCCGGTCCTCATCCTGGGCCCCTCCCTCGGCACCACATGGCACATGTGGGACCGGCAGGTGCCCGAGCTGGTCAAGCAGTGGAGGGTGTTCCGCTTCGACATGCCCGGGCACGGCGGCGCCCCGGCGCATCCCTGCGGCTCCGTCGGCGAGCTCTCGCAGCGGCTTCTCGCCACGCTCGACGAGGTCGGCGTGCACCGCTTCGGGTACGCGGGCTGTGCCTTCGGCGGCGCCATCGGTGCCGAGCTCGCCCTGCGGTATCCGCAGCGCGTCGCCTCGCTCGCGCTGATATCCGCCTCGCCGCGCTTCGGCAGCGCCGACGAGTTCCGCCAGCGCGGTGTCATCGTGCGGAGCAACGGTCTCGACCCCATCGCGCGTACCTCCCCCGAGCGCTGGTTCACACCCGGCTTCGCCGCCGCGCAGCCCGCCATCACCGACTGGGCCGTACAGATGGTGCGCACCACCGACCCGGGCTGCTACATCGCCGCCTGCGAGGCGCTCGCCGCCTTCGACGTGCGGGCCGAGCTGGGGCGCATCGGCGTACCGACCCTCGTCCTGGTCGGGTCGGAGGACCAGGTCACCGGACCCGGCGAGGCCCGCACCCTCGTCGCGGGCATACCGGACGCGCGCCTCGCCGTCGTGCCTGGCGCCTCCCACCTCGCCCCCGTCGAGCAGCCCGCCGCCGTCACCGACCTTCTCGTACGCCACTTCTCCACCGCCTGGCCGCTCGCCACCGACGCCACCGGGTCCCACGCGGCGATCAGCGCACCCCCGGTCAAGCCGGTGATCGCCCCGACGCCGCCCGTCTTCCCGGTCGCCGAGATAGCGCCCATGGAGCAGCCCGAAGCAGTGGGCGGCGGTCGCCCCGACCCGTACGAAGCGGGCATCAAGGTCCGCCGCGAGGTGCTCGGCGACGCACACGTGGACCGTGCGCTCGCCGCGGCCGACGACTTCTCCACGGACTTCCAGGAGCTCATCACCCGCTACGCCTGGGGCGAGGTCTGGAACCGCCCCGGCCTGGACCGGCGCTCCCGCAGCTGCGTCACCCTCACCGCCCTCGTCGCCGGCGGCCACCTCGACGAACTGACCTTCCACATCCGCGCCGCCCTGCGCAACGGCCTCACCCCGCAGGAGATCAAGGAAGTGCTGCTCCAGGCCGCCGTCTACTGCGGTGTACCCGCGGCGAACTCCGCGTTCAAGGTCGCCCAGGCCGTGATCCGTGAGGAAACCACGCCGCAGGAGTAGCAGGATGGGGGGATGACGACCGACGCGAAGCGCATCAAGCTCACGAAGAAGTCCCACGCCTGCGTCCGCCTGGAGCGGGGCGGGCGCAGTCTCGTCATCGACCCGGGCACCTTCAGTGAAGAGGACGCGGCGGTCGGCGCCGACGCGATCCTCGTCACGCACGAGCACCCCGACCACTTCGACGAGGACCGGCTGCGGGCCGGCATGGAGGCCAACCCCGGCGCCGAGATCTGGACCCTGCGCTCCGTCGCGGAGAAGATCTCGGCGGCCTTCCCTGGCCGGGTGCACACCGTCGGGCACGGCGACACCTTCACGGCCGCAGGCTTCGACGTACAGGTGCACGGCGAGCTGCACGCGGTGATCCACCCGGACATCCCGCGCATCACCAACGTCGGCTATCTCGTGGACGGTTCGGTCTTCCACCCGGGCGACGCGTTGACCGTCCCCGAGCAGCCGGTGGAGACGCTGATGCTGCCGGTGATGGCGCCCTGGAGCAAGATCTCCGAGGTCATCGAGTACGTGCGCGAGGTCAAGCCGCAGCGTGCCTACGACATCCACGACGCGCTGCTCACGGACCTCGCCCGGCCGATCTACGACTCCCAGATCGGCGCACTCGGCGGCGCGGAGCACCTGCGTCTGACGCCGGGGGAGTCCGCCGAACTCTGACCGGCCGAACTCTGACCGGCCGGACTCTGACCGGCCGAACCATGACTGTCAGTGGCGCCCGGTAGGTTGTGAAGCATGCGCATTGCCACCTGGAACGTGAACTCGATCACCGCTCGGCTGCCGAGGCTGCTCGCCTGGCTGGAGTCCAGCGGTACGGATGTGCTGTGCATCCAGGAGACCAAGACCACGGCGGAGGCCTTCCCCGCCGACGTGCTGCGTGAGCTCGGTTACGAGTCGGCGGTGAACGCCTCGGGCCGGTGGAACGGCGTGGCGCTGGTCTCCCGCGTCGGCCTCGACGACGTGGCACTCGGCCTGCCCGGCGGGCCTGACTACGAAGGCGTCCAGGAGCCGCGCGCGATCTCGGCGACCTGCGGCCCGGCCCGCCTCTGGTCGGTGTACGTGCCGAACGGCCGCGAGGTGGAGCACGCGCACTACGCGTACAAGCTCCAGTGGTTCGAGGCCCTGAAGACCGCGGTCGCCGCCGACGCGGCCGAGACGCGGCCCTTCGCCGTCCTGGGCGATTTCAACGTGGCGCCCACCGACGATGACGTATGGGACCCCGCCCTCTTCGTAGGGGCCACGCACGTCAGCCCCGGCGAGCGCGCGGCCCTCGCGGCCCTGCGGGAGGCCGGGCTCTCGGACGTCGTCCCGCGGCCCCTGAAGTACGACCACCCCTTCACGTACTGGGACTACCGACAGCTCGGGTTCCCCAAGAACCGGGGCATGCGCATCGACCTGGTGTACGGGAACGAGACGTTCGCCAAGGCGGTCACGGACTCGTACGTGGACCGCGAGGAGCGCAAGGGCAAGGGCGCGTCCGATCACGCGCCGGTCGTGGTGGACCTGGACGTGTGAGGAAGCCCGGCTGCCCTACGGCACCAGCTCCCGCAGATCCACGGACTCCGCCATCGCCGCGAGCCCCGCGTCCCCCGGATGCAGGTGGTCACCGCTGTCGTACGCGGCCAGGATCCGCGCCGGACGCGACGGGTCCCGTAGCACCGCGTCGAAGTCGAGCACGGCGTCGAAGTCACCGCCCTCGCGGATGTACGTGTTGACGGCCACCCGCTGGGCATCGGCCGCCGCCGTGCACAGGGACTCGCCTTCGCACGGCGCGATCGTCGCCGCGAGCACCCGCAGGCCCCGCGCGTGCGCCCGTTCGGCGATCTCCCGCAGCCCCGCGGTCACCTGGTCCGCCGACGCACCCCAGCGGACGTCGTTGACGCCTTCGAAGACGACGACCGTACGGGCCGAGGTCTGGGCGAAGACGTCGCGGTCCAGGCGGTGCAGCGCGCTCACGCCACCCGTGTCCGTCGAGACACCGTCGCCGGGATAGCGGTCCGCGACCACGCGGTTCGCCGAGATCCCCTGGTTCAGCACTCCAAAGCGCGGGACGTCGTCCTGCTGGAGCAGCCGCGTCGCCAGGACGTTGGGCCAGCGGTGATTGGCGTCCTGCGTCGACTTCACGCCGTCGGTGATGGAGTCGCCGAGCAGCACCACCGAACCGGGCCCGCCGCCCACGTCGACGCCCGTGAGCAGTGGCCAGGTCGTGATCGTCGACGTGTACGCCGCCGGTGAGCCGTCCGCAGCGTGGTCGCCGGGGCCGCTCACGTACGAGCGCTGGATGGCCTGGCTGTGCACGGGCGCGGTCGTCACCGTCTCCGGGAGGTGGAAGCTCACCAGGAGATTCGTGTCCTGCGGTACGTCGAAGTCGAGCGGGTCACTGAGCGCCTGGGCGCCCGCGGGGACCTGGGTTCCGCTCTTGCCCCGGAACGACAGCGGCACCGGCTCACCCCGCGCCCCCGCCCCGGACTCCTGCACCGCCACAGTGGCACTCCCGATCCGCACCGGAGCCGAGGCGAAGGTGTTGTCGAGCCGGATCCGCACCCGCGGCCCGCCCGTGCTCGTGTGGACGACGAGCCGCACGGTCCGGTCGGCCCAGGGACCCACCGCCGTGTAACCGGCGGTCGACGCCGACCAGCTGCCCGTCCACCCCTTCGTGATCTGCCGTACAGAGAGGGAGAAGACGTGCAGATCCGGGCCGCCCGGGTCCTTCGGCAGGGTCACCGAGGCGATCTCGCGCCCACGCGCCACCGGCACGGTCACCACGTACAGCCGTGATCTCTCGGCGAGTTGGCCGCCCGGAGTGTTCACATGCGGCAGCGCGACCGCCTTCGTGGCGAGCGGGCCCGAGCGCCAGTCCGGCGCCGTCAGGCGGTACGTGCCGCGCGAGCCGTCCCGGTAGCGCACCGTCCCCGTGCCGCTCGCCTCGCCGCCCGTGCCCGCCACCAGGAAGGCGAGGGCGTCACCGCGCCCGCGCAACCGCACCGGCTGCCCGTCGGCGCGGACGTTGTCGGCCTCGCCCGCGTGGGCGCGGGGCCATGTCAGCCGTGCCCCGTCCACGGCGAGCGAACGGCCCGGAGTCCAGCCCGCCGCGTCGAGGTCCCGCGCCGAGAGCGAGCCGCCCGAGCCGTCGAAGTCCGCGTCGCCGGGCCGCGCGTCGTCGCTGACCGCCCTGTTGTCGAAGAGCCGCTCCAGGGGGAGCGGCTCCGGTCCGTGCGGCGCGGACTGCGCCGTCGCCACGGGGGCCAGGCCCGTGAGTACGGCCAGCGTGGCGAGCCCTCCCCCTACACGTGTCCATGTACGTCGACGCACACCAGACCCCTCCCACTAGCGACACTGACGTGATGACAGGTGCGCCATGAAGCTAAGGAGACGCCAGAGGCACGTCAATGAGCCGCGCGTGAATACGGCCTCAACTCGACGTGGCGACGAGACGGTTCAGCTGAGCGGCCGAGCGGCCGGACGCGGGGCACGGACCGGGACGAAGTGGGTGGAGTCCTCGGGCACACCGATGTGCTCCACCCCGTCGTCGTCGCGGTAGTGCCACGCGAACGGCACGCCGCGCGCCGTCATCACGTCGGGCCCGTCCATGAGCTGGAAGTGCAGATGAGGATCGGACGAGTTGCCGGAGTTCCCGCAGGCGGCGATCTCCTGACCGGCCGTCACCCTCTCGCCTACCGCGACCCGCAGCGAGCCGCGCCGCAGATGCGCGAAGGCCGCGTACACGCCGTCGCCGATGTCGATGACGACGTGGTTGCCCATCAGATGGCGCGGCCAGCCAAGACTGCGTACGAAGCCCTCCAGATAGAGGAAGAGGAAAGCCGGGAGCGACATACGTGACATGTGGTCCCGCTGCCGGTTCGCGGTCGCGACGACGACCCCGTCGGCAGGGGCGAGGAGCGGCACACCGAAGGACGGGTAGACGCGGGGCCTGCGGCCCAGCGGCCAGAGCCACCGGAACGGCGGCGCCTGCGGCACACCGCCCGCGCCGTCTCCCTCTCCCTCTCCCTCGCCTTCGCGCGGCACGTACTTCAGGTCGATGGCATACGTCTGCGCATGGCTGTGCGTATGGCTAGGAACCTTCGTGGCGGGCCCGTTGAGCGCCATCCAGCGCCCGGCGGTGGGGGCGAGGACGGGCACAGGAGTGCGGTCGAGGGGCGGGCGCTGGGTGCGGATCAGCGTCACGCGCATGATCTGCCCGACGACGACCAGGGCCACCCCGGTGTACCAGAGCGGGCCGAGCCCCTCCGTGTTCACCAGGATGCAGACGATTCCGGCGGCGAATACCAGGCCATAGCGCTTCCACAGCGTCACGATCATGTGCGTGTCTCCACAGAGGGGGTCAGTTCGGGCGGTGTCCGTACCCCGAACCGGCGGCGGAGCGCGGAACGGGCCGCGAGATATCCGCACATGCCGTGCACCGAAGGGCCGGGGGGAGTGGCCGCCGAGCACAGATACACGCCGGGCAGCGGCGTGGTGTACGGGTCGAGGCGTGCCGTGGGGCGCGCCAGTGTCTGACGCAGGGTGAGGGCTCCGGCAGAGATGTCCCCGCCCACGTAGTTCGGGTTGTACGCCGCGTACTGGGCGGCCGAGCGGCCACGGGATGCGATGACCGTGTCGGTGAACCCGGGGGCGTACTCCTCGATCCTGCGGCGGATCAGGTCGACGGGATCGCGGGTGTCGCCGTTCGGGACGTGCGCATAAGCCCACACGGGGCGTCTGCCGCCGACGGCGCGGGACGGATCGGTCACGGCCGGGTCGACGACCAGGACGAACGGGTCGGGGACGCGCCGGCCCGCGGCGGTCGCCGTCTCCTGCCGGGCGATGTCGGCGTGGGTGCCGCCGAGATGCACCGTCCCGGCCTGCCCCACCAGCGGGTTGGCCCAGGGGATGGGCCCACTGACGAGGAAGTCGGCCTTCGCCGCGCCTGGCCCGTAGCGGTAGCGGCGCAGGGCCCGGCGGTAGCGGTCGGGCAGCCGCCGGCCCGCGATGGTGAGGAACTCGGCGGGGCCGACGTCGAGCAGGATCAGCGGTACGTTGCCGAGTTCGGCCAGGTCGCGGATGCGCCGCCCCGTGTGGAGGACGCCGCCGTGCGCCGTGATGTCGGCCGCCAGGGCGTCGGCGATGCGGGCGCTGCCGCCCTCGGGCAGTGGCCAGCCGCTGCTGTGGGCGGTGTGGGCCAGGAGCATCGCGACCGCCGCCGATGCCAGGGACGGCAGCTTGCCGACCGCGTGCGAGGCAACGCCGGTCAGCAGCGCCCGCGCCGCCTCGGTGGTGAAGGGCGTACGAGATGTGGCGTGGGCGAGGACGCGGGGCGCGAGCAGGAGTGCCGTGGCCGGGTCGAGGGGCGGGCGGCGCAGATCGGAGAGGAAGAGGTCGACCACGCGGGAGGAGCGGGCGGCGAGCGGCCCCATCAGGCGGGCCCAGCGCGGTCCGTCGGCGCCGAGCCCCTCTGCGGTCCTGCCGAGGTCGCGCCAGGCAGCCGCCGCCCGGCCGCCGGGCAGCGGATGCGCGTACGGCATGGCGGGCTGCAGCAGCCGAACGCCGCGCGCCGGCAGGTCGAACGCGCGGAAGAACGGCGACGCGGCGGCCATCGGGTGGACGGCCGAGCAGATGTCGTGCTCCACCTCGCTGTCGAAGAGCGACTCCGTGCGCAGTCCGCCGCCGATGGTCTCCGCCTGCTCGTACAGGGCGACCTTGAGCCCAGCCCTGGCGAGCGTGACCGCGGCGGCGAGCCCGTTCGGCCCGGTTCCCACGATGGCGGCGTCCGTCATCAGGCGGCTCCCAGGGGCGCCAACTGCTGGCTTGCCAGGCGCCGGTAGGTGGTGTCGGCGGCCATCAGCTCCGTGTGGCTGCCGCGGGCCCGCAGCCTGCCGTCCTCGATGAGGAGGATGTGGTCGGCGCCCATGGTGGTGGAGATGCGGTGCGCGATGGTGAGCACCTGGCAGTGGGCGCCGATGGTGGTGAGCGCGGAGCGCAGCGCCGTCTCGGAGTCGGAGTCGAGGTTGGAGGTGGCCTCGTCCAGGAGCAGGACCGCGGGCCGGGTCAGCAGCGCACGCGCGATGGCGAGGCGCTGACGCTGACCGCCGGAGAGTCCGGCGCCGCCCTCGCCGAGCCGGGTGTCGAGGCCGTCCGGCAGGGCGTCCACGACCTGGGTGAGGTGCGCGGCGGCCACGGCGTCGGCGATCTCGGCCGGGGTGGCGTCGGGCCGGGCGTAGACGAGGTTCTCGCGGACCGTGCCCCGCATCAGCGGGGAGTCCTGCTCGACCAGGCCGATGCGGGAGCGCAGTTCGTCGAGCGGCAGGCGCGCGGTGTCGGCACCGGAGACCCGGATCGTGCCCTGATCGGGGCTGTAGAAGCGCTCGATGAGCTGGAACAGGGTCGACTTGCCCGCGCCGGAAGGGCCGACGATCGCGGTGACCCCGGTGGCGGGCAGGGCGAACGACACCCCGTCGAGGGCGCGGGCCCCGCCTTCGGAGTAGCCGAAGCCGACGTTCTCGAACTCGACGGCGGGAGCGGTGTCCGGTCCCGCGGTGGCTCCGATGGCTCCGGTCACCTCAGTGCCCCCGGCCGTCTCCTGCTCGACGGTCGCGAGGTCCTTGACGCGGTCGATGGCGGCCCGGCCCTGCTGGAACTCCCCGATGGACATGAAGAGCATCACCAGCGGCGACACGAGATAGAAGAGGTACATGATGAACGAGGTGAGGTCCTCGGGCTTCATGGCCCCCGTCGCGGTGCGGGCCATGCCCCAGGCGATCACCACAGCGAGCGACACCTGCGTACCGACGTTCATGGCGGGCATCAGCATCGCCGAGAGGCGGGTCACGCGGATGCCGCTGGCCCGCGCGGACCGGGCGAGAGTGTCGATGCGCTCGGCCTCGCGCTCCTCGGCGCGCGACGCCTTGACCGTGGTCAGCGCGCCGAGCACGCGCAGGAGTCCGGAGCCGTAGTCGCTGGTGTCCTCGCGGTTCTGCACCGCCGCCTTGCGGACCGCGCGGGCCAGGAACAGCGCGAGCGTGGACGCGACGCCGAGACAGCCCGCGGTGACCAGGAGCATCTGCCAGTCGAGCCACGCCATGACGGCGATGCAGCCGACCGTGGTGAACCCCGCGGTGATCATCTGGGCGACGGACGAGGACAGGGCGATGCGGGCGATCGAGGTGTCGGAGACGGTGCGCGTGAACACATCGCCGTGCTCCAGCTTGTTGAACGCCCGTATCTGCGAGTGAAGTAGACGCCCCGTCAGGGTCGAGCGCATGTCGAGGACGATGTTCTCGCCCGCGCGGCCGATCAGATAGAAGTGGGCGGCGGCGAGCACCGCGTCCGCGACGAACAGCGCGGCGATGGACAGGATCGGCCAGGTCACCGACTCGTCCGCGGCGACCGCTTCGATCAGGTCGCCGATGAGGAGGGGCTGGACGAGGGTGGCCGCGGTGCCCCCGAGGCCGAGGAAGATGCCTACGGCGAGCAGCACCCGGTGGCGCCGGACGATCGCGGAAAGGTTCACGACGTGCCCTGACCGCAGGCGATCGCGAAGATCACCGCGACGCTCGCGCCGAAGACGATGCCCTTGGCCAAGGCCTGTCGGGTGAACCGGCCGTTCTCACGGAACACCGCCGACATGCCCGGCGCGGCGAAGACGAACGCGACGGCGAACCACACCGCACGGCTTGCTGTCATCATTGGCCCCTCCTCTGTGCTGATCGCCGACTCATGGCTGTTCGCCGACTCCGGCGGTGACTCATGCGTTCTTCGTGTACGTGGTGAGGAACATCGGATACTGCTCGGTGTAGGGCGCCAACTCCCACCCCGCGTAACGCCCTTCGGGGTTCAGACCGGCCGTGACGGCGTACGCGTCGACCTCGTCGGGCGTGGTGAGCCGCGCCAGTTCGCTGCCCACGCGGCTCGTCCCGTCGGCCTCGTACCAGATGTGCGAGCACTGCCACATCTCGCCGCCCGGACCCAGCGTGGAGTGGGTCTGCAGGCCCGTGCCCGGCTCCGGGTAGGGCGTGAAGAGGGTCGTGCGCGCCTGGCCTTCGTGCAGCGCCTCCACGGCGGGCCGGTTGCCGGTCTCCACGACCAACCGCCCGCCGGGGGCCAGGAGTTCGGCGGCGCGGTGCACGGCCGCCTGCTGGTCCTCGGCGCTCAGCAGCATCGACAGCGTGCCGCAGACGATGTACACGAGACCGTACGTACGCGTGTCGGTGTACGTACGGATGTCCGCGTGGACGGCGGTGATGCCCTCGTTCCCCGGCGCCTCGGCCAGCTGGGCGAGCATCTCCGGGGACGAGTCGACCCCGGTGACCGGTCCGGTCCTCGCCGAGAGCGGGATGGCGATGCGTCCGGTGCCGACCCCGAACTCCAGGGTGCCCGCGGCCGGTTCGGGGTGCAGCCGGGCCAGGACGTCCGCGGTGGCCACGGCGTCGGCTCCCTTGGGGAAGATCCGGTCGTACCAGGCCGCGAACTGCGTGCCGTAACCGATGTCATCAACTGCGCTGGTCATACGAGGTGTCACTTCCCCCTGGGGCGTGCGTACTTGGACGGTGTGGTCGAGCGGCGGTCAGGTGGGCCAGTAGCCGCTCTTGGTCTGCATCACGGAACGGAGCAGCCGTACGCGGCCGTCGTCGGCGAACTCGCCGAAGGTGAAGACCTCCATCTCACCCGCCCGCCGGCCCCGGTCCGATGGCACCATGGAGTAGCGGGCGGCGAACCGCTTTCCCTGCCGCACCGACGCGTGGATCTCCAGGTCGTAGACGGGGCCCTTCTCGCGGGCCACCGCGAGGGACTGCAGGACCGCGGGGCGCTGCATCGACGCACCGTTGATGTACTGGACGGCGTCCGGGGTGTGGAACCGGTCGAAGGCCTCGTCAAGGGGCACGGCCGGGTCGTTGGTGAGGTGCGCGAACGTCGTCAGATAGAGCTCGGGGTCCGCCGCCGCGCCGGGCGGAGCGGTGGCGACGGAACGGGCGTCGGCGTCCCAGCTCTCGCTGTCGGCGCCGCCCCAGCCGTACGTCGACCGGGCGGTGGTGACCGTGGACGCGACACGTCCGTCGTCGGCGAGGTCGGCGAAGATCACGACCTCGGTGTTGTGCCGGACCTGCATCAGCAGGACCTTGCTGATCGTGTACCGGGCGGCGGCGCGGCGGCCGTCCACCACGGCCTCGTGGATCCACAGTTCGTACGGCGACTGGTCCGCCCGCCACTGCGACAGGCTCTTCAGGGCGGCCGCGCGGTCGCGCTCCTTCCGGTTGACCACATGGGTCGCGTCCGGGACGTGATAGCGGTCCCAGACGTCCTCAAGGCTCTGCCGGGGATCGAAGGAGTCCGCCGTGTAGGACCGCAGATAGCCGACGAAGTCCTCGGCGGGGGTGAGGGGGGTGGTCATGCTTTCTCCATCACGAGTTCTGGATGCGACAGATGCGGCCTGCCCGGGTGCATCGGGGTGTAGGGGGAGATGAACAGGGGTTCGGGGTCCTCGCTGGTGTCGTGTCCTGCGGCGCGCACCACGGCGAACTGGAAGCCTTTGACGTCTTCGTCGCCCTGCCGGTCGTGGATCGTCCTGCGGATGAACTCGGCGAGGACCCGGTAGGAGGACGTCTTCTGGACCTCTGTGGCGCCGCCCCGCGCGGCCTGCTGGAGGATGGCGGTGCACAGGTCGAACACCGACTTCTCCGGGCGGCGGGTGGCGAACCAGAACGCCTGGTACATCCGCCGGGGTTCGATCATCTCGATCTCGCTCCACTCGGAGGTCTCGCCCGTGCGGCCGAGGGTCCGGTAGACGTAGTGGAAGTCGTGGGTCGCCGGGTTCGGGGCGAAGAACTTCCAGTTCGGGATGAACGCGAAGAGGTCCTTGGCGCGGGCCCGGTCGAACGCCGGGTGCGGGTGCTGCGCGGCCACGGTCGCCACCAGCATGCCCGCGCCGACCAGCCGCGTCAGGGAGCCGGGGCCCGTGAAGGTGTCCTTGAGGAGAGCTGCCGGATTCACTTCCCCGCTCCTTGCTCGTCGTGCTCACTGCTGGTGCTTGTACAGGTGCCGTCGCCGGTGGCGGAGTTCAGGAAGTCGGCCATGAACCCGGCCGCCTTCTGCGCGAACAGCGCGTTGGTCAGCAGGGAGTCGTGATCGGCCCCCTCCACCACCTTGACATCCCCCTGCCGGTGGGCCCTGGCCAGCTCGTTGTAGAGCAGGAGCTGCTCGGGGTCCTGGTCGACGGTCTGCTGCGCGGCGATGATCAGCGCGGGCGCCGCGACCTGTTCGATCTCACCGGTGAAGGCCCTGAAGTCCGCCTCGACCGCCTGCCATTCACGCTTTCCCGCCTTCCACAGCCGGGCATCGGTGTACTGGGCGAACACCTTGTCGCGGTAGTTATCCGGCAGCTTGTCCAGCCACCCGGGGCGGCTCATCAGGATGCCGGTGCCCAGGGCCAGATAGCGCGAGGCGTGCGTGATGGTGTCCCTCAGGTCCTTCGCGCCGTCGCTCTGCCGCTCCGAACGCTGCAGCTCGGCGGGGTGCGACGGATCCAGGTAGACGAGACCGGCGACGCGGTCCGGCAGCCGCGCCGACACCCTGCGGATCAGCTCGCCGCCGAGGGAGTGGCCGACCAGGACCGCCTTGCGGTGCGCGGGGACCGTCGCGCGGATCAGGTCCTCCAGGTCATCGACCGACTCGTCCAGTGTGAAGGGAGCGGTGCTGCGCCGGTGGCTTCCGGCGTAACCGGCGCGTGCGTACGACACCACCGCGTGGTCCGAGTCGTTCACGAACCGCTCGGTGATCCAGGCGAAGTGCTCCGAGGTCGAGGTGAGCCCTGCGCAGAAGACCAGGACCGGGGCGTTTGTGTCGTCGTCCCTGCCCCCGGTCTCGTACATGAGCTCGTTGCCGTGCCGGGTGACGAACTTCCGTGACGTGGGCCAGCCTTCGAGCACCATGGCGCGGCGCTGCGCCGCGACGGCGCCGGCGGCGGCGATGCCCGCGGCAAGCAGCAGTGCCGCCGCTTTCACCGCACGGTCGTCGCGCCCGGCGACCGCCGGGTGGGTCTTCGGCGTCGTGGTGTAGGCGACCGTCGGGTGCATGGCGGGGAAGGCGGTCATGAAACGCCCGAGGCCCATGACGAAGCCGTTGGCCACATGGAAGCTGCCGGCCGCGGCCAGCATCGGCCGGGTCAGTCTGCCTCCGGCGAGATACACGACAGGGAAGAGGCACTCCATCGCGAGCACGCTGTGCTGCACGTACTTCGAGGTCCTGGGGTAGCGCTGCGTCAGGCGATAGGCGCCCTCGAATCCGTAGGTACGGGTGCGCATGACGCCGGGAAGTGCCGAGCCCTCGCGCCATTTCTCGCCCAGGAGCTTCACCCAGCCGGAGGCGGCGTACGAGAGGTTCGCCTGCATCGCCACATACCAGAGCAGCGCGTCCTGAGTTTGCTGACTTTTCGTCAGGCGGGCGAAGCCGGTGGCGGTGTGTACGAGATTCGCCACTTGGTCCGAACCATCAGTGCCATAGCGGTGTCTCGCCTGCAGCAGCGATGTCGCTCCGGTGAGAAAGAGACTTCCCGCTCCGCGCCATCTGCTGTCGCCCGGCAAGAGGAGGCCGATGCTCACCGCCGCGCGGGCCGTGTGCAGCGCCACGGTCACTTTCTTTCCGCTGACGGCTTCGGTGATTTTACGGATGGCCAGGTTCTTGGATTCCGGCGACTCCTTCATGATTTCCCAGTCGTTCAGACCGCCGGGATCCATCTGCTTGTGCTGGTGCAGATATTCAAGAGAGGAGGAAAGGGTGGTGAGTGCGGAAAGTCGCTCGGAAAGCCCCAGGGCCCTGTTCCGGGATATCGGCACCGGAGAGAATAGCGTCGAGGTGAGCCTTTTTAGACGTCTCACAGATGATTCCTAACGGCTGAACCAGGGGGTGAGCTAATATGGGAAAGCTGTCGGGCCGCGATTGCGGCGCGGCCCGACAGCTCGTCAGACGCTCGCAGATGTCACTCTTCGAGCAGCTTCAGAGGCCCGCGTTCGTCACAGGGACCGCTGACGGTGTTCTCTACTTGCCGCCGCCGGCCGCACGGCCCAGCTCATAGGCGCCGACCACGGCCGCGCCTGCCGCGAGGCCGCCGCCCGCGTACGGGGTGGCGACGAGAACCGCGGGGGTGAAGGCGACGGGCATGGTGCGGGTGATCCGGTTGCCCGCGCCCTCGGACAGCGTCGGCGCCGTGATCGAGCGCACGCTTTCGATGATCTGAGTCATATCGATCTCCTTCGCGAAGATGATTCGGGATGCCTTTGTGGCGGCCTTAGTTGACGACGCGTCCGGCGACGTAGGCGCCCACCGGGATGGTGAAGGCGACGATGCCGGCCGTGATCTTGGCGGTGACGGGTATCGCAACGGCCGGGGTGGCCATGACGGGCATTCCGTCGTTCTTCGTCAGGCCGTCCTCAAGGGTGCCCAGCTTCTGCTCATTCATAAAGGCGGCGATCTTGGCCATGAATCCAGTCCTCCTGTGTCGGTTTCCGATTCCGCTGTGGGACGTCGAAAGAAACTCAGGAGATGTTCGAATGGGCCGCCCATGAAATGGCGCGGCTTGGCAGAGCGACCCAGTGGGTGCTCGAATGCCGAAAATCCCCCGAATTTATTGTGCAGCGGTTGCTCGCCGACGGTCAATCGACTTCCCCTTGCGGGCACCACTATATGGAGATCGGCGGGTACCAAATCAAGCTCGGGTTGTGTGATACACGTCACAAAGAAGGAATAGGGGTAAGGGAACTAAAAGCGATCGGGCTACGACGCCTTGCCTGCGAGTTGACCCCTGCATTACCCGCACATTACCCGCTGACCAGGGAGGATGACAGAAAGCGGAGCAGTGTGTTCCGAATGGGTTCGATGGCTGAAAGCGGGCGAAGTGGGCAGGGAGAGGTGTGCGGGAGCGGTACGGGATGACCTGCGCGGGTTGCGGGGCGCCGCCTTGACGGGTGGGTGCGGCGCTCACTCCCCGCGTGGCGCGATTTCGGATGATTCCGTAATGAACGTACGCAAGATAGATTCGACGACTCTGGGGGCTCAGAGTGCCGGGGGCGAGGAGGGACCGATCGTGAACATTCCGTTCTTGGACAGGTGGCGCAGGCGCCATGACGAGGAGCCCGAAGTGCGAGGGCTCGCCGCGGCCTTCGAGGACAATCCGCAGGGCGTGGCCGAACTCCTCGCCGAATGCGAGCTGCTGCGTTCCCAGGCCGCCACCGCCGGGCTCGAACTCGACGACTCCCCGGCCTCGTTGACCGCGCTCGACCAGCTCCTGCCGCGCTGGCGCGACGACCCGGAGCTGCTGCCGTGGCTCGGCAACGACGCGGGCCTGTACCTGGGTTCGGTCGTCGTCCGTACGGTGCGGGGCGCCGCCTGGCATGTCTGGCCCGGCGGCAGCCCCGTCGTGCGGCTCGCATCGGGGCGCGAGATCCAGGTGGTGGAGGCGGGGCTCGACTGGGCGGTGCAGGGCGCCCCTGAGCTGTCCCAGGTCTATGCGGAGGCGTCCGAGACGTAGCGCGAACGCGCGGGGAGCCCGGCCCACGGAGTGGCGCGCGGGATGACGTAACTGCAAATATGGTTAATGCCCATAAGTGCGTGTCGTCCAGTAAGTCCCGTTTTCGCGTGGATAGTTTGCGCGGACCGACACCGCTGAGAGTGGGCAGGGCAGGGATGGCCGTCGATCCGCTGATCGAGCTGCGTGATGTGAACAAGTACTACGGCGAGTTGCATGTCCTCCAGGACATCAACCTCACCGTCGGCAAGGGGGAGGTGGTCGTGGTCATCGGCCCGTCAGGGTCGGGGAAATCCACACTCTGCAGGACGATCAACCGCCTGGAGACGATCCAGTCGGGATCCATCGCACTGGACGGACAGCCACTGCCCGCGGAGGGCAAGGCCCTCGCCACGCTCCGGGCGGACGTGGGCATGGTGTTCCAGTCCTTCAACCTCTTCGCGCACAAGACAGTGCTGCAGAACGTCTCCCTCGCGCAGGTCAAGGTCCGCGGCCGCAAGAAGGAAGAGGCCGCGCAGCGCTCCCGGGAACTCCTCGAACGCGTGGGCCTCTCCAGCCAGGCCGACAAGTACCCGGCGCAGCTCTCGGGCGGCCAGCAGCAGCGCGTGGCCATCGCACGCGCGCTCGCCATGCACCCCAAGGTGATGCTCTTCGACGAGCCGACATCGGCCCTCGACCCCGAGATGATCACCGAGGTCCTGGAAGTCATGCAGCAGCTCGCCCGCGACGGCATGACCATGGTCGTCGTCACCCACGAGATGGGCTTCGCCCGCTCCGCCGCCAACCGCGTCGTCTTCATGGACGCAGGACGCATCGTCGAGGACCGGACCCCCGAGGACTTCTTCAGCAACCCGGAGAGCGACCGGGCCAAGGACTTCCTCTCCAAGATCCTCAAGCACTGACGGGGGCCGGCCATGATGCGTACGACACGTCTGCTCGCGGCGCTCCTCCTCGCCGCCTGCGCCGCGAGTGCCTGCGGCAAGGAGGGCAGCCCCCCGGTGAAGGGGCCACAGCCCGACGAACTTCCCAAGTACCAGGTGGCGACGGGATTCACGCTGCCCGCCTCCGGCACCTGGAAGAAGGCGAAACGGCGCGGCCACCTCGTCGTCGGCGCCAAGGAGGACCAGCCGTTCCTCGGCGAGAAGAACCCCGCGACAGGGACGTACTCCGGATTCGACATCGAGATCGCCAAGATGGTCGCTGCCTCCCTCGGCTTCGACCCCAAGGCCATCTCCTTCAGGACGATCGCGTCGGCGAACCGCGAGACCGCCCTGCAGAACGGGCAGATCGACTACTACGTAGGCACCTACACCATCAACGACCTCCGCAAGAAGCTCGTCGGCTTCGGCGGCCCCTACTACATGGCGGGACAGGGCCTGCTCGTGCGCTCCGACGAGGACGACATCAACGGGCCCCGGGACCTGGACGGCAAACGGGTCTGCTCGGCGGCGGGATCGACCCCCTACCAGCGCATCCAGAAGGACTACCCCAAGGCGACGCTCATCGCGTACGACACGTACTCGGTCTGCGTCGACAACCTGCTGACCTATCAGGTCGACGCCGTCACCACCGACGACGCGATCCTCATCGGGTACGCGGCCAAGGTGCCCGACGAGCTCAAGGTGGTCGGCAAGCCGTTCTCCGAGGAGCCCTACGGCATCGGCGTCCCCAAGGGCGACAACGCCCTGCGGTTCGCCGTCGACGACGCGCTCGCCGCGCGGGAGAAGAACGGCGACTGGAAGAAGGCCTACGACGCCACCCTCGGCCTCTCCGGGGTCCCGGCGCCGAAGCCGCCCGCCATCGACCGCTATCCGGCGAGCTGAGGAGGCGTCGTGGACGTACTGACAGAGAACTTCTCCACCTTCGGCAAGGGGTTCATCGGCACCGTCGAACTCACCGTCTACGCCTCCATCCTGGCGCTCGTGCTCGGCTTCCTGATGGCGTCGTTCCGGGTGGCGCCCGTCGGGTCCTTCCGGGCGTTCGGCACCGCCTGGGTGACGGTCCTGCGCAACACCCCGCTCACGCTGCTCTTCTTCGCGGTGCTGCTCGGGCTCCCGCGCTTCGGACTCGTCCTGCCCTTCAAGGTGTTCGCCGTCCTCGCGCTCGGCTGCTACACCTCCGCCTTCATCTGCGAGGCGCTGCGCTCGGGCATCAACACCGTCCACAGAGGGCAGGGCGAGGCGGCCCGCAGCCTGGGGATGACCTTCGGGCAGACGCTGTCCATGGTCGTGCTCCCGCAGGCCTTCCGGTCCGTCATCGCGCCGGTCGGCTCCAACCTCATCGCCCTCGCCAAGAACTCGGCGATCGCGGGCGCGTTCAGCGTCACCGAACTGCTCGGCACGTACAAGACGCTCAGTGAGCTCGGCTACAACATCATCTGGACGTTCGTCTGGATCGCCGTCGGCTACCTGATCATCACCCTCGCCATCAGCGCCGTCTTCAATGTCCTCGAGAAGCGCTGGGGAGTCGCCCGATGAAAGCCCTCTCCCACGAATCCACCGCCCTCTACGACGTACCGGGCCCCAACACCGAGCGCAGGCACAGGCTCTACGGGCTGCTCTCCACTCTCGTACTCCTCGCCCTCGTCGGCTGGCTCCTCTACCTGCTCTTCGACACCGACCAGTTCACCGCCACCAAGTGGACGCCCTTCGAGTACAAGGGCATCCAGGAACTCCTGCTGAGAGGCCTGGGGAACACCCTCAAGGCCTTCGCCATCTCCGCGGTGCTCGCGCTGGTGCTCGGCGGGCTGCTAGCCATGGGGCGGCTCTCCGACCACCGCCCGGTGCGCTGGGTGGCCACGCTCCTCGTGGAGTTCTTCCGCGCGATGCCGGTCCTTGTGATGATCTTCTTCGTCTTCGTGGCGCTGAAGGTCCAGCCGCTGCCCGCCCTGGTCGCCGGGCTCACGCTCTACAACGGCTCCGTGCTCGCGGAGGTCTTCCGCTCGGGCGTCAACTCCGTGGAGCGCGGCCAGCGGGAGGCGGCGTACGCGCTCGGGATGCGCAAGACGCAGGTGATGGCGCACGTCCTCGTACCGCAGGCCGTGCGCGCCATGTTGCCCGCCATCATCAGCCAGTTGGTGGTGGCCCTGAAGGACACGTCGCTCGGCTTTCTGATCACCTATGAGGAGTTCCTCCACGCCGGGAAGCTGATCGCGTCGAACCTCGACTACGATCTACCTTTCATCCCCGTGGTTCTGGTGATCTCGCCGATCTACATCGGGATGTGCATGCTGCTCTCGTGGTTCGCCCAGTGGGTGTCCAGACGACAGCGGCGCAATCCCAAGACCGAGGCCGCGGAAGTGGCGCCGGCCGAACCAGGGACGCTGCTGCCAGGTCCGCAGTAGCTAAAGGGGCCAAAGCCCACCCGGCAGCAGCCGGTGATCACTGTTCGCGCAGCGGGACCGACACGTACGACGGGTCGTCCGCGGGCGAGGAGAAGGTCAGCTGCGCGCCGGACGGGTTGTGCTCGATGTAGAGCGGGTCGACCGTGTCGACCACCAGGGCGAGCTTGTGTCCTGCCGGTACGTCGTAGGCCGTGGAGAACAACTCCAGGTCCACGCCGAACGGCCGGCCGGGAGTCTTGCCGTGGAAGGTGTACGGCGCGTTGCTGACCAGCTTGCCGAGGCCGAGCGGGCCCACGTCGTAGAGGTACGCGACGAGGGTGCCGCTCTCCTTGGTACTGGTGAGCGTGGTGTGCAGCTTGGCCGTCCCGCGCACCCGCTGGGCGGTGTCGTACTTCTGGGACTGCCAGACGCCCGCGTAACGCCGTGGAAGCAGCGGCATCGACGCCATGGGCGGGATCTTCAGGAACTGGTCGAGGGCGTTCGAGAGCATCACGATGCCGCCGTTGGCGCCCGAGTCGACGTTCGCGCGGATCGTGGTGGAGCCCGCGAGGTCGATCTTCTTCTTCGTGGCGCCGACGGACTTCCAGTCGGGGTAGCCCTCGTAGCCGCCCGTCGAACGGGACTTGAGCTGGACGGGCTGCTCGCCGTCGATGCCGTTCTTCTCGCCCTTGAGGTAGCGGTCGAACCAGCGCTGGGTCGAGGTCCAGGTGTCGTTGGGCAGCCCGAGCAGGCCGGTCGCCTCGGCCGTGGCGTGGTCTCCCGGACGGAACTCCAGACGCTTGGGGCCCTTCAACTGCCCGAAGAACTTGGCGTATTGGTTGGGCGGGAAGATCGTGTCGCCCCAGGCGTTGCCCATCATGATGGCCGCGCCGTTCTTGTTGATCTGGTCGACGTAGGTCGCGGGAGAGCGCTTCGCGCCCCACGCGATCATCTCGTCCTCCTTGTCCAGGTTGGAGGCGAGGAAGTCCTTGAGGGTCTGCTGGAGTTCGGGGCTCGGCCGGCCCGTGAGGACACCGGCGCCCCCGAGCAGCCCGGCCGCCTGGAAGTGCTGGGTGCGACCGCTGTAGATGGACTCGATCAGATCGCCCCAGCCGCTCAGCGCGGCCACGGCCTTGATCCGCTTGTCGTGCCCGGCGGCGAGCAGACTGATGCCCGCGCCGTACGAGACGCCGCCCATGCCGATCTTGTCCGGATCGGCGGGGGTGTTCTCCAGGGTCCAGTCGATGACCTTGGAGGCGTCCGCGATGTCCTCGGGGCCGCCGGTCTCTATCTCGCCGCCGGACTGCCAGAAGCCGCGCGAGTTGTAACTGACGACGACGTAGCCGGAGTTGGCGAGCTTCTGGGCCTGCGCGACGTACTCGATCTGTGGCATGGCCCAGCTGGTGGGCAGCACGATCGTGGGGTACTTGACGCCTGCCTTCGCGCCCCCCGGGGTGAAGACGTTGGCCTTGAGGATCGTGCCGCCGTCGCCGGGTATGTCGACGAAGCGCACGTCCGTGGAGCTCGCCGCCTGCGGGGCGGATGCCGGGGCGGCCTCGGCCGCCGGTGCGAGCCCGAAGGCCGCTCCGGCGACGAGGGTCGCGGACACGGCGCCCACGGTGGTCGTACGCAGCGCCTTGCGCGGTTGTCCCACGGGTCACTCCTTACTCGTGCAAGCAAAGTGACCCGACGGTAACCTCGGGGGCTTACCGGCGGTAACCCGTCGGTAAGTTACGCACCGGTAACGATTGTTGAGCTGTGTACGTGTCGGTCCGCTGTCAGCTCTGTCCGCTGTTCAGCTCAGCGCGCTCTTCGTCTGCCAGTTGGCCCAGGAGAGGTTCCACTCGCCGTAGCCGTTGCCCGGGTCCGGGACGCCCTTCGAGCCGCTGCCGGAGACCTCGAAGGGGTCGCCGATCCGGACCTGGCCGTAGAGCCAGGAGGCGTCGCCGTCGCTCATGCCGATACAGCCCGAGCTGTGGTTGGTGTTGCCGAAGTACGAGGCGTTCCAGGGGGCCGCGTGCGCGTACATGCCCGACCAGGTCAGACGCATGGAGTCGTCGACCATCTTGTCGTAGGCGTCACCGAGGCCCACCGTCTCGGAGCGCATGTTGATCGTGCCCTCCTTGGCCATCAGGACGGACGTGCCGCCCCATGACGCCTTGTCGCCGCCAGGGGTGCCCGCCGACATCGGGACGGTCTTGACGCTGCGGCCGTCGCGTACGAGCGTCGCCTGCTTGCTGTCGAGGTCGACCTTGACCTTCTGGTTCTCGCCGACCGTGAAGCCGGTGACGTAGTCACGGACGAACCAGCCGCCGCCCGTGCCCGAGTCGACGCCGCTGAGCCGGGCGTCGAGCTTCACCTTCGTGCCGGACTTCCAGTACTCCTTGGGGCGCCAGTCGACGCGGTCCTTGCCGTCGTAGTTCTTGATCCAGCCCCAGGATCCGGCGGTGCCGTTCGACGTCCTCACCTTCAGGTGCTTCTCGACCGCGGCCTTGTTCTTCACCGGGTGGTCGAAGACGACGGAGAGGGGCTGGGCGACACCGACCGTGGAGTCCTTGCCGGGCGTCAGGCTCAGCTTGTTCACCTTCTCCGGGGCCGCCGTTCTGAAGGAGGTCCGCGCGCTGCCGCCGTCGTCCGTCGTCGCCTCGACCTTGTACGAGGTGCCGGGCGCCGCCTTGCGGTCCGAGGTCCAGGAGGTGCCGTTCGCGGCGACCTTCCCGGTGAGCTTCGTGCCCTCGGCGTCGGCGACCGTGACCTTCTTCAGCCTTCCGTCGGCCAGGGTCACCTTGACCGGAGAGCCCGCCTTGGCCTGCTTGCCATGGAGGTTGACGGATATGTCCGGCTTGTTCGCCTCTGTGTCGGCGGAGGCGGGGGTGCTGCCCGAACACGCGGTCAGCGCGGTGGCCAGTGCCGCCAGGCCCGCGGCCGTGACCGCGGCCCCGGTGCGGCGGGGGCGTATCGGGCGTCGGCGACTCGTCGAGCTCGGGAGCCTCAAGGGAACGTACCTCCGTGCGAATGTGGAACTGCACGGAGAGAGGGGCAAAGGTCCCGGTGGGTTGCCTCTTGCCCCGAATTGCCGAATAGGTCACAGAGGCCGGATGTGCGCCTGGCGCGGGCGCCGACGCCGGGTGGTCGGGCGCCTACTTCGCGCGATGCGAGGCGCGCGGCGGCGCGATCGCGGGAGCCGGGGCCTGGGCGGCGCGGGTGACGTCACCGACGAGCTCGACAACGTCGGCGCCGTACGCCTGGGAGTTGACGACCTTCAGGAGCAGTACGAAGGAGTTGGCGCCGTGCTTGCGGGCAAGGCGCTCGTGGTTGCGGGCGAGATAGCGGGTGGCCGCCTGGTTGGTGATCGCCCGCTGGCCGCAGAAGACGAAGACGGGTCTCGCCTCCCGGTCCTGCCCCGCGGTGAGCCGTGCGAGGATCACGTACTCCGAGATGCCGCCCTCCATGCGGTACCGCTCGCTGCCGATCTGGAAGGCGCCCCGGTCGGGGCCCGGCTCCGGCTCGGTGTTGACGCGGATGCCTGGCAGCAGGGAGTGCATGTGCGCGGCCATGCGGCGGTTCGCCGTGGGGGAGCCGACGCAGAACTCCGTGCGCTCGCCGAAGCTCTGCTGGACGGCGTCGTGCGCGATGAGCTGGGCGTGCGCCCCGCAGTCCTTGATCAGCGCCGCGAGTTCGAGCAGGGCGAACACGTCATGGCGTACGACGGTGAGCTCGGGGCCGCCCGCCTCGCGGTTCACCACGAGCAGCGACTCGGAGTTGTCGGGAAGCCCGAAGAAGGCCTGCTTGCGGCGGAGCCTCCGCCGCCAGAGGTAGGAACGGGCGAGCCAGCCCAGCACGGCGGCGAGACCGGCCGCGATCAGGCCGAGGACGATATTGCGCACGTCTTCAGTCATGGGGGCGCATGCTAGCGGGCTCTAGGACCGGTGTTCGACGCGGTCCTGACGTGGCGGGGGAGTCGAAGTTACGCTGCGCGGACGGTTGTTGACTGGAGGTACGGATGCGTCGTGCTGTCGTACGGAATCTGACGCTATTGGCGGTCGGAGGGGTATTGGTGTCGGTGGGTGCCGCCGCGCCTCCTTCGTCTCCGGGCTCGGCTGAACCGGCCTCGCCGTCCGCGGGGAAAGTGCCGGTGGCCGTCGGCTACGGCGGTGCCGTCTCCAGCGTCGACGCTGACGCGTCGGCCGCCGGGATCGAGGTCCTGAGGAAGGGCGGCAACGCGGTGGACGCGGCGGTCGCCACGGCGGCGGCCCTCGGCGTCACCGAGCCCTACTCGGCGGGTGTCGGAGGCGGCGGCTACTTCGTCCACTACGACGCGAAGAGCCGCAAGGTGAGCACCATCGACGGCCGCGAGACGGCCCCGCGGACCGCCGACTCCGGCCTCTTCCTGGAGAACGGCAAACCGCTCCCCTTCGCCGACGCGGTCACCAGCGGCCTGGGCGTCGGCACGCCCGGCACCCCCGCGACCTGGCAGTCCGCGCTCGACGCGTGGGGCAGCAAGCGGCTCGGTACGCTCCTGAAGCCCGCCGAGCGGCTCGCGCGCGACGGGTTCACGGTGGACGGGACGTTCCGTTCGCAGACCGAGTCGAACCAGAAGCGGTTCGCGGACTTCCCGGACACGGCGAAGCTGTTCCTGCCGGGTGGTGCGCTGCCGGTGGTCGGCTCGACGTTCAAGAACCCCGATCTTGCCCGTACGTACGAGGAGTTGGGCCGCAAGGGTGTCGGGGCGATGTACCGGGGCGGCATCGGCAAGGACGTCGTACGCACCGTGAACAAGCCGCCCGTGGACCCGGCGTCGGGGCGGGTGGCCCGGCGCGGCGACCTCTCCGCGAAGGACCTGAAGGCCTACGCGGTGAAGCGGCAGGCGCCGACGAAGACCTCCTACCGAGGGCTCGACGTCTACTCCATGGCGCCCTCGTCGTCCGGCGGCACGACCGTCGGCGAGGCCCTCAACATCCTGGAGAGGACGGACCTGTCCAAGGCGTCCAAGGCGAAGTATCTGCACCGGTACATCGAGGCCAGCCGCGTCGCCTTCGCCGACCGCGGGCGATGGGTGGGGGACCCCGCCTTCGAGGACGTACCGACGAAGGAGCTGCTCTCGCAGCGGTTCGCCGACTCGCGGGAGTGCCTGATCCGGGACGACGCGGTCCTGAAGAGCCCGCTCGCGCCCGGGAATCCGCGGGATCCGGCCGACTGCAGGACCGGTGACAAGGCCGCCCCGACCACGTACGAGGGGGAGAACACGACGCACCTCACGGCTGCCGACAAGTGGGGCAACGTCGTCGCCTACACCCTCACCATCGAGTCGACGGGCGGCAGCGGGATCACCGTGCCCGGTCGCGGGTTCCTGCTCAACAACGAACTGACCGACTTCTCCTTCGCACCGGCCGACCCGGCCGTGCACGACCCGAACCTGCCGGGGCCGGGTAAGCGGCCCCGGTCATCGATCGCGCCGACGATCGTCCTGAAGGACGGAGAGCCGGTGGTCGCGCTCGGGTCGCCCGGCGGAGCGACGATCATCACCACGGTGCTGCAGACCCTCACCGGGTTCGTCGACCGGGGCCTGCCGCTCGTCGACGCGATCGCCGCGCCCCGCGCGAGTCAGCGCAACGCCGCGCAGACCGAGCTGGAGCCGGGGCTCTGGGAGAGTCCGGTGCGGGCCGATCTTGAGGCGATCGGGCACTCCTTCAAGCAGAACCCGGAGATCGGGGCGGCGACGGGCGTGCAGCGGCTGCCGGGCGGGAAGTGGCTGGCAGCGGCGGAGACGGTACGTCGTGGTGGCGGGTCGGCGATGGTGGTGCGGCCCGGCTGAGGCGGGCCGGGCGGCCGGGCGGGTTGGCATGCCCGCCCGGCGGCTCGTGCATCCATCCGGCGCGTGGATTCCGATGCGAATACAGCGGGATGCGAAGTGCGGCGGGAGTTGCCAAGGCGGCGTCAGAGCGCGGTGAGGATGCGCGGGCCGTCGTCCGTGATCGCCACCGTGTGCTCCGCGTGGGCGGCGCGGCTGCCGTCGTTCGTGCGCAGCGTCCAGCCGTCCGGTGCCGGGTGGTAGTGATCGATGCCGCCGGCGATCACCATCGGCTCGATGGCCAGGGCCATGCCGTGCCGCAGGGGCATGCCGCGGCAAGGACGCCCTTCGTTCGGGACGCCCGGGTCCTCGTGCATACGGCGGCCGATGCCGTGGCCGCCGAAGTCTTCCGGAATGCCGTAACCCGCGTCCCTGCACACCACGCCGATGGCGTGCGCGATGTCGCCGATGCGGTTGCCGACGACGGCCGCGGCGATGCCTGCCGCCAGGGCGCGCTCGGCGGTCTCGATGAGGCGTACGTCGTCGGGGCGGGCCGTCCCGACGGTGAAGCTGATCGCCGAGTCGCCGACCCAGCCGCCCAGTTCGGCGCCGAAGTCGGCGGAGACCAGGTCGCCGTCCCGCAGGCGGTACCCGTCCGGGATGCCGTGCACGATCGCGTCGTTCACGGACACGCAGAGGACCGCGGGGAAGGGCGTGGGGGCGAAGGAGGGGCGGTAGCCGAGGAAGGGCGACGTCGCGCCCGCGTCCCGCAACACGGCGTGCGCCACTACGTCCAGTTCGAGCAGCGAGACCCCCACGCCCGCCGCCTCCCGCACCGCCGTGAGGGCTTGGGCGACGATCCGGCCCGCTTCGCGCATCGCTTCGATAGATGAGTCCGTCTTGATTTCCACCATGGCAATTACTATACCGGTATGAGAATGGTGCCAGGGGGTAGGGTGGACGCATGGTACGGACTCCCCTGACCCCCGAAGAGCATGAACGCGGCGAGCGGCTCGGCATGCTGCTGCGTGCGGCGCGCGGCGAGCGGAGCATGGTGGAGGTGGCCGCGAGCGCCGGTCTCTCCGCGGAGACGCTCCGCAAGATCGAGACGGGGCGGGCGCCGACGCCCGCGTTCTTCACCGTGTCGGCGCTGGCGGTGACGCTGGGCCTCTCGCTGGACGAGGTGGCTCAGGCGTGCGCGCTGGTGCCGCTCGCGCCTGCCTGAGGTCGCGCGGGCCTGCGGCGCCTGCTGTTACCGGGAGTGGGCCCACTCGGTCGCGTGCGCGGCGGCGAAATCCGCGAAGCCGCGTGCCGGGCGGCCGGTGATCCGCTCCACGGCGGGGTCCACGCGGTCCTCGGAGCCGTGCGCGATGCGGTCGTCCATGGCGGCCAGCATGTGCGCGAACTCCTCGGGCATCCCGGTGGCGGCGAGCCGCTCGCCGAAGCGCGCCACGGAGACGGGGCGATGGCGGATCTCGCGCCGCGCGACCCGCGAGACCGTCTTGGCGATGTCGTCGTAGCCGAGTGCTTCCGGGCCCGTGATCAAGTGCGCCGCGTTGTGCGGCCGTTCGTCCGTCAGGGCGTGTACGGCGACCGCGGCGATGTCACCCGCGTCGACGAACGCCACTCGCCCGTGCCCGGTGGCCGTGACGATCTCATCGGCGGCCCGGATGCTCTCGACGTGGAGATGACCCGGCGTGACGAAGTTCTGCATGAACCAGGAGGGGCGCAACACCGCCCATTCCGGCGCCAGTTGACGCAGCGCCCGGTGGACCTCGCCGACGCCGGGGTCACCTTCGGAGATGGCGGAGGAACTCAGCAGTACGAAGCGGCGTACGCCCGCGTCCAGGGCTCGTTCCAGGAACGGCACCATCAGGCGGGCCGGGTCGGGGTCGCCGATGGGCGGTACGAGGTAGACGGCGCCCGCGTCGGCCAGGGCGGGGCCGTGGGAGGTGGGGTCGGCCCAGTCGAAGCGGACTTGGCGGGTGTCGTCAGGTGCGGGGGTGCGAGTGCCGACGCTCACAGATGTGCCCCGGTCGGCCAGTGCGGTCGCCACGCGGCGGCCCGTGGTGCCGGTGCCGCCGGTGATGAGGAAGCGCGCGGTCATCGGGCTCCTCCGGTGGTGGTGGCGTCGGTGGTGGCGTCGGTGGTGGGTCCGCCGACTGGGATGCCGCCGTCGAAGGCGTCGGCGGCCAACGCGCCGTTCCAGTAGTCGCGGAAGCGCGTGATCCGTCCGTCGTGGACGGTGACGACCTGGATGTACGGCATGTCGAAGGGGCGCCCGGTGGCGACCGCCCGGCCGGTGCCGCGCAGCTCCACGATGATCGTTTCCGGGTCGTCGGTGCGGTGGACGGTCACGTCCTGAAAGCTCCGCAGGTCGATGTGGTCGGGGTAGTCGGCCATGTAGGCGCGCACGGCGTCGCGGCCGTCGAGCCGGTGCGGGGCGCCGGGCACGGCGAACGGGAACTCGAAGACGCCGTCCGGGGCCCAGAGCGCGACCCAGCCGTTCATGTCCTTGGCGAGGAGGAGGTCGAGGGAGCGGGTGAAGACTTCGGTGGGTGTGTCAGTCGTGGGGTGCGTCATGCCTTCGACGTTAACCTGACCCCGGGTCCGTTTACAAGTACCGGACCCGGGGTCGACTTATGCTGGGTGTGTACGTGTGCAGATGCGCACGCCCGTCCGGCCCGTCCGAGGAGGAACCATCACCGCCCGCAAAGAGAGAGCCGACTCCGTCCGTAACAGGGCCGCGCTGCTGACCGCCGCGGCCCGGCTGTTCCAGGACGCCGCCGACCCCGACAGCGTCAAGATGGCCGACATCGCCCAGGCCGCGGGGGCCGGCAAAGGCACGGTCTTCCGGCACTTCTCCGACCGCGTCGGCCTGGTCAGGGCGCTGGTGGTCGAGGAGACGCGGCAGTTGCGCGAGCAAGTCGTCGACGGGCCGCCGCCGCTGGGCCCCGGCACGCCGGTGGCCGAGCGGCTGCCCGCGCTCATGGCGGCACTTCTCGACCTCAAGCTGAACCAGCGGGCGCTCATGCTCGCCCTGGAGCGGGCCGGCGCGGGCAGTCCCTACCTCAACCCGGCCTACGATCTGTGGCACTCCGAAGTCGCCGGGATGCTGGCCGGCGCACACGGAAGCGACGACGCCGACTACCTCGCGCACGCCCTGCTCGCCGCCGTCCGCAGTGACCTCGTCGAGCATCTGACCAGCCAGGGCGCATCCCCCGCCCAACTGCACGCGGGCCTGCGGCGGCTCTGTGCTTCCGTGCTGGATCACAGCGCCGACGGCGAGGCGTGAGGAGCTGCGGGCCGGCCGGAAAACTGCGTGTAGCCGTCCCGTAACACGTCTGGTGTTATCTTCCGGACCGGGAATACTCCAGGCTCCATGGGGCGGTGCTGGCTCGGATGGCAGTTGGACAACTCCCGGACCACGTCCGGGAGTTCGCGAGGTACCTGAGGGACCTCCTGGTGCGGCTCGATCAGGGCGCCGGGTGGTGCGGTGTGTTCTGGTCCCGTGACCCCGAGGGGATGCGGGCCTGCCTGGACGGCGCGGAAGTGCCCCCCTGGGACGTGGTGGAGGCGCTGCTGCACGATCTGGCCACGGGGTACGGGGCGCAGGCCGCCGAGCGGGAGACGGAGCGGGCGCGGGCGCTGCACGGTGCCTCGCTGGCCGCGTACGACGCGCGGCCCGGTGGCCGCGGGCTGCTGGGCGAGCGCCTCGACATGATGCTCACGGAGCAGCGGTACGCGGTGGAACGGCAGGCGGAACTGGGCCGTTCGCTGGCGGACGCGGTCATGCCGGACGAGGTGGAGCGGATCAACCGTGACCTGGCCTGGGTGCGCGACGACCACGAGCGGGCGACCGCACGGTGCGCGGAACTCCGGGAGCGTATAGAGCAGTTGGAACAGGCGGGGCGCCCGCAGTGGGTCGACTTCGGGACCCCGGTGACGGACGACTTCGTGGATCCGCCGCAGGGGGATTGGGATTCCGCAGGGCGTGGCGGGCAGGGGGCGGGCGTCTTCGACCCCCGACCGGCGGGCGGTTTCGGGGCCTCGTCGGCTGACGGCTTCGGCGCCTCGTCGGCTGACGGTTACGGTGCCCAGCCGCCGGTCGGCCCCGGAGTCGACACCTTTGACGCCCCGGTCGCCCCGCCCCAGGAAGAGCGTGACGCCGAGCCACGCCTGCCCAGGCAAGGCGGCCGCAAGTCGCGCGACACCCCCCGCCGCTCACGCCGCCCCCGTGGCCCCCGCGGTGCCCGTTTCGCCGGGCTTGATGACGACGCGGCCGAGCCCCTCGTCGTACCCGGGGCAGCCGAGCAGCCGCCCGGAGGGAACCGCCCCCGCGGCGCGCGGTACGCACACTCCGGCGGCGAAGCAGCTCACCGCACCCCTGACCAGACCCGCGGCGCGGAAGGCGCGGAAGGCGCGGACGCCGAAGCCGGGCAAGCCACCGCCGAAGCCGTCGCCGCCCTCGTCCGGCTCCGCGGTGAAGGCCGCAGCGGCGAGGCGCACGGCGTACTCGTCGAGGCTGCGTGCTGGCCCGCGGCGCGCCTCCCGGAGTTCGCCGGAGAGCTGCACCGCGCGGGCCTCGGCGCCGACTGGTCCACGCTGCTCTGGGAAGCCGCGTCGCTGCCGCCCGACCGGCTCGTCGCGCTGGCCGACGCCCTCGCCGGGGCCGGCCGCGCCGACGACTGCCGGAAGCTGCTGCGGCAGGGCGTGGCACGGCCCGCCCCGGAGATCGCCGAATCGGTGCTCGCGCTGATCGACGCGGGCCGCGAGCGCGAGGCCCGCGCCCTGCTCGACGCCTATCTCCGCGTCCGTACCCCCGAGGACGCGGCCGGCTGCGCGCACACCGACCCCTACCGCTTCATCCCGCTGCTGCTCCAGGCCGCCCAAGGGGTGTCGGACGAGTGCCACTGGGATCTCGTGCACGCGCTGCGCGTCGCCGGATTCAGTGCCTGATTGTTCCAAGGCCTGACATGCCCGATTCGCGTCCGCTTGGGTGCGAAACATGATCGACTCCGCCGGTTAACGGCGATGGTCTTGCCCAGCCCGCCGACGAGGCTTACGTTTTCCTGTCTACGCATCAAGTCTACGGGCGTAGAGGCTCTCTGACGTCCCGTCGAAGGAGCAGCTCATGGCCAACGTCGTACGCGCCGCACTGGTCCAGGCGACCTGGACAGGCGACACCGAATCCATGATCGTCAAGCACGAGGAGCACGCCCGCGAGGCGGCCCGCCAGGGTGCGAAGATCATCGGGTTCCAGGAGGTGTTCAACGCCCCCTATTTCTGCCAGGTGCAGGAGCCCGAGCATTACCGGTGGGCCGAGCCGGTGCCGGACGGACCCACCGTCACGCGGATGCGCGAGCTGGCCCGTGAGACCGGCATGGTCATCGTCGTCCCGGTCTTCGAGATCGAGCAGTCGGGCTTCTACTTCAACACCGCGGCCGTGATCGACTCCGACGGCTCATACCTCGGAAAGTACCGCAAACACCACATCCCCCAGGTCAAGGGCTTCTGGGAGAAGTACTACTTCAAGCCGGGCAACGCGGGCTGGCCGGTCTTCGACACCTCGGTCGGCAAGGTCGGCGTATATATCTGCTACGACCGGCACTTCCCCGAAGGGTGGCGCCAACTCGGCCTGAACGGCGCCCAGATCGTCTACAACCCCTCCGCCACCTCCCGCGGCCTCTCCGCCCATCTCTGGCAGCTGGAACAGCCCGCGGCGGCCGTCGCCAACGAGTACTTCATCGCGGCGATCAACCGCGTCGGCGTCGAGGAGTACGGCGACAACGACTTCTACGGCACGTCGTACTTCGTCGACCCCCGAGGGCAGTTCGTCGGCGAGACCGCGAGCGACAAGGGCGAGGAACTCGTCGTCAGGGACCTGGACTTGGGGCTCATCGAGGAAGTACGCCAGCAGTGGGCGTTCTACCGGGACCGCCGCCCCGACGCGTACGAAGGACTGGTACAGCCGTGAGTGACCTGCACACCCGCCACAAGGCCGTCCTGCCCGAGTGGCTCGCGCTCTACTATGCCGACCCGCTGGAGATCACCCACGGGGAGGGCCGCCACGTCTGGGCCGCGGACGGCACGCGGTACCTCGACTTCTTCGGCGGCATCCTCACCACCATGACCGCCCACGCGCTGCCCGAGGTCACCAAGGCGGTCAGTGAGCAGGCCGGGCGGATCATCCACTCGTCCACGCTCTATCTCAACCGGCCGATGATCGACCTCGCCGAGCGGGTCGCGGGCCTCTCCGGCATCCCGGACGCCCGCGTCTTCTTCACCACATCGGGGACCGAGGCCAACGACACGGCCCTGCTCCTGGCCACCGCGTACCGTCGCTCGAACCAGATCCTGGCGATGCGCAACAGCTACCACGGCCGTTCCTTCACGGCCGTCGGCATCACCGGCAACAACTCCTGGTCGCCGACCAGCCTTTCACCGCTCCAGACGCTGTACGTCCACGGGGGCGTCCGCAGCCGGGGACCGTACGCGGAGCTGAGCGACGCCGAGTTCATCAAGGCCTGCGTCGCCGACCTGAAGGACATGCTCGGGCAGGCGCGCGGGGGAGCGGCGGCGCTGATCGCCGAGCCCATCCAGGGCGTCGGCGGCTTCACCTCTCCTCCGGACGGGCTTTACGCCGCCTTCCGCGAGGTCCTGCGGGAGCACGGCATCCTGTGGATCTCGGACGAGGTGCAGACCGGCTGGGGGCGGACCGGCGACCACTTCTGGGGCTGGCAGGCGCATGCCGCGAGCGGCCCGCCGGACATCCTCACCTTCGCCAAGGGCATCGGCAACGGCATGTCCATCGGCGGTGTCGTGGCGAGCGCCGAGGTGATGAACTCCCTTGACTCCAACTCCATTTCGACGTTCGGCGGCTCACCGGTCACCATGGCGGCCGGCCTCGCCAACCTCACGTATCTCCTGGAACACGACCTCCAGGGCAACGCGCGGCGCGTCGGCGGTCTGCTCATCGAGCGGGTGCGCGCCATCTGTGCCCAGCTGCCCGTCGTACGCGAAGTGCGCGGCCGGGGTCTGATGATCGGCATCGAACTGGTCGACCCCGAGACGGGCGAGGCCCATCCGCGTGCCGCCGCCGCGGTGCTCGAAGCGGCCCGCGACGGCGGGCTCCTGATCGGCAAGGGCGGCGGCCACGACACCAGCGTCCTGCGCATCGCCCCGCCGCTCTCGCTGACCGTCGCGGAGGCGGAAGAAGGGGCGTCGATCCTCGAACGGGCCCTGCGAAGCGTCTAAGTCCCATCCGACAACCAGGCCGGGGCCGCAGCGGGCCCGGCGCAGGGGAGATGCGAAGGATGACCCGCACGCTGATCACCGGTGGTCTCGTCATCACGGCCGCCGAGGAGATCCACGCAGACGTACTGATCGAGGACGGCCGCATCGCCGCCCTCGCTTCCCCCGGCACCCAGGAGTGGGCCGCGGACCGCGTCATCGACGCCTCCCAGAAGTACGTGATCCCGGGAGGCGTCGACGCGCACACGCACATGGAGCTGCCGTTCGGCGGCACCTTCGCCTCCGACTCCTTCGAGACCGGCACGCGGGCCGCGGCCTGGGGCGGCACGACGACCATCGTGGACTTCGCCGTGCAGACCCAGGGCCACGCGCTGCGCGCGGGGCTCGACGCGTGGTACGCGAAGGCGGACGGCAAGTGCGCCATCGACTACGGCTTCCACATGATCCTCTCGGACGTCAACGACGCGTCGCTGAAGGAGATGGACCTTCTCGTCGAGGAGGGAATCAGCTCGTTCAAGCTCTTCACCGCGTATCCGGGGGTCTTCTACAGCGACGATGGTCAGATCCTGCGCGCCATGCAGAAGGCGTCCGTCAACGGCGGCCTGATCATG
The DNA here is from genome assembly GCF_043200355.1 of Streptomyces sp. NPDC048436. NCBI lineage: Bacteria > Bacillati > Actinomycetota > Actinomycetes > Kitasatosporales > Streptomycetaceae > Streptomyces > Streptomyces sp. NPDC048436. The sequence goes on from NZ_JBICXP010000003.1 coordinate 409,065, forward strand.
ATGCACGCGGAGAACGGGCTCGCCATCGATGTCCTGGTCCAGCAGGCCCTCGCCCGAGGCGAGACCGACCCCCGCCACCACGGAGAGGTGCGCAAGGCGCTCCTCGAGGCGGAGGCGACGCACCGGGTGATCAAGCTCGCCCAGGTGGCGGGCGCGCCGGTGTACGTGGTGCACGTCTCGGCGCGGGAAGCGCTCGCCGAGCTGACCAGGGCCCGCGACGAGGGGCTGCCGGTCTTCGGCGAGACCTGCCCGCAGTATCTGTTCCTGTCCACGGACAACCTCGCGGAGCCGGACTTCGAAGGCGCGAAGTACGTGTGCTCAACTCCCCTGCGTCCCAAGGAACATCAGGAGGCCCTGTGGCGAGGGCTGCGCACGAACGACCTCCAGGTGGTCTCCACCGACCACTGCCCCTTCTGTTTCGTGGGCCAGAAGGAGCTGGGCCGCGGGGACTTCTCCAAGATCCCCAACGGCCTTCCCGGCGTCGAGAACCGCATGGACCTCCTCCACCAGGCCGTCGTGGACGGACGCATCACCCGCCGCCGCTGGATCGAGATCGCCTGCGCCGCCCCGGCCCGCATGTTCGGTCTGTACGGCAAGAAGGGCACCATCGCGCCGGGTTCGGACGCCGACGTCGTCATCTACGACCCGGCCGCCGAGCAGGTCATGTCCGCCGAGACCCACCACATGAACGTCGACTACTCCGCGTACGAGGGCAAACGCGTCACCGGACAGGTCGAGACCGTCCTGTCCCGCGGTGAACTCGTCATCGACCAGCGGAAGTTCACCGGCCGGGCGGGGCACGGCTCGTACGTCCCGCGTGGCATCACCCAGTACGTCGGCTGACAGACGGCCCATCGAGCACGTCGGCAAGGAGACCCGCATCATGGACTTCGGACTCGTCCTGCAGACCGATCCGCCGGCCGCTCAGGTCATCAGCCTCATGAAGCGCGCCGAACGCAACGGCTTCCGCTACGGCTGGACCTTCGACTCGGCCGTGCTGTGGCAGGAGCCCTTCGTCATCTACAGCCAGATCCTGGCCAACACCGACCGGCTGATCGTCGGCCCGATGGTCACCAACCCGGGCACCCGCACCTGGGAGGTGACGGCCTCGACGTTCGCCACCCTCAACGACATGTTCGGCAACCGCACCGTGTGCGGCATCGGCCGCGGCGACAGCGCGATGCGGGTGGCGGGCCGCGCCCCGAACACCCTGGCGCGGATCAGCGAGGCCATGAAGGTCATCCGGGCCCTGGCCTCGGGTCAGGAGGCGGACCTGGGCGGGGGCACCACCGTCAAGTTCCCCTGGATCAAGCCCGACGCGCACCTGCCGGTCTGGATGGCCGCGTACGGGCCCAAGGCCCTGAAGATGGCGGGCGAGGAGGCCGACGGGTTCATCCTCCAGCTCGCCGACCCGTATCTGACCCAGACGATGGTGAAGGCGGTCCGTGACGCGGCTGCCTCGGCGGGCCGCGACCCGGCGGCCGTGACGATCTGCGTGGCGGCGCCGGCCTACCTCACAGAGGACGACTCACCGGCCGCGCTCGCCCACGCCCGTGAGCAGTGCCGATGGTTCGGCGGAATGGTCGGCAACCACGTGGCCGACCTGGTGGCGAAGTACGGGGAGCACTCGGATCTGGTCCCCGAGGCACTCACCGAGTACATCAAGTCGCGCGAGGGCTACGACTACTCCCACCACGGGCGTGCCGACAACCCCGACACCGCGTTCGTCCCCGACGACATCGTGGACCGCTTCTGCGTCATCGGAACGAAGGACCAACACATCGCCAAACTGCGGCAGTTGAAGGAGCTCGGCGTCGACCAGTTCGCGGTCTACGCGATGCACGACGCCCGCGAGAGCGTGATCGACGGCTACGGCTCCATGGTGGTTCCCGCGCTGCGGGAGTGAGGGAACGCGGCCCGTCGCCCGTATCCCGGGCCATGGCATGATCTGCGCGTGACCGGCATACCGTTCAGACGCGTCGCTGTCCTCTCGGCCGTGGTGCTCCTTGCCGCCGGATGCGGACTCTCGGAGGAGTTGGAGCGGGAGAAGGATCCCGGGCGTACGGCGTCTGCCGACGGGGGTTCGTCCGCGGCCACGGACGCTCCGTCCGACCCGGGCTTGTCCGCCGCGCCGCCATCGGGGATTCCGGTGCAGACGGGTCCCCCTGTGGTGCCCGACGCGCCGTCGGCCTCCTGCCCCGCGTCCGGCGTGAGCATCCGGTCGGGGATGGTCGACGCCGCCATGGGGCTGCGGGCGATGGGCGTGACCCTGACCAACTGCGGCAAGCGCACCTACCGGCTGAACGGCTACCCGAAGCTGCGGGTCCTCGACGAGCATCGCGAACCCCTCGACGTACAGATCCTCGAAGGGCCGAAGCCCGTCACCCTGATGGACGACCCCGGCCCGCACCCCGTCGCGCTCAAGCCCGGCGAGGTTGCCCAGACGGTGCTCGTCTGGCGCAACACCGTCACGGACACGACGACGACCGCCGTCAGCGGCACCTACCTGGAGGTCACGCCGAAGCCGGGCACCCGCCCCGGGACCGTGACCCCGGAGGGGCGGATCGACCTCGGCAACACCGGCCGCATCGGCACGACGGCCTGGCAGAAGAGCCCGGCCGACGACGCCGACCCGTCCAGGCCTACGGCACCCGCGCCGTCCACTCCGGCGAGCTGAACTTCGTCCGGGCCAGCTCCTCGGCCCTGGCCATCTCCTCGTCGGTGACCTTGCCCTCCGTCAGGCCGTACCGCGCGCGGAAGGAGTCGAGCATCCGCTCGATCACGGCCTCGCGGGGAAGACCGGTCTGGCGGCGCAGCGGGTCCACCCGCTTCCTCGCGCTCCTCGTACCCTTGTCCGAGAGCTTCTCGCGGCCGATGCGGAGCACCTCGACCATCTTCTCCGCGTCGATGTCGTACGACATCGTCACGTGGTGCAGGACGGCGCCGTGCCCGCCGGCCACCCGCTTCTGGGCGGCGCCCGCGACCTTCCCGGCGTCGGTGGCGATGTCGTTGAGCGGCTGGTACCAGGCCTTGATGCCCATGTCGCCGAGCGCGCCGAGGACCCAGTCGTCCAGATAGGCGTAACTGTCGGCGAAGGACAGGCCCTGGACGAGGGAGTCCGGCACCGAGAGCGAGTACGTGATGGCGTTGCCCGGCTCGCAGAACATCGCGCCGCCGCCGCTGATCCGGCGCACCACCTCGATGCCGTGCCGCTCGGCGGCCTCCGGTTCGACCTCGTTGCGCAGCGACTGAAAGCTGCCGATGACGACCGCGGGGGACGCCCACTCCCAGACGCGCAGTGTCGGCGGGCGGCGCCCGGCGGCGACCTCGTCGGTGAGCACCTCGTCAAGGGCCATGAGCAGGGCGGGGGACTGCGGGGCGGCATGGATCAGCTGCCAGTCGTAGTCCGTCCAGTCCGTGGCGTGCGCGAGGGCCCGGCGCACCGCGACACCCGCGCCCTCCGACGTGAGCCCGTACATCACCGTGCCCTCGGGGAGCGCCGCGTCGATGCGGGCCGCGAGGCCCGCCGCGTCGGTGTCGGCCGGCGCGCCCTCCAGGGCGTGGCTCAGGACGTCGAACGCCTCGTCAGGTTCGAGGAAGAAATCCCCGGCGACACGCACATGCCGCAGCACGCCGTCCTCGACGTCCAGGTCCACGACGACGAGCTTGCCGCCGGGAACCTTGTACTCACCGTGCACTGTGCTCCCTCCGGGTGCTTTTCATATCAGGACAACTCGGCCCACTAGGGATAGATTCCCGCAGAGGTCGGTCAACCGACGACGAGGAATCCATGAGCCACGCTGAGACGAGCGACCAAGCCACCGCCGGCGCCCCGCCTGCGGCCAAACTGACGCTCATGACGCTGACGATGATGGTCGTCGGCTCCATGGTCGGCGCGGGTGTGTTCTCGCTGCCACGGCGGTTCGCGGAGGAGACCGGTGTCGCGGGCGCGCTCATCGCCTGGGCGATCGCCGGTACGGGCATGCTGATGCTCGCGTTCGTCTTCCAGGCCCTCGCCGTCCGCAGGCCGGACCTCGACGCCGGTGTCTACGCCTACGCGAAGGCCGGTTTCGGCGAGTACCTCGGCTTCTTCTCCGCCTTCGGATACTGGGCCAGCGCGTGCGTCGGCAACGTCACCTACTGGGTGCTCATCATGTCGACCGTAGGGGCCATCTGGCCGAGCCTCGGCGACGGCGACACCCTGCTCGCCGTCGTCCTCTCCTCGGCCGGACTGTGGGCGTTCTTCCTCCTCATCCGGCGGGGGGTCAAGGAAGCGGCGGCGATCAACAGGATCGTGACCGTCGCCAAGATCGTCCCCATCGTCGTCTTCGTGATCCTCGCCCTCTTCTTCTTCAAGGCGTCCGTCTTCGCCGAAAACTTCGGTGGCGCCGACTACGCCGGATCACTCTTCAACCAGGTACGCGGCACCATGCTGGCCACGGTCTTCGTCTTCCTCGGCGTCGAGGGCGCCAGCGTCTACTCCCGGCACGCCAAGCGCCGCGAGGACGTCGGCCGCGCCACGATCCTCGGCTTCCTCAGCGTCTTCGCCGTCTTCGCCTCCGTCACCATCGTCTCGTACGGCATCATGCCGATGGCCGAGATCGCCGAGCTGCGCCAGCCCTCCATGGCGGGGGTCCTGGAGGAGGCCGTCGGCACCTGGGGGAAGGTCTTCGTCAGCGTCGGACTCATCGTCTCCGTCCTCGGCGCCTACCTCGCCTGGACGCTGATGGCCGCGGAAGTGCTCTTCGTCGCCGCCAAGGACGACGACATGCCCCGCTTCCTGCAGCGGGCCACCTCCGAGGACGTACCGGTCCCCGCACTCCTGATGACCACCGCCCTGAGCCAGGTCGTCCTCGTCGTCACGATGTTCTCCGACGACGCGTTCAACTTCGCCCTCGACCTCACCAGCGCGCTCAGCCTCATCCCGTTCCTGCTCGCCGCGGGCTTCGCCGTCAAGATCGGCCTCGGGCGGGACAGTGCGGAGGTGGCCGGGCAGAGCACCCGCCGGGAGCTGGTGATCGCGGTGATCGCCACGCTGTACATGGCGTTCCTGCTGTACGCCGCCGGGCTCAAGTTCGTCCTGGTCTCCTTCATCCTCTACGCCCCCGCGACCCTGCTGTTCATCAAGGCCCGGCGGGAACAGAACCGGCGCCTGTTCTCCCCCCGCGAGGCCGTCATCTGTGCCGTCTCGATCGCGGGCGCCGTCGTGGGCGTGATCGCCCTCGCGGTGGGCTGGATCGAACTCTGACCGGCTCCCCACCGACCTCTGTCGCCACCGACCGAAAGGCGCGCTGTGACCAGCCAAGACACCACCGCCACGCCGGACTTCGGCGTCCACTCCGAAGTCGGCAGGCTGCGCAAGGTACTGGTCTGCGCGCCCGGCCTCGCGCACCGCAGGCTGACCCCCACCAACGCGGACGACCTGCTGTTCGACGACGTCATGTGGGTGGAGAACGCCCAGCGCGACCACGCCGACTTCGTCATCAAGCTCCAGCAGCGCGGCGTCGAGGTCGTCGAACTGCACGACCTGCTCGCCCAGACCATGGCGATCCCCGAGGCGAAGTCCTGGCTCCTCGAACGGAAGATCACCGCGAACCAGGTCGGCCTCGGACTCATCGACGACACCCGCGCCTTCCTGGAGACGCTGGAGCCACGGCAGTTGGCCGCGTACCTCATCGGCGGTCTGGCCACCGCGGATCTGCCGGACGAGTTCCGCTCCGGGTACGTCTCACTCGTACGCGAATCCACCGGCGTACGCGAATACCTCATGCCGCCGCTGCCGAACACCCTCTACACCCGCGACACGACGTGCTGGCTGTACGGAGGCGTCACCCTCAACCCGCTGTACTGGCCCGCCCGGCACGACGAGACGCTCCTGATGAAGGCCGTCTACCGCTTCCACCCCGACTTCACCGGCGCCACGGTGTGGTGGGGCGATCCCGAACTCGACTGGGGGCAGGCCACGTTCGAGGGCGGCGACATCATGCCCGTCGGCAACGGTGTCGTCCTGATGGGCATGAGCGAGCGCACCTCGCGCCAGGCCATCACGCAGGTCGCCTCGTCGCTGTTCAAGAACGGCGCGGCCGAGCAGGTCATCGTCGCCGGTATGCCCAAGCTGCGGGCCGCGATGCACCTCGACACCGTCTTCACCTTCGCCGACCGTGACATCGTCACGCTCTACCCGAAGATCATGGACGCCGTGCACTCCTTCACGCTGCGCCCCGGCGACAAGGCGCAGGGCGTCGACATCACCGATGAGGGCTCGCGCGCCTTCGTCGACGTGGTCAGCAGGGCGCTCGGCCTGCCCGGGCTGCGCGTGATCGAGACCGGCGGGGACGTCTACGCCTCCGAGCGCCAGCAGTGGGACAGCGGCAACAACGCCGTCGCCCTGGAGCCGGGCGTGGTCTTCACGTACGACCGCAACACCCAGACCAACACGCTGCTGCGCAAGGCGGGTGTCGAGGTCATCACCATCGTCGGCGCCGAACTCGGCCGGGGTCGCGGCGGCGGGCACTGCATGACGTGCCCGCTGCTGCGCGACCCCGTGGACTTCTGACCCTCCGCCTCGAGCGGGCTCAGTAGCGCTGGGCCTTGACCAGCTTCGCGGAGAGCTTCGGCTCCGGGGGCTCGTGGCTGATGGCGTACCGCTGGGCCCGCTTGCCCGGTTCGAGGTCCTGGGTGCCGACGTAGCGGGTCTCCACGGTCTTGCCCGAGTCGTCGACGAAGTCGACCCGCACGGCGAAGTCGGCCTTCTTGTCGGTCCGGTTGGTGAACGTCACCACGGAGGCGAGCACTCCGCCGGTCTCCGAGCGCGGCTTGCCCGTCATGGAGACGTCGGACATCGCGTTGCCGCGCCCGTCGACATCCTTCAGGGCGTCCTTGGCGGCCTGGTTGGCCCGCTCCGTGTCGGCGGACACGGACGCCTCGAACTCGTCCGCGCGCTCCGACGCGGACTCCTTGGCCGCGGATGCCGACGCGTGCGCGGACTCGGCGGCCTCCGATGCCTGCGACTTCAGGGGGGACGCGGTCTTCTCCGAGAAGGCCGACGAGTCGGGCGCCGTCGGCCGCTTGGTGACCGTACGGCTGCTCTCGCCGGAGGGGGCGTCGTCGTCGGTGCCGCACGAGACGAGCGCGGCGGCGCCCGTCAGCGTGGCGGCGAGTGTGAGGGCGACGGATGCTTTCGCGCCGAGGCGGCGGGGGCGCCGTGGGCCGCGGGGCGGCGTGGGGTTCATTCGGAACGGTCCTTTCCCTGCTGGTGTTCTTGTGTCCTGTGTCTGCCGGTGGCCGGTGTCAGTACCGCAGGGCGCAGGCGATCCGGCCCCGGCCGGTGAGCGTGCCTTCCGGTACGAAGTGGACCTGCGCGCCGGTGTCCAGGGCCCGTTCGACGATGTCGTCGACCACGTCGTCCACCGCGTCGAGGTCGTCGGTGTCGGCCGGCACCAGATGGCCGCCGTCGTCGCGCACGGTGGCCTGGTAGGTCTCCTCCACGGCGAGGAGGCGGACCCGGTCGGTCGTCACGTTCTGCCAGACCTCGTCGAGCCCCGCGGCGTACTGGTGCCTGCCCTGGGCGGCATCCAACTCGTGGAGTACGGAGTCGAGTTCGGCCTTCTTCCGGGCGGCGATCAGGGGGCGCAGCGCCTGCCGCACCGCCTCCGCCGGGGCGTGCGCGAGGCCGCCGTGCGGCACCCGGGTGGCCTCCTTGGTGACCGCGCCGGCGCCGTCGAGGAGGGAGAGCGCCGCGGCCTCGCCTGTCACGAACACCGGGCGCGGATGGGAGCGGAGCACACCGGCCGCCGCCTGGTCCGCCTCGCGCAGGAACTTACGGGTCTGCTCGTCGCGGTAGGTGCTCGGCAGATCGCCGATCCGCTCCTTGCGCTCCGCGTCCGGGTCCTCCAGGCTCCGGGTCAGCGGGAACCCGTCCGCCTTGTGCTCGGAGATCCGCTCGGCGGAGCCGCTCCACAGCGTGACGCGGTCGGCCGAGACCGCGAGGACCCAGTACGCGCGCTCGGCGGCCCTGGCCGCGACGACGTTGCGGGTGAGGAAGGTGTCCGAGAGCACCACGCGCGCGGGCACCGTCCTGGCCAGCGACCACACCTGGTGCTCGCCGGGCGCGGCGAAGACGGCGAGCCCGTCCTCGGCGTGCACGAGGTCGATGTCGGCCAGCGCCCGGTCCAGCCGCGCGGCCACCTCGATCCGCTGCTCCCTCGGTACGGCCGGGTCGGTCTTCAGGCGCTCCTTGGCCTCGGCGACCAGGTTGCGCAGCCGCACCGGATCCTGGGCGTTGTCCGGCTCCCTGCGGTGCGTCGGCAGCAGGACGGTGACGGCGGGGTAGGGGCGCGGCTGACGCAGCCCGGCGAGTGCGGCCGGGGTGAGGGAGGGATGCATGGCGGGGTCCCTTTCCGGGCGGGGTGGCACCTGAGGGCGTCCGGGGGCCTTGCTTCCAGGGTCTTAAGTCATGCAATGCACCATATGCCCGTTCCTGGGTCGGGGCATTTCACCTCCCCGCCCTCATCTGCTTCCCCTCCGCCTCACCCGCTCCCCTCCGCCTCACCTCAGTAGAAAGCCGAACACGTACCCGAGGGCATTGGTGGCCCAGTGCAGCCCCATGGGCGCCAGCAGGCTTCCGCTGCGGCGGCGTAGTTCGCAGAAGAGGCAGCCCGCGAGCGCGGTGAAGAGGACGGCCCCGGCGTCGACGACGATCACAGCGAACACCGAGTGCCCGAGTGCGCCACCGAGCACCGGCTTGGCATCGGCGAGACCCAGTGACGGCAGGATGTGCCAGAGGCCGAAGAGCCCGGACGAGACCAGGGTCGCGCTCACGGGCCCACGGGAGCGCAGGAGCAGACCGAACAGGACACCGCGGAAGGCCACTTCCTCCAGCAGTACGGTGCCGAAGGGAACCGTGACCAGCACGCGCAGGGCGACCTCACCGCCGCTGAGCCCGCTCTGCCGCTGGTCCTCGAACAGGCCGCGGGTGACCGGCAGCGCGGCCCCCAGGGCGTACACCGCGGCGACCGCGCCGATCAGGGCCAGTGCCCACCACAGGCCCCGCAGGAGTGTGCCGGGCGCGAGGCCCACGTCGGCCCACCGCCCGCCGGACCAGTACACGATCGCCGACAGCACCGCCGTGGCCAGCAGCGAGACGGCGAGGCTCCAGCCCTGGACCCACCGGTTGTTCGCGAGGTTGGTCAGCACGAGGACGGCGACGGTGACCGTGACGGCGGTGGCTGTCCCGACCGGGCGCCGCAGGGGCCTCGCGCGCCGGGGGTACCGCGAGGAGTGGCGTCGAGCGTGCACAACGCCCATCGTGCGCGGACGCTCATCGCCCGGCGACCGGAAGCCCCCGTGACAGAGGTACGGCGGCAGCCGCCTCGACGCCGGAACGGTCGACCGGCGCGACGTGGTGTGCTTCATGCGGTTTGCGAGGTATGGGCGGCCGGGTGAGCATGAGGTGGCGGCGCGTGCCGGACCTTGGAGCTGAGGCAGTTGGCGAACGGCATTCCCGGGCGAGGCGGGGAGACGGACGACGCGCCCGACGGAGCTCCCCCGTGGCCGCGGGCTGCCCGGCGCGCCGTACGGCGCACGGCCCGGCGCATCGGGCGGCGCATCGGCGCGATCGCCAGGAAGCCGTACTGGGAACGCCCCGACAGCGCCCAACTCGTCCGGCGCTGGCCGGACTTCACGGCGGTCTGCTTCGGGACCGTCTTCTTCTGGCTCTCCCTCACACCCTCGCTCGTGCCCCGCCCCTGGCTGCTGCAAGGCCTCGTCGGCGGGATCACCGCGGCCATCGGTTACGGACTCGGCTCGTGCGTGAGTACCGTGGTGCGCGCGCTGTCGCGGTGGCGGCCGGGGGAGAGGACGCGGGCGCACCTCTGGCAGGCGTACTGGGTCCTCGGCCTCGTCCTCAGCGTCTGGCTCATCACCCTGAGCGACCACGCCCAGCGCCGGCTGCGCGAGCTCCAGGGCCTGCCGCCGTCGACGGCCTGGCACACACCGGTCATCATCCTGGTCGCCGTCCTGCTCGGGGCCCTGTTCCTGCTGGCTGCGCGCGGCATCCGCCTCGGATCGCGTACGTTGATCCGCGCCCTGCACCGGCTCGTGCCGCTGCCCGTCGCCATCGGCCTGGGACTCGCGCTCAGCGCGCTGATCGTCACGATCGGGCTGCGCGACGTCGTCTTCCAGCGCGGCGTCATCGACCTCGCCGACCGGATCGCGTACGCGACGAACGGCGGCACCCGGGAAGGCGTCCACCAGCCGACGTCCCCGCTGGTGTCCGGCGGGCCCGGCTCCCTCCTGAGCTGGCAGGACCTCGGATTCCAGGGCCGCAACTTCGCGGGCTCCACGCCGACCGAGCAGCAGATCAGCGCGTACACGGGCAGGCCCGCGAAAGATCCCGTGCGCGTGTACGTCAGCACGTCGGCGCCGGAGGTCTTCGGCAGCGGCGACCCCTTCGCGGCCAAGGCCCGGCTCGCCGTGGACGAGCTGGAGCGGACCGGCGCCTTCGACCGCGACGTGCTCGCCATCGCCGGGACCACCGGGACCGGCTGGGTCAACGCCGACATCAGCGAACCCCTGGAGTACATGCACGACGGCGACACCGCCATCGTCGCCGTCCAGTACTCCTACCTGCCCAGCTGGGTCTCCTTCCTCGTCGACAAGGAGCGCGCGGGGCAGGCCACACGGGAGCTGGTCCAGGCGGTCCTCGCGAAATGGTCCGCCCTGCCCGAGGACGACCGGCCCAGGCTCGTCGTCACGGGGGAGAGCCTGGGCGGCTTCGCGATCGAATCGTCGTTCGACGGCGTGGACGACCTCCTGGCCAAGGCGGACGGAGCGCTCCTCGTCGGCACCCCCAACTTCGCGCCGATGTCCCAGGAGATCCGCGACCACCGGGACGCCGGAAGCCCCGTGTGGCGCCCGCTGTACAACGGCGGCAGGAACGTACGGTTCGCGCAGTTCCCGGAGGCGGACCTGAAGCGCCCGGCGGCGGCCTGGGAGCACCCGCGGGTCGTCTATCTGCAGAACGCGTCCGATCCGGTCGTCTGGTGGTCGAGCGACCTGTTCCTGCACCGCCCGCAGTGGCTCGACCAGCCCCTCGGCCCGGACATCACCCCGGCCATCCGGTGGTTCCCCGTCGTCACCTTCTGGCAGACCTCGGTCGACATGGCGGTGTCGTACGGGGTCGAGGCCCCGCACGGCCACCGGTACGGGACCGCTCCGGTGGACGGGTGGGCGGCGATCGTCCCCCCGGAGGGATGGACCGCGGGGGACACGGCGCGGCTGCGGGAGCACATGGAGGGGCGGGAGTCGCCCTACTGACCGGGCCGGAGAGGGGAATTCCCGGGTTGCGTGGGTTACCTGGATTACACCGGTTACGTGGGTTACATGGGATTCATCTCGAATCCATGTCCCGTACCTCTGACCCGTACGGATTGTCAGTCCGGCGTGCTCTCATGGATACATGATCGAAGTGATCGAAGACTTTCTCGTACGCGGCGTTTCCGACGTCGAAGAAGCACTCCGCAAGGCCGCGGCCACCGAGGTCATGCCGCGGTTCCGGCAGCTCGCCGAGGACGACGTCGTGCAGAAGAGCGGGCCGCACGACCTCGTGACGGTGGCCGACCGGCTCGCCGAGGAACAGCTGACGGCGGCGCTCACCGCGCTGCTCCCGGGCTCCGTCGTCGTGGGTGAGGAAGCCGTGCACGCGGACCCCTCGACGTACGAGGCGATACGGGGCGACGCGCCGGTGTGGATCGTGGACCCGGTCGACGGGACGCGGCAGTTCGTCCACGGCGACCCCGGGTTCTGCATGCTGATCGCGCTGGCGTGGCGCCAAGAGGTGCTCGCCTCCTGGACGTATGCCCCGGCGCTGGACGAGATGGCCGTCGCGGTGCGCGGCAAGGGCGCCTGGCTCGACGGGGAGCGGCTGGTGGCCGGTTCACCGGGGGAGGTGCTCGAGGTGGCGACCTCACACCCGGACTACACCACCCCCGAGCAGAAGCGCGCCCTCCTGGGGCTGCGCGTCGAGGGGGTGGCGCCGCGGCCCTGCGGTTCCGCGGGCCTTGAGTATCTGGCCATAGCCAGGGGGGAGTTGGACGCGGTCGCGTTCTCCTGGGAGCTCGCCTGGGACCACGCCGCCGGTCTCCTGTTGGTGGCCGAGGCCGGGGGCGGCGATCTCACCGTCGCCGGGGAGCCCTTCCGGATAGAGGGCGGGAACGCGCTGCCCTTCACGGCAGGGCGGGACGCCGCCACGGTCGACCGGGTGGTGGGGCTGCTGTCGGACGCGGCCTGATCCGCAGGGCGCCGCGCGGCCCGGGGAGACCGACGCCCGGAGGGCACCCGCGCCCACGTCGCCGTCGGTGGCCCGGCCTATCCTGGGCGGCAGAGGCCATCGGCTGACAAAGGAGTCCGAAGGTGCCGTCGATGCTTGATGCCGTCATCGTGGGGGCGGGACCGAACGGTCTGACCGCTGCCGCCGAGCTGGCCCGCCGCGGCTTCTCGGTGGCCGTCTTCGAAGCCAAGGGCGCCGTGGGCGGAGGCGCGCGGACGGAAGAGCTGACCCTTCCCGGATTCCGGCACGATCCCTGCTCCGCGGCGCACCCGCTGGGCATCAACTCGCCCGTGTTCAGGACCATGCCCCTCGACCGGTACGGACTTGAGTGGCTGCAGCCGCAGCTGCCCATGGCCCACCCCTTCCCGGACGGCAGCGCCGCCGTGCTCGCCCGTTCCGTCGGCGAGACCGCCGCGTCGTTCGGGCCGCGTGACGCGGGGACGTACCGAAGACTCGTCGAGCCCTTCCTCCCCAAGTGGGACACGCTCCTGCGGGACTTCATGTCGCTGCCGTCCACGGCCCTGCCGCGGGACCCCGTGACCCTCGCGCGCTTCGGCCTCGCCGGACTGCCACCCTCCACCTGGCTGCTGCGGCGCTTCCGCGACGACCGGGCCCGCGCCCTGTTCGCCGGGCTCGTCGCGCATGTCATCGCCCCGCTCGGCGGGGTCGCCACCAGCGCGGTCGGCATGGTCTTCGCGCTGGCCGCGCACGCCCGCGGCTGGCCGGTCGCGCGGGGCGGCTCGCAGTCGATCTCCGACGCCCTTGCCGCGTATCTGAAGGACCTCGGCGGCGCCGTCCACACGGACTACGAGGTCAAGCGGCTCGATGACCTGCCGCCCGCCCGCGCGTACATCTTCGACACGTCACCCACCGCGCTCGCGCGGATCGCGGGGCTCGGGCGGAGTTACGAGCGCTATCGCTACGGCGCGAGTGTGTTCAAGATCGATTACGCCCTTGACGGGCCTGTCCCGTGGACGGCGAAGGAGGCGCGGGCGGCGGGGACCGTGCAGGTCGGGGGCAGCAGTGCGGAGATCGGGGCCGCGCTGCGGGCCGCTTCGCGGGAGAACCGGGCGCCGGATCCACCGTTCCTGATCACTGTGCAGCCCAGCCTCGTCGACCCCTCGCGCGCGCCTGCGGGCAAGCAGGTCTTCTGGGCGTACGGCCATGTTCCCAACGGCTGGCAGGGGGATCTCACCGACGCGATCGAGCGGCAGATCGAGCGGTTCGCCCCCGGGTTCCGGGACCGGGTGCTTGCCCGCGCCACCGCGGGGCCGGCCGCGATGGCTGCGCGTAACGCCAACTACGTGGGCGGTGACATCGCCTGCGGCGCGGCGAGCGGGCTCCAACTCCTGCTCCGCCCCAAGCTTTCCCTGTTCCCCTACAACACCGCGCACCCGGCGGTATACCTCTGCTCCTCCGCGACGCCGCCGGGTCCCGGGGTGCACGGAATGTCGGGACACAACGCGGCGAAGGCGGTGTGGCGCCACCTCCGCGAGTCCTAGGCGGGAGCCGGGGCGTGGCTCTCAAGGCCTCCGCTCCACTAACCGCCCCCGGCGATTCCCCCGCCGAACAAGCCTTTCCCGCCCACCCGCCCGATCACCCCGCATCCACCCTCACCGAACGGACCTTTCCCGCCCACCCGCCCGATTGCCCCGCAGCGCCCCCCCGGTTGCAGTCGGCGACGCTCGCGAGGGGACGTGTCGGTATGTCTGCCCGGAGCACAGCGCGGCCCCGCCCCACAGACGGACAGGCCCCCCGGAGACCCGCACCGCCGCCCCGCCCCCAAGACGGACCGGCACAGCACCCCGCTCCACCACCATGTCGGATTCTCGCCAGCCACCCCACCCCGCATCCCCGATCCTTGAGCTATGCCCACCACCCCGCCACCGCCGCCGCAGGCCATGCACACCGACGCCGAACGCTGCATCCGTGCCGTGCAGTCGAAGGACGCCCGCTTCGACGGATGGTTCTACACCGCGGTTCTCACCACCCGCATCTACTGCCGCCCCAGCTGCCCCGTAGTCCCCCCGAAGCCCGAGAACATGAGCTTCTACCCGAGCGCAGCGGCCTGTCAGCAGGAAGGGTTCCGGGCCTGCAAGCGGTGCCGGCCGGACAGCAGTCCTGGCTCGCCCGAGTGGAATCAGCGCGCCGACCTCGTGGCCCGAGCGATGCGCCTCATCGGCGACGGTGTCGTGGACCGCGACGGAGTCCCCGGCCTCGCCACCCGCCTCGGCTACAGCACCCGCCAAGTGGAGCGGCAGCTCCTCGCCGAGCTGGGCGCAGGTCCCCTCGCCCTGGCCAGGGCCCAGCGCGCCCAGACCGCCCGCCTCCTCATCGAGACGACGCCCCTGCCCATGGCGGACATCGCCTTCGCCGCCGGGTTCGCCTCCATCCGTACCTTCAACGACACCGTCCGCGAAGTCTTCGCGCTGGCCCCCGGCGAACTGCGGGACCGCGCTCCGAAGCTCCCCGGAACGTCCGCCCCCGGCGCCCTCTCGCTGCGCCTCCCCTTCCGCACCCCGCTCAACCCCGACAACCTCTTCGGCCACCTCATCGCCACCGCCGTACCCGGAGTCGAGGAGTGGCGCGACGGCGCCTACCGCCGCACGCTCCGCCTCCCCTACGGCCACGGAGTCGTCGCCCTCACCCCCGCCCCGGACCACGTCGCCTGCCGCCTCAGCCTCACCGACATGCGCGACCTCACGATCGCCATCAGCCGTTGCCGCCGCATGCTCGACCTGGACGCGGACCCGGTCGCGGTGGACGCCCAGCTGAGCGCCGACCCACTGCTCGCGCCCCTGGTGGCCAAGGCGCCGGGACGCCGGGTGCCGCGCACCGTCGACGAGGCGGAGTTCGCCGTACGCGCGGTACTGGGCCAGCAGGTCTCCACCGCCGCCGCCCGCACCCACGCCGCCCGCCTGGTCGCCGCGCACGGCGAACCGGTGGACGACCCCGAGGGCGGCCTCACCCACCTCTTCCCGGCCCCCGAAGCGCTCGCCGCGCTCGACCCGGAGGCACTGGCCCTGCCGCGCAGCCGTCGCACCACCCTGACCACGCTCGTACGCCATCTCGCCGACGGATCACTTCAGTTGGGCGTGGAGAGCGGCTGGGAGGAGGCCCGCGCCCGCCTCACCGAACTGCCCGGCTTCGGACCCTGGACGGTCGAGGTGATCGCCATGCGGGCGCTCGGCGACCCCGACGCGTTCCTCCCCACCGACCTCGGGATCCGGCGCGCGGCACAAGAGCTGGGCCTGCCGCACACCCCGGCGGCGCTGACCGGGCGCTCCGCTGCCTGGCGCCCCTGGCGGGCCTACGCGGTGCAGTACTTGTGGGCCACGGACGACCACCCCATCAACCGCATCCCCGGATGACCAGCAACCCCCGACAACGCCTCCGACAACACCTCCGCCAAAGGATCCCCATGAACGGCCACCGCCGACACACCCTCATCGACAGCCCCTACGGCCCCCTCACCCTCGTGGCCACCGAAGGCACCCTCAGCGGCCTCTACATGACCGAGCAGCGCCACCGCCCGCCCGAGGAGAGCTTCGGCGACCGTGACGCCGGGCCGTTCGGCGAGACGATCAGCCAGCTGGAGGCGTACTTCGCGGGCGAGTTGACGGAGTTCGACCTGCCGATGCGCCTCGACGGCACGCCGTTCCAGCGCACCGTCTGGCAGCAGCTCCGGCTGATCCCGTACGGGGAGACGCGCACGTACGGCCAACTCGCCGACGCGCTGGGCAAACCCAACGCCTCACGCGCCGTGGGCCTGGCCAACGGCAAGAACCCGATCGGGGTGATCGTCCCCTGCCACCGCGTCATCGGCACCGGCGGCTCGCTGACCGGCTACGGCGGCGGGCTCGACCGCAAGCAGCGGCTGCTGGCCTTCGAAGGCGCTGTTCCGGCCCCCGCGGTCACCGGCGACAGACTTTTCTGACCACCGCCGCCCCCCAGCACATCAGTCACCCCACCCGCACCCCGTTCTCCAACTCCACCGCGCCCGTCCCCGACGACAACGCATCGAGCCCCGCACGCACCCGCAATCCCAGCTCGCCCGGCAGGAACTCCGGAAGGTCGCCGGGGGCCACCAGACGCCAGGAGAGCAACTCCTCCTCCTGGAGCCGGATCGACTTCAGCTGGTCTTCGCCGAGCACCCCACCGTCGTACAGATAGGCGACCAGCGGCGGCCGTGACACACCCGGCACCCAGTCCACCACCAGCAACGCGCCCAGCTCGACGTCGAGGCCGATCTCCTCGGCCGTCTCACGCCGTGCGCCCTGGCGCGGTGTCTCCCCCTGGTCCGACTCCACGGTCCCGCCGGGCAGCGCCCATCCCTCGCGGTAGTTGGGCTCGACGAGCAGCACGCGCCCCTCGGAGTCCCGGAAGAGCGCGGCGGCACCGGCGATGATGCGGGGGAGGCCCGCGATGTACGTGGCGTAGTCCTGAAAGGTCATGCGGAAAGGGTAGACAGCTATGCGGAAAGGGTGGACAGCTCCACGGTCCGGGCCGCGAGTTCACTGATCCGGGCGCCGTCGAACCCGAACACCGCACTGCGCACCCGGTCTTCGAGGGGATCCCGCCACTGCGCGGGGATGGCCTTGGCCCCGCAGAGCACGCCCGCGACGGACCCGGCGGTCGCGCCGTTCGAGTCCGTGTCGAGGCCGCCGCGCACCGTGAGGGTGATGGTGCGGGTGAAGTCGCCCTCGCCGTACAGGAGTCCGGCGGTCAGCACGGCGGAGTTCGGCACGGTGTGGATCCAGCCGAGCCCGGTGGTCTCCGCCTCGGCCGTGGCCAGGGTCTCCTCCCAGCTGAGCCCGGCATCGTGGAGCGAGACGACGCGCCGCACCGTACGGGCGAGCCTGCTGCTCGACGGGATCACGCCGAACGCCGTGTCGAGCGCGGCGCGCGGCGTGGCCGCGGTGAACGCGGCGGCGACGAGCGCCGCCGCCCACATCGATCCGTAGACGCCGTTGCCGGTGTGTGAGAGCACGGCGTCACGGCGGGCGAGTGCGGCGGCGCGGCGCGGGGCGCCGGGACTGGCCCAGCCGAAGATGTCGGCGCGGATGAGGGCGCCGATCCACTCCTGGTGGGGGTTTTCGTACGTGGCGGTGAGCGGCGGCTTGAGGCCGTTGGCGAGATTCCGGTACGCGGCGCGCTCGGCGGTGAACGTCTGCCCGTAGGGGAGACGCAGCAGCCACAGCTCACCGACCTGCTCGGTGCTGAACGCGAACCCGTGGGTCTCCAGAAGATGCAGACCGAGGATCGCGTAGTCGATGTCGTCGTCACGGCAGCTGCCGTGCACTCCGCCGCGTACACACTGCTGCCACTCGGGCCTCAGCTGGAACTCCTCGACCCAGGAAGGAGGTTCGGGCAGATAATCGGCGAGCGGGAGCGCGTCCGCCTGGCGCAGATAGCGCTCGATGCGCTCGCGCGTCCAGTAGTCGCCCCGCTCGATGGGCTTGCCGAGCATGTTGCCGGCGATCCGCCCGATCCAGCCGCCGAGGACGCGGTCGGCGAGTTCCGTATGCACTGGGCTCATGCTTCCGGTTTACCGAATTCAAGGCTTTTAAGCGCGGTCAACGCCATCTCTTCGCCGCGGAGCATGAGAAGTTTGTCGTGTTTTCGGCGAAGAGGCGAAAACGCGACGGGCGCAGAGCGAAGAGCGTGACGCGAGGGAGGGTCGGGAGTGTCACGCGTGCCAGGAGTGCCAGGAGTGCCACGGGCGTGGCTCACGCGGCGGGCCCCGGCTGATCGATCATTTTTGGGTGTACTGGGCCCATCTATAGCGCCACAAACGATGACATATAGCCCAGAAGATCCGCCGTCACGTGAGGTCGGCCATGGGCAGGCACCCCCTCCTGCGGTTATGGTCGCAGCGGCGCGACTGCCTTGACGCGAGCAAGGCCCGGAAAGCAAGGGGATCCAAGGTGGCGGACGCTTCCGAGACGGCGGGGAATGTGCGGCGGGCGCGGGATGTGCCGCACTCCCGGCACGTACTCATCGCCGCGGACAAGTTCAAGGGCTCACTCACGGCCGTGCAGGTCGCTGAGCGGGTGACGGCCGGGCTCCGCCGCGTCGCCCCTCAGGTGGAGGTCGAGGCCCTGCCGGTGGCCGACGGCGGCGACGGCACGGTCGCCGCGGCGGTCGCGGCCGGTTTCGAGCGTCGCGAGGTGCGGGTGACGGGACCGCTCGGCGACGAGGTCACCGCGGCGTACGCGCTGCGGGACGGGACCGCGGTGGTGGAGATGGCGGAGGCTTCCGGCCTCCAGCTGCTGCCCGACGGCGTCTTCGCGCCCCTCACGTCCACGACGTACGGATCCGGGGAACTGCTGCGCGCCGCGCTCGACGCGGGTGCGCGCACGATCGTCTTCGGCGTCGGCGGCAGCGCCACGACGGACGGCGGAGCCGGGATGCTTGCCGCCCTCGGCGCGGTGTTCCTTGACGCGGACGGCGCACCGGTCAAGCCGGGCGGCGGCCCGCTCGCCTCGCTCGCGACGGCGGACCTTTCCGGGATCGACGCGCGGTTCGCGGACGTCGACCTGGTCCTTGCCAGCGACGTCGACAACCCGCTGACCGGCCCGAAGGGCGCTCCCGCCGTGTACGGGCCGCAGAAGGGGGCGAGCCCGCAGGACGTGGCCGAGCTGGACGCCGCGCTCGCGCACTTCGCCCAGGTGCTCTCCGATTCGGTGGGCTCTTCCGCCGCCGCGTACGCGGAGTCCCCGGGAGCCGGAGCGGCCGGCGGCATCGGCTACGGCGCTCTCGTCGGGCTCGGCGCGAGCTTCCGCCCCGGCATCGAGGTCATGCTGGACGTCCTCGGCTTCGCACCGGCGCTGGCGCGCGCCTCGCTGGTGATCACGGGCGAGGGCTCGCTCGACGAGCAGACCCTCCACGGCAAGGCCCCCGCCGGGGTCGCGGCGGCGGCGCGTGAGGCGGGCGTCGAGGTCATCGCGGTCTGCGGTCGCCTGGCACTCCCCGCGGAGGCGCTCGGCCGGGCGGGCATCCGACGCGCGTACGCCCTCACCGACGTGGAGCCCGACGTGGCGCGGTGCATTGCCGAGGCGGGGCCCATCCTGGAAACGGTGGCGGAGGGAATCGCCCGCGACTTCCTGAGCTGAGCGCTCCGCGGGGTGCGGTGACGTACCTGCCGCCCGGTGGGGGCTGGCCGCGCAGTTCCCCGCGCCCCTTACGGGGCGCTCCTCGGGCGGCGGCCGGGCTGGATCTCCAGCCCGGCACACCGCTCTAGCCCGGCGCCAGCCGATACGCATCCAAGGCCAACGTCATCTCCATCAGATCCCGAGGCCGCGCAAGCGACCGCGAGGTCAGCTGCTCAAGCCGCCGCAACCGGTTGAACACGGTGTTCCGGTGGCAGTAGAGGCGCCCCGCTGCCCGCCCCGCGGACCCCTCGCAGGCCAGCCACGCGTCCAGCGTCTCAAGCAGCACCGCCCGGTCACCCGGCTCAAGCGCGAGGACCTCCCCGAAGACGTCCGACACCAGCCGCCCCGCCAGCTCCGGCTGGCTCACCACCAGGGCCGTCGGCATCCGCTGGTCGAGCCGTACGATCCCGGTCGCGTCCGGCGGGCAGGTGCGCAGGGCCAGTTCGGCCAGGCGCCGCGCGTGCCCCAGCTCGGAGAGGCCTCCCACCACGGGGCTGATGCCGCCGGGCCCCGGGCACCGCCCCTCAAGCGCGGCGGCCAGTTCGTCGAGGCCCTCCTGAGCCCCGAGCGCCACCACGCCCACCTCCCGGTCCGTCCGCATCCGCCAGACGAAGCGGAACCCGGCCCGCTGGATCTGCCGGTGGAACGCCGCACGCCCGTCGCGCCGCTCGGCCCGCAGCACCACCACCGCGTACGGTCCGCGCTCCGGCAGATCGAGTCCCGCCGCCACCTGCGCGGCGAGCCCGGGCGCGGGCTGGCCCTCCAGGAGCGCGTCGAGCAGCGCCTGGAGCTGCTCGTCGGTGCGTCGCCGCAGCTCCATCTCCGTCGCCCGGTAGGCGTCCGACGCCGCCTGGGCCTGCGCGTCGACCGCCGACCACACCATCGTCGCCGAGCGCATCAGGACCGTCAGCTTCTCCGGGTCCTGCTCCACGGCGCCTTCGAGCAGCCAGTCCCACACCAGATAGCCCGCGTTGCGGTACGAGTGCACCACCAGATCGAGCGGCAGCCCCTGCTGGGCCCGCCGCCGGCCGGCGTCCTCCGCGTACTCCAGATCGCGGCGCGGTGAGGCGCGCGGCGCCGAGATGGTCTCGATGCCGATCCGCATCGCCTCCTCCGCCTCGCGCCACTGCTGGTCGTACGGCAGCACCCGCGCGTACACCGGCGAGTGCTCGAAGAGCTGCCGCAGATGTTCGTCCACCAGCTCCGGCAGCCGGGGAAGCAGCGCCTTGCACGCCTCCTCGAGGACCTTCCAGCCGTGCCCCGTCCGAGGTCTGCGCCCGCTCATGGTGCCCCCCATCGCCGCCGCCCGCCGTTCTCCTGTCTGCGGAGGATGCCACCGCCCGGCCACCCCTGGCAGGCCCCTGACACGGGGTGTTGTGCCCGTGCACAACGGGCGGCCGATAGCGCTGGTCACCCGCAGCGATTCGCCCGCGGGCCGTGGACGGGCGGGCGCGGCGGTGCTGGGCTGAGCGCCACGCGGAGCGCCGGGCCGGACAGCCGGCCGGTCGCCACGCGCGGGAACGACGGAGAACAGGGGGTCCCAGGTGGGTGGTTCCGGACTGGTCGTACAGGACGCGTCGGTCGGGTACGGGCCGGTACGCGCGCTGCGCCAGGTGTCGCTGGAGGTACCGGACGGCGCGGTGGTCGCCGTCCTCGGCGGCAACGGCGCGGGCAAGTCGACGCTCCTGCGCGCCATTTCACGCACGCTCTCCTTCCACCGGGGGGCGCTCACCACCGGCTCCATCCACTTCGGAGGGCGGCGCATCGACGGGCTGCACCCGGACCGGGTGGTCGCCGCGGGCATATCCCAAGTACCGGAAGGCAGGCAGGTGTTCGCGCGGATGACCGTCGCGGACAACCTGCGGGCGGGCGGCCTCGGTTCCGCGGGGAGCCGAGCCGCGAAAGCCGCGGCGATGGACCGCGTCCACGAACTCTTCCCCGTGCTCGCCGAGCGCGCGGGCCAGCGGGCCGGGCTCCTCTCGGGCGGCGAACAGCAGATGCTCGCGGTCGCGAGGGCGCTGATGGCCTCACCGAAGCTGCTTCTCCTGGACGAACCCTCCCTGGGGCTCGCTCCGTTGATGGCGGCGCGCATCGCCGAAACCATCCAGGAGATCAACGCCCAGGGCACCTCGGTCCTCCTCGTCGAACAGAACGCCGCCCTGGCGCTGCGCCTCGCATCGAGTGCGTACGTCCTGGACGTGGGCGAAGTCGCTCTCGCGGGCCCCGCGGACGAGCTGGCCGCCTCCGACGAGGTACGCCGCCGCTACCTCGGCGTGGTCGACGAGACCGCGGCGGCCGACGCCTCACGCGGCGTCAGCGAGCTTCCGGTGCTCGGACGTTGGGCGGGCCGACGGTGACCGACAAGCGAGCGGAAACCGATGCGCCATCTCAGGAACCCGACGTACCGACCCTGGACGTAAGGGAGTTGACCGTCCGGTTCGCTGGCCTCACCGCACTCGACGCCGTCAGCTTCACCGTCAGGCCCGGCACCGTGCACGCCGTCATCGGCCCCAATGGCGCCGGGAAGTCCACCTGCTTCAACGTCCTGTCCGGCGTCTACCGCGCCACAAGCGGCAGCGTCCGCTTCGGGGAGCAGGAGCTGACGGCGATGCCTCCGCACCGCATCGCCGACCTCGGTGTCGCGCGGATCTTCCAGAACCTCGCCCTGCCGCCACGCGCGACGGTCGCCGACAGCCTGATGCTCGGCCGTCACCGGCTCACCCGCACCGGATTCCTCGCCGCGGGCCTCCGTCTCCCGTCCGCGGCCCGCGAGGAGCGAGCCCACCGCGAACGTGTGCGGGAGATCGCCGCGTTCGTGGGCATCGAGCACCAACTGCACGCCCCGGCAGGCTCCTTGCCGTACGGGCAGCAGAAACTCGCGGAGCTGGCCCGCGCCCTGTGCATGGAGCCCCGGCTGCTCCTGCTCGACGAGCCGGTCGCGGGCATGACCGCGGACGAGCGCCGGCGCACGGCGGCCGTCATCGCGGGTGTCCGCGACAGCCTCGGAATCTCGATCGTCCTGGTGGAACACGACATGGGGGTGGTGATGCGGCTCGCGGACGCGGTGACCGTACTGGACTTCGGACGCCGTATAGCCGACGGCACTCCGGCGGACGTACAGAACGACCCGGCGGTCGTACGGGCCTACTTGGGCGAGGAGGCCACCTCATGACCACCTTCACCGAGCTTCTCCTCAACGGCCTCTCGATGGGCTCCGTCTACGCCCTGATCGCCCTCGGCTTCGTCGTCATCTTCCGGGCCACCGAGGTCGTGAACTTCGCGCACGCCTCGCTGCTCCTCACGGGCGGCTACGTCACCGCCTCCCTCCACGACGACATCGGCTTCTGGGCGGCGCTGCTCGTCGGCATCGCGGGCGCCGCCGTCGTCGGTGCCGCCATCGAGTTCCTGGTCATGCGGCGCTACCGCGGCTCGGACCACAGCGTCCTCGCCATCGTCACCATCGGCGTCGACATCCTGCTCACCACCGAACTCACCCGTCGCCTCGGCACCGACGTGCTCGCGCTCGGCGACCCCTGGGGCGACTCCGTGCTCACCATCGGGTCGGTCTCCATCGCTCACACGCGGATCGCCGCGTTCGTCGTCGCCGCGCTCCTGATCACCACTTTCCTGCTCGCCTTCCGCTACACCTCCTGGGGTGTGGCGATGCGCGCCGCGGCCGAGAGCCCGGAGACCGCCGCCCTGATGGGCGTGCGGCTTGGCAGGGTCTCGCTCGGCGCGTGGGCGGTGGCGGGCGGGCTCGCCGCCGTGGCCGCGCTCTTCCTCACCGTCTTCCCGACCCCGGGGCTCGAACGGGCCACCTCCCTCGCCGCACTGAAGGCGTTTCCCGCGGCGATACTCGGCGGCCTCGACTCCACCACGGGCGCGCTGGTCGGCGGCATCGTCGTAGGGGTCACCGAATCCCTCGCCACCGGGTACCAGAGCGAACTTACCTTCCTGGGCAGGGGATTGGGCGACCTCGCGCCCTACCTCGTCATGACCGTCATCCTCCTCATCCGGCCCGCCGGACTCTTCGGCACGAAGGAGCTCGCCCGTGTCTGAAGTCCTGACTCGCAGCCGCGAGTCGCACTCCCGAGGCCGTACGAAGCTGATGCGCCCACGGCCATACGTCTGGGGTGCGGGGGCCGTGCTCCTGCTCGCCCTGCCCTTCTACCTCGACCGGTTCTGGCTCCAGGCGGGCCTCTTCGCCATGGCCGCCGCGATCGGCGCGATCGGCATCAACCTCCTCACCGGCGCGACCGGCCAGCTCTCCATGGGGCACGCGTTCTTCCTCGCCATCGGCGCGTACGGATACTGCGTCTTCGCGGGGGAGGGGGAGGGCGGCCTGACCGGTCTCGGCCTGCCCACCTGGATCGCCGCCGCCCTGGCCGTCGGCGTCGCGGGCATCGCGGGCGGCCTCTTCAGCCCCATCGCGGGACGCCTGCGCGGCGCGTACCTCGGCATCGCGACCCTCGCCCTGATCTTCATCGGGCAGCACGTGCTCTTCAACGCCCACGACCTGACGGGCGGCTCCAACGGCCGCGACGTACCGCCGCTGAGCGTCTTCGGCATCACCTTCGACGACAGTGAACTCGTCGTCGCCGCCGTGCCGTTCGGGGCGTCGGAGAAGCTCTGGTACGCGGGGCTCGTCCTCCTGCTCGGCTGCGGGCTCTTCGCCCGTGGCGTGCTGCGCGGCAGGCCAGGGCGCGCCATGAACGCCATCCGGGACCACCGCATCGCCGCCGGCGTCATCGGAGTGCCCGTCGCCCGCTACCGGGCGGGCGTCTTCGTCCTCTCCTCGATGTACGCGGGCCTCGCCGGCGTACTGCTCGCGCTCATCTTCCAGCGCACCGTGCCGGACTACTTCGGCATGACGCTGTCCCTCGAATACCTCGCCATGATCGTCATCGGCGGCCTCGGCTCGGTAGCGGGCGCGGTGGCCGGTGCCGCCGTGGTGTCCCTGCTGCCACAGCTCCTGACCAGGTACAGCGACGCGCTGCCCCTGGTCTCGGCCCCCGGCAGTGGCGGGATCACACCGGGTGAGGCATCCCGATATCTGTACGGCGCCGCCGTCGTGGCGGTGGTGCTGTTCCTGCCCGGCGGTCTGGCCAGCATCGCCGCCCGGCGCTCCAGGCCGACATCCGGCACAACTCCAGCGGAGGAACAATGAGTTCACGCAGGCTGACAAAGGCCACCGCGGCGGCGACGGCGCTCGCCGCGCTGCTGGCGGTGGCGGGTTGCAGTTCGAAGGCGGAGGGCAACAAAGGTGACAAGGAGAGCGCGGGCGGGATCAAGACCGACGTCGGCGTCTCGGGCGAGACGATCACGCTCGGCGTGCTCACCGACATGACCGGCGTCTACGCGACCCTCGGCAAGAGCGTCACACAGGCCCAGCAGCTCTACGTGAAGCAGACCAACGCCGACGGCGGCATCTGCGGCCGCAAGCTGAAGCTGACCGTCCGCGACCACGGCTACGACCCCCAGAAGGCGGTCGCCGCGTACACCGAGCTGGAGCCGGATGTCCTCGGCTTCACCCAGTTCATCGGCTCCCCGTTCGTCGCCGCCGTCAAGCAGCGGATCGAGGGCGACAAGGCCCTCGTAGTGCCGCAGGCCTGGTCGGCGAACCTCCTGGGCAGCTCGTACGTCCGGGTCGTCGGCTCGACGTACGACCTGGAGACGATCAACGCGATCGACTTCCTGATGAAGGAGAAGGGCCTCAAGAAGGGCGACAAGCTCGGCCACGTCTACTTCGAGGGCGACTACGGCGAGAACGCCCTCAAGGGCTCGCAGTACATGGCGAAGAAGTCGGGCCTCACCGTCGTCGAGCAGAAGATCAAGGCGACCGACAACGACATGACGGCGCAGGTCGCGGCCCTGAAGAAGGCAGGCGTCAAGGGCATCGTCATCAGCGCGGGCCCCCGGCAGGCGGCCTCGCTGGTCGGGGTCGCGGCGGCGGGCAAGTTCGACGTACCGATCATCGGCAACAACTCGGCGTTCGCACCCCAGCTCCTCGGTACGCAGGCGGGCCCGGCCCTGGCCAAGAACTACTACGTGGCCTCGCCGACCCTCCCGATCGGCGGGGACACCCCCGAGGCGAAGAAGCTGGTCGCCGACTACAAGGCGGCCTACCCCAAGGACTCCCTGGACAACGGGGTGACGGCGGGCTGGACCGCCACGTCCATCTTCGGCGAGGCGCTGAAGAAGGCGTGCAAGAGCAAGGACCTCACGCGTGAGGGCGTCGACAAGGCGCTGCTGACCATCAACGACTACGACACGGGCTTCGGCGTCACGCAGGACTTCTCCGACCCCAAGGCCCCCTCGTCGAAGGAGAGCGTGATCCTGCGCCCCGACAAGAGCGCGACGGGCGGCATGAAGGTGGTCCGCGAGCCGGGCGCGGCCGAGGCGGCCGAGGGGTACACGGCGGGAGGCTGATATATCAGCCCGTGGGGGTCCCCCCTGCTCCTTCAGAGCTTGGGGGAGTTTGAGGACAGTCCGAAGGGCGATAAACGGCACGCGAAGGGGGGCCTGAACCGAATTGGTTCAGGCCCCCCTTCGCACCGTTCAAGCGCCGCTACGGCAATTGCGCCGCGCGAGCTTCACGCCGGTTGCCCCGGAAGTTGTTCACCCGGCGGGCCGTGGCGAAGAGGGGGATCACCGCACCGAGAACGACCTGGAGCGCGCAGCCGGTCTGCAGGAGCAGCAGCCCGCCCGGGGCGTCGAACGCCCAGGCCGCGAGCAGCCCCATGGCCGCGACGATCCACGCGAGCATGGCCACCGCGAGCGGACCCCGCGGCTTGGGGTACTCGACGCGGCTGACCATGAGCCAGGCCGTGCCGGTGATCGCCAGGAGCGTCGCCCAGAAGGGCAGCTCCAGGAGCACGATCGAGACGACCGTGAGCGCGCCG
This sequence comes from Streptomyces sp. NPDC048436, assembly GCF_043200355.1. Classification (NCBI taxonomy): domain Bacteria; kingdom Bacillati; phylum Actinomycetota; class Actinomycetes; order Kitasatosporales; family Streptomycetaceae; genus Streptomyces; species Streptomyces sp. NPDC048436. The sequence continues at coordinate 435,449 of NZ_JBICXP010000003.1, forward strand.
AAGGGCGATGGCATGCCCTGGAAGGTGCCGTCCTTCACGGTCACGCAACTGAACCGCGCAAGCCGCAGCACCACCGCCAGCAGCACCACGATGGCCCCTACCGCGGCGACTCTCTGGTGCGCGTCGTCGGCGACCATGCCGTAGACGAGCACGAAGTACGCGGGGGCCAGACCGAAGCTGATGAGGTCCGACAGGTTGTCGAGCTCCGCGCCCATCGGCGAGGAGCGCAGCTTGCGCGCCACGAGCCCGTCGAAGAGGTCGAAGACGGCAGCGCAGAGCATCAGGATCACGGTGGTCGCGGCGGAGTGCCGCGCCATGCCGCTTTCGTTGCTGCCCTGGAGGTGCGGGATGAGGATGCCGGTGGTGGTGAAGTACACCGCCATGAATCCGCACGTCGCGTTACCGAGCGTGAGGGTGTCCGCTATTGAGAGGCGCAGTGAGAGAGGCATCTCCTCATCGGCCTCGTCATCTGCCGCCTCGGGCACCCAGCCCGCCTGTGTCTCGGGATCAACCACGGTCAATGCGAGTCACCCCAGCCACGGTCTTCTGACCGACCTCGACGTCCACGTCGACACCCTCGGGGAGGTAGATGTCCACGCGAGAGCCGAAGCGGATCAGGCCGATCCGTTCGCCTTGCTCCACCTTCGTGCCCTGCGGCACGTAAGGCACGATGCGCCGCGCGACCGCGCCCGCGATCTGGATCATCTCGATGTCGCCGAGCTCGGTGTCGAAGTGCCAGACAACGCGTTCGTTGTTCTCGCTCTCCTTGTTGAACGCCGGGACGAACCCGCCGGGGATGTGCTCCACGGACGTCACCGTGCCCGCGAGGGGCGCGCGGTTGACGTGGACGTTCAGCGGGCTCATGAAGATCGCGACGCGGGTACGTCCGTCCTTCCACGGCATGATGCTCTGCACCACGCCGTCGGCCGGGGAGATGACCCGGCCCTGGGCGATGTCGCGCTCGGGGTCGCGGAAGAACCACAGCATGCCCGCCGCCAGAGCGGTGGCAGGCACGGCGATGGCCGCGGCGACCCCCGGCTTGGGAGCGCGACGCGCGCGGACCAGGCTGAGTGCCGCGGTGGCGACGGTCGGCAGGAGCCACGGCGATGCTCCGCGCGCAAGGCGTACGCCAGCGAGGCTGTCGCGTGGTGCAGAGGTTTGGCTGTGGGGCATGGATGACCTTCGTAGCGGATGATGCCGCGCGGTTAACGGGGGACGGCGGCTTTTTCCGGATGGTATCGGTTGCGAGCCACAACTGGGCAAGCCAGGAAGCGGAGTCGGCGGCCGAAGAGTGTTGACAGGGTGTGACCTTCTTCTCGAAGAAAACTCCCCAAAGCGGACATTTAGCCCTGGAGTCGATACTCTTCGAGCAGTCGCCGCCCAATGATCATTTTCTGGATCTCGGCGGTACCTTCACCGATGAGCAGCATCGGAGCCTCACGGTAGAGGCGCTCGATCTCGTACTCCTTCGAGAACCCGTAACCGCCATGAATCCGGAACGCGTCCTCTACGACTTCTTTGCAGTATTCGGATGCGAGGTACTTCGCCATCCCTGCTTCCAGGTCATTTCGTTCCCCGGAGTCCTTTTTGCGTGCTGCGTTCACCATCATCGCATGGGCGGCCTCGACCTTGGTAGCCATCTCGGCCAGCTTGAACTGAATCGCCTGGTGCTGGGCGATCGCCTTGCCGAAAGTGTGGCGTTGCTGGGCATACGAGACACCGAGCTCAAATGCACGCTGCGCCACGCCGCAACCACGCGCCGCGACATTCACGCGGCCGACTTCGACACCGTCCATCATTTGGTAAAACCCTCGGCCGGTGGTCCCGCCGAGCACACGATTGGCTGGAATTCGCAGCCCATCCATGATGAGTTCGGTGGTGTCCACCCCCTTGTATCCCATTTTGTCGATCTTGCCCGGAATGGTGAGGCCGGGGCGGACCTCTCCGAAGCCGGGCTCCTTCTCGACGAGGAAGGTCGTCATCGACTTGTGGGGCGCCGTGCCCTCCGGGTGTCCTTCGTCACTTCGGCACAGAACCGCCACCAACGTGGACGTGCCGCCATTGGTCAGCCACATCTTCTGACCGTTGAGGACGTACTCGTCGCCGTCCTTGACGCCCTTGGACGTGATCGCCGACACGTCGGAACCGAGCGCGGGTTCCGACATGGAGAACGCGCCGCGCACCTCGCCGGCCGCCATGCGCGGCAGGAAGGTGTCCTTCTGCTCCTGCGTCCCGTGCTGCTTGAGCATGTAGGCGACGATGAAGTGGGTGTTGATGATGCCGGAGACCGACATCCAGCCACGCGCTATTTCCTCGACACACAGGGCGTACGTGAGCAGCGACTCGCCCAGACCGCCGTACTCCTCGGGGATCATGAGCCCGAAGAGGCCCAACTCCTTGAGCCCGTCGACGATCTGCTGCGGGTACTCGTCACGGTGCTCCAGTTCCGTCGCGACCGGAATGATCTCCTTGTCGACGAAGTCCCGGACGGTGGACAGGATCTCCCGCTGGATGTCGGTGAGACCTGCGGTCTGCGCGAGTCGGCTCATCGCTACTTCTCCGTGCTCTTCGAAGGGGCCTTCAACTCCGGGCGGCCGGGCTGCTCGCCGCCGCGCTCCTTGATGTACGTCTCGGTGGGGACCATCACCTTGCGGCGGAACACGCACACCAGCGTGCCGTCCTGCTTGTAGCCCTTGGTCTCCACGTAGACGATCCCGCGGTCGGACTTGGACTTCGACGGGGTCTTGTCGAGGACCGTGGTCTCGCCGTAGATCGTGTCGCCGTGGAAGGTCGGCGCCACGTGCTTGAGCGACTCGACCTCCAGGTTGGCGATCGCCTTGCCCGAGACGTCCGGCACGGACATGCCCAGAAGCAGCGAGTAGATGTAGTTGCCCACGACGACGTTCTTCCCGAAGTCCGTCGTCTTCTCCGCATAGTTGCTGTCCATGTGGAGGGGGTGGTGGTTCATGGTCAGCAGGCAGAAGAGGTGGTCGTCGTACTCGGTGACCGTCTTTCCGGGCCAGTGCTTGTACACGGCGCCGACTTCGAACTCTTCGTAGGTGCGGCCGAACTGCATCTCAGGCCTCCGGGGCTTCGAACTTGGAGGTGCGCCGCATGCCGGCGGCACGGCCCTTGCCCGAGATGACGAGCGCCATCTTGCGGCTCGCCTCGTCGATCATCTCGTCGCCGAGCATCGCGGAGCCCTTCTTGCCGCCCGCCTCGGAGGTGCAGTACTCGTACGCGTCGAGGATCAGCTCGGCGTGGTCGAAGTCCTCCTGGGAGGGGGAGAAGACCTCGTTGGCGGCGTCGACCTGGCCGGGGTGCAGGACCCACTTGCCGTCGAAGCCGAGGGCGGCGGCGCGGTTCGCGACCTCGCGGTAGCCGTCGACGTTCTTGATCTGGAGGTAAGGACCGTCGATCGCCTGGAGGTTGTTGGCGCGGGCGGCCATCAGGATCTTCATCAGGATGAAGTGGTAGGCGTCCGCCGGGTAGCCGGGCGGCTGCTCGCCGACGACCAGGGACTTCATGTTGATGGAGGCCATGAAGTCGGCCGGGCCGAAGATGATCGTCTCGACGCGCGGGGAGGCCTGCGCGATCGCGTTGACGTTGTTGAGGCCCTGCGCGTTCTCGATCTGCGCCTCGATGCCGATCTTGCCGACTTCAAAGCCCATCGTCTTCTCGATCTGGGTAAGCAGGAAGTCGAGCGCGACGACCTGGTCGGCCGTCTGGACCTTCGGCAGCATGATGCAGTCGAGGTTCTGGCCCGCGCCCTCGACGACCGTGACGACATCGCGGTACGTCCACTCGGTCGTCCAGTCGTTGACGCGCACGACCCGCGTCTTGCCCGTCCAGTCGCCCTCGTTGAGGAACTTGACGATGGTGTGGCGGGCCTCCGGCTTGGCCAGCGGTGCGCAGGCGTCCTCCAGGTCGAGGAAGACCTGGTCGGCGGGGAGGCCCTGGGCCTTCTCCAGGAAGCGGGGGTTGGAACCCGGGACCGCCAGACAGGAGCGACGGGGGCGCAGGCGGTTGATGGGCGCGGTCATGCGGGGACCTCCAGAGGGTCGAGCTTGTTCGCTTTCCGGATCTCGTCGACGATACGGCCGATGATCTCCGTGATGCCGAAGTCCTTGGGGGTGAACACGGCGGCCACACCCGCCGCCTTCAGGTCCTCGGCGTCGCTGTTGGGGATGATGCCGCCCGCGATCACGGGGATGTCGGGCGCGCCCGCCTCGCGCAGGCGCACGAGCACGTCCGGCACGAGCTGCGCGTGGGAGCCGGAGAGGATCGAAAGGCCCACCGCGTGTACGTCCTCGGCGAGCGCGGCGGCGACGATCTCCTCGGGCGTGAGCCTGATGCCCTGGTAGACCACCTCGAAGCCGGCGTCACGCGCACGCACCGCGATCTGCTCGGCCCCGTTGGAGTGCCCGTCGAGCCCCGGCTTGCCGACCAGGAAGCGCAGCTTGCCGGTGCCGAGGTCGGCGGCGGTCCTCGCGACCTTGTCGCGGACCAGGGCGAGCGGGGTGCCCGCCTCCGCGGCGACGGCCACCGGGGCGCTGGAGACGCCCGTGGGCGCCCGGAACTCCCCGAAGACCTCCCGCAGGGCGCCGGACCACTCCCCGGTCGTCACACCGGCGCGTGCGCACTCCAGGGTGGCCTCCATGAGGTTGCCCGTGCCCGCGGCGACCTCCTTGAGCCGGTCCAGGGCCTTGCAGGGGCGCGGGTGGTTGAACGGCGGCTGGTAGCGGGTGTCGCGCCAGTGCTGGAGGGCGTTCACGACGCGGTTCTCGACCGCGGGGTCCACCGTCATGATCGCGGTGCCCAGGTCCGCGGTGAGCGGGTTCGGCTCGGTCGACTCGTAGCAGTTGACGCCGACGATCTTCTCCTGGCCGCCCTCGATCCGCGCCCTGCGCTCGGCGTGCGAGGAGACCAGCTGCGACTTCAGGTATCCGGACTCGACGGCGGCCATGGCGCCGCCCATCTGCTCGATGCGGTCGATCTCGGCGAGCGACTCCTCGACGAGGGACTCCACCTTGGCCTCGATGACGTGCGAGCCGTCGAAGATGTCCGCGTACTCAAGGAGGTCGCTCTCATGGGCGAGCACCTGCTGGATGCGCAGCGACCACTGCTGGTCCCACGGCCGGGGCAGGCCGAGGGCCTCGTTCCAGGCGGGCAGCTGCACGGCACGTGCGCGTGCGTCCTTGGAGAGCGTGACGGCCAGCATCTCAAGGACGATGCGCTGGACGTTGTTCTCGGGCTGCGCCTCGGTCAGGCCCAGGGAGTTGACCTGCACGCCGTAGCGGAAACGGCGCTGCTTGGGGTCGGTGATGCCGTACCGCTCGCGCGTGATCCGGTCCCAGATCCGCCCGAACGCCCGCATCTTGCACATCTCCTCGATGAAGCGGACGCCCGCGTTCACGAAGAAGGAGATACGGGCGACCACGTCACCGAACTTCTCCGGGGGGACCTGCCCGGAGTCGCGTACGGCGTCGAGCACCGCGACGGCGGTCGACATCGCGTACGCGATCTCCTGCACCGGAGTGGCCCCGGCCTCCTGCAAGTGGTAACTGCAGATGTTGATGGGGTTCCACTTGGGGATGTTCGCCACCGTGTACGTGATCATGTCGGTGGTGAGGCGGAGGGAGGGCCCCGGCGGGAAGACGTGCGTGCCGCGCGAGAGGTACTCCTTGACGATGTCGTTCTGCGTCGTCCCCTGGAGCTGCGTGATGTCCACGCCCTGCTCCTCCGCCACCACCTGATAGAGCGCCAGAAGCCACATGGCCGTGGCGTTGATCGTCATCGAGGTGTTCATCTGGTCCAGGGGGATGTCCTGGAACAGGCGCCGCATGTCGCCGACGTGGCTGACCGGGACGCCGACCCGGCCGACCTCACCTCGGGCGAGGATGTGGTCCGGGTCGTAGCCGGTCTGCGTGGGCAGGTCGAACGCGACCGAGAGGCCGGTCTGACCCTTGGCGAGGTTGCGCCGGTACAACTCGTTGGACGCCTCGGCCGTGGAGTGACCGGCGTAGGTCCGCATGAGCCACGGCCGGTCCTTCTGACGCTCTGTCATGTAGGAACCCCAGCCCTCAGACGTTACGGAAGCGGTTGATCGCGTCGATGTGCTCGGCCCGCATCTCGGGGTCGCGCACGCCGAGTCCCTCGCGCGGGGCGAGCGCGAGGACGCCGACCTTGCCCTGGTGGAGGTTGCGGTGCACGTCGTAGGCGGCCTGGCCGGTCTCTTCGAGGGAGTAGACGCGGGAGAGCGTGGGGTGGATCTTGCCCTTGGCGATGAGACGGTTGGCTTCCCAGGCCTCGCGGTAGTTCGCGAAGTGGGAGCCGACGATCTTCTTGAGGGACATCCACAGGTAGCGGTTGTCGTACTCGTGGTTGTAACCCGAGGTCGAGGCACAGGTGACGATGGTGCCGCCCTTGCGGGTGACGTACACGGAGGCGCCGAAGGTCTCGCGGCCCGGGTGCTCGAAGACGATGTCGACGTCCTCGCCGCCGGTGAGTTCGCGGATGCGCTTGCCGAAGCGCTTCCACTCCTTGGGGTCCTGGTTGTGCTCGTCCTTCCAGAACTTGTAGCCCTCGGCGTTGCGGTCGATGATCGCGTCGGCGCCCATCGCGCGGCAGATGTCCGCCTTCTGCTCGCTGGAGACGACGCAGATGGGGTTGGCGCCGCCGGCCAGCGCGAACTGGGTGGCGTAACTGCCGAGTCCGCCGCTCGCGCCCCAGATCAGGACGTTGTCGCCCTGCTTCATCCCGGCGCCGTTGCGCGAGACCAGCTGGCGGTAGGCGGTGGAGTTCACCAGGCCGGGCGATGCGGCCTCCTCCCAGCTCAGGTGGTCCGGCTTCGGCATGAGCTGGTTGGACTTCACCAGGGCGATCTCGGCGAGGCCGCCGAAGTTCGTCTCGAAGCCCCAGATGCGCTGCTCGGGGTCGAGCATCGTGTCGTTGTGGCCGTCGGAGGACTCCAGCTCCACGGACAGACAGTGCGCGACGACCTCGTCGCCGGGGTTCCAGGCGTTCACGCCGGGCCCGGTGCGCAGCACGACACCGGCCAGGTCGGAGCCGATGACGTGGTAGGGCAGGTCGTGGCGCTTGGTGAGCTCGCTGAGCCTGCCGTACCGCTCCAGGAAGCTGAACGTGGACACGGGCTCGAAGATCGAGGTCCACACGGAGTTGTAGTTGACCGAGGAGGCCATGACGGCGACCAGGGCCTCGCCCGGGCCGAGTTCGGGCACCGGCACGTCGTCCAGGTGGAGCGACTTGCGGGGGTCCTTGTCGCGGGTCTCGAGCCCGGCGAACATCTCCGCCTCGTCCTTGTGCACGGTGATCGCGCGGTACGAGTCGGGCAGGGGGAGAGCGGCGAAGTCGGCGGACGAGGTGTCCGGCGACTGGATCGCGTCCAGGATTTCCTTCACGGTGATGCCTCCGGCGAAGTACGAGCCCCCCTCTGAGGGGAGCACGCTCTTGAGGGTTACGTCGGGTGCTGCTGGTGCAGGTGGTGGAGGTGTGCCGTCGGTTCGGCGAAGGTGATGCTCGGCAGCGCTTGGTGTGGCGCGGGAGGTTGCCTGTGACGCAGGCGTCCGGGCACACGAGCCGTGGCTTGTGGGGACAGCCGGCGTACGGAAGTTCTCTGCACGCCGGCCGCCCGGACAACATCAACGTATGACACCGCGTGCCAGTGAGCAAGACACTGAGTGCCATCAATTTTTGAGCGATGATCGATCAGTGCAGGTCAGAGGGTGTGACGGCATGACAGAAGGGGCGCTACCCGTGGGTAGCGCCCCTTCGAAAGCCGAGGACAAATGGGTGGAGAGCGGGATCTATGACTCCCGCAGAGCCTTCTCGATCGTCCGCATGATCTCGTCCAGCGGTGCGTCCGTGCGGGCCACGGTGACCAGGACGTCGCCTCCGTTGCTCACCGAGGCCGCCGGGGCGGTCGTGGTGTCCCGGCCCGCCCCGATGCCCGAACCGAACGTCCGGCGCACGATGGCGAACGCGTGGTCCAGCTGGTTCTCGACGTCCCCCTGGCCGCCGGCCCGCAGCCACCGCCGCAGGACGTGGTTGTGGGCCGTCACCACCGCCGACGCCGCGACCTCCGCCAGGAGCGGGTCGTCGTTCCCGTCGTGGTGCGCCTGCTCGTCGAAGTGGCCGAGGAGATAGCGCGTGAAGAGCCGTTCGTAGCGGGCCACCGAGGCGATCTCGCGCTCGCGCAGGGTGGGCACCTCGCGCGTCAGGCGGTAGCGCTCGACGGACACGGCGGGCGAGGCCGCGTACATCTTCATGACTTCCTTGATGCCCCGGCACACCGTGTCGAGCGGGTGCTCGTGCGGCGGCGCCGCGTTCAGGACCGCCTCCGCCCGGATCAACGTGTCGTCGTGGTCCGGGAAGATCGCCTCTTCCTTGGAGCGGAAGTGGCGGAAGAAGGTCCTGCGGGCGACCCCGGCCTGCGCGGCGATCTCGTCGACCGTCGTCGCCTCGTACCCCTTGGACGCGAAGAGCTCCATCGCGGCCGTCGCCAGCTCCCGGCGCATCTTGAGCCGTTGGGCGGCGGCGCGGTTGCCCGCCGCGCTCTCCGGAACGTCGGGCGTAGCGGGCGTACGTGAGGACTTGGCGGCCTTGGGCATGCCCCGAACGTACTGCATATGCGCAGCCTGGCGCTCCTGAGGGACGGGGCCGCGCGACGGCGGGACGGGGCTGCCCGGCGGCGGGACGGGGCCGCCCGATGGTCCGAGCAGCCCGCCCCAGTCCGTGTGCGCTCCGCCCTCAGAGGCGCCCGCATCCGTTCCCGGCTTACCGCCGGGCATATTCGCGGAAGCCGCGGCCGGTCTTGCGGCCGAGGCAGCCCGCGGCCACCAGGTGTTCGAGCAGGGGAGCGGGGGCCAGGCCCGGGTCGCGGAACTCGCGGTGCAGGACCTTCTCGATGGCGAGCGAGACATCCAGGCCGACGACGTCCAGGAGCTCGAAGGGGCCCATGGGGTAGCCGCCGCCGAGCTTCATCGCGGCGTCGATGTCGTCGAGCGTCGCGTAGTGCTCCTGGACCATCTTGATCGCGTTGTTGAGGTAGGGGAACAGGAGCGCGTTCACGATGAAGCCCGCGCGGTCGCCGCAGTCCACCGGGTGCTTCTTGATCGTTGCGCAGACCTCGCGGACCGTCGCGTGCACGTCGTCGGCCGTGAGGACCGTGCGGACCACCTCGACCAGCTTCATCGCGGGCGCCGGGTTGAAGAAGTGCATGCCGATCACGTCGCCGGGACGCGAGGTGGCGCGGGCGCAGGCGACGACCGGCAGGGACGAGGTGGTGGTCGCCAGGATCGCGCCCGGCTTGCAGACCTTGTCGAACACCGCGAACAGCTGCTGCTTGATCTCCAGGTCCTCGGCGACCGCTTCGAGCGCCAGATCGACGTCGGCGAACGCGTCGTACGTACCGGCCGGAGTGATCCTCTCGAGCGTCGCCGCCGCGGCCTCCGGCGTCATCCGCCCCTTCTCGACGGAGCGCGAAAGCGACTTGCCGATACGGGCCTTGGCCTTCTCCGCCTTCTCCTCGCTGCGCGCGGCGAGGACCACGGCGTACCCACCCTTGGCGAAGACCTCGGCGATGCCCGACGCCATCGTGCCGGACCCCGCGACACCGACCGAGCGCACGGTGCGCCCGTCGTGCCCCTGCCCGCCTTCCAGCGGGGTCAGTCCGTCCAGCACGACGACCGAGCTGCCCGGCTCCTCGTACGAGTAGAAGCCGCGCCCCGACTTGCGGCCCGTGAGCCCGGCCTCGCTGAGCTGCTTGAGGATCGGCGCGGGCGCGTGCAGGCGGTCCTGCGACTCGGCGTACATCGCGTCGAGGACGGTGCGGGCGGTGTCGACGCCGATCAGGTCGAGCAGCGCCAGGGGGCCCATCGGCAGACCGCAGCCGAGCTTCATGGCGGCGTCGATGTCCTCGCGGGACGCGTACTTCGCCTCGTACATCGCGGCGGCCTGGTTGAGGTAGCCGAAGAGCAGGCCGTCGGCGACGAACCCTGGCCGGTCGCCGACCGCGACGGGCTCCTTGCCGAGCGCGTACGCCAGGTCGGTGACGGAGGCGACGGCCGCGGGCGCGGTCAGCACGGACGACACCACCTCGACGAGCTTCATCGCGGGTGCCGGATTGAAGAAGTGCAGGCCGAGGACCCGCTCGGGGCGCTGCGACTCGGCGGCGAGACGGGTCACGGACAGCGCGTTCGTGCCGGTCGCGATGATCGTCTCGGGGCGCACCACGCCGTCGAGCTCACGGACGATCTGCTGCTTGATCTCGTACGACTCCGGGGCGACCTCGATCACCAGGTCGGCGTCGGCCGCGGCCCGCAGATCGGTGAAGGTGCGGACACGGGCGAGCACGTCGCGCCGCTCGCCCTCGGTGAGGCGCTCACGGCGCACCTCACGGGCGGTCGACGACTCGATGGCGGCGACGGCCTTGGCGGCCGCCTCCTCGCTGATGTCGATGCCGATGACCTCGCGTCCCGCGCGGGCCAGGACCTCGGCGATGCCGGTGCCCATCGTGCCGAGACCGATCACGGCGACGGTGTTCAAGGGAGTGTCCATGCGTGGACTCCAGGAAGTGAGTGACGACTGAGGGGCGCACACGGGCGCGTCCAGGGAGGCGCGGCGTACGGAAAGTGCGATGCGGAGATGCGGCGTGTCGTGACCTGACCGGGCGGCGAAGAGGGCACGCCCGTGAGGAGTCGACCGGCTCTGTCCCGAAGCCGCGTCGTACTGGGGTGGAGCTGAGGTACCTGAAGTACCGAACCGACTGCACTCACGGCGGCTGCGTCACCAGGCCGCCATGAGGAAAGGAACTGCTTACGAGGAGTGTGCCCCGCTCACATGAGACTAACCGGCGAGTAACGAGCGCGCCAGTCCCCGGTGTTTGTGATCTACATCGCGGATAGGCTCCCCCGCATGGACGTGGAGTTGCGGACGGTGACGGAACGCTTACGCCGCGAGGCAGGAGTCTCGAAGGCCTACGAGAGGCTGGTCGCGACCGGCGATGTGGAGGAACTCGCGGAAGTGCTCTCGGCGGACGGACAGCCGCTGTGGGCGCGGGAGTTGGCGGCGGTCCGCCTCGGGGCCGCCGGGGACAACAGGGCCTTCGAGTCCCTGGTGCTGCTCCTCAACCACCGGGACCCCTCGCGGTGCGCCGCCGCCGCGTACGCCCTGGCCAGGCTGGGCGATCCGCGTACGGCACGGGCGGCAGCCGCCCTCGCCACCAATGAACTGCGCGTCGCCTACGCCCTGTACCCGGTGCGTCTGCTCACCGAACTGCGCGCACCCGAGTCGGCGCCGGCCCTGATCACCACCCTGGGCCGCAGGCTCGCCCCGCACGATCCGTACGGGAAGATCGCGCTCGCGTGCGTGGAGGGCCTCGGAGCGCTGGGCGACCCACGGGCCCGGCCGGTCCTGACCCGGGCATGCGGCTTCCCACGCCTGGCGGCCGCGGCGTCGGCGGCCCTGGCCCGCCTGCCGGAGTAGAGCGCCACGCGCGCGGATGGCGCGCTATCAGGACGGCGTACGCCTCGGCGCCGGTCGTGGTCCAGCTGCACCTCCAGCGAGAAGCACTGGAGCACTGGATAGTCCTTGGTCGCGCACTTCTGGGGTTCGGGCGCTGGTAAATGACCTGAAAGGCGCAGTGTGACGATCAGAGGAGAGTGAGCTGCGTGCCTCCGGCTGCGGGTACGGGCGCGGGTTCCTCCGGTACGCGGATACGGCGGGCCGCGCCCGCACGCGCGGGCCCGATGCCGAACTCCTCGGCCAGCTCGTGCACTTGCCGGGTGATCCGGCGCTGGTACCACTTGGGCGCGTAGGCCCCTTCCGCGTACAGCCGCTCGTAGCGCCGCACCAGGTGCGGATGGTGCTGGGCCAGCCAGGCCATGAACCACTCGCGCGCCCCGGGCCGCAGATGCAGCACGAGCGGCGTGACGGAGGTCGCCCCCGAAGCGGCGATGGCCCGCACGGTCGCCCGCAGCTGCTCCGGCCGGTCCCCGAGGAACGGGATCACCGGCGCCATGAGCACCCCGCACCCGATGCCGTGCTCGGTCAGCGTGCGTACGACGTCGAGCCGCCGCTCCGGAGCGGGCGTGCCCGGTTCGACGGTGCGCCACAGCTCCTGGTCGACGAAGCCGACGGACACCGAGATCCCGACATCGGTGACGGCGGCGGCCTGCCGCAGCAGGTCGAGGTCCCGCAGGATCAAGGTGCCCTTGGTGAGGATGGAGAAGGGGTTCGCGTGGTCCCGCAGGGCGGCGATGATCCCGGGCATGAGCCCGTACCGCCCCTCGGCCCTCTGGTAACAATCGACATTCGTGCCCATCGCGATGTGCTGGCCGTGCCAGCGGGGCGAGGCGAGCTGGCGGCGCAGCAGATCGGGGGCGTTGACCTTGACGACGATCTGGCTGTCGAAGCCGAGTCCCGTGTCCAGGTCGAGATAGCTGTGCGTCTTGCGCGCGAAACAGTAGACGCACGCGTGCGTGCACCCCCGGTACGGATTGACCGTCCACTCGAAGGGCATGCGGGACGCCCCCGGCACCCGGTTCACGATCGTCCTTGCCCGGATCTCGTGGAAGGTGATTCCACGGAACTCAGGTGTGTCGAAGGTCCTGGTGGTGACCGCGTCCGCGCCGAACAGCGCGGCATCCGCGACACCCCGTGACGGCCCGTCGGCGAGGTTCTCCCAGCGCATGACGCCTCCTCGGTAGCACTGACCACAGAATAGAACACATGTTCCCTTGATCGTGCGACCCGGTACCGACCCGGTGCCTCGGCGACCCCGATTTGAGGGGCCGGTACGCAGGGTGGTTGGCTTCCGGGGAACCACTACGAGTAACCGAGTGCTGGAGGAAGTGCCATGGCGCAGGTCGAGGCGACCACGGAGCGGATCATCGCGGCGCGGCCGGAGGACGTCTTCGACGCACTGGCCGACTACGAAGGCACCCGCCCGAAGATCCTGTCGGAGCACTTCAGCGAGTTCGAGGTGCGCGAGGGCGGCGACGGTGACGGCACGCTCGTCCACTGGAAGCTGCAGGCGACCAGCAAGCGCATCCGTGACTGCCTCCTTGAGGTCAGCGAGCCCACCGACGGGGAGCTCGTCGAGAAGGACCGCAACTCCTCGATGGTCACCACCTGGACCGTGACCCCGGCGGGCGAGGGCAAGTCGCGCGTGGTCGTCTCCACCGTGTGGAACGGCGCGGGCGGCATCGGCGGATTCTTCGAGAAGACCTTCGCCCCCAAGGGCCTCGGGCGGATCTACGACGAGGTGCTCGGCAAGCTCGCCGCCGAGGTCGAGAAGTAGGACAACCACCGCCCCGTCCTCAACTCCGGTAGCCCATAAGGGTTGTTGTAACGCTCACCGTTTCGAGTGGTTTTCCTTCCGGGGCAGTTGTACGCCGTAGGGCTCCCACCGGCGCATACGTGCGCAGGACCTCATGTAGGGGCGACTCGTCGCGCTTGCTCGCAGTTGTCGCGTAATGCGAGAAATGTGCGGCGAGGCGCGACGAGGGGAGCAGGACGTGGGTGGCACGACGCTGGTGAAGGGCGCCGAACGGGGGGAGCCGGAGGCGGCCTTGGCGCCTCCGGACGCCGCGGAGGCGCCTTCGCGCGACGAGCCCGCGGCTCAGGGAGGCGCACTCACCCCCGGACGCGTCCGGATGGTCTTCGTCGGCCTGATGCTCGCCCTGCTGCTCGCCGCGCTCGAGCAGATGATCGTCGCCACCGCGCTCCCGAAGATCGTCGGTGAGCTGCACGGCCTGGACAAGATGTCCTGGGCGATCACCGCCTACCTGCTCACGGCCACGGTCGGGCTGCCCATCTACGGCAAGCTCGGGGACCTCTTCGGACGCAAGGGCGTCTTCCAGTTCGCGATCGTCGTCTTCATCGTCGGCTCCGCCCTGGCCGGCTGGTCCCGGACGATGGACCAGCTCATCGCCTTCCGCGCCATCCAGGGCATCGGCGCGGGCGGACTCATGATCGGCGTACAGGCGATCATCGCGGACATCGTGCCGCCCCGGGAACGCGGGCGCTACATGGGCCTCATCGGCGCCGCGTTCGGCCTCGCGTCGGTCGCGGGACCGCTGCTCGGCGGGTTCTTCACCGACCACGTCACCTGGCGCTGGTGCTTCTACTTCAACGTGCCCTTCGGGCTCGTCACCCTCGCCGTCGTCAGCTTCGTACTGAAGCTGCCCAAGCGCACCGGCAAGGCCCGGCTCGACGTGCTCGGGGCGCTGTTGCTCGCCTCGGCCTCCACCTGCCTTGTGCTGCTCACCAGTTGGGGCGGCACCGAGTACGCGTGGGGCTCGCGCGTCATCCTGGGGCTCGGAGCCGGGGCCCTCGCCTCGACCGTGCTCTTCGTGGTCGCCGAACGGTTCGCCGCAGAACCGATCATTCCGCTGCGCCTGTTCCGTGATTCGGTCTTCAACATCACCTCTCTCGTAGGCATGGTCATCGGCGTCGCCCTCTTCGGAGCGGCCAGTTATCTGCCGACCTTCCTGCAGATGGTCGACGGCGCGAGCGCCACCGAGTCCGGACTGCTCATGCTGCCGATGATGGGCGGCATCGTCGGCGCCTCGATCCTCGCCGGACAGCTCATCAGCCACACCGGGCGCTACAAGATCTACCCGGTCCTCGGCTCCATCCTGTCCGTCATCGGCATGTGGCTCCTCTCGCGGCTCGAAACCGACACGCCCCGCCTGCACTACAGCATCTGGATGGCCGTACTCGGCGCGGGCGTCGGCCTCGTCATGCCGGTCCTCATCCTCGCCGTACAGAACGCCGTACGCCCCGGCGACCTCGGCACGGCCACCAGCGCCAACAACTACTTCCGGCAGATCGGCGGCAGCGTCGGCGCCGCGATCTTCGGCACGCTCTTCGCCCACCGGCTCGCGGACTCGCTCGCCGACCGCGTCCCGGCCGGGACCGGCCTCCCCGACCCGGAGGCCATCACCCCCCAGCTCGTCCACTCCCTGCCCGCCCCGCTGCGCGAGGCCTACATCCAGGCGTACGCCGACGCCATGCCGCGGATCTTCCTCTACCTGGTGCCGGTGCTCGTCCTCGGCATGCTGATCGCCTTCTTCCTCAAGGAGACACCCCTGTTGTCCAGCACAGCCCCCCAGAGCGCCCCCACGGCCGAGCAGCCCGCTTCCATCCCCCAGGCCCGCACCTCGTACGCCGCCGGGGTCCCCGTCTGCGGCACCGTGCAGCACCCGGACGGCACCGTCGTGCCCCGCGCCGCCCTCACCCTCATCGACGTCGGGGGCCGGCAGATCGGCCGCGGCGCGAGCGGCGACGACGGGCGGTACGCGCTCTCCACGCCGGGCTCCGGATCCTTCGTCCTGATCGCGGCAGCCGGCGGCCACCAGCCGCAGGCCGTCACCGTCACCGTCGGCGAGCGCCCCGTGGAGCTCGACGTCGTGCTCGGCGGCGCCGGGCGCCTTGCCGGGAGCGTGGTCACCGCCGACGGAACGCCCGTCAGGGACGCCGCCGTGACCCTCACCGACGTACGCGGAGAGGTCGTCGCCACCACCCGCAGCGGACGCGAAGGCGGCTACGTCATCACGGAGCTGGTGGCCGGTGAGTACACCCTGGCCGCCAGCGCCCCCGCATTCCGCCCCGCGGCCCTGCCCGTCTCCGTGCAGGCCTCCCGCGAGACCCGCCAGGACGTCGAGCTCGCGGGCGGCGCCGTCCTGCGCGGCACCGTGCGCGCGAGCGGTGGGCGGCCCGTGGAGGACGCGCGCGTGACGCTGCTCGACGCGGCGGGCAACGTCGTGGACACTCTGACGACCAGGGAGGACGGCACCTTCCGGTTCATCGATCTGTCGTCCGGCGAGTACACGGTCATCGCGGCGGGCTACCCGCCGGTGGCGACCGTCCTCCAGGTCGCGGGCGGCGGGCGTACCGAGCGGGATCTGCAGCTGGGGCACGAGGACTAGGATCCGGCGCTGGGGGGCGACGGGGGAACACCACCCGTCGGATGCGCCCCGGCGCGAGCCAATTCCCCCATTGCGCCGCATGGCAAGCCGCGCCGGTCGTACGGTGGTTGGGGCGGCGGAGGCCTTCGTGGTGCCGCCGGAAGGAGCGTTGGCCATGGATCAAGGCACCCCGGGCGGGCCGGTGGCGCAGAGTGCCGTGGCCGGCCGGATTCCGCTGGCCGTGGTCGTCGTCGACGGCGCGGGTCTGGTCTCCCACTGGAGCGTCGGCGCAAGGCGTCTCTTCGGCTACACCAGGGAAGACGCCGTGGGCACCCCGGCCGGCGACCTGCTTCCGGTGTCCGGCGCCATCCCAGAGGAGCGCACGAACTACGGGGCGTACGACGACGGCCTCGGCCCCGACCTGGAGACTTCCCTCGACGGGCGCATCTCCTACCCGGCCGCCGGGCGCGCGCGGCTCACCGTGCCCGGCCGCGGCGCCGACCGCCTGGACGTCCTGTGGTGGGCGTATCCACTGGTGGGCCCCGGGCCCGAGCGGTTGCTCGTCCTCGCCGCGGACGCCGACCGGATCGCCGACGACGAAGACCACGAGCCGGGCCAGGTGGAGCGGATAGCCCCAGGGTTCGCCCTGCACACGGACTTTCCCGGAGCGGACGAACTGGCGGAGCGGCTGCCCGAGATCCTGCCCAGCATGAGCGTCGGCGAGAGCTCCCGCATCGTGGCGCAGATCCTCGAACTGGGCTATCCCGTCCTGGAGTTCAGCAAGCAGGACCGCGTCCCCGTCACCCCGGACTGGGGCGTGCCGCGGCGCGCCGAGCGCAAGGCGCGCAGGCTGCGTGACCGGCAGGCCGCCGCTGACGGCGTCGCCCCCGAGGCCGCCCCCGAAGAGGCCGAGGACATCGAGTACGTGGCGGTGCGCGAGCGCCTTGAGTTCCTGAACGAGGTCAGCGGGCGCATCGGCTCCTCGCTCGACCTCTCCCGGACGATCATCGAGGTCAGCCGGGCCGTCGTACCGCGCTTCACCGACGTCGCAGGGACCTACCTGCGCGAACAGGTCGTCGCGGGCGAGGGATTCCCCGAAGGGGTGCCGGACGAGCGGACGATGTGGCACCGGGTGGCCCTCGAGCACACGGACGAGCCGGGCCGCTGGGACGACGTCGTCCCCGTGGGTGAGTCCATGCCGTTCCCCTCGCACACGCCGTTCTTCCAGTGCATGACCTCCGGTGACCCGGTCCTCGTACCGCGCATCACCGAGGAGATGGGCAACGCGATCGCCTCGCAGTTCGAGAAGCGCGACATCCGTCCGCTCATCAACCACCGCTCGATGCTCGTCGTACCGCTCAAGGCCCGCAACGTGGTCCTCGGGTTCATGATCCTGCTGCGCCACCAGGAGCGGCCCGTCTTCAACGACATGGACCGCGTCACCGGCGCCGAACTGGCCGCCCGCGCGGGCCTCGTGCTCGACAACGCCCGCATGTACACCTACCAGGAGAGCGTCGCCGACACCCTCCAGGACAGCATGCTGCCGCACATCGAGCCACGCATGACCGGCTGCGACATCGCCACGAGGTATCTGCCGGGCACGCTGCTCGGCCGGGTCGGCGGCGACTGGTTCGACTCCGTGAAACTGCCCGGCTCGCGCACGGCGCTCGTCGTCGGCGACGTGATGGGACACGGCCTCAACTCGGCCGCCATGATGGGCCAGTTGCGTACGGCCGTGCAGACCATGGCCGCCCTCGACCTGCCGCCCGCGCAACTCCTGCGCAACCTCGACGACCTCGCGCAACGCCTCGGCGAGCACTACCTCGCCACCTGCCTGTACGCGGTCTACGACCCCATCGTGGGCGAGCTGCACCTGGCCAACGCGGGACACATC
Organism: Streptomyces sp. NPDC048436; assembly: GCF_043200355.1. Lineage (NCBI taxonomy): Bacteria > Bacillati > Actinomycetota > Actinomycetes > Kitasatosporales > Streptomycetaceae > Streptomyces > Streptomyces sp. NPDC048436. The sequence continues at coordinate 453,275 of NZ_JBICXP010000003.1, forward strand.
CCGCCCGTCCTGGTCCGCGCCGACGACGGCCGCAGCGAACTCCTCGACCTGCCCACGGGGGCGCCCATCGGCGTCGGAGGCGTGCCCTTCGAGGCGGTCCGCGTGCGTGTGGCACCCGGCGACCGGCTCCTGATGTGCACGGACGGCCTCGTCGAGGTGCGCGGCGAGGACATCGGCGTAGGCCTCGCCACCCTCACCGAGACGGCGGCCCACCCGGCGGCCTCCATGGACGACGCCTGCGACACCATCATCCGGGCGCTCAACACCGGGGGCGGACGCAAGGACGACGTGGCCCTCCTGATGGCCCGCCTGAACGGCGTCGCGGACGAGGACGTCGCGAGCTGGCGGCTCGCGCTCGACCCCTGCGAGGTCGGCAGGGCGCGCGAACTGGTGCGCGAACAGCTGCGCGTCTGGTCCCGCGAGAGCCTGACCGAGACCGCCGAACTCCTGGTCAGCGAGCTCGTCACCAATGCCGTACGGCACTCGGGCGGTGGCCGCGTCGAGTTCCGCCTGGTGCGCTCGGGCCCCACGCTGATGTGCGAGGTCGAGGACGACGACCCCACCCTGCCCACGCTGATGAGCGCGGGCCCCGGCGACGAGTTCGGGCGCGGTCTGCGGATCGTCAGCGCGCTCGCCAAGGAGTGGGGCACCAGTCGTACGACCTCCGGCAAGACCGTGTGGTTCGAACTGGGCCCGCCCCGTACGTGATGGTGCGCAGCCCGTTTCGAAGACGCGGTGAATGATTGCGCCGGTGACTTGTCCGCGTACCCCGGGCGCGGTAGACCGATCTTGCCGCCGGCTTCGGCGGCCGTCGTCGCACCCTGGGGAGCTGGGCATGAGCGTCACGAGTCGGTACAGGGAGGCGTGGGAGGGGTTCTGGCGGGAGGCCCCCGGGGAACAGGGTGCCGTCCTCTGGGACGCCGAACCCGCGCTCACCGTCGGCATCCACCTCGCCCTCTTCGAACCGCACCTGACGGCCGCGGCCCTGCCCCTGGTGGACCTCGGCTGCGGCAACGGCACACAGACCCGCTTCCTCGCCGACCGCTTCCGGCGCGTCCTCGGCGCCGACCTGTCCGCCGCCGCCCTCGCACACGCACGGCGCGCCGACCCGGCGGAGCAGGTCGAGTACCGGCAGGTCGACGCCGCGGAGAAGGTCGAGGCGGAGCAGCTGCACGCGGAACTCGGCGACGTGAACCTCTATATGCGCGGGGTTCTCCACCAGTGCGAGCCCGCCGACCGCCGACCGCTCGTCGAGGGCATCGCGGCCCTCCTTGGCGAACGCGGCAGAGCCTTCGTCGTCGAACTCGCCGAGGCCGCGGGCCCCGTCCTGCGCGACCTCGTGCAGAGCCCCGCGGGACCGCCGCCGAAGCTCGCCCCGGTGTTCGCGCACGGCATCGCACCGGGCGAGGTCGCGGACGCCGCGGTGCTGGAGTACGTCGACGCGGCGGGCCTCACGGTTTTCGCACAGGGTGAACTGCCGCTCATCACCACGGAGTTCAGGCCGGACGGAACGCGGATCGAGCTGCCGTCGAGGTGGCTGGTGGTGGGCCGGGCGGACTGACGCGGCCCGGCGTCGGGGCCAGGAGGGCACCGCCCTGGCCCGTGCTCGCGGCGCCCTGCGGCACCACACTCCGGGGATCTCCCCGCGCCACGTCACGCGCCGCCTCGCGCGCGGTCCGCGCGAAGGTCTCGATCGCGCCCGTACCGTGTCCGGCCCGCCACACCAGGCCGTAACCGACCGGCTCGGCGTCGGCGAAGGGGACGTACGCGACACCGGGACGGGTGTAGTACGTCCCGGTGTGCGCGGGGGTGAGGAACGCGCCCCTGCCGCCCGCGACCAGCATCAGCGCCTCCTGCATGTTGGTCACGCCAGGACCGCGGCCGATCGCCCTGCCGGACGGCGTGCGCGAAGGGACGTGGTGTTCGAGCCGGTAGCCCGGCACCTCGCCCTCGATCGTCAGGAGCGGTACGTCGGCCAGGTCCTCCAGCGTCACCGAGTCCCGCGCGGCCAGCGGATGCGCCGCGGCGATCGCGAGGACGCGCTCCTCCGCGAGCAGTGCGGGACCGCCGCCCAGGTCCTCCTCGCGCACCGGGAACTCCGTGAGCTGCACGTCGAACTCGCCCTTGCGCAGCTGCCCGTACGGATCGCCGAGCGGCACCTCGCAGATCTCCACGGCGAGCCCCGGGTGGGAGACCCGCAGCGCCTCCGTCGCCCTCATCACGATCTCACCGGCCAGCGGATTGCCGAAGCCGACGTGCAGCACGCTGTCGATGCCGCGCGCGGTGGCCGCGGCCCGCTCCACGGCGGCGTCGATGGCCCGGTGGTGCGGCTCCAGGTCGGCGCGGAGCTGACGGCCGAGGGAGGTGAGGGCGACGCGGCGGCTCGTCGCCCGCTTCGTCACCGGGGTCGCCGCGGCCTTCATGATCCCCGCGGGCCTCTCCATCATCACCACGGGCTTCGAAGAGGGCCCGCGCCGCAACAAGGCGCTGCTCTTCTACTCCGGGACCGCAGCGGGCGGCTTCTCGATCGGCCTGGTCGTCGGCGGTCTGCTCACCGCCGTCGGCTGGCGCTGGGTCTTCTTCGTGCCCGTGGTGCTCTCCGCCCTGATCCTGACCGCCGCGCTCGCCTTCGTCCCCAAGTCCCGTCGCCGTCGAGCGCCGCTCGCCGTCCCCGCTCGTACGTCTCGGGATCTTCCGCAGCGGCGCCCTGGTCCGCGCCAACCTCTCGTGGCTGTTCTTCGCGGGCGGCTTCTTCGGATTCCAGTTCCTGGTCGTCCTCTACCTCCAGGAGCTGCGGGACTGGTCCACCCTCCAGACCAGCTTCGCGATGATCGCCATCGGCGTCGACGCGGTCCTCTCGCCCACCGTCACCCCCAGGCTGGTCGAGCGTTTCGGCAACGCCCGGGTCATCTTCGGCGGTCTGCTGCTCGCCGCGCTCTCCTACGCCCTGTTCCTGCCGGTCGGTGCCGACTGGACGTACCTGGCGATGTTCCCGAGCCTGATCATCCTCGGCCTCGGCTTCGCCCTCACCTACGGACCGCTCACCATCGTCGCCACCGAGGGCGTCAGGGAGGAGGAGCAGGGCCTGGCCGGTGGGCTCCTCTACACCGCCTTCCAGTTCGGTGCCGCGCTCGGCCTCTCCACCGACGCCGCCGTCAACGTCTGGGCCACCACGTCGAGTTCACCTTCCGCTTCGCCCTCCGCGCTCCTGGACGGCTACCGCGCGGCCCTGTGGGTCCCGCTCGCCGCGGCCCTGCTCGCCGCGCTCATCAGCGCCTTCGGGCTCCGCTCGCGGCCGGGCAAAATATTGGTGCGCGACGTGGTCACCGGCGGCGGATCTGGTCCAGGACTTGGCGAACGCGTAGCGTGAGGCCGCATGAAGATCCTGATCAGCGCCGACATGGAGGGCGCCACAGGCGTGACCTGGCCGGCCGACGTGCTGCCCGGTACGCCCCAGTGGGAGCGGTGTCGTTCCATGTTCACCTCGGACGTCAACGCCGCCGTGCTCGGCTTCTTCGACGGGGGCGCCGATGAGGTGCTCATCAACGAAGCGCACTGGAGCATGCGCAATCTGCTCCTTGAGGACCTGGACGAGCGGGCCGAGATGCTCACCGGGCGGCACAAGTCGCTCTCCATGGTGGAAGGCGTCCAGCACGACGACGTCGACGGCATCGCGTTCATCGGCTACCACACGGGCGCCGGCATGGAGGGAGTGCTCGCGCACACCTACCTCGCCAACTCGATCACCGGGGTGTGGATCAACGGCGAGAGGGCCAGCGAGGGGCTGCTCAACTCGCACGTCGTCGCCGAGTACGGCGTGCCGGTGGTCCTCGTCACCGGCGACGACCTGGCCTGTGAGGACGCGCTGGGCTACGCGCCCGGAGCGCTGAAGGTCGCCGTCAAGGACCACGTGTCGCGGTACGCGGCCGTGTGCCGCACCCCCAGGCGCACCGCATCCGACATCCGGGCCGCGGCCAAGGAGGCGGCGACGCTCGCCGTGCGGCACGAGCCCGTCCAAGGGGGTCCCTTCACCGTCGAGGTGGAATTCGACGCCGAGCATCTGTCCGCGGCGTCCACCGTCGTGCCGGGCGTCCGTCGCACCGGCGAGCGGAAGATCGCGTACACCAGCGAGACCATGTACGAGGGCATCAGAACGTTCAAGGCGGTCACGACGATCGCCTCGGCCGCAGTGGAGGAGCAGTATGGCTGAGCAGCCGACGAATGAGGCTGCCGGGCAGACCGACGGGCAAGCCCTCGACGAGGTCGTCAGATTCACCTCCGAGCTCATCCGCATCGACACCACCAACCGCGGCGGCGGCGACTGCCGGGAGCGGCCCGCCGCCGAGTACGCCGCCGAGCGCCTCGCCGGAGCCGGGCTCGAACCGGTCCTCCTGGAGCGCACGCCGGGGCGTACGAACGTCGTCGCGCGGATCGAGGGCACCGACCCCTCGGCCGACGCGCTGCTCGTCCACGGTCACCTGGACGTCGTTCCCGCCGAGGCCGCCGACTGGAGCGTGGATCCGTTCTCCGGGGAGATCCGCGACGGTGTCGTGTGGGGCCGCGGCGCCATCGACATGAAGAACATGGACGCGATGATCCTCTCCGTGGTGCGCGGCTGGGCGCGTGCGGGAGTGCGGCCCCGGCGGGACATCGTGATCGCGTTCACCGCCGACGAGGAGGCGAGCGCCGAGGACGGGTCCGGGTTCCTCGCCGATCAGCACGCCGCTCTCTTCGAGGGGTGTACGGAAGGCATCAGCGAATCCGGCGCCTTCACCTTCCACGACGGACGCGGCAACCAGCTCTACGCCATCGCCGCGGGGGAGCGCGGCACCGGCTGGCTCAAACTGACCGCGCGCGGCAAGGCGGGGCACGGCTCGAAGGTGAATCCGGCCAACGCCGTGAGCAACCTGGCGGCCGCGATCGCCCGCATCGGGAACCACCGCTGGCCCGTGCGGCTCACGCCCACGGTCCGGGCCGCCCTGACCGAACTCGCCGCGCTGTACGGGGAAGGCGCGGAACTCGACGCGCCCGGATTCGACGTGGACGCGCTCCTGGAGAAGCTCGGCCCCGCAGCCTCCCTCGTCGAGGCGACCGTACGCAACAGCGCCAACCCGACGATGCTGCAGGCCGGTTACAAGGTCAACGTCATTCCCGGCGAGGCCGTCGCCTACGTGGACGGCCGGTATCTGCCCGGCGGCGAGGAAGAGTTCGCCGCCACCCTTGACCGGCTCACCGGAGTGGACGTCGACTGGGAGTTCCACCACCGTGAGGTGGCGCTGCAGGCGCCGGTCCACTCCCCGACGTTCGCGAAGATGCGAGCCGCCGTCGAGGAGTTCGCCCCCGAGGGGCACGTCGTGCCGTACTGCATGTCCGGCGGCACGGACGCCAAGCAGTTCTCGCGGCTCGGCATCACCGGCTACGGCTTCTCGCCGCTGAGGACACCGGAGGGCTTCGACTATCAGGCTCTCTTCCACGGTGTCGACGAGTGCGTGCCGGTGGACGCACTGCACTTCGGCGTTCGCGTACTTGACCGCTATCTGCGAACGGCCTAGGGAACACAAGGGAATAGGGAATATGGGGGAAGAGAAGGAATGATGGAGACCCAGGCGTACGGATCATGGCCGTCACCCATCGACGCGGCGCTCGCCGCCACGCACGACGGCTCCCCGGCCCACGCGGGCTTCGTCGGGGCCGAGGCGTGGTGGACCGAGCCGAGGCCGAACGAAGGCGGCAGGCGTGTCCTCGTGCGGCGGCGTCCGGACGGCACGGAGGAGTCCGTGCTGCCCGAGCCGTGGAACGTGCGCAGCCGGGTCATGGAGTACGGCGGGCGTGCCTGGGCCGGGGCCGAGGGCCCCGGCGGGCCGCTGGTCGTGTTCGCCGACTTCTCCGACCAGCGCCTGTACGCCTACGAGCCCGACGCCCCGGAATCCGTCCCGCGCCCGCTGACCCCGCTCTCCACCGTTGGCGGCGGCCTGCGGTACGTCGATCCGTGCGTGCACCTGGACCGGGGGGAGGTCTGGTGCGTCCTTGAGGAGTTCACCGGCCAGGCGCCGACCGACGTGCGGCGGGTCGCCGTCGCCGTGCCGCTGGACGGCTCCGCGGCCGAGGACCGAGCGGCGGTGCGTGAACTCTCCGACGACCGGCACCGGTTCATCACCGGGCCCCGCCTCTCACCGGACGGCACGCACGCGGCGTGGATCGCCTGGGACCACCCCCGGATGCCGTGGGACGGCACGGAGCTCCTGGTCGCCGAGGTCCGCGCGGACGGCACGTTCGGCGCGCCCCGGGCCTTCGCCGGCGGCCCGGAGGAGTCCGTCCCGCAGGTGGAGTGGGCCCCCGACGGGCGGCTCCTGTTCGTCAGCGACCGCTCGGGGTGGTGGAACCTCTACCGCGGCGACCCGGCGGACGGCGACGACGGGGTGCCGATCTGTACGCGCCAGGAAGAGTTCGCCGGACCCCTGTGGCAGGTCGGCAACGAATGGTTCGCGCCCCTGGACAGCGGTCTGATCGCCGTCGTGCACGGCAAGGGCGCCACCGCGCTCGGCGTGCTCGACCCGGAGACCGGCGAGGTCGTCGACGCGGCGGGCCCCTGGACGGAGTGGGCGCCGAGCCTCGCGGTGCACGGCAGCCGGGCCGTCGGCATCGCGGCGAGCCCCCGCAGCGCCTACGAGGTCGTGGAGCTGGACACGAGCACGGGCCACGCCCGCGTGATCGGCGCCGCGCACGACGACCCGGTGGACACCGCGTACTACCCGGAGCCACGCATCCGCACCTTCAGCGGCCCGGAAGGCCGTGAGATCCACGCGCACATCTATCCGCCGCACCACCCGACCTGCATGGCGCCCGACGAGGAACTCCCGCCGTACGTGGTGTGGGTGCACGGCGGCCCGACCAGCCGCTCCCCGCTCGTACTCGACCTGGAGATCGCCTACTTCACCTCGCGCGGCATAGGCGTCGCGGAGGTCAACCACGGCGGCTCGACCGGCTACGGACGCGCGTACCGCAACCGCCTGCGCGAGCAGTGGGGCATCGTCGACGTCGAGGACTGCGCGGCCGTCGCCCTCGCCCTGGCCGACGAGGGCACCGCGGACCGCGCACGCCTGGCCATCCGCGGCGGCAGCGCGGGCGGCTGGACCACGGCCGCGTCGCTGACCACGACGGACGTGTACGCCTGCGGGACGATCATCTACCCGGTCCTGGACCTCACGGAGTGGGGCGCGGGCGGGACCCATGACTTCGAGTCGCGGTATCTGGACACGATGATCGGGCCGTTCGACGAGGTGCCGACCCGGTACGTGGAGCGCTCACCCGCGGAACACGCCGACCAGGTCACCGTGCCGTTCCTGCTGCTCCAGGGGCTCGACGACGTGATCTGTCCGCCCGAACAGGCCGAGCGGTTCGTCGCCGAACTCGAGGGACGCGGTGTGCCGTACGCGTACATCGCCTTCGAGGGCGAGGGGCACGGATTCCGCCGCGCGGACACCGTGATCCGCGCCCTGGAGGCCGAACTCTCCCTGTACGCCCAGGTGTTCCGGCTGAGACTGTCCGGCGGCACACCCACCCTGGAGCTCTCCAAGTGAAGCCCCTGACCCGTCCCGCGCGGCTGGCCCCCGGCGCGCGGGTGGCCGTCGTCGCGCCCAGCGGACCCGTTCCGGAGGAGCGGCTCCAGGCGGGCCTCGACATCCTGCGCGGCTGGGACCTGGAACCGGTCGTCGCCCCTCATGTCCTGGACGAGCACCCGCGGTTCGGCTACCTCGCGGGCACGGACGCCGGGCGCGCCCGTGACCTCCAGGAGGCGTGGTGCGACCCTTCCGTCTCCGCGGTGCTCTGCGCGCGCGGCGGCTACGGCGCCCTGCGGATGGTGGAGTCGCTCGACTGGGCGGCGATGCGGGCGGCGGGACCCAAGGTGTTCGTCGGCTACAGCGACATCACCACGCTGCACGAGGCGTTCGCGGCACGGATGGGCCTCGCGACACTGCACGGCCCGATGGTCGCGGCAGCCGACTTCCTCAAGAACGCCCGTGCGCAGGAGCATTTGAAGGCCACGCTTTTCGAACCGGAGCAGGTCCAGGTGATCGCCTCGGGCAGGCCCGCGCTCGTACCGGGCCGGGCGCGGGGCGTCACGCTCGGCGGCTGCCTCTGTCTGCTCGCCGCGGACCTCGGCGCCCCTGGGGCGCGTACGTCGGCGCGAGGAGGGCTGCTCTTCCTGGAGGACACCGGCGAGGAGAACTACCGCCTCGACCGGTATCTCACCCAGCTCGCCCGCGCGGGATGGCTGGAGGGGGTGGACGGGGTCGTGCTCGGCTCGTGGGCGGAGTGCGAGCCGTACGAGAGGGTGCGGGAGCTGCTGCTCGACCGGCTCGGCGGGCTCGGGGTGCCGATCGTCGAGGAGTTCGGGTTCGGACACTGCGAAGGGGCGCTGACGGTGCCACTCGGGGTCGCGGCGGAACTGGACGCGGACACGGGGACGTTGACGCTGGACGTGCCCGCGCTGGCGTGAATTCGCCCTCCCGTATGAACGGTCACCCTCGGTACTGAATTCTCGTCAACTTCCTTCGAGAAACCCCTGTCACGAGCGTTGACCCACACATGACACGTGTCACACCATGGCCCCTGGCCGGTTACTTACCGGTCGGTAGTCGGTTGTCCTCAGCGTGGAGGTCTCGTGTCCCGTCGTACCGCACCCCGTCGTGCCGTCTCCCGGCCCCGCGCGCCGCTCGCCCTCGCCGTCGGTGCCGCACTCGCCGCGCCCCTCGCGCTCACGGCACCGGCCCCCGCGAGCGCCACCGGCCAGTTCACCGTCACCCCGCTGAAGTTCACCGTCCAGGCGGGCGGCAGGAACTGCACCATCGACGCCGACCTCTACCGTCCGGCCGGCGTGGACGCCGCGCACCCCGCGCCCGCCGTCCTCACCACCAACGGCTTCGGCGGCAGCAAGTCGGACGGCTCGACGGCGGCCACCGGCAAGGAATTCGCCGAGCGCGGCTACGTCGGGCTCGTCTACTCCGGGCTCGGCTTCGGCAAATCCGGGTGCCTGATCTCCCTCGACGACCCGAAAATCGACGGCAAGGCGGCCTCCGGGCTCATAGACTTCCTCGCCGGGAAGCGCGCGGCCGACGACGGCACGACGATCGACTACGTCACCAAGGACGCCAAGGCCGATCCGCGCGTCGGCATGATCGGCGGTTCGTACGGCGGGGCGGTCCAGATGGCGACGGCCGCCGTCGACCGCCGGGTCGATGCCCTCGTACCGATGGTCACCTGGAACGACCTGAGCTACTCGCTCGACCCGAACAACGCGGCCGACCGCGGCGTCCCCGGCGCCGCCAAGTGGCAGTGGATGAACGGCTTCTACCTCATCGGCGAGGCCCAGCCACTCATCGAGTCGAACCTGGACCCGTCCCGCATCAACTCCATGACCTGTCTGCACTTCGTCACCCAGGCCTGCGAGACGATCCGGACACTCAACTCGGGCCGCTATCCAGCCGACAAGACCGAAGCTCTCCAGAAGTACGCCCGCAGCGTCTCGCCCGTCTCGTACCTGCCGCAGGTCAAGGCGCCGACCCTGCTGATCCAGGGCCAGACGGACACCTTGTTCAACCTCAACGAGGCGCAGGCGACGTACGAGACGCTCAAGGCGCAGGGCACCACCACGAAGATGATCTGGCAGTCCGGGGGACACAGCGGCGGCCTCACCGACCCGGCCTCAGGCGAACTCAACCTCGCGGCGGGCAACTTGGAGACGAGTTACGTAGGCAAGCGCGTCCTGTCGTGGTTCGACCGCTACCTCCAGCACAAGAAAGGCGTCGACACCGGCCCCGCCTTCGCCTACCACCAGGACTGGGTCCCCAGCGACAGCGGACCGAACGGCTCCTACGCGACCGCCTCGAAGGTGCCCGCACTCAGCCAGAAGCTGTATCTCTCCGGCGACGGCAAGCTCGTCGACAACCGCAAGAAGGTCGCCCGCGGCAGCCGTGAGTACCGCAACTGGCTGATCCCCACCAGCCACTCCGAGAGCTCACTCGCCGGCATGATCGGCCTGCCCGACCGCGCCCCGCACGACACCAAGGGCACCTATCTCGACTGGACGAGCGAGCCGCTGACCGGCGCCGTGGACGTCGTCGGCTCCGCGAAGGCCACCCTGAAGGTCGTCTCGCCCAGGACCGAGCGGGTGCAGAACTCCGGCGACGCGGCCGACAAGCTCGTCCTGTTCGCGAAGCTGTACGACATCGCGCCCGACGGCAAGAAGACGCTGGTGCGCCGGCTCGTGGCGCCCGTGCGCGTGCCGGACGTGACGAAGCCGTTCACCGTGTCGCTGCCGGGGACCGTGCACCGGTACGAGGCGGGGCACAAGCTGCAGTTCGTCGTGGCGGCAAGTGACGACGCGTACGGCGGGAACAGGGGCGTGAAGCCGGTGACCGTCACCAGCGCGCCCGAGGACACCGGGGTGCTCGAACTGCCCGTCGTCCGCTGACCCAGGCCTCACCCGCATGGCCCACACCCCCACCCCGCAGGGGCATCCACCGCGCGCGAACCAGGCCCAGCCGCCCATGCTGGTCACCGGGGGAGCGCGGTCGACGCTCCGACGGAAGGGTTCACACATGGGTCCCAACACCTCCTCGGGCGGCTCCAAGGGCGGCGGCGGTGGCGTCGTGACGCCGGGCAGGGTGGCCGTCGCCGCGGTCGTCGTCCTGATGCTCGTCTTCATCTTCGAGAACACCCGCAGCACCAAGATCAGGCTGCTGATCCCCGAAGTGACCATGCCCCTGTGGATGGCGCTGCTCGCCACCGGCGTGATCGGAGCGCTGTGCGGGGCCTACTTCATGCGGCGGCGCAGGTGAGGGCGTGGCTGCCCTTCCTGGAGGGATAGCGTGGGCGGATGCCTGACAGCACCACCTATCTCGCCGAGGGCCCCCGCGTGGGCATCCGCCCCTACACCTGCGCCGACGGCCGCGAGTTCACCGCGCGTGCGCGCGAGAGCCGTGAACTGCACCGCCCCTGGCTCTTCCCGCCCACCACGGACGAGGAGTACGCGGCCTACGCGGGCGCGCTCATCGCGGGCCGGTCCAAGACCGGGTTCCTGATCTGCGAGCGGCAGGCCGGTGGCGCCGTCGCCGGGTTCATCAACATCAACAACATCGTCGCGGGCGCCTTCCGGTGCGGGGCACTGGGGTACGGCGCCTTCGCGCACGCCGCGGGGCGTGGACTGATGGGGGAGGCGCTCGGGCTCGTCGTACGCCACGCCTTCGACGTCCTTGAGCTGCACCGCCTGGAGATCAACGTCCAGCCCGGCAACGCCGCGTCGATCGCGCTCGCCCGCCGCGGCGGCTTCCGCCGTGAGGGCTTCTCGCCGGGCTTCCTCTTCGTCGACGGGGCGTGGCGCGACCACGAACGCTGGGCGCTGACGGCCGAGATGGCGGGTCCCGCGCCCTTTGCTCAATCCTGACCGGGATAGCCCCTGGTCGGGACGGCGGCGACCGTGTTCCATGGTGATCGTGACGACCACCGTGCGACGTGACGTACTGACGCTGCCCGCCGCCCCGTTGGGCCCCGAGAACCCGCTGCCGCCGCTGCGGCCGCTGCGCAAGGCGCACACCCTGGAGGACCGCGGGAGAGAGGGCCTGCCGCGTGACATGGCGCGGCAGCTCGGGTACGAACCGCTGCGCGGCATCCTGCCGACGCGCGTCCTCGACGGGTACGGGCGGGAGCGGACCGAGACGGCGATCGACACGCTGGTCATCGAGAACGACCGGCTCCGCGCCACCGTCCTGCCCGGCTTCGGCGGCCGGGTCCACTCCCTCCTCCACAAGCCGACGGGCCGCGAACTCCTCTACCGCAACCCGGTGTTGCAGCCCGCGTCCTTCGCGCTCAACGGCGCCTGGTTCTCCGGCGGCATCGAGTGGAACATCGGCGCCACGGGCCATACGGCGCTGTCCTGCGCCCCGCTGCACGCGGCCCGGGTGACGGCGCCAGACGGCGGCGAGATGCTGCGCCTGTGGGAGTGGGAGCGGCTGCGTGACGTCCCGTTCCAGGTGGACCTGTGGCTGCCCGAGGACTCCGACTTCCTCCATGTCGGCGTGCGGATCCGCAACCCGCACGAGAAGGCGGTGCCCGTCTACTGGTGGTCCAACATCGCGGTGCCCCAGGAGCGCCGGGTCATCGCCCCGGCCGATGAGGCCTGGCACTTCGGGTACGCGGGCGGGCTGCGCAAGGTGCCGGTGCCTCGGAGTGATGACGGGGTGGACCGGACGTACCCGACGCGCAGTGAGTACGCCGCCGACTACTTCTACGACGTACCGGACCGGGCGCGGCGCTGGATCGCCGCGCTCGACGACGACGGGCACGGCCTCGTCCAGACGTCGACCGATCTGCTGCGCGGCCGCAAGCTCTTCGTCTGGGGAACGGGCACGGGCGGGCGGCGCTGGCAGGAGTGGCTGACGGAGCCGGGCACCGGCGGGTACGCGGAGATCCAGGCGGGCCTGGCGCGGACGCAGTTGGAGCACGTACGCCTTGACGCCGAGGGCGAGTTGACGTGGCTGGAGTCGTACGGTCCGATGTCGGCGGAGCCGGGGCCGGTGCACGGCGAGGACTGGCGGGCGGCGCGTGAAGAGGTGTCGGCGCGGCTCGCGGAGGCGTTGCCGCGAGGCGCGGTGGAAGCGGCGTACGACGCGTGGCGGCCGAGCGCGGACACCGCACCGGGCGAGGTCCTTGCCACGGGGTCGGGCTGGGGCGCGCTGGAAGTCCTGCGCGCGGACCACAAGCTGCCGGGAACTCCCTTCCCCGAGGCCACACTTGGCCCCGAACAGGAGCCGTGGCTGGAGCTGCTGCACTCCGGCGCCGTCCCCGAGCCGCGCAGGGTGGCTCCGCCGGGACCGACGCTGGTCGCCCCGCACTGGCGGGACATGCTGGAGACGGCGCCCGCGCGGCCGGTCGCCGAATACCACCTGGGCGTCGCGCAGTGGCACGCGGGCGACCTGGCCCAGGCGGTACGCAGCTGGGAGCGCGGCCTCGAACTCGCCCCCTCCCGGTGGCCGTTCCTGCGCTGCCTCGCGGTCGCCGACGAGGAGTCGGGCCACATCGAGCGAGCCGCCGACCGGTACGCGGAAGCCTTCGACGACCTGTGCCAGGAGCGCCGCGACGACGGCGTCCTGTGGACATCGGCGAGCGCCGCGCTGGGCAAGGAGGCGATAGGCGCCCTGCTGACCGCGGGACGACCGGCGGCGGCACGGGAAGTATGGAACCGCCTGCACGAAACGACACGAGGGGAGGGCCGCTTCCGCCTGGTGGAGATCCAACTCCTGCTGGCTGAGGGTGAGTTGACGTCGGCTCGGGCGATCTTCGACGAGGGCTTCGAGGCGGCCGACTTGCGCGAGGGCGCCGAGGTCATCGGCGAACTGTGGCACGCGGTGAGCGAGGAGGAGCTGCCTGCGCGGTACGACTTCCGGATGCGGGGGGCCGAGGGCTGAGCATTGGGGGTGCCCCAGACCCGGTACATCAGGGCCGTCGTGTGCGAGGCTGCGGGCCGGGCCCGTGGGCCGGGGCCCGTCAGGTTGTGGTGCGGCGGTCCGCGTACTCGAAGATCGCGCCGTCCGGGTGCATCGCGATGAGGTTGCGGCCCGCCGGGGTCGCGACGGGGCCGGCGACGACATGGGCGCCGGAGGCGTTCAGGATGGCGGCAGCCTCGTCCACGTCCTGCACCGCGATCGTCGCGGAGACCTTGCGGAGGATCTCCAGCTCCCGCTCGGGGCCGCTCATCAGCAGAAAGCAGCCGACCGCCGCGACCGAGACACCCCCACGCTCGAAACGCTGCGCGGGAGCGCCCGCGAGGCGTTCGTAGAAGGCGACCGAGGACTCCAGGTCCTCGACGCAGATACGCAGCGTGGCTCCCAGGATCTCCATACGGACGAGCCTAGTTGGCCCGGCCGGTGGACGTGATCGTTTCCCCGGACTTCCGCGCCGTCCACCCCGTGGCGGCCACCACATCGGCGGCGATGTCCCCGAGCCGCCGCCCGTCCGTCGGGACGCGATGCGTGCCCTTTGCCGCCCCCTCCTCCAGCCGGCGGGCCATGACGGCGCTCCTGCGCAGCTGCGCTCCGAGCTCCGAGCCCAGCTCGCGGGCGGTCAGCCGTGACTCGACGGTGGCGTCCGACGCCGTGAGGAGGACGCGGGTGATACGCGGCCCGCCGAGGGCGCCGGCGAACAGCCACTCCTCGCTGCCGAGGACCGCCGCCGTGTTCGTGTAGAGGAGCCTGCGGCAGCCGAGTTCCGCGTAGTTCGCCCACAGCGCCGCCAGATTGCGCCCGGTGATCCGGGAGCGGTCCGGGTCGCCGTCCGGCGCCGGATGGATGGCGTCGAGCGCGTCGCCCTCGATGAACGCGTGCCCCACGTCCGCCGCCCGCAGCAGCGCCGCGACCTCCAGGCCGACGGAGGACTTGCCTGCCCCGGAACGGCCGCCGATGAGCAGGAGTTCGGGCCGCGCCGCGGGGTGGTTCTCATCCGAGTCCATGCGCCGAGAGTGGCAGCCCGCGGCCCACTCACGCGACCCGGTATTCCTCCACGTTCTCCGTGCGCCGCAGCTCAAGACCGTGGCCCACGCCGCCGTCCGGGCGGACGAAACCGCCCGTCGGGTCGAGGGCGCCGTCGAAGAACATCGACTCGATCCGCACATGGTCGTGGAACCACTCGATGTGCCGAAGGTTCGGTACGCAGGCGGCCACCGCGGCGTGCGCGTGCGGGGCACAGTGCGCCGAGACCTCGATGCCGTGCGCCTGCGCGAGGGCCGCGGCACGCAGCCACTCGGTCAGGCCGCCGCAGCGCGTCGCGTCCAGCTGGAGGCAGTCCACGGAGGGGATCATCCGGGCGAAGTAGGAGAGTTCGTAGCCGTACGCCCCGGCCGCCACGTCGCAGACGAGCGCGTCCCGCACCAGGCCGAGCCCCCGCAGGTCGTCCGACGGCACCGGCTCCTGGAACCAGCCCACACCGTGCTCGGCGAGCACCCGGCCCACCCGAATCGCCTGCTTGCGGGTGTAGCCGCCGCTCGCGTCGACGTACAACTCGGCCTGTGCGCCGATGACTTCACGCGCGGTGCGCACCCGCAGCACATCGCGGGCGGCAGCGTGCCCCCAGTCCTCGCCGATCCTGATCTTGACGCGGGGTATGCCCTGGCCGTGCACCCAGCCGTTGAGCTGGGCCGCCAGATGGGTGTCGTGGTACGTCGTGAAGCCGCCGCTGCCGTAGACGGGGACCTCGTCGCGGGCCGCGCCGAGGAGACGTACGAGTGGTAACTCCAGGAGGCGCGCCTTCAGGTCCCACAGGGCGATGTCAATCGCCGAGACGGCGCACGCGGCGGCGCCGGGACGGCCGGTGTTGCGGACCGCCCGCGTCATCGCCGCGTGCGCCGCGGGGATGTCGAGCGCGTCGAGGCCGGTCACGGCGGGCGCGAGCTGCTCGGCCACCAGGGGCACGGTGGACGCGGGGGCGTAGGTCCAGCCCGTGCCCGTGGCGTCGCCCGCGGTGATCTCGGCGATCACGATGGTCGTGCTGTCCCATGCGAAGGTGCCGTCCGCCTCGGGGGCGTCCGCGGGCACCAGGTACGCGGACATGGCGGGGCTTTCGATGGGTACTGCGTCCTTCATCGGGACCGTCCTGGATCACGTGCGGGGTGGGGGAGGTGCACAGCGCGGGGCGGCATCGACGCGCGGCCCGCACGTGCGGCACCTGCTACGGCGCCGCGGTACGGGTAACCCGGAGCCCCGCAGGTAAACGGCGCGATCGGGAGCCGGGCCCCGGCGTCCGGCGGAGTTTGGCGGTGGTCCTCCAGGGGCACGCGGGGGGTTCCCCCGCGTGCCGGGAGCCGACGGTCGACGCGACCGGTGTACGGCTGGAACCGAACGCCCCCACTCCAAGGAGGACCCGCCATGACCAACAGTGAAACCGCCTCGCTCGCCCGGCAGCTGCGGGTCGACTCCGTCCGGGCCGCGGACGCCGCCGGATCCGGGCACCCCACCTCTTCGTTGTCCGCCGCCGACCTCATGGCGGTGCTCATCGAGCGACACCTCCACTACGACTTCGACCGGCCCGACCACCCCGGGAACGACCGCTTCATCCTCTCCAAGGGACACGCCTCACCCCTCCTGTACTCGGCGTACAAGGCGGCGGGCGCCGTCACCGACGACGAGCTGCTGACCTTCCGCGCACAGGACAGCCGCCTCGAAGGCCATCCGACGCCGCGCCGTCTGCCGTGGGTCGAGGTCGCCACCGGATCCCTGGGACAAGGGCTTCCCGTCGGCGTCGGCATGGCCCTTTCGGGCAAGCGGCTCGAACGGATCCCCTACCGGGTCTGGGTGGTGTGCGGCGACAGCGAGCTGGCGGAGGGCTCGGTGTGGGAGGCCGCCGAGCACGCCGGATACGAGCACCTGGACAACCTCACCGTCGTCGTCGACGTCAACCGCCTCGGGCAGCGCGGCCCGACCCGGCACGAGTGGGACCTCGACGCCTACGCCCGGCGCTTCGCCGCCTTCGGCTGGCACGTCATCGAGATCGACGGACACGACATCGACGCGATCGACCGCGCTTTCCAGGAGGCCGGCTCCACCGCCCGGCAGCCCACCGCCGTCATCGCCCGCACGGTCAAGGGCAAGGGTGTCTCCGCCGCCGAGGACCGCGAGGGCCTGCACGGCAAGCCGCTGCCGGACGCGGAGACGGCGATCGAGGAGCTGGGCGGCGTACACGAGGTACGCGTCGAGGTGCACAAGCCCGCAGCCGCGCGGACGACGCACGCGACGCGCAGCGGGCATCTGGAGCTGCCGCGCCACGAGCTGGGCGAATCCGTCGCCACCCGCGACGCCTTCGGCCAGGCGCTCACCGCCCTCGGCACCGCGCGCGGCGACGTCGTGGCCCTGGACGGCGAGGTCGGTGACTCCACGCGGACCGAGTACTTCGCCAAGGAACACCCCGAGCGCTACTTCGAGTGCTACATCGCCGAACAGCAGCTCGTCGCCTCCGCCGTGGGACTCGCGGCCCGCGGCTGGGTCCCGTACGCGTCGACGTTCGCCGCCTTCCTCAGCCGTGCCCACGACTTCGTCCGCATGGCGGCGGTCAGCGGCTCGGGCATCAACCTCGTCGGCTCCCACGCGGGCGTCGCCATCGGCCAGGACGGGCCCTCCCAGATGGGCCTCGAAGACCTGGCGATGTTCCGCGCGGTGCACGGCTCGACGGTCCTGTACCCGTGCGACGCCCACCAGACGGGGCGGCTCGTCGCACAGATGGCGGACCTCGACGGCATCCGGTACCTGCGTACGTCACGGGGGGACATGCCCGTCATCTACGGACCCGGCGAGGAGTTCCCCGTGGGCGGCTCCAAGGTCCTGCGCTCATCCGACACCGACCGGCTCACGGTCGTCGCGGCGGGCGTGACCGTGCACGAGGCGCTGACCGCCGCCGAGTTCCTCGACGAGGAGGGCATCCAGGTGCGGGTCATCGACCTGTACTCGGTCAAGCCCGTCGACCGCGCCACCCTGCGCGAGGCCGCCGAGCGGACCGGCTGTCTGCTCACCGTCGAGGACCACCGGCCCGAGGGCGGTATCGGCGACGCGGTCGCCGAGGCCTTCAGCGACGGCGGCCCGGTGCCACGCATGGTGCGGCTCGCGGTGCGGACCATGCCGGGCTCGGCGTCCCCCGCCGAGCAACTGCACGCCGCGGGCATCGACGCCGAGTCCATCGCGGCGGCGGCGCGGCTGCTCGTGGAGCAGGCGGTCGTGCGGTGACGCCGGTCAGCGCTTGCGGGCGGCCGCCCTGAACCAGGCGTTGGCCGCGGGCCGGAACATCAGGACCGTCGCCGTGAGCACCGCGCTCAGATGCAGTACGCGGCTCGCGCCGAACAGGGCGTCCACCAGACCGACATCCCGGAAGGCGTCCCCCGGTGAGTGCCCATCGGCCAGCCACTGCACGGGCCCGATCACCAGTGACAGGGTGCCGAGGACCCCGAGCCCCAGAGCGAGCGTCACGCGGGCCCAGTTCCTGCCGTGGCGCAACTGGACGGCGCACAGGACGGCCGCCGAGAACACGGCCATCCGCAGCAGCAGGCCGCCCGCGATCTCCCCGGTGGAGGCGTCACCCTCGGCGATCAGCCCGCCGACCGCGAGCACCGTCTCGAAGAAGCCCGCCACGACCGCGGTGATCCACAGGGCGAAGGCGGCGTGGACGGGCGGGGGAGCGGTGGGCTTGCCGCCGGCGGGCCGGGGGGAGGGAAGGGGAGCTCGGCGGCCTCCCAAGCCCTCCGTGCTCTCTGCGCGCCCCGGATCGCTCTGCGTGCCCCCTGTGTGCCCCGATTCGCTCTCCGTCCCCTCCGTGCGCCCCGGATCCGGGTGTCCCGGCTGTCTCCGTGTTCCGCTCGCCATGGTGTGTCTCGCTCCCCCGGCCCCACCTGGGCCGTCTCCCTGAATCCTTCCGGTGTACGCGGCGCGGGGCACGCCCGCGGGCACCCGGGTTCAGGTGTTGTCAGCACCCCTATGGACCATGGAAGGAACCCCACAGGCTCAGCTGAGGTTTGCCCATGGCGCGCGGGGTCACCCGGGCCTTGCGCGGGGAGTGAGGTGAGGGAGCAGTGAGCACGTACATCTACGGCATCGTCGGCAGCTCGTACCCGGACCCGCCGGACGGCACGAGAGGCATCGGTGAGCCACCCCGGCCCGTCCGGATCGTGCGGTGCGGCGAGCTGGCCGCGCTGGTCAGCGACGCCCCTGCGGACCTGAGGCCCACGGAAGCCGGACTGCTCGCGCACCAGGACGTCCTGTCCGACGCGGCGGCGCTGGGGGCGGTGCTCCCGATGCGCTTCGGCAGCCTCGCGCCGGACGACGAGGCGGCCCTCGCGGTCCTCGCCGAGCGGGCCGACCACTACGTGGAGCGGCTGCGGGCGTTGGACGGCAAGGTCGAGTACAACGTGCGGGCTTCGCACAACGAACGGGCCGTACTGCACCAGGTGCTCGCCGAGAACCCGGAGCTGCGCGCCATGGTGGAGGTCGATCAGCTCTCCGGGGGCGGCAGTCCCGAGCAGAAGCTACAGCTCGGCGAGCGGGTCAGCGCCACCGTGCGGGCGCGGGAGGCGGGCGACGCGGTCCGTGTGCTGCGCGCGCTGGAGCCGACCGCCGAAGCGGTCAGCGCGGGGCCCGAAGGCGCCGCGGAGCCGGAAGGCGCGGGCCGACTGGCCGACATCTCGTTCCTCGTGCACCGCGACGCGGCCCTGGGCTTCCTGTCCGCGGTCGACGAACTGCGGTCGTGCGAGCCCCACTTGGACCTTCGGGTGCGCGGTCCGCTGCCGCCGTACAGCTTCGTCGATCCGGGACCGGCCGAGCCCGCGGGCTGAAGCCCGCGGGCTCGGGAATCCGGGTTCCGCGAACGGCTGTCGGTCCGTCACCGGTGTCGGTGCGAGCTACCACCGATACCAGCGGGACCTCGTGCCGGTAGCCGTCGTGCTGCGCATCAGGAATCCGACCAGCCAGATGACGAGCACGGCGATGGCGAGCCACCAGAGAATCTTCACCGCGAACCCCGCACCGAAAAGGATCAGGGCCAGCAGAAGGACGAGCAGAATGGGAACCATAGTGTCTTACCTCCTGGTGCCCGGGTATCCCCAACAGGCCGCTTTACGCCGCCAATTGGGAACCTTTATGCATCGCCACACGTTCCATGGTTCTCGTCGGAGAGCTGACCGGCGGGCTCACCAGCAGGCTCACTTGCGGGGTCACCGGCGGGCTCACTTGCGGCAGAGGATCTCCCCGTGCAGCACGGCGAACCAGCCGTCCTCTTGCTTCCCCCACTCGCGCCACCCCTCGGCGACAGCCCGCAGTTCACCCTCGTCGGCATGCCCGCCGTCGACCACGCGTCCGGCGTACGCGGAGGCCAGCGTGCGGTCCGCCCAGAGCCCGCTCCACCAGGCGCGCTCCTCGGGTGAGCTGTAGCACCAGGTGCTCGCGCTCGCGGTGATGTCCTCGAAGCCGGCTTCCAGCGCCCAGGACTTGAGGCGGCGTCCCGCGTCCGGCTCGCCGCCGTTGGCGCGGGCCACCCGCCGGTAGAGGTCCAGCCAGCTGTCCATGGCGGGGGAGTTGGGGTGCCAGGTCATCGCCTCGTAGTCCGCGTCGCGCACCGCGATGATGCCGCCCGGCTTGCACACCCGCCGCATCTCGCTCAGCGCCCGCACCGGGTCGCCCACGTGCTGGAGCACCTGATGGGCGTGGACGACGCAGAAGGTGTCGTCGGGATAGTCCAGGGCGTGCACGTCCGCGACGGCGAACTCCATGTTCTCCAGGCCGCGTTCGGCAGCCGTGGCGCGGGCCTTCTCCAGGATGCCCGGAGCGTGGTCCACGCCCGTGACGTGGCCGTCGGGTACCAGCTCGGCCAGATCGGCGGTGATGGTGCCGGGCCCGCAGCCGATGTCAAGGACCTTCATGTGCGGCTTCAGCGAACCGACGAGGTACGCGGCCGAGTTGGCGGCGGTGCGCCAGGTGTGGGAACGCAGGACGGACTCGTGATGCCCGTGCGTGTAGACGGCGGTCTCCTTCGGCATGGCGGTACTCCTCAACGGTCGCTGCCGCTCTCTGCGGCGGATCGAACGGTACGCCGCGATGTCGAATAATGAGACCCACGTATCAATATGTGGGCAGCGTGTTCTGGGCGGTGTCCGTTCGTCACCCCGGACCAGCTGGGCAGTGAACCATCACATATATGCCCGAAACGGGTGAAGGTCCGAAACGTATTTGCCGCAACCCGTACCCCCCGCAGAGAATCCCGGCATGGGACATCTGGAAGCCGCGCACATCGAGTACTACCTGCCGGACGGCCGAGCTCTGCTCGGCGATGTCTCCTTCCGCGTCGGTGAGGGCGCCGTCGTCGCTCTCGTCGGGGCCAACGGCGCGGGCAAGACCACCCTGCTCCGCCTGATCTCGGGCGAGATCCAGCCCCACGGCGGCACCGTCACCGTCAGCGGCGGCCTCGGCGTCATGCCGCAGTTCGTGGGGTCCGTGCGCGACGAGACGACCGTGCGCGACCTGCTCGTCTCCGTGTCGAACCCCCGTATCCGCGAGACCGCGAAGGCCGTGGACGTCGCCGAGCACCTGATCATGACCGTCGACGACGAGGCCGCCCAGCTCCAGTACGCCCAGGCGCTCTCCGACTGGGCCGAGGCGCACGGCTATGAGGCCGAGACGCTCTGGGACATGTGCACCATGGCCGCGCTCGGCGTCCCGTACGACAAGGCACAGTTCCGCGAGGTCAGGACCCTCTCCGGCGGTGAGCAGAAACGCCTCGTGCTCGAAGCCCTGCTGCGCGGCGGCGACGAGGTGCTGCTCCTCGACGAGCCGGACAACTACCTCGACGTACCCGGAAAGCGCTGGCTCGAGGAGCGGCTCAAGGAGACGCGCAAGACCGTCCTGTTCGTGTCGCACGACCGCGAGCTCCTCGCCCGCGCCGCCGAGAAGATCGTCAGCGTCGAGCCGGGGCCCGCGGGCGCCGACGCCTGGGTGCACGGCGGCGGCTTCGCCACCTTCCACGAGGCGCGGCGCGAGCGGTTCGCGCGCTTCGAGGAGCTGCGCAGGCGCTGGGACGAGAAGCACGCCCAGCTGAAGAAGCTCGTGCTCAGCCTCCGGCAGGCCGCCTCGGTCAGCCATGAGCTGGCCTCGCGGTACTCCGCCGCGCAGACAAGGCTGCGGAAGTTCGAGGAGGCGGGGCCGCCGCCCGAGCCGCCGCGCGAACAGGACATCACCATGCGGCTGCACGGCGGGCGCACCGGCATCCGGGCCATCACCTGCAAGGGCCTTGAACTCACCGGCCTGATGAAGCCCTTCGACTTGGAGGTGTTCTACGGCGAGCGCGTCGCCGTCCTCGGCTCGAACGGCTCCGGCAAGTCACACTTCCTGCGCCTCCTGGCCGGCGGCGACGTCGGGCACACCGGCGAGTGGAAGCTCGGCGCACGCGTCGTCGCGGGCCACTTCGCGCAGACCCACGCCCACCCGGAGCTCTTCGGCCGCAGCCTCCTGGACATCCTGTGGCGCGAGCACGCCCAGGCCAAGGGCCCCGCCATGTCGCGGCTGCGCAGGTACGAGCTCACCGAGCAGGCGGAGCAGCGCTTCGAGCGGCTCTCGGGCGGCCAGCAGGCCCGCTTCCAGATCCTGCTCCTTGAACTGGAGGGCTCCACCGCGCTGCTGCTCGACGAGCCCACCGACAACCTCGACCTGGAATCGGCCGAGGCGTTGCAGGAGGGCCTTGAGGCATACGAGGGAACGGTCCTCGCCGTGACGCACGACCGCTGGTTCGCCCGTTCGTTCGACCGCTATCTGGTCTTCGGCAGTGACGGCCTCGTACGCGAGACGCCGGAGCCGGTGTGGGACGAGCGCCGGGTGGAGCGCAAGCGGTAACCGACGCCGGGCCGAGGAGGCCGATGCGGTAGCCGCCGCCGGCCAGGAGGCCGAAGCGGTAGCGGCTTCCCGCCTCAAGAGGACAATGGCGGGTATGGCAGACACGACTGGCACCGCGGGCCACCCGCTCCTCGCCCGGCACTCCGCCGCCCTCGAACTGTTCACCGAACGGGTGCACACGGTCCGGGCCGATCAGTGGGACGCGCCGACGCCGTGCACCGACTGGACCGTGCACGACCTCGTCAACCACCTCACCACCGAGCAGCTCTGGGTCCCCTCGCTCGTCCGCGACGGCGCCACCATCGACTCCGTCGGCGACTCCTTCGACGGTGACATGCTCGGCCCCGACCCCGTCACCTCCTGGGACACCGCCTCCGCCGCCGCCCGCGAGGCGTTCGGGGAGCCCGGCGCCCTCGACCGCACGGTCCACCTCTCCTCCGGTGACAGCGGGGCGGACTTCTACTGCGGGCAGATGATCACTGACCTCGTCGTGCACGCCTGGGACCTGTCCCGTGCGATCGGCGCGGACGAAAAGCTGCCGGACGACCTGGTCGCCTTTTCCGTAAGGGAAATCAAGCCGTACGCTGCGGACTTGGCGAAGAGCGGGCTGTTCGCCCCCGCGGTCGAACCGCCCAAGGACGCCGACGCGCAGACGGAGCTGCTGAGTCTGCTGGGGCGCGAGGTGTAGCCACGGGGGAGGACGGGAGAGGTCGGGGGAGCGGGTGGAATCGCGGGTGAGTGCTGCACCGCTGCGGACGTCCTTCAGGAGCGGGGACGTGGACGAGGCACAGCTGATGATCGGCGCCACGTTCTACAGCAACTTCATGGACGTCATCGAAGGTCCGCGCACCTTCCGGGCCGAGTTCGACGTCGGGCGGCTCGGCGCCCTCACCGTCGGCGAGATGAGCTGCGGCGCCGATGTGCGGATGCGGCTCGGCGAACTGGGCGCCTACCACGTGAACATCCTGCTCGGCGGACACATGAGCTTCCGTCAGGGCGGCGCCGCGGGCAGGGTCGCGACGGCGGAGCGGGCCGGGGTGTTCCAGCCCGTCGGCGACACGGTGGTGGAGCGGTGGAGCGGCGACTGCCGCGTCCTCGCGGTGAAGGTGGACCGCGAGGCGCTCGACCAGCGCCTCGAGCAACTCCTCGGCCGCTCCGTCCGCACCCCGCTGGAGCTCGGCCCCGAACTCGACACCACCCGTGGTCCCGGCCGCGGCTGGGCCCGGCTCGTCGCGGCGGTCATCGAGGAACTGCGCGACGAGCAGCCGGGCGCGGCACAGGACTCCGCGTCCCTGTACACGTCGCCGCTGATCGCGGCGCCCCTTCAGGAGACCATCCTGAACGGGCTGCTGCTCGCCGCCGAGCATCCCTTCCGCGCCGAACTCAACCGCCCGGCGGACAAGTTGCGTCCCGCGCCGGTGAAGCGCGCGATGGACGCCGTCCGGGAGCGGCCCGAGCATCCGTTCACCCCGACCGGACTCGCAGCCGAGGCGCGGGTGGGGGTGCGGTGGCTTCAAGAGGCGTTCCGCCGCTATGTGGGCATGTCACCGATGGCGTACGTACGGGACGTACGGCTGACCCGCGTCCGCGACGAACTGCGCGTGGCGGACCCCTGGGCGCTGAGCGTGAGCGAGGTGGCGCACCGGTGGGGCTTCAGCCATCTGGGGAGATTCGCCGAGCAGTACCGGGCCCGGTTCGGCGAACTGCCGTCGCAGACGCTGCGTGGGGCCGGACCCCGGTCGTGAGCGGTCTTGTGGCGGGCGGCGCGGTGGGCCTGCGTTATCCGGACAGTGGCCGCGCTCAGCGGATCGTGGCCGCGCGGTAGCTGATTTATCGTTTCAGCTGTCGTCGGCTGGGCCGGTCGCCGCCCACGGGTCCCTGACCCGCCCCCCGGGCGCCGCCGGGACGGACCACCGGCGACGATCCGGCCCGGCCTCGCGCCGGGTCGGGCCCGCGCCGCGGGTCCGGTCGCTCCCCCCGGCACAACCGTGCAACCGGACCCGCTCCGTCCAGGCCGGGCCAGGACCCCGCCCGGCCTGGGCGGGCCCGGCCCTCGCGGGCGATGCGCGCCACGCCGGGAGCCGCTTCTCCTTCAGGCCGATGCCGCCAGATCTCCGAGGCTCACCATGCCCACCGGCTGTCCGTCCTCGACGACGGGCAGCCTGCGTACGGCGTTCTCGAGCATCAGGCTGACCGCCGCCGACACCGCGTCATCCGGAGCGACCATCACGGGGTTGGGGGTGCAGACGGCCTGGGCGCTGACCGTGAGGGGATCGGCCCCGTCGGCGACGGCCCGCATGGCGATGTCCCGGTCGGTGAGCACGCCGACGAGCCGGCCCTCCGTCGCGACCAGGACGTGCCCGACGTCCTGAGCGCGCATCAGCTGTGCCGCTTCCACCAACGAGGCGTCGGGGCCTACCGCCACGACGCCCGGTGTCATGACGTCCCTTACGAAAACAGCCATGGTTCGGGCCCTTCTGAGGGGGGTTCGTGGTTCCGCCGCAGTACCCGTCTGCGGTCGGTCCATGCGGGTTTGCCCAAAGGAAGTAGGGAGACCCGGTCAATTCGCACCCCCCACGGGCGTCCTGGGAAAGAAGGAGTCATGGCGGTTCTCGCTGTGTTCATCCCGGTGGTGATGCTGGGCATCGTTTTGGCACTCGGCCGGTACGAGGAGTGGTTGCTGCCGTCGGTCGCGAACGTGAAGCGTGTCGCGGGCGCCGACGAGGCGGAAGCCGTTCGCCGCGCGATGTGACGAGCGGCGGGGCGGTGTCCGCTCCCCGCGGGCGCCGCCCTCCGGAGAGGCGATGTGTTTGTCCCTGGGACCTCGGGGCAAGCGAACGGAACAGTGCTTCGGACCGGAGGCACGTCCGTGGGAGTGGCTCGCGCCCCGCCCCGGGTGTGTTCCGTAGTGGATCCGCGCGCACCCCCACGGTGACTCTGTCAACCCTAGGCACCGACAAGGGAGTTGCGACGCATCATGCGTACCGACGCTCGAAAGACCAACCGGCACCCGCACGACGACGCCCCCGACACCGCGGCGTCGTTCCGCAAGCTCACCGAGATGCCGCACGGCCCCGAACGTGACGCGCTGCGTCAGGAACTGGTGCGGGCCTGGCTGCCGATGGCCGAGCGGCTCGCGAGCCGGTTCCGCAATCGCGGTGAAGCGCTCGACGACCTGCGTCAGGTGGCTGCCCTCGGTCTCGTCAAGGCCGTCGACCGGTACGACCCCGAGCGGGGCAGCGCTTTCGAGAGCTATGCCGTGCCGACCGTCACAGGTGAGATCAAGCGCCACTTCCGCGACCACATGTGGACCCTCCATGTGCCGCGCCGCGTACAGGACTTGCGCAATCGTGTGCGGTTCGCCCGCCAGGACCTGATGCAGACCGTCCCCGGGCGCACGCCGACCCTCGCCGAGATCGCCGAGAAGGCCCAGCTGTCCGAGGAGGACGCGGCCGCCGGCCTTGAGGCGCTCGAAAGTTTCACCGCGCTCTCGCTGGACGCCGAACTGCCGGGCAGCGAGGACGGTTACGCGCTGCGGGACGCGCTGGGCGCTCCCGACCCCGCCCTCGATGTCGTCATCGACCGCGAGGCCGTCAAGCCGCGCCTCGCCGCGCTGCCCGAACGGGAGCGCGACATCCTCTACATGCGGTTCTTCGGCGACATGACGCAGAGCCGGATCGCCGAGGAGCTCGGCATCTCGCAGATGCACGTCTCCCGTCTGATCAGCCGCTGCTGCGACCGCCTGCGCGACCAGGTCATGCAGGACGCCGCGTAGCCACCGCCTAGCGGCCCGCCCGCCGGGTCATGGCGAGCGCGATGTGACGCGACATCACGTCGGCCGCCCGTGCCTCGGCCATCGAGAAGGCGAGCCGGGACCCGCTCCTGAACAGTGTGAGGACACCCTCCACCGGGCCGTCCGCGCGCCCCCTCAGCGGCACGCACAGCAGGGACGTCACCTGCGCGCGTACGAGGACGGGGGCGCCGGACGAGTCCCGGCCGAAGGCCTCCGGGTCCTCCGGACGGACCTGCAGCATCGGCGCCCCGCCGCGTGCCGCCTCATCGACGAGGGGGCACGCGGCGGGCGCCTGCGCGAGGACGTCGGCGACCGGCGCGTCCTCGGGGCCGAGGACAGTCGTACGCCGCTGTCGCGCGGCCCCTTCGTCGGCTATCACCCAGTCGGCGAACCGCCCGTGCAGCACCCCGGCTGCCGCTTCGAGCACGGCCGCGCGGTTCCCGACAGGAGCGGCGAGCAGGGCGGCGGTCATGGCGTCCGCCAGGTCCATCTGGGCCGCGTGCCGGGTCGCTTCCCCGAGGTCGGGCGCGGGGAGCGGGAAGGCGTCCTGCTGCGGCGCGCGCGAACCGGTGGAGTGGACGCCCGGCTGCAGCGCCACGAGGACCGCCGTGCGCGGCTCGGCACCAGGACGCAGCGCGGTGAGGGTCGCGCGGACCGGAAGGTGCGGGTCGCGCTGGAGGTGGACGGTGAGGCTGCGGTCCCCCTCGCCGCGGGCGACCGCGGCGGTCTGCGAGCGGAACGCGACCCGGTCCGCGTGCAGCAGGAACCCGGTCAGGGGCCTGCCGGTCGCATAGCCCGCGCGTACGCCCGCCAGGCCGGTCGCCGCGAAGTTCATCCGCCGCACCACCGACTCCCGGTCGACCAGGGCGACGGGCAGCGGGAGGCGCTGGAAGATGGCCCGCAGCAGCTGCTGTTCGTCCCGGTCGGGCGAGCCGCCGCCCAGGTGTCCGTCGGCGGCGAGCCGGTCGTAGAGCGGCCTCAGCTGGTCCGCCACATGGTCGAGTTCGAATATCGCCGCGTCGAGAACCGTGCCGAGATCGTCCGCCGGTACCGAGCGGGCCGATTTCAACTCGGCTACGCGGCGCACGAAGTCCGCGAGCTCTTCACCGAACTCTTCCGCTTTGGCCATGGGTTGAACGTATCCGCTGCGATTGTTTTCCGGGGGTCATGGCGGGAAGGCGAACAAGAAGAGGAGGAAACCACCATGCCCCTCATGCCGGAACCGGACCTGGCAGGACCGGAATCAGCGCTGCCGGGCCGCAGGCTGTCGGAACTCGTCGAACAGGCCGTCCGCTGCACCACCGCTTGCTGCGGCGCGGGCACGACGGTCACCGAAGGCGGCAGTGAACATCCCGCGGCGGTGACCCACCCCGACCTCGCCGGCCTCGTCTCCGTCCAGTTGCGCTCAGGCGATGGGCCCATACCCGCCGCGCAGGAACGTGGCGCACCGGTGGACACGGGCGACCTGTTGCGCGACGAGAGGTGGCCCGAGTACCGCGCCATGGCGCTCGCCTCCGGCGTGCGCTCCAGTGTCACGCTCCCCTTCCAGCGCGCGGGGCTCACGGTCACCCTGACCCTGTTCAGCTTCCACCCCGGCACCCTGGACGACGCCCGGCACGGCCCGGCCCAGGCGCTCGGCGACCTCGCGACGACCGCCCTGGTCCGCGACCGCCACTACCGCGCGGCCCTCAGCGAACTCGACCACCTGGGCGCCGCGCTGCGCACCCGCCCCGTGGTCGACCAGGCGTGCGGCATCATCATGCACGTCCTGACCTGCGACGCGGACAAGGCCTTCACGATGCTGCGCCGCATCTCCCAGACCACGAACCGGAAACTCGCGGACGTCGCGTCCGCGGTGGTCCGGACGCGGGGACGGGGCCTTGAGCGGGAACTGACGTCGATGGCCTCGCTGGCGCAGGACTGAGGCAAGGAGCCGCGGGGCGGAAACCACCCGGCCGGGGGCCTCCGCGCGCGGCCACCGCCCGGCCGCGTTTCGATGGACGCATGCGGACGGAACCCGAAGGCCGTGGCCCTGTCCGGTACGGGCCTCCCCTGCCGGAGCCGGGGCTTCCGGTCCTGCCCGGGCTCTCCGCCGTCCTCGCAGGTGCCGCGGGCCAGGAGCACGCCGAACCACCCGGCGGCGGCCCCGCACTCCTGGACGCGGCGAGCGGCTACTGGGCCCGGCGCGGCGTCGCCGTGGAGCGCGACCAGGTCGCCGCCGCCCCCGGGGCCGCACCCCTGCTGCTCGCGCTGACCGCCGCGCTCGGCGGCGACGTCCTGCTCCCGCGCCCGTGCCCCGCGTGGTGGGCGCCCCAGGTGCGGCTGCTGGGCCGGTCGGTGTACCACGTGCCGACGCCCGCCGAGTGCGGCGGCGTCCCCGATCCGTACGCCCTCCTGGAGACCGTCCGCCGTATCCGTGACGAAGGCGGCACCCCTCGCCTGCTCGTGCTCTCCGTCGCCGACGACCCCACCGCCACCGTGCCGCCGCCGGAAGTGCTGCACGAAGCCGTGGAGGCCGCCGCGGACGAGGGCCTGCACATCGTCAGCGACGAGACCTGGCGCGACACCCTGCACCGTCCGCACGACACGGTCCTGGTCGGCCCCGCCGAGATGGCCCCCGACCGGGTGACGATTCTGAGCGACCTCTCCGGAGCGTTCCTGCCGCCCGGCTGGCCCGCCGCCGTCGCCCGCTTCCCGGCCGGTGCGTGGGCCGCCGCCCTGCGGGCCCGCACCCTGGACGTGCTCACCGCGCTCGGCGCGTTCCTCGCGACGCCGGTCGCGGCGGCGGCCTCGTACGCACTGGGCGAGCCGGACGAGATCACCGACCGCCTCATCCGCGCGACCCGCCTGCACGCGCGCGTGGCCGCCGCCGCACAGCGGGCCGTCCTCGCGGCGGGCGCGCTCGCCCGGCCCCCGCAGGCCGGCCGCCACCTCTACGTGGACCTCTCCCCGCTCCGCCCGGCCCTCGCCGAGCGCGGCGTCGGCGACTCCCAGGACCTGGAGGACTTCCTCGGTGAACGTCTCGGCCTGCCCGCGCCCGGCGGCCACCGGTTCGGCGACGAGCTCGGCGCGCTGCGCGTACGTCTGCCCACATGGCCGCTGCTCGGCTCGACCCGGCAGGAGCGCATGGACTCCCTCAACGCACCGGACGCTCTGGAACTACCGCACGTCAAGCGGGCGTTGAGCGACCTCGGATCGGCCTTCGGCGACCTTCGCGCCTAGGGCCTGTCCGGGCCCTACGACGACGCCGGCCGCCGGACCCTGCGCCACACCGTCGGCGCCGCGCTGATCAGCACCGTCAACCCGACCGCCACCGCCACGCCTTCCCATGGCTCCCTGAAGAGGGAGCCGCCGAGAATGCCGATCAGCTGGTACGTCACGGCCCAGGCGAGGCACGCCGGCAGATTCCCGCGGGCGAACTCGCGCAGCGGCATCTTCGCCATCAGGCAGGCCAGCATCACCGGAATCCGCCCGGCAGGGACGAGCCGGGAAAGGACGAGGACCAGCACACCGTGGTCGGCGAGCTTCTCCTGCGCCTGGGCGAGACGCTCCTCGGGCGCCCGGTCGCGGATCGCCGCCAGCCAGCGCGAGCCGTTCTTCGAGTGCATCCCGCGCCGGCCGAGCCAGTACAGGGCGATGTCCCCGAGGAACGCCGCGAACGCCGACACCCCGAACACCATGAGCAGCGCGAACGGCACCGTCTGATGGACGGCCACCACGGCGGCCGAGCTGACCAGCGCGCCCGTGGGCACCACCGGCACGAGCGCGCCGAGCACGATGAGCAGGAACAGCGAGGGATAGCCGAGCGCCTGCTGCGTCGACTCCGGCGGCACCTGTGCCGTCGCGGCCAGGATCACTGAGGTTCCCCCTTGGCGACCGCGGGCCGCACCCTCTCGCCGTGCCCCAGACGGTGCACCGTCACATCGGGCGCGAGCCGCGCCGCCTGGCGCACGAACTCCTCACCCGGAGTGTGGAATTCATGCGGCCGCACGGCATCCATGCCGACCGGCCAGTACGTGCCGTAGTGCACCGGCACCGCGCTGCGCGGCGCGATCTTCGCGAGGGCGATCGCCGCGCGCCCCGCGTCGAGATGACCATGGCCGAGAAACGGCCCCCAGCCGCCGACCGGAAGCAGCGCCACGTCGACCTCCCCGACTTCCTCGGCCATCGCGTCGAAGAGCCCGGTGTCACCGGCGAAGTACGTCCGCGCCTCACCCGCCACCACGAAGCCGAGCGCCGGCGAGCGATGCGGGCCCACGGGCAGCCGCCGCCCGTCGTGCCGCGCCGGCACCACGCGTACGACGAGATCGCCGACCCGCACCTCGTCCCCCGGCACGACCTCGGTCAGGTGCAGATGAGCGAGTCTGCGCGTAAGGCCCGGCACCTGCCGGCGGGCCCCGCGCGGCAGCAGCACACGGGTGCCGGGCGCGATGCCCGCGAGGGAGGGCAGATGCAGATGGTCGGCGTGCAGATGCGAGACGAGCACGGCATCCGCGACGGCCGCATCGGGCGACGGGAGCGCGCCTCCGCGCCGGCGCAGATGGGCGAGGCGGCGGGCGAACAGCGGGTCGGTGAGCACCCGCAGACCCGAATCCTCGACCGTGCAGGTGGCATGACCCCACCAGGTGATCTCCACCGGCACTCCGGTTCCTCCTTCGCGCGACTGTTTACGAGCCTACGGCCAGGAGTAGGGTCTTCGGCTGACGCCAGTGGTGAGGACGCCAGAGGTGAGGGA
Organism: Streptomyces sp. NPDC048436; assembly: GCF_043200355.1. NCBI lineage: Bacteria > Bacillati > Actinomycetota > Actinomycetes > Kitasatosporales > Streptomycetaceae > Streptomyces > Streptomyces sp. NPDC048436. The sequence continues at coordinate 484,212 of NZ_JBICXP010000003.1, forward strand.
GACGCGATGGGAGACACCGCAAGCGTGACAGTGGTGCGGGTCGCGGCGATCGCCAGCCTGACACCGCTGGAGGAGCTGGACGACGACCCCTTCCTTGTCGACTCCCGCAGCCAGCACGCGATGTGCGCGCGGTGGGCCGCCGCCCGGGGATACGTCATCACCCGTGAACTCGTCGTCCGGGGGCTGCCTTCCGACCACGCCATGCTCTGGGCCGACGTCGACGAGGGCCTCGTGGACCTCTTCGTCGTGCCGAGCCGCCGGGTCCTCGACAGTGCCCTGCGCTCGCCGGACGAGTTCACCGCGGAGTGCGGGCGGCGCGGGGTGCGGATCGAGACGGCCGGCCTCGCGGAGCCGTCGTACGACGCGGTGATGAAGGCCCACGTCCACCGCCGTCTTTCGATGCCGACGGCGGGCTACGACGGCCGCTGACTCCGGGGGATGTCCCCGCCGTATGACACGCTGGTGTCCTGATCTGTCATGAAACGTAAGGCGGCGGCGTGGGGCGAGGGCGATGGCGGGCGGTCGGCAGCGCTCTGTGGCGGTCCGTCGCCGTGTGGGCGGTCAGCACGCTCACCCTGCTCGCGCTCGCCGGGATCCTGCCCGACTTCCAGCTGCAGTCCGACGACGGCGACAGCGCCACCCGCATCGCGGTCACCGGCGCCCTGGGGGCAGGCGCCTTCGGTCTGCTCTCCTCGCTCGTGTGGCCGCTGCTGGTCAGGGCGCTGCTGCTCGTGCCCGCGCTCGTCCTCGGGCTGCTCGCCTTCTTCCTCAACGGGTCGCTGCTGCTCCTCGCCCTGCGGCTCATCCCCGACGGCCGCGGTGAGGCCAACGCCGAGACCGCCGTCGTCGTCGCCGCCGTCATGTCCGCCGTCGCCTCCGCAACCGGCGGCGCCCTCGCCGTCCGTGACGACGACGCCTACCGCCGCCGTCTCTACCGCCTGGCCGACCGCAGGCGCCGCCGCCGGCGCGAGGGACGGACCGGTCCCGTCGCACCGGGCACCGTCTTCATCCAGCTCGACGGCGTCGGCCACGACGTCCTGCGCGCCGCCACCGACAAGGGCCTCATGCCGACCGTCGCGGGCTGGCTCGGCCAGGAGGGCACGCCGAGCCACCGCCTCACCCCCTGGCGCACCGACTGGTCGAGCCAGACCGGCGCGAGCCAGCTCGGCATCCTGCACGGCTCCAACCACGACGTCCCCGCCTTCCGCTGGTACGAGAAGGACACCGGGGAGGTCATGGTCTCCAACCGCCCCGCGTCCGCCGTCGAACTCCAGCGCCGCGCCATCGAGCGCACCGGCGACGGCGGCCTCCTCACCCTCGACGGCGCGAGCCGCGGCAACCTCTTCAGCGGCGGCGCCGAGCAGCTCGCCCTCGTCCTCTCCATGGCCGCGCGCCGCGGCAGACAGAACCGCTCGCGCGCCGGGTACTTCGCCTACTTCTCCGATCCCGCCAACGCCGTCCGCACCGCGCTCTCCTTCATCGCCGAAGTCGGCCGCGAGATCGCCGAGTCGACCCGCGCCCGGATCGGCAAGCGGCGTCCACGGGTCGGCCGGGGCGGGCTCTACCCCTTCATCCGCGCCTTCGCGACCGTCGTCGAGCGCGACGTCGTCGTCGCCGCGGTCATCGGTGACATGCTCGCCGGGCGCACCGCCGTCTACGCCGACCTCGTCGCGTACGACGAGGTGGCCCACCACTCGGGCCCCTCCGGCAGCGACGTGGACAAGGTCCTCCAGCGCCTCGACCGGTCCCTCGCGCTGATCGCGAAGGTCGCCGAACACGCCCCCCGCGCCTACCGCATCGTGGTCCTCTCCGACCACGGCCAGAGCCCCGGCGAGACCTTCCGCGCCCGCTTCGGCCTCACCCTCGCCGACCTGGTCAGGGCCGGCTGCGGCCTGCCCGTGCCGCGCAAGGCGCAGCGCACGCACAGTGGCGCCGAGGCCCGCTCGACCGTGCGCGCCGCGCTGCGCCGCCCCGTCGAGGAGGGCGCCGGAGAGCGCCGCCCCGCCCGCCGCGCGGAGCCCATCGTGCTGGCCTCCGGCAACCTCGGCCTCGTCTCCTTCCCCGACGTCCGCCGCCGCATGACCCGCGAGGAGATCGACGACCGTCACCCGGCGCTGCTTCCCACCCTCGCCAACCACCCGGGCATCGGCTTCCTCCTCGTACGCAGTGCGGAGCGCGGCCCGGTGGTCCTCGGGGCGCGCGGCGGCGAGGTCTATCTCGACGAGGAGCCGTGCGACCTCGGGCCGCTCGCCGACTTCGGTCCCGGCGCCGCCGATGCCGTGCGCCGCACCGACGGTTTCCCGCACGTCGCCGACATCATGGTCAACTCCTGGTACGACCCCCAGGACGGCGAAGTCCTCGCCTTCGAGGAGCAGATCGGCTCGCACGGCGGGCTCGGCGGCGCCCAGGCCCGCCCCTTCCTCCTGTCCCCGCTCGCGTTCTCCCCGCCGGTCGACGACGGTGACGAACTCGTCGGCGCGGAGCGGGTCCACGAGGTGCTCCGCGGTTGGCTCGGCGAGTACCAGGGACCCGAGGTTCCGCTGGTGGGAGGGGGCGTAGGGGCTGTGGACGATTCCCGGCACGAGGGCCTGGGCGACACAGCTTTTGCGGTGGCCGACCCCGTCGTACAGGACAAAACACGCTGATTTTGTACGGTTCCCGCCGTGCCCGACCATGTCTCTCGCCCCGGCGATCCCGGGCGTCCGGCACGATGAGAGGCACCACCCCATGCACGACACCGGAACCGTGATCCAGCCGGCTCCGGCCCCCGAACGGGAAGAACAGCGGACAGAGCAGGCCGAAGAGCAGAACAGCAGGCACGCCCGCCGTTTCGGACTGCCCATCGCCACCTGCCTCGTCATGGGCAACATCATCGGCGGCGGCATCTTCCTGCTCCCGGCCTCCGTCGCCCCTTTCGGGACCATCAGCCTCGTCGCGTTCGGCGTCCTGACCGCGGGCGCCATCGCCCTCGCGCTCGTCTTCGGGCGGCTCGCGCGCCGCGATCCGCGCACCGGCGGACCGTACGTCTACGCGCGTGAGGCGTTCGGCGACTTCGCCGGGTTCCTCGCCGCCTGGTCCTACTGGGCCACCACCTGGGTGTCGAACGCCGCGCTCGCCGTAGCCGCCGTCGGCTACCTGGACGTCCTGACACCGGTCAACGACCACAAGTGGACCGCCTGCCTGGCCGCCCTCGTCCTGCAACTCCTGCCGGCCCTCGCGAACCTCGCGGGCACCCGCTACGTCGGCGCGGTCCAACTCATCGCCACCGTACTGAAGTTCCTGCCCCTGCTCCTCGTCGCGGTCGGCGGGCTCTTCTTCTTCGACAGCGACAACCTCGGGCCCTTCCGGGCGAGCGGCGACAGCCCGGTCGGCGCGGTCTCGGCAGCCTCCGCGATCCTGCTCTTTTCCTACCTCGGGATCGAGTCGGCCGCCGTCAGCGCCGGTGAAGTACGCGACCCGCGCCGCAATGTCGGGCGCGCCACGATCCTCGGCACCCTCGGCGCCGCCCTCGTCTATCTGCTCGGCACCCTCGCCGTCTTCGGCACCGTCGCCCACGACAAGCTCGTCAACTCCACCGCGCCCTTCTCGGACGCCGTCGACGCCATGTTCGGCGGCTCCTGGGGCGGCACCGCGGTGGCGCTCGCCGCACTCGTCTCGATGGTCGGCGCCCTCAACGGCTGGACCCTGCTCAGCGCCCAGACGCCGTATGCCGCGGCCAAGGACGGGCTCTTCCCCAGCGCCTTCGGCAAGAAGCGGCGCGGCGTGCCGACGGCAGGCGTCCTGGTCACCGTCGTCCTCGCCTCGCTGCTCACCGTCTACAACTACACGGCGGGTTCCGGCGGCGTCTTCGAGTCCCTCGTCCTGATCACCACCTTCACCGCGACCGTGCCCTACCTCCTGGCCACCGCCGCACAGATCTACTTCCTCGTCTCCGGGCAGGGCGAGCGCGTCGACCGCGGGCGTCTTGCGCGCGACGGGGTTCTCGCGGGTGTCGCGTTCGGGTTCTCGATGTGGCTCGTCGCCGGGTCCGGGTACGCGGCCGTCTACCAGGGCGTCCTGTTCCTCTTCGTGGGTGTCCTCGTCTACGCGTGGATGGCGGCCCGCAAGAAGCGGACCGCCACTGCCACTGTCTGACTAGCGGGCTAGTGGTGCGATCACCCAGCGGCGCGTGACGAACATGCCGTCGGGCGGGCCGATCTCGATCAGCTTGCGGGCGGCCGGGTAGGCCTCGTTGCCCTCGATCTCATAGCCGACGTCGAACGTGTCAGGCACGTCCCTGACCTGCGGCTGCTGTGGTGCCTTGGCGCCCTGGCCCGGCTCGTCGGCCGTGACGGCGGCCAGCTCGGCAAGGAGCTTCTGCTGTGCCGCGGCAAGAGCCTTGCGCGGGTCGCGTTCCCGCGGCGCCGCCGACGCCGCGGCCTTGCCGCCGATGGGAGGCGGCGAGATGTCGGTGCTCGGGTCGCGCGTCGTGCCGGTGGTCGACCGGGTGGAGATCTGCGCCTGGACGATGGTGCCGTCGTTGTCGAGGGCCACACGGATCACACCGCGGTCGGGCGTGATGACCGGGATGCCGCCGAAGACCTGCCGGAAGGTCACATGGGTCTCCAGGGACACCGGCTGCCCGAGCTCGGAGCCGTCCTTCGCCCCGGAGTTCTGCATCAGGTCGTGCACGCTGTCGACGATCAGTTCGGCGCCGTCGGCGTGCTGCTGGGCGAACGTGCGCGCCGCCTCCACGGCCTGGTCGGTGGGCAGTTGGCGCAGGTTGCGGTGGTTGGCCTCGGCCAGCTTGACCCAACGTACGGCGTGCGGCGCGGTGGAGATGGTCCGGTCACCGGAAACGGCGCTGAGCACGCCCTGCCGCTCGACCTGAACCTCTTGCAGCGCCGCGGACGGGAAGCCTGCGATCCGGCCGAGCTTGGTGAGCTCGTCGGCCGGGTCGCGCGGCGCGAGCTGGACGATCTGCGGGCTGCTCGGTGCCTGCGTGATCGGCTCCCTGAGGCTGCTGCGCGCGTTGTACCAGCGCCACGCGTACCAGTTGTCCGGCACGTGCTCGCGGTAGAGGGTGCGCTCGCCGTTCAGCCGGGCGGTGGCCTCGGCCTGGTTGGCGCCGACCGCGGCGACCGAGGGCGCCTGGCCGTTGTAGATGTCCCAGCTGGCGTTCAGCCACGCGTCGGTGAACGTCTGGCCGGCCCGCCACTTCTCCCAGAACTTCTTGCCGTAGTCCGGACTGTCGATGCTGACCGACTCGAACCCGAAGATCATGCGGAAGCCGATGTTGGGCCCCGCCCAGGTGCGGATCGGGGAGTGCCCGCCGAGCACCCGCAGCGAGTTGCAGGTGGACCAGAAGACGTAGTTCGCCTTCTCGTTGCCCAGCGCCATCCGGTTGGAGACCGCGTCGCTGCGGCCGTCCCAGACCGCGCCGAGCGGCGCGAAGAAGACGCCGTTGCCGTCCATGCCGCCGTGACCCGAGTGGTAGACGGCCACCACCGCGTCCATGCCGTACCGGTCCTGCCAGTTGTCGTACGTCTCCTCGTACGCCCACACCTGCGCCCCGCCGTCCGCGAACCAGAAGTTCCGGTCGTAGAACTGCTGCAGGTACGCGAGCCAACCGGTGGCATCGGCGTGCGTGTAGAAGAGGGTGTTCTGGTTGACGAACTTCTGGATGCTGAAGGCGCCCCACCAGCCGAACGTGGAGTCGCGGTCACCAGCGGCTCCCTGCTTCTCGCCTTCCAGCGGAGACGGACCGCGTTCCGTGTAGTTCATGCGCATGGTCAAACCCCCTGAGTGGTCTCCTCGCCCCGTGGCCGAGGGGGCCTCAAAGTGTCACCGCCCGACCGCCTTGCACAGTTGCGATTCCGGCCATAGAGACCGTGCACCGGGGCTGTCGCCAGGCCACATCCTTCCCGGCCGTTCTCGTCGGCAGAGGCGTCCATGGACCGGTCTTCCGCGTGCGCCGAAGCCGGGTGTGGTCGGATGGGCGTACGGAAGTTCCGCAACGCATCACGGAACCGCACTGAAGGGAAGTACATCGTGGCTACCACGCGCTCCGCGCACACGGTCTGGGAAGGCAACCTGCTGGAGGGCTCCGGCACCGTCACCTTCGACTCCTCCGGCATCGGCGAGCAGGCCGTTTCCTGGCCGTCGCGCGCCGAGCAGGCCAACGGCAAGACCAGCCCGGAAGAGCTGATCGCCGCCGCGCACTCCAGCTGCTTCTCCATGGCCTTCTCCAACGGCCTGGACAAGGCGGGCACCCCGCCGACCCGCCTGGTGACGTCCGCCGACGTGACGTTCCAGCCGGGCACCGGCATCACCGGCATCCACCTCACCGTCGAGGGCACGGTGCCGGGCATCGACGAGGCCGCGTTCACCGCCGCCGCCGAGGACGCCAAGAAGAACTGCCCCGTCAGCCAGGCGCTGACGGGTACGACGATCACGCTGACGGCGAAGCTCGCCTGACGTCACGCTCGCCGACCGTTTCGACCGTGCCGCCGTCCCCGCCGGGGGCGGCGGCACCGTCATAGGCGGCATTGACAATGTGCCGCTCAAGTTTTGTGATGGAGGGCGGAGTACGCCGGGAAACGGGCTCGCGGTGGAAGGGGACTGGACATGGCACGTGCAGTCGGGATCGACCTCGGTACGACGAACTCGGTGGTGGCCGTCCTGGAGGGCGGTGATCCCACGGTCGTCGCCAACGCGGAGGGAGCGCGCACCACACCCTCGGTCGTCGCCTTCGCCAAGAACGGCGACGTCCTCGTGGGAGAGGTCGCCAAGCGGCAGGCGGTCACGAATGTGGAGCGCACCGCACGCTCCGTCAAACGCCATATGGGGGACGGGAGTTGGCGCTTCCCCGAGGGTGAATCCGTGAACGGCACGCGGTACACGGCGCAGGAACTCTCCGCCCGCGTCCTGCAGAAGCTCAAGCGTGACGCCGAGTCCTATCTGGGCGAGGACGTCACGGACGCGGTGGTCACCGTCCCCGCGTACTTCGACGACGCGCAGCGCCAGGCCACCAAGGAGGCCGGCGAGATCGCGGGCCTGAACGTGCTCCGCATCATCAACGAACCGACGGCGGCGGCCCTCGCGTACGGCCTCGACAAGGGCGACGACCAGACCGTCCTCGTCTTCGACCTGGGCGGCGGCACCTTCGACGTATCGCTCCTGGAGATGGGTGACGGGGTCATCGAGGTGAAGGCCACCAACGGTGACACGCAGTTGGGCGGCGACGACTGGGACCAGCGGATCGTCGAGTACCTGGTGCGGCAGTTCAAGAACGCGCACGGCGTGGACCTCGGCAAGGACAAGATGGCGGTGCAACGGCTGCGGGAGGGCGCGGAGAAGGCGAAGATCGAGCTGTCGTCGTCCAGCGAGACCGACATCAATCTGCCGTACGTGACGGCGTCGTCGGAGGGCCCCCTGCACCTGGCGGAGAAGCTGACCCGCGCTCAGTTCCAGGAGCTGACGGCGGACTTGCTGGAGCGCTGCCGCGGCCCCTTCCACCAGGCCGTGAAAGACGCGGGGGTGAAGCTCTCCGCGGTCGACCACGTGATCCTGGTGGGCGGTTCGACGCGGATGCCCGCGGTGAGTGAACTGGTCAAGGAACTCACCGGGAGCGATCCGCACAAGGGGGTCAACCCCGACGAGGTGGTGGCGCTCGGCGCGACGCTCCAGGCGGGTGTCATCAGGGGCGACGTCAAGGACGTCCTCCTCCTCGACGTGACGCCGCTGTCCCTGGGGATCGAGACCAAGGGCGGCATCATGACCAAGCTCATCGAACGCAACACGACCATTCCCACCCGGCGTTCGGAGACCTTCTCCACCGCGGAGGACAACCAGCCTTCGGTCGGCATCCAGGTCTTCCAGGGCGAGCGGGAGATCGCCGCTTACAACAAGAGGCTCGGCGTCTTCGACCTGACCGGCCTGCCGCCGGCACCGCGCGGCGTGCCCAAGATCGAGGTCACCTTCGACATCGACGCCAACGGCATCATGCACGTCTCCGCGAAGGACGAGGCCACGGGGCGTGAGCAGCGCATGACGGTGACGGGCGGCTCCGCCCTGCCCAAGGACGACATCAACCGCATGGTGCGGGAGGCGGAGGAACACGCGGAGGAGGACCGCAAACGCCGCGACGCCGCGGAGACCCGCAACCAGGCGGAGCAGCTGCTCTATCAGACGGAGCGGTTCATGCGGGAGAACGGGGAGCAGGTGCCCGCCGAGACCAGGGCTGAAGTGGACGGGGCCGCCGCGGAGTTGAAGGCGGTCCTCAAGGACAAGGGCGACGACACCGCGGCGGTGCGTGTCGCGGCGGAGAAGCTGGGGTCTGTCAGTCAGCGGATGGGGCAGGCCATGTACGCGGCGTCGGAGCAGGCCGGGGACGCGCCAACCGGGCAGGCCCCCGAGGAGGGCGTGGTCGACGCGGAGATCGTGGACGAGGAGAAGCCGGGGGAACAGCGGGAGCAGGGGGAACAGGGGGAGCAGGGCAAGGGGACTGAGGGGTAACCCCCAGTTCAGGACGGAGCGGTGAGGCGGGGGTTCAGGACCCCGTCCTCTCCCAGCCCCGCCGCTCCGGACGCGCCCCGACCCGCTTCGGGTCCCGGCTGCGGTAGACCACGTACGGCCGGAACAGATACTGCACCGGCGCGCTGAACATGTGCACGAGCCGGGTGAAGGGGATCAGCGCGAACAGTGCCATCCCCACCACCGCGTGGATCTGGTAGAGGATGGGCACGCCCGCCATCAGGTCCGTGTCCGGCTGGAGCGTGAACAGGCTCCTCGCCCAAGGAGCCATCGACTCGCGGTAGTTGAAGCCGTCGCCGGACGCGTGCGTCAGTTTCGCCACCATGCCGAGCACGATCGCCCCGAACAGCACCAGATACATCAACTTGTCGTTGGCGGTCGTCGCCCGGAACACCGGCGCGTTCGTACGCCGCCGGTAGAGCAGCAGCAGGATGCCGAGCACCAGCAGGATCCCCGCCGCCGTGCCCCCGTACAGCGAGAACAGGTGGTAGGTGTGCTCGCTCACGCCCGCCTTCTCCGTCCACGACTCCGGGATGAAGAGCCCCACCAGGTGCCCGACAAGGACGAAGAGAATCCCGTAGTGGAACATCGGCGACGCGATGTTCAGGAGCTTCGACTCGTACACCTGCGAAGAGCGCGTCGTCCAGCCGAACTTGTCGTAGCGGTAGCGCCAGATGATGCCCGCCACCAGGAGGACGAAGGCCACGTACGGGATGACGCCCCACAGCAGCGTTCTCATCAGTGCTCCCCGATCAGTGCGAAGGGTTCGAGGCCGACGTCCTCCCGCGGCGGCCCGGAACGCGCGAGCGCGAGAGCCTCCGCCCGGTCCTTCGGCGAAGGCCCCGGCAGCGTCGCGCACACCGCGTCGAGCACGGGCGCGTACGGCGTACCGAAGTCGGTGAGGGCGAGCCGCAGCAGTTCGAGGCCCGGGCGGTGTTCCTGGAGCAGGACGGGCCCCGCGTGCGCGGAGAACTCCAGGACCGCGGGCAGGAAGTCCGGCAGCTCCTCGCCGGTGAACTCAAGGCCGTGCTCGCGGTAGACCTCCTTGAAGCGGACCAGGGACATCCCGCGCCGGCGCGTGTCGCCGTCCCGCCACCAGCTCAGGTAGAGGCTGTGGCGGTTCTTGAAGTCGAAGACCTGGACGTAGTGCGCGGCAAGCTCGGAGGCGCCGGTCGCCGAGGCGTGCGCGAGGAAGCCGCTCAACTCCGGTGCTGCCTCGGCCAGTTGCGGGAGCAGCGCCCGGAACTCGTCGTCCGGGTAGGACAGGCAGTGCGCGGCTGCCTGGTAGAGCACGGCGTGATCGTCGCTCACAGTGCGTCCTTGTCGGTGGCGGCGGGCTGCTCGTCGGCGGTCTGCCGTTCCCGCAGCGTGTGGAAGTTCTCGACGGTCACAAGGGGCAGCTGCTTGCGGCCCGAGTCCTGCCCGAACGGACCGTCCCCGCCCGCTCCCGGGCCGCCGTCGAAGTCGAGGCTGCACGTGTCCGGCAGCGCCGACTCCTCCAGGCGCTGCGCGTCACCGACCGCTGCGGTCGGGATGACGTAGCGGTCCTCGTACTTGGCGATGGCGAGCAGACGGTACATCTCCTCGATCTCCTGGCCCGACATGCCGACGGCGGCGGCGACCGAACTGTCCGGGCTGCCACCGAGGTTGATGGCCCGCATGTGCGCCCGCATCGCCGCCAGCTTCTCCAGCGAGGCCCGCACCGGGCCCACGTCACCGGCCGTGAAGATCTCCGCCAGGTACTCCAGCGGGATGCGCAGGGTGTCGATCGCGCCGAACAGGTTGTCCAGGTCCTCGCCGTCGTGCCCGGTCTCGCTCAGCGCGTCCACCACCGGGGACAGCGGCGGGATGTACCAGACCATCGGCATCGTCCGGTACTCCGGGTGCAGCGGAAGCGCCACCTTGTACGTGCTGATCAGCGCATGCACGGGGGAGCGCCGCGCCGCCTCGACCCAGTCGTGGCCGATCCCCGCCTTCTCGGCCTCGCGCCGCACCTCGGGGTCCTCGGGGTCGAGGAAGACACCCAACTGGGCCTCGTACAGCGCCTTGTCGTCCTCGACCGAGGCCGCCGCCGTCACCTTGTCGGCGTCGTACAGGATCACACCGAGGTAGCGCAGGCGCCCCACGCACGTCTCCGAGCAGATGGTGGGAAGCCCCACCTCCAGGCGCGGGTAGCACATCGTGCACTTCTCGGCCTTGCCTGTGCGGTGGTTGAAGTACACCTTCTTGTACGGGCAGCCGGTCACGCACTTGCGCCAGCCGCGGCAGTGGTCCTGGTCGACCAGGACGATGCCGTCCTCCTCGCGCTTGTACATCGCGCCCGAGGGGCAGGACGCCACGCACGACGGGTTCAGACAGTGCTCGCAGATCCGCGGCAGATAGAACATGAAGGTCTGCTCGAAGGCGAACTTGACCTTTTCCGCGGCCTGTTGGCGTGTCTTGGCCACCATCGGGTCGAGGTCGCCGTACTCGGTGGAGCCGCCCAGGTTGTCGTCCCAGTTCGAGGACCACTCGATCTTCATGGGCTTGCCGCTGATCAGCGAGCGCGGTTCGGCCACCGGGTAGTCGTCGCCCAGCGGGGCGTCGGTGAGGTTCTTGTACTCGTACGTCCAGGGCTCGTAGTAGTCCTTGATCTCCGGCAGCTTGGGGTTGGAGAAGATCCCCAGGAGAGACTTGAACCGGCCGCCGTTCTTGAGCTTCAGCGCGCCCCGCTTGTTCAGCTCCCAGCCGCCGCGCCACTTCTCCTGGTCCTCGTAGCGGCGCGGATAGCCCTGTCCTGGCCGGGTCTCGACGTTGTTGAACCAGACGTACTCCATGCCGTCGCGGTTGGTCCACGCCTGCTTGCAGGTGACGGAGCAGGTGTGGCAGCCGATGCACTTGTCGAGGTTCATGACCATCGCGATCTGTGCCATAACGCGCATCAGTACTGAACCTCCTGGCTGCGGCGGCGGATGACCGTCACCTCGTCGCGCTGGTTGCCCGTCGGGCCGAGGTAGTTGAACGCCCACGACAACTGGGCGTAGCCGCCGATGAGATGGGACGGCTTGAGGATGAGGCGGGTCAGGGAGTTGTGGATGCCGCCGCGTTTGCCGGTGGTCTCCGCCTTCGGGACGTTCACCGTGCGCTCCTGCGCGTGGTGCATGTAGACCGTGCCGGCCGGCATCCGGTGCGAGACGATCGCCCGCGCCACCACCACGCCGTTGCGGTTGACCGCCTCGATCCAGTCGTTGTCCTTCACGCCGATCGCGTCCGCGTCCTGCGGAGCCATCCAGACGCACTGCCCGCCGCGGGAGAGCGACAGCATGAAGAGGTTGTCCTGGTACTCGGAGTGGATGGACCACTTGTTGTGCGGGGTGAGGTAGCGGACCGTCACCTCCTTCTCGCCGTCCGGGCCGAGGCGTGGCTCTCCGAAGAGACGGTTCATGTCGAGCGGCGGCCGGTAGACGGGCATCGCCTCGCCCAGCTCGTGCATCCAGTCGTGGTCGATGAAGAAGTGCTGTCGGCCGGTGAGCGTGTGCCAGGGCTTCAGATGCTCGGTGTTGAGCGTGAACGCCGTGTAGCGGCGCCCGCCGGACTCGCTGCCCGACCACTCGGGCGAGGTGATCACGGGGACGGGGGCCGCCTGAGTGTCGGCGTACGTGATGCGCTTGCCCTCGTGCTCCGCGGCCAGGTGCGCCATCTCCTGGCCCGTACGCGCCTCAAGGGTGTGGAAGCCCTGCGTGGCCAGGCGCCCGTTGGTCGTGCCGGACAGGGCGAGGATGGTGTTCGCCGCCTTCACCGCCGTGTCCAGGGCGGGGCGCCCGTCGGCGGGGCCGCCGCGTACGACGCCGTTGCGTTCGCGCAGTTCGTCGATCTCCTGGTCGGGCCGCAGCGCGATGCCCTTCACGGGCAGGCCCAGCTTCTCCGCCAGCGGACCGAGCGCGGCGAACTTCGCGCCGATCGCGGTGTAGTCCCGCTCGACCACCGTCAGACCCGGCATGGTCTTGCCCGGGATCGCCTCGCACTCGCCCTTGCGCCAGTCCAGGACGACACCGCCGGGCTGCGCCGTCTCGCCGGGGGTGTCGTGCTGGAGCGCGGTGGCGACGACGTCCTTGCGTACGCCGAGATGCTCCACGGACAGCTCGCTGAGCCGCTCCGCGATCGCCTTGAACGCGTCGAAGTCGGTACGGGCCTGCCAGGGCGGGTCGACGGCGGGGGTGAAGGAGTGGACGTAGGGGTGCATGTCCGTGGAGGAGAGGTCGTGCTTCTCGTACCAGGTCGCCGCGGGCAGGACCACGTCCGAGAGCAGCGTCGACGACGTCTGCCGGAAGTCCAGCGAGACGAGTAGGTCGAGCTTGCCCTCCGGGGCCTCGTCCCGCCATGTCACCGTCGAGGGCCGCTCGTCGGGTGCCGCCTCCTCCGCCCGCAGCGAGGAGTGCGTGCCAAGGAGATGCTTGGTGAAGTACTCGGCGCCCTTCGCGGACGAGCCGAGCAGATTGGCCCGCCACAGCGTCAGGACACGCGGCCAGTTCTCCGGGGCGTCCGGGTCCTCGCAGGCGAAGTTGAGGGTGCCCGCCTTGAGTTCCTCCACCACATTGGCGACCGGATCCGCCGAAGTCTCGCCCAGGACAAGGGAGTTGCGGTCGAAGGTCGGATAGGAGGGCATCCATCCCGTGCGTGCCGAGAGCGCGAGGCAGTCCGCGCCGGTCATCCCCGCGAACCGTCCCTCGCCGAGCGGCGAGGCGAGCACGTCCGCCGCGAACTTGTCGTAGCGCCACTGGTCGGTGTTCAGGAACCAGTACGCGGTGCCGATCATCTGCCGCGGTGGCCTGCTCCAGTCGTTGGCGCTCGCCAGCGTCGCCCAGCCCGTCGCCGGGCGGCACTTCTCCTGCCCCACGTAGTGCGCCCAGCCGCCGCCGTTGCGGCCCTGGCACCCGGTCAGCTGGAGCAGGGCGAGGAAGGCGCGGTAGATGGTCTCGGAGTGGAACCAGTGGTTGGTCCCCGCCCCCATGAGGATCATGCAGCGCCCGCGCGACTCCTCCGCCGTCCTCGCGAACTCCCGCGCGATCTTCACGGCCTTCGCGGCCGGGACCGAGGTGTGCGCCTCCTGCCAGGCCGGGGTTCCGGGCGCGTCGGCATCCTCGTACGAAGCGGGCCACTCGCCCGGAAGCCCCTCGCGCCCGACGCCGTACTGCGCGAGCAGCAGGTCGAAGACCGTCGTGACAAGGGGGCCGTCCTGGCCGCCGAGCCGCGTGGCCGGGACCCCGCGCCGCACGACCTCGCCACGCCCCTGCCCGTGCGTACCGCCCTCGGTGTCGAAGCGGGGCAGCAGTACCTCGACGCCCGCCGCGACATCGGAGCCGTGCAGCGAGAGCTGCGGCTCGATGCCGCCCAGCTGAAGATTCCACTTGCCCTTGCCGGACTCGGTCCAGCGGAAGCCGAGCGAGCCGTTCGGCACGGCGGGCTGCCCGGTCCTCTCGTCGAGGACCGCCGTCTTCCAGTCGCCGCCCTCGCCGCCCTGGCCGAGATCCGCGGCCCGCAGGAACTTCGACGGCACGAACGCGCCGTCGCGCTCGGTCAGCGTCACCAGGAAGGGCAGATCGGTGAACTTGCGGACGTAGTCGGTGAAGAACTCCGTCCGCCGGTCGACGAAGAACTCCTTCAGGATGACGTGGCCCATCGCGATGGCGAGCGCGCCGTCCGTACCGGGGTGCGGGTGCAGCCACTCGTCGGCGAACTTCGCGTTGTCGGCGTAGTCGGGCGCCACGACCACGACCTTCTGGCCGCGGTAGCGTGCCTCGGCCATCCAGTGCGCGTCGGGAGTCCTGGTCACCGGGACGTTGGAGCCCCACATCATCAGATACGCGGCGTCCCACCAGTCACCCGACTCCGGTACGTCGGTCTGGTCGCCGAACACCTGTGGCGAAGCCACCGGCAGATCCGCGTACCAGTCGTAGAAGGAGAGCATCGGGGCGCCGATGAGGCTCATGAAACGGGCGCCGGCCGCGTGCGACACCATCGACATCGCGGGGATGGGGGAGAAGCCCGCGACCCGGTCGGGACCGTACTTCTTGATCGTGTGCACATGCGCCGCCGCGATGATCTCGACGGCCTCGTCCCACGTCGCCCGCACCAACCCGCCCTTGCCGCGCGCCTGTTGGTAGGTCCGGCGCCGCTCCGGGTCGTCCTGGATGTCCGCCCAGGCGAGGACCGGGTCCTTCAGGCGCGACTTGGCCTCGCGGTACATCTCCAGGAGGACGCCGCGCAGGTACGGGTAGCGCACACGGGTGGGTGAGTACGTGTACCAGGAGAAGGCGGCGCCTCGGGGGCAGCCCCGCGGCTCGTACTCGGGGCGGTCGGGGCCGACGCTCGGGTAGTCCGTCTGCTGGGTCTCCCAGGTGATGATGCCGTCCTTGACGTACACCTTCCAGCGGCAGGAGCCCGTGCAGTTCACGCCGTGCGTCGAGTTCACGACCTTGTCGTGGCTCCACCGGTCCCGGTAGAAGGCGTCCGCTTCCCGGCCGCCGGTGAGCCCGATGCTGTGCAGGTCGGGGGCGGCGGTGCCACGCCGGAAGAACTTGCCCGCGCGCAGGAGGGCGGCGCCGGGCTCGGTCGTCTCTGTCACCGTTGAGCTCCCTAGGTCTGTCTTTCAACGAACCTAGGCGCGGGGTGGCGGGGGCACACGGCGGCGACGGCCGTACGGGTTGCGGGGGCGTGCGCGCGGTGCGTGGGGGGCGCGGCACTCAGGGGTGGGTGCGGCTCCTGGGTGGGCGCCGCTCCTGGGTGGGCGCCGCCCTTACCTCTGAGGTAATCGACCCCCGTGTGCCTGCCCGGCAGGGTGGTCCTACCGGATCCGGTCCGGCGCACTCCGGCCCGGATCCGGCCCCCCCTTTCCCATCCGCCCCTCATCCCTCACCCCTTCCGCGGCCTGGAGGTCGAACCCGCATGTCGACGTACTCTGCGCACCCGCTCACCGCACTGGCCCGCACGAACGACCCGAAGACGATGCTGCGCCGCTTCCTCGCCCTCGACGCGGTGGTGACCACCGGAAACGGCCTCGCGTACGCCGTCGCCTCCGGCCCGCTCGGGCGCTTCCTCGGCGTCGACGCGGGGCTTCTGCTCGGCCTCGGCGTCTTCCTCACGCTGTACGGCGTGGGCGTCGGCTACCTCGCGTCCCGCAAGAGCCCGCCCACGCTGCTCGTCCGGGGAGTGATCGAGGCGAACACGGTCTGGGCGGTGCTCAGTGTCATCGCCCTGGTCGCCTGGCTCTCGCCCAGCACGGCGGGCACGGTGTGGATCCCGCTGCAGGCCGTGACCGTCGGCGGCTTCGCCACGGTGCAGTACGGGGCGCTGCGGGCGCTCAGGGCCTAGGACCGGCCGCGCGGCCCGAGCCGCTTCGGGCTCAGGACGCCGACTGGAGGTACTTGACCGTCGCCGGGTCGGCCGGGAGCAGCGTCTCGATGGCCAGCTCGGCGACCGTCACATCCATGGGGGTGTTGAAGGTCGAGATCGACGAGATGAAGGAGAGCAGATGCCCGTCGTGCTCGATGCGCAGGGGCAGCGCGAAGCAGAGCGAGTCGCTGCCCACTCCGTCGGCCTCGAAGACGTCGACACCGGGATCCACCACCGGATACGCCGCCACCTCCTCGTACACCGCACGCAGCGCGTCGGACCGCTGCAGCGCGATCTGCCGGTCCATCTGGTGCAGCAGGTGCTCCCGCCACTCCCGCAGGTTACGGATCTTCGGGGCGAGGCCCTCCGGGTGGAGCGTGAGCCGCATGGCGTTCAGCGGCGGACGCAGGAGGTGCTCGGGGATGCCGTCGAGGATCATCGTGATGCCGCGGTTCGCGGCGATCACGTTGTACGTCGCGTCGACGACCAGGGCGGGGTAGGGCTCGTAGCCGCGCAGGAGCTGGTCGAGGCCCTCGCGCAGGGCGCCCATCGACGGGTCGTCCATGGGCGTCTCCCGGAAGCGAGGCGCGTAACCGGCCGCCAGGAGCAGCGAGTTGCGATCCCGCATCGGTACGTCGAGATGCTCGGCGAGGCGCAGCACGATCTCCTCGCTCGGGCGTGACCTGCCGGTCTCGATGAAGCTGATGTGCCGGGCCGACGAATCGGCGCGCAGGGCCAGTTCCAGCTGGCTCACCCTGCGCCGCTCGCGCCAGCCGCGCAGCAGCGGGCCGACGCCGGTACTTTCCTTGGCGGACAAGGCAGTTGTCATACCCAGACAGTAATCGAAGGTCCCGCGGCACGGGGGGCCACGCCGATGGCCTGATCAGGGCTGTGCGGACAGCTGTATGGGAGGCTGAGGAACGGAAGAATGGGCGTACCCGACGTACCCGACGTACCCACGTACGCCGTACGCACATACGCCGTACCCACGCGAAGGAGCGAGGCCATGTCACCCGAACCGCTGTCGCAGAAGGACGTGGAGGAGCGGCTCGCCGAGCTGCCCGGCTGGTCGCTCGAAGGCGACAGGATCACCCGCTCCTTCCAGCTCGGCTCGCACTTCGCGGCGACCGCGATGGTCGTCCACATCGCGCAGATCCAGGACGACATCGATCACCACTCCGACCTGACGCTCGGCTACAACACCGTCTCCCTCGCCGTGCACACGCACAGCGCGGGCGGCGCGCTCACCACGCTCGACTTCGAACTCGCCCGCAGGGTGGAGGGGTTGGCGGCACTGCACGGGGCGGTCTGAGTGTCCATGCTGGACTACGGCAAGGAAGCCGACCGCTACGACGCGTCCCGCGGCGGCGAGCCCCGCGCCGAGGCCGCTGCCGCCGCGGTCCTCGGCCTGCTGCCGCGGCACACCCGCACCCTCCTGGACGTCGCCTGCGGCACGGGCCTGGTGACGCGGGGGCTGGCCGGTGCGGGCCTGCGGGTGACGGGGGTCGACGCGGCGCACAACATGGCGCGGATGGCGGCGGGGCGGCTTCCGGGCGGCATAGTGCTCGGCGACAGCCGCCAACTCCCTTTTCCGGACGCCTCGTTCGACGCGGTGAGCGCGGTGTGGCTGCTGCATCTGCTGTCGGGCGCACAGGAGGCGGCCACGGTCGTCGCCGAGTGCGCGCGGGTGCTGCGGCCCGGCGGCGTGTTCGTCACGACGGTCGACAAGGCCGCGGCACACGACGTGGGCAGCGACATCGACACGGTGCTCGCTCCGCGCCCGGTGCGCCCCGCCGTCGACCGCGCCCAGGCGGTAGAGGCGTACGCGGCCGCACGTGGCCTGACGCCGGCGGGCAGGGCCGTGTTCCGCGGCCACGGCCAAGGCCGCACACCACGCTCCACGGCCGAGGACCTCCACCGGGGCTGGTTCACCCAGATCCCGCTCGACGGCCCACTGGCAGCGCGCCTCGCGACGGGCCTGGCGGAGCTGCCGGACCAGGATGAGCCGCGGCCGGACCCGCGGTTCGCGCTCATGTCACTTCGGAGGCCGCTCCGGGAACTGCTCGGGAAGCCGCTCGGGAGACCGCCCGTCGCGTGAACCACATCGTCCAGTTGACCAGTTGACCAGCGGCGGACTCGTCGTCCACGCCTGACGGGGACAGCCCACGCCGTTTGCCGAAACCGCAAGACGACTGGCCAGGAGGGAGGCGGCGGCGCAGGCTTGAGACGGCTGCCGGGGACACCCGCCCGGGGCGGCTGCGACCCCACCCCGACATGCGAAGGCGGCGGCAGAAGATGGCCCACGACCACGAGCACGGCCACAAGCACGGCCACACCCACGGCGGCCACCACCACGAGGACATCGACTGGGCCACCATGGGCCCCATGCTGGAGCGGAACGCGGAGCTCGCCGCCCCACAGAACCGTGAGATCGCCGCATGGCTGCGCACATGGCAGCCGGAGCCGACCCTGATCGCGGACGTCGGCAGCGGCTCGGGGTCCATCTCCTTCCTCCTCGCCGAGATCTTCCCCAAGGCTGAAGTGATCGCGGTGGACCCGGCGGAGCCGCTCCTGGAGCGCGCGCGGGAGCGGGCAGCCCGGGATGGCCTGACGGACCGGGTCAGCACCATCCAGGCGGAACTCCCCGAAGGGATCAGCGAGTTGCCGCTGGCGGACCTCCTCTGGATCGGCAGGGCCCTGCACCACGTCGGCGACCAGGAGGGAGCACTGTCCGCCCTCGCGGCCCGCCTCGCGCCGGGCGGCGCGATCGCGCTCCTGGAGGGCGGCCTGAACCAGCGCAGCCTGCCCCGCGACATCGGCTTCGGCCGGCCGGGCCTCCAGACCCGCTTCGACCTGGCGGACGAGAAGTGGTTCACGCGGATGCGCGCGGACCTGCCGGGCGCGAAGACGGTCACGGAGGACTGGCCCACGCTCCTCACCGAAGCGGGCCTGCGCCACGCGGGCACCCGCTCCTTCCTCCTGGACCTCCCGGCCCCCGTCCCGGACACCGCCCGCGCCCAGATCATCTCCGAGCTCACCCGCCGCCGAGAGATGCACGAGGACACGCTCGACGCCGACGACCTGGCAACGGTGGACCGCCTCCTCGACCCGAACGACGAACAGAGCCTGCACCACCGGCCGGATGTGTTCCTGCTGTCGGCGCAGACGGTGCATGTGGGGGTCAAGGACTGAGCCGCGTCGCAGCGAGGCGGGCAGCGGACCGGCGAGCAGTCGGTTCGCTGACGTATATGCCCAACACCGACTGCCCGAAGTGCTGTTGACGTTACCTTTTAGGCGACGTCGATCAGGCTACGGAGGGAGTCGGGCTTTGAGTGAGCTGATGCGATGGGAGTCCGACGACGGTCCCGTCGTCGTGGAAGTGGACTCCAGGGACCCGGGTTTCAGGTCGGTGTCGCGCAGGAGCGACGGCAGCGAGATCCATGATGTCGAGGGGCACTTCGGGGCGGCGCTGGGCAATGTGCGGGGTGCCGCGATGTCCGCGCTGCGGACGTTCCGTGACCAGGCGCTCGACCCCGACGGCATCGAGCTGGAATTCGGGGTCAAGTTGAGCGCCGTCGCGGGTGCCGTCATCGCCAAGACAGCCGCCGAGGGGCACTTGACCGTCAAGCTGACCTGGTCCCGGCGTGACGAGCCGGGTGAGCGATGACCGTACGAGGCGGATAATGCAAGGCATGCATTGGCGTGCCCGCATCGGCACAGTCGACGGCGCTCCCAGGGGAGCGGGCGTACTCCTCGACGGTACGCGCCTGATCACCTGTGCCCATGTCGTCGAAGGGCTCTCGGCGGTCTCCGTCACGCTGCCGGGCGTCACCGACGCACTGCCCGCGAAGGTGTCATGGTCCGGCGACTGGCGGCGCCTCGGGGACCGCGGTGACATAGCGGTGCTCGAACTCGCCCACGCCCTGCGGGTGGCGCCCTGCGCGTTCGCGCCGCTCGACACGCTGCGCCCGCGGCCGGGACGAGGCGCCCACGAACTGCGCGCGCTGGGCTTTCCCTTCGGTCATGAGCAGGACGGCACACACGTCACACTGACCACCAGCGCGGACCGGCTCCTCGGCCAGGAGTGGCTGGAGGTCGATGTCGTCCAGGCCCATCTGCGGCGTCTGGACGAGGGGTTCAGCGGTGCGGCGGTCTACGACCCCGAGTCCGGCAAGGTCGTCGGCATGGTCACTGACGCCGTCCTCGGCGGTGATCAGGAGGGTTACATCGGGCGGATGCTGCCCATCGACACCATCCGACGCCACTGGGAAGACCTGGACGACTTCCTGCCCCTGGACTGGCTGCCGGTCGAGCCGCGCCGTGAACTGCGTGCCCTGTTCGAGGGGGTGCGCCTCGATGCCGACAGTCTTGAGTTGCTCGTGCGGCGCGCCTTCCCCACCTTCCGCCGCCCGCTGCCGCCCTTCCGGTCGATCTGGCACGCCATTCGGTACGTGGGTGAGGAACTGACCGGCGACGAGCGGCTGTTGCGGCTGCTGCGCGAGCTCGGCGCGCGGCTGCCGGAAGTGGACATCGGAGTGTGGCTACGGCGCTGGATGCCCGAGCATTACGCGGAAGAGGCATACGACGGGAAGGCCACGCAACAGACGCCCGTGCCCGTCGGGTCCGTCATGTTCCGCGCGGAATCGATGACCCGTGGCGCCGGCCTCGACCTCACCGTGTGCACGGTCATCGACGGCGTCCCCGTCGGCTCGTCGGGGCCCGTCAGGATCCGCCCGCGTCAACTCCGCACCAAGGTCGAGGCGATGCTCGCCGAACAGGTCGGCCGGGTGCACGAATGCGACTGGATGCTGGAGTTCGTGGTGCCGGAGCGGCTGATGAGCGAACCCTTCGAGGAGTGGCAGATCCACGAGCCGGGGGCGGCGCGCCCCCGCCCCATGCGCACCGTGCCCGTGGTGGTCCGGCACATGGACCGCCTCAAGCCGCTCACCGTCTCCCGCTTGACCCGCAGGCGCTGGGAGACGGTGCGGGCCCGCGGCGAGACCCGGCCCCGGCGCGTGGAGTGCGGTCTTCCTTACGGCTACGACGAGTTCCACGACTGGCTGGACGCCGACGACGAGGTGTGCGCCCTCGCGTATGCCGCGACGCCCATGGGGGACTGGCTCTCGGCAGCCCTGGACACCGGTGTGCCGATCATGCTGTGGAGACGGCACGACTGTGGTGAGGACGGCCACGCACACTGCGCTCCCGACAAGTTTCTTGACAGGCTCACGGAAGCGGTGGCGGCCCTTGACCCCGACCGGTTGCCGTTCGAGATCATGAGGCTGCGCAAGGAGGCCCGCTCCCCGGACAAGGGGTGCGCCGAGCACTGCGGGCACCGGTTGACGCTCTTCTGGGACGACCCGGAGCGCAAGCCGGACCCACCGCTGGCGATGGGAATTCGGGGGGAACAGTGAGCGCACGGAGCACGAGGAGAGCAGTGAGCACCGGCAGCATGGGAAGTTCATGGAGTACGGGGAGTGCGGGGAGCGTGGAGCGTGCCTGACATCGACGGGACGGCGCCCAACTGGCGCATCTACTCCGGGAGCCGCATCCCGCACGACGGCATCGACCGCCTCCCGGCCCCGCCCCCATGGCGCACCTTCACCGGTGGCCCGGCCCTGAGCACCCCGCCGGGAGACTCCGGCAACCCGCACGCTGCCGTCAGCTACCGCCCCGGCGAGGACGCGATCCGCCAGGTCAACGCCGCGCTCTATCTGCGCAGGCCACTCCTGGTGACAGGTGCGCCAGGCACCGGCAAGTCATCCCTCGCGTACGCGGTGGCCCATGAACTCGGCCTCGGCAAGGTCCTGCACTGGCCGATCACCAGCCGCGTCACGCTCCGGGACGGCCTGTACGAATACGACCCGCTCACACGCTTGTACGCCGCGGAGCGCGCCCGCCGCGAGGACGTGAACGGCTCCCGGGGCGACGACATCGGGGACTATCTGCGCCTCGGGCCGCTCGGTACGGCGCTGCTCCCGTACGAGCGCCCCCGCGTCCTGCTCGTGGACGAGATCGACAAGAGTGACATCGACCTGCCCAACGACCTTCTCACCATCTTCGAGAAGGGGGCGTACGAGATCGTCGAGCTGGCCCGTCGCGCGGAGCCGACGGCCAGAGTGATGACAGCCGACAGCACGACCGACCGCGTCGAGATCCGCGACGGCACGGTCAGTTGTCGCGCCTTCCCCCTCGTAGTCATGACGAGCAACGGCGAGCGTGAATTCCCGCCCGCGTTCCTGCGGCGCTGCGTGACCGTGGACCTGAAACAGCCCGCGAGCGTGGCGGAGCTGACAGCGATCGTCCGCGAGCACCTCGGCCCTGTGGTCGAGGGCGAGGGGGGTGAGCTGCCCGCGGGTGCGACGGAGATCATCGACCGCTTCTTCGAGCGGCGCAGCGGTGGGCTGCTCGCGAACGACCAGCTCCTCAACGCCATCTACATGTGCCATCATGCCTCGTTCAGTGAACACCCGGAAACGGTGCGGCAGTTGGCGGACCAGGTGATGCCGTTCCTGAGCAGCGAGGCGACACGCTCCGATGGAGACTGAGCGACTGCGGAAACTGCGGGACCTGCTCGACACCCTGGGGCCCCAGGTCACTCCGCTGGAGCTCGCGGAGATGCTGTGGCTCGCGGAGCGGCTTCCTCCGGGCGAGGGGGGTGGTGAGGGCGAGGGCGATGGTGCCTACTCGCACGCTTTGCGGCCGTCGCTCGAAAGGGCGGGATACGCGTCAGTTTCGCAGGTGCGGTGGCCACGTGATCCGGAGGCCAGTGACCCGGACGCCGGCGATGCGACGGACGGCCAGGATGCGCCCGGCGACCCGTACCGCGCGGCCCTGCACATCCCGCGCGGCGCCCCCCGGCCCGGCACCGACGCCGAGGACGTCCTGGTCCCCGCCCCACAGGCCTTGCGCCACGAACTGGAGATCCAGCGCGCCCTGCGCCCGCTCAAGCAGCGTGTCCCCGACCGGCGCCGCCGCGTCCTGGACGAGGAAGCGACGGCCGCGCGCGCCGCACTCCACGCCGGTCTGCGCCCCTGGGCCCCGGTCATGGTCCCGGCCACCGACCGCCTCCTGAGCCTGGCCCTCGTCGTCGACACGAGTCCGGCGATGGAGGTGTGGCGCCCGCTCGCGCGCGAACTGCGCGAGGCGATGCAGCGCACCGGTGCCTTCCGGGACGTACGGCTCTGGCACCTGGCCGACCTCGGCGCGAGTGTCGGTATCCGCTCCTCACCCCAAGGCCCCGCACTGGCCCCGGCAGCCATGGTGGACCCGACGGGCCGCCAGGTGACCCTGGTGCTCAGCGACTGCTCGGGCCCGCACTGGTGGGGCGGGCGCACGGCCCCCGCACTGCGCCTGTGGGCCCGGCGTGGCCCCACCGCCATCCTGCAGCCTCTGCCCGAACGCCTCTGGCGCCGCACAGCGGCCCCCGCGATCCCCGGCAAGGCGATCGGCGTCCCGGGCGCACGCCCCCAACACCGCACTGCGTTTCACCCCGCACGACGGCAGGGCGGGACGCCACGCGCCGGACGCGGTCCCTGTGCCCGTCCTTGAGCTGGCTCCCGAGTGGCTGGCCGACTGGGCGGGGCTGGTGGCCGCGTCCGGCGATCAGCACCGGGACACGGCGATGGCGTACGTGAGCGCGGCACGACCACCGCACGGCCAACCACTCGCGGCGGAGGGAGACTTGACGATCACAGAGCGGATACTCCGTTTCCAGGCAGCGGCCTCGCCCACGGCGGTGGACCTGGCGGCGCATGTCGCCCTGTCGGTGCCCGCGCTGCCGGTGATGCGGCTGATCCAGCAGCGGGTCACGCCTGGCTCACGTTCCAGCGACCTCGCCGAGGTTCTCCTGAGCGGCCTTCTCGAGCCGGTCGATCCGGAGCGGGGCCTGTACGACTTCGTGCCGGGTGCGAGAAGCGCACTGCTGGAAACCCTGCCCCGCCCCGAGTCGCTGGCGGTCGCCGAACTGCTGAACCGGATCGGCGCGGAGATCGAGACCAGGGCCGGCTCGACGACCCGGGCCTTCAGGGCTGTCGTGCCGGTGGCGGAGGGGACAGGGGGCCGGGCACTCGGGGATGCGGGCCAGCCCTTCGCGCTGGTGAGCGAGGAGGCGTTGGGGCTGCTGCGGGGGCGGGCGATCCGGGTGGCGGAGCGTCCGGTGGGCGACGAGAGCGCTGTCAGCGGGGCGGGGCCGGATCCGTACGACACCGAAGGTGGGACCACGCAGGTCCACCCGCCTTCCCTGCTCGGGGGCTTCGACCCGCCCGCGACCGTCGCGTGTCCGCCGGACCTGACGAATGTGGAGGCGTGGCAGCGGTTCGTCGGCCGGAGAGATGTGCTGGAGCGCTTGGACCGGGAAATGTTCAGCCTGGGGCCATGGTCCGCGGTGCACCATGGGGTTGTCCTCCATGGGTCGGGCGGCGTGGGCAAAACCTGGCTGGCGGCGGAGTGGGCGGCCGGGGTGGCCCGGGGCGACGCCATGGGGCCGGTGTGGTGGGTGAACGCGGGGTCGCCCGCGTCGATCGTCAAGGGCCTCTCCGGCCTCACCCGGGCCCTGCAGCCCTCGGTACCGGACTTCCTTGCGAGGGAAGGGCGTTGGGAATGGGCGCTCCAGTGGCTCACCTCGCACGAGGGCTGGCTGCTCGTCTTCGACGGTGTGGAGAACCCCGAGGACGTACGCGTCCTCCTGTCCCGCCTGGGCTCGAAAGGGAATGTACTGATCACCAGCCGCCAGGCCACCGGCTGGGAGGGGATCGCCACACCCATGGAGCTGGACGTTCCCGAACTCGCCGAAGCCGTCGCGATGTTCCGCCGGCGCGCGGACGGGGAGTCCGCGGACGTGGAGCGTTTGTGCGAAGGCCTCGGGCGGTCTCCACTCGCGGTGGCGCTGGCGGCCGCGAACATCGCCGAATCAGAGATCTCCGTCGGTGCGTACCACGCCATGCTTGAGGTGGAACAGGACGAGCTGCGGGACGCCGAGGGCAAGGGGTCCAAGCCGCTCAGCCTCGGCGACAACGTCAGGCAACGCCTGCGAGCCGCCAACGCTCACCCGGCGAAGCAGCTCATGCAGATCCTGGCTTGGTACGGCCCCGAACCGATTCCCGTGGATCTCCTGGCCGGAGCCCAGTTCACGGAGTCACAGGTCTCCGATGCGTTGGAGCTTCTGATGAGTCTCCGTCTGATCGAGACCCAGGCGGCCGGGACGGTCGGTATGCCCCCCCTGGTCGCCGGCATCGTGCGCGTCAGCGAACCGGGCCACCAGGGGGTGAGCAGTGCCCGGGAGATTCAGGCGGCCCGCCGAGCGGCGGCGCGCTGCCTCGCGGACGCGCTCCCCGACGATGCGGACGACCCAGCAGGATGGCCACGCTGGCGCGCTCTTCTGCCGCACATCGAGGCGTTCGCCGGTCATTCCCCGTCCGAGGACGACGACGTGGTCTTCGGCTTTCTGCTCGCGGAGACCGCACGATTCCTCATGGCACAGGGCCAGTTGGAACGGGCCCTGGACTTCCTGCGGAGAGCGTCGGAGTCCTTGCAGAGAATCCTGGGTGCGGAGGATCCCCGAGCGCGTCGCGCCACGACGTGGCTCGCCGGAGCGTATTTGTCCTCGGGTGACACACCGCGGGCGCTTGCGCGATTCGAGGATGTACGGGCCGCGATGGAGAGGGCGGGGAGGGCCGAGGACGACCCCGAGAGGCTCGCGCTGCGAGCGGAACTCGCCGGCGCGTACCTGGTGTCGGGAGCTACGGGGCGGGCGATCAGGGAGCTGGAGGCGACCCACTCCCTCGCGGTGCGGAACCTGGGCGAGGACCACCCGGCGACCGTTCCGGTGCTGGCACGGCTCGCGGGCGCCTACCTGGCTGACGAGGAGTGGGACCGCGCGTTGTCCGCCTATCAAGAGGTGCTGGATGCATACCGGCGCGTTCTGGGCGATCTGTCGCCGCCCACGCTCGCCGCGCGCGGGGAGCTGGCGCTCGCGTTCGACAGGGTGGGGGACACGACGCGAGCGTTGGTGGAGCTCGAGCAGGTGGTGGGCGGTTACCGGGAAGTCCTGGGCGAGGGCCATCCGCGTACGCTCACGGCTCTGGCGGCCTTGGCCGGGGTGTACGAGCGCGAAGGAGTTCTGGGCCATGCCATAGCGATGTACGAGGACGCTTTGGCGCACAGCACCGAGGCCTTCGGGGACGAGCATCCGGAAACACTGGGCCTGAAGGATCGGCTGGCTCGCGCCTGCGTGCTGGCCGGGGACTTGGAGCGGGCGATTCCGCTGT
Source organism: Streptomyces sp. NPDC048436 (assembly GCF_043200355.1). NCBI lineage: Bacteria > Bacillati > Actinomycetota > Actinomycetes > Kitasatosporales > Streptomycetaceae > Streptomyces > Streptomyces sp. NPDC048436. Next base: position 510,365 of record NZ_JBICXP010000003.1, read on the forward strand.
ACGAGGAGGGTCTGTCCAGCAGGGGCGAGGCCCTGGGCCACGAGCACCCCGAGACGCTTCGGGCGGCTGCGGCGCTGGCCGAGGCCTACCGGCGCGGGGGGATCAGGGAAAAGGCGATCGCGTTGTACGAAAGGACGCTGGCCAAACGGATCAGTGTCCTGGGGGAGTCGCACGTCGAGACCCGAAGGGCATACAGCGATCTGGCCGAAGCGCTGTTGGAGGGCGGAGAAGTGCGGCGCGCCATCGCGTTGTTGGAGACGACGCTGGACGAACGTATGACCAGCCTGGGCGACGTCCATCCAGGAACCGTGCGCACACGCCAACTGCTCGCGGAGGCCTACCAGCGGGCCGGAGAGCCGGAAGCGGCGAGCGTGCTCCATCAAGTGGCACTGGCCGGTCTGAAGAGCTCACTGGGTGAGGATCACCTCCGGACCCACGAGGCCAGGTCACATCTCGCGCATTCCCTCGCCGTGGACGGCGACATGGAGGGCGCCATCAGGCAACTGAGCCGGGCCGCCGAGGGCTTCGCCCGCGAGCTCGGCGAGGACGCCGCGGAGACAGTCGCCGCCCGCGATGCCCTGGCCCGGTGGCAGGAGCTCCGCTCCTGACCACCGGACCAAGGCCGCACACGAGGGATGCCCTCAGGCCACGTCGAACGCGGCCGGATCCGGCCCCAGCCGCCGGTCCTCGTTGAGGGCGCTGATCGCCGCCATGTCCTCGGGGTCCAGCTCGAAGCTGAAGACGTCGATGTTCTCCTTGATCCGCGACGGTGTCACGGACTTGGGGATCACCACGTTGCCCAGCTGGATGTGCCAGCGCAGGACGATCTGGGCCGGAGTGCGGCCGTGCTTCTGGGCGATCGCGACGATGGCCGGGACCTCAAGAAGGCCCTTGCCCTGGCCGAGCGGGGACCAGGCCTCCGTGGCGATGCCCTGTTCCGCGTGGAACTCGCGGGAGGCGCGCTGCTGGAGGTGCGGGTGGAGTTCGATCTGGTTGACCGCGGGGATGACCGACGTCTCGGCCAGCAACTTCTCCAGATGCTCGGGCAGGAAGTTCGAGACGCCGATGGACCTCGCCCGGCCGTCGGCCTGGATCTTCTCGAAGGCCTTGTACGTGTCCGCGGCGAGGTTCTTGGACGGCAGGGGCCAGTGGATCAGATACAGGTCCACATGGTCGAGTCCGAGCTTCTCCAGGGACGTGTCGAAGGCGCGGAGCGTCGAGTCATAGCCCTGGTCGGAATTCCAGAGCTTCGTCGTGACGAAGAGCTCCTCGCGCGCGATGCCGGAGGCTGCGATCGCCTTGCCGGTGCCCTCTTCGTTGCCGTAGATGGCAGCGGTGTCGATGCTGCGGTACCCGGCCTCCAGCGCCGTCGTGACAGCCGACGCGGCCTCGTCGTCCGGTACCTGCCAGACGCCGAAGCCGAGCTGCGGCATCTCGACGCCATTGTTCAGGATGATCGGGGGGACCTTGCTCACGAGCTCTCGATCCTTAAGTCGTCGGGTGGTACTCCCATGGTCAACGATCACATGCGGTGCCGCATTCCATGACCGGCCATTTTCATCCGGTCGCAACGTCGGCCGAAGAGGCTGACCGAAGGGCTGACCGAAGAGATAGAACCTTGTCATGCCTAGCTTCGAGATCACACCGATAGGTACAGTCCGCAACGACCGAACGGACGTCCAGCACACGGACAACTGGGGAGCCGTCCGCAGCACGATCACCGTCGACGAGCGCTTCGGCGAGGCGTGTCTGCAGGGTCTGGAGGGCTTCTCCCACGTGGAGGTGCTCTTCGTCTTCGACCAGTTCCCCGAACACGACGACCACCGCGAGCCCCGCCCCTACCGAGGCCGCTCCGACCTCCCGCCCGTCGGTGTCTTCGCCGGCCGCGGCCCCCGCAGGCCGAACCGCATCGGTGTGACGTGCTGCGCCGTCGAATCCGTCCACGGCCGCGAACTGACGGTGGTGGGCCTCGACGCGGTATCGGGCACCCCGGTCATCGATGTGAAGCCGACGATGGCGGAGTTCCGTGCGGTGGACATCAAGCAGCCCGAATGGGTCAGCCGCCTGATGTCGGAGTACTTCCGGCCGTAGACGGCCGGACGGCTGGACGGCTGGACGCCTAAGCGGCGCTTGTCCCGAGGTACGCGTCGCGCACCTTCGGGTCCGCGCGTACCTCGGCCGCCGTGCCCTCGGCCAGGACGTGGCCCAGGTCGAGGACGACGACGCGGGCGCAGAGCTCCATCACGAAGGCGACGTTGTGCTCCACGAGAAGTACCGCGCAGCCTTCCTCGTCCGCGAGGTGCCGTATGACGGCCGACAGTCGGCCTCGCTCATCGGCCGCCATCCCGGAGGCGGGCTCGTCCAGGAGCAGCACCCTGGGTGGGTCCGCCAGCGCACGCGCGAGCTCCACCATGCGGGCCTGGCCGACTGGCAGGGCGCCCGCGTAATCGTCGGAGAGGTCCGCAAGTCCGCACTCGCGCAGGACAGTTGACGCGCGCTTCCGTCGCTCCCTCTCGTGCGTACGACGGGTGGGAGCGGCAAGGAGATCCGCCGCGAGGCCGCCGCCACCGCCGCGCCACTCCTGCGCGACGAGCAGATTGTCGGCGACGGTGAGCTGTCCGAAGAGCTGCTGGCGCTGGAAGGTGCGGCGCATGCCGTGGCGGGCGCGCCAGACGGGGGAGCGGCGTGTGACGTCGACGCCGTCGAGCAGGACGCGCCCCTGGTCGGGGCGGCGGATTCCGGACACGACGTCGAACAGGGTGGTCTTTCCCGCCCCGTTGGGGCCGATGAGCCCGCAGACCTCGCCGGGGCGCAGATCCAGGTCCACCTGGGTCAGGGCGTGGATGCCGCCGAAGCGTACGCCGATGCCGTGGGCCTGCAGTATCCGGTCGTGCGCGCGCTCGCTCATGGCTGTCCCACCCCTTCGGCGTGACCGGCGTGACCGGCGTGCCCCGCGTGGCCCCGCGCGGCGATACCCAGATAGGCCTCGGTCAGCTGGTCCGCCCGTACCTCTGAGCGTGGACCGCACCAGGAGACGCGGCCTTGTGCGAGGTAGGCGACGGTGTCCGCGACGCCGAGGACCTCCGCCGCCTTCTCCTCCACCAGCAGCAACCCCGTTCCCGCGTCCCGGAGTTCGGCGAGGAGCCGGAAGACCTCGTCGACCACGCGGGGGGCGAGGCCGAGGGACGGCTCGTCGGCGATCAGTACCTTCGGCGGGCGCTGGAGGAGGGGCGCGAGGGCGAGCATCTGCTGTTCTCCTCCGGAGAGGGAACCCGCGGTGATCCTTCGCCGGGCGGCGAGGCCGCTGAACCGGTCGTAGACGGCTTCGCGCTCGGCCTTGTCGGGGAGGTGCAGCGTGAGGTTCTCCTCGATGGTGAGGCCGGGGAAGATGCCGCGGCCCTCGGGGGAGAGGGCGACCCCCGCCCTTGACCGCGTGACGGCGCCGCTGCGTGTGGCGTCCGCCCCGGCCACGTACACCCTGCCCCCGGTGGGCGCGAGGAGTCCCGCGGCGAGCTTGCAGGTCGTGGACTTGCCTGCTCCGTTGGGGCCCAGGAGGGCGACGATTTCGCCGGGGTGGACGGTGAGGGTCACTCCGTGGAGGACGGGGGCACCGTCGTAGCCCGCGTGGACGTCACGCAGGGCCAGGGAGGGCGGGGTCTCTTCCCCGATCCCGCCCCTTCCCGAAGCTGGGGGCTCCGCCCCCAGACCCCCATATCGGCCTTCGGCCTCGTCCTCAAACGCCGGACGGGCTGAAGATCCCGCCCGCCTCCGATGCATCCGCACAGAAACCGCCGCGCAATACCCATCCGGATCATTGGCCAGCGCCAGCCCCGCAAGGCCGAACAGGATCACCGGCAGCTGCACCGACTCCGTCACGTAGTCGGCGACCAGATGCGGCACGATCGCGAAGACGAGCCCCGCCACCACCGCGAACTGCGGCCTGCGTACCCCGGCGGCGACCGCGACAGCGAGCCAGATCAGGCCGGTCATGGCGGTGAAGTCGGTGGCGGTGACGCGGGTGTTGAAGGACGCGTACATCACGCCGCCGAACCCCGCGAGCCCCGCGGACAGCGTGAAGACGAGCAGCTTCGTCCGCACCACCGAGACGCCCGACGCCATCGCCGCCGCCGGAGCGGACCGCACCGCCAGCATCGCCCGCCCCGTCGCCGACCCCCGCAGCGCGCTCAGCGCGGCCACGGCCACCGTCACAAGGAGGACCATCGCCACGCCCATCGCGCGGTCGTCGCCCAGGTCGACGGGGCCGAAGACCGCCCGCGGAATCTCCCACCCGGTGTCACCGTTCCTCAACCAGCCCATCTGGAAAAGGACTTGATCGGCGAGGAAGGCCAGCGCGAGCGTGGCGAGCGCCAGTGACCGCCCGCCGAGCCGCAGCGCGGGGAGCGCGACCAGCGCCCCGAGCGCCGCCGCCGCGCAGGTCCCCACCAGCGCGGCGGCGATGAACGGCCATCCATGGCTCATCAGGAGCCCCGCGACCAGCGCCGCGCCCGTCACGAACGTCGCCTGCGCCAGGGACACCATCGCGCCGAGCCCCGTCACCACGGTGAAGGAGATGAAGACCAGCGAGATCGCGAGGCCCTGCGCGAGGATGCCGCTCCAGAAGGGCGTGGTGACCGTGTAGAACGACAGGGCGAGCAGCGCACCGCCGACCGCCCATGGCCCCCAGCGCCTGATCCAGGACCGCCCCGCCAGATAGTCGATCGGCGGCGCGTCCACCGCCGCCGTGCCCGCCGTCCGCTGCCGCCGCGTGAGCAGGAGCAGCCCGGCGAAGAGGATCAGGAAGGGCACCGCCGTGCGGAACCCGGTGATCTTCTCCGCGAAATCGGCGTACCCGGCGACCAGATTCTGCAGCACCCCGAGCCCGAGCCCGCCCGCGAACGCCAGCGGAATCGACATGAAGCGCCCGAGCACCGCCGCCGTCGCCGACACGAACAGGAAGAGGGTGAAGTCGTGCGACGAGAGCCCCAGCAAGGGCGTGGCAAGGACGCCCGCCAGGCCCGCGAGGCCCGACGACAGCATCCACGCCACCGACGAGAGCCGGTCCGCGCTCATGCCCCGCAGCTCCACCAGCGAGCGGTTGTCGACCGCCGCGCGCAGCCGGAGCCCCAGCGGTGTGTGCCGCATCAAGGCCCACAGGCCGAGCGCGACCGCGGCCGTCGCTACCCACGTGATCAGTTGGTCGGAGTCGATGCCCACGCCGTCCATCAGCTGCCAGGACCTGGCGGGGCTCGGCCCGACGCCGGGTAGACCGAACTGGTTCTCGGCCGGTTTGACGGACGCGCCCGCGTCCTCAAGGAGCTCCACCACCCACAGTCCGAGCGCGGGCAGCGCGACGAGCAGCCCGATCGTCGCCACGATCTGCGCGGTCTCGCCCACCCGCGCCAGCTTGCGGAACATCAGCCGGTCGAGTCCCCAGCCGAGCGCGGGCGCCACGACACAGACGAGAAGGAGCGCGGTCGGCACGGCCGGCCAGCCGAAGCCGGAGTGGAGTTCGTAGAAGGCGAGCGCGCAGAGGTAAGCGGTCGCGCCGTGCGCGAAGTTGAAGAGGCCGGATGCGGAGTAGGACAGGACGAGGCCCGTCGCGAGCAGCGCGTAGAGGGCGCCGGAGACGAGACCGCTCAGCACGAATCCCAGCAGGTCGGACATGGGCGACGCGCCCCTCTACTTGAAGGGGATGGGTTCGTAGCACTTGAAGGGCGCCGAGACCGCGTACTTCCCGCCCTTCAGCTGCACCATGGCCCCGCAGCCGAACGACTCCTTCTGCCCCTTGGGCAAACTGCGGTCGCCGACCATCGTGTCCTTGTCGGAGAAGCCGTTCGCCGCCCGCTGGAAGGAGGAGACGGTCAGGTCCTTGCCCGCCTTCTCGGCAATCGAGAGGAAGAGGTCAGCCGACATATAACCGGTCATCATGTGCATGTTGAGCGGGACGTCCTTGCCCGCCGTCTTCCTGATGTCCGCCTTGAACCGCTTCATGTCCGCGGTGTTCTGCTCGAACGGCTGGAAGGCCAGCAGGATGTGCACGCCGTCGAGCGCCTCCTTGGTGGCGCTCTTGGCCAGCAGGCCCGGGTCGTAGTCCGTGGGGTCGGTGATCACGCCCTTGAAGCCGGAACGCTTGACGGCCGTGAACAGGCCGATGTTGTACGGGGTCTGCATGACGGAGACGACGACATCCGGCGCCTTGCCGCCATCCGAGCGGAGAATCTCCTTCGTGTACGCCGACCAGTCGCTCGGCACGGAGGTCGCGGGCACGGTCGACTTGGCGTACGTCACCTTGTAACCGGCGGCGGCGAAGCTCTGCTTGTAGGTGCGGATGGCGAAGGTGCCCGCGTCGTTGTCGTTGGCCAGGATCGCCACCGACTTGCCCTTGGAGCCGTCGGTCACCTTCTTCAGGCCCTCGGGCCAGCTCTGCGTGATGGTGCCGCCGGGCATCGGCACCATGCAGCCGCCGAATCCGTACATGTAACTGGGGCCGCAGAACGGGGGGATGGTGCCCCAGCCGAACGTCGGCACCTTCTGCTTCTGGAGGAAGTCGGCCCCGGAGAAGGTGACCGAGCTCATCGGCGCGATCGCGAACACCTTGTCCTGCTGGACGAGTTTGCGCGCCGCCGCCAGATTCTTCCCGGGGTCCTGGCCGTCGTCCTCCGCTCCCAGGTAGTCGATCTTCCTTCCGTGTACGCCGCCTTCGGCGTTCGCGCGGTCGAAGCGGGCCCGGGCGCCGAGGTCGGTGTCCTTCTTGCTGTATCCGCTCGCGGTCGTCATGGAGACGATGCCGCCGACTTTGACGGAGTCGGCGGTCACACCCCGTACGGATCCGCCGTCCTTGCCGTCGCCGCCCGAACCACTGCTGGTGGAGGCGGAGTTGCAGGCGGTGGCGAGCAGAGTTGCGGCCACGGCGGCGGTGATGGTCCGGATAGTTCGCGACACGGGCGAGCCCCCTCCGACGAAGTGGGGCTGATTCTGTGCGCGACCTGATGAACCGTCAAGAACCGCCGCAGCAATAATTGACGCCCCATCAGATCTCAACGAGCCGCAGGGTCAAGACCGGTAGAGCGCCTCGACCTCAGCCGAGTAGGCGTTCTCGATGGCCTTGCGCTTCAGCTTCAGCGAGGGCGTGAGCAACCCATGCTCCTCGGAGAACTGATGAGCCAGTATCCGGAACGTACGGATCGACTCGGCTTGCGAGACAAGGGTGTTGGCTGCCACCACGGCCCGCCGCACCTCGGTCTCCAGATCCGGGTCGCGCACCAGGTCCGTGGGCGACATCGGAGGCTTGCGGCGCATGTTCAGCCAGTGCTCGACGGCCTCCCCGTCCAGCGTGACGAGCGCCGCGATGTACGGGCGGTCGTTGCCCACGACGATGCACTGCGCGACCAGCGGATGGTCGCGCACCCGCTCCTCCAGCTGGCCCGGCGAGACGCTCTTGCCGCCGGAGGTCACCAGGATCTCCTTCTTGCGCCCGGTGATCGTGAGGTAGCCGTCCTCGTCGAGCGCGCCCAGGTCACCGGTGGCGAGCCAGCCGTCGTGCAGGGTCGCGTCGGTGGCCTTGGGGTCGTTGAGGTAGCCCTGGAAGACGTTGCCGCCGTTCAGCCAGATCTCGCCGTCGTCCGCGATGTGCACGGTGGTGCCGGGGATCGCCTGGCCCACCGTGCCGTAGCGGGTGCGCTCGGGCGGATTGGCGGTCGCGGCGGCCGTCGACTCCGTCAGGCCGTACCCCTCGTAGATCTCGACGCCCGCGCCCGCGAAGAACAGACCGAGCCGCCGGTCCATCCCGGAGCCGCCGGACATCGCGTGCCGTACCCGGCCGCCCATGGCGTCGCGCACCTTGGCGTAGACGAGCTTCTCGAAGAGCTGGTGCTGCATGCGCAGGCCCGCCGAAGGGCCGGGACCGGTGCCGAAGGCCTTGGCCTCCATCGCGTCCGCGTACCGCACCGCGCACTCCACGGCCTTGTCGAAAGGACCCGTCTTGCCGTCCTTCTCCGCCTTGCGCCGCGCCGCGTTGAACACCTTCTCGAAGATGTACGGCACGGCCAGGATGAAGGACGGGCGGAACGCCGCCAGGTCCGGGATGAGCGCCGCCGCGTTCAGGCTCGGCTGGTGGCCCAGTTTGACCCGGCCCCTGATCGCCGCGATCTGCACCATCCGCCCGAACACGTGGGCAAGCGGCAGGAAGAGCAGCGTGGTCGCCTCGTCGCCGCGCCGGGAGTGGAAGACCGGCTCCCAGCGTTCGATGACCGTCTCCGCCTCGAACATGAAGTTCGCGTGGGAGATCAGACAGCCCTTGGGGCGGCCCGTGGTGCCCGAGGTGTAGATGATCGTGGCGATCGAGTCGGGGGTGACCGCGCGGCGGTGGCGGTTGACCACCTCGTCGTCGATGTCCAGGCCCGAGTTGTTCAGTTCGCCCACGGCGTCGGCGTCCAGCTGCCACAGCCTGCGCAGCTGCGGCAGCCGGTCGATCACCGAGCCGATCGTCATCGCGTGGTCCTCGTGCTCGACCATGGCGGCCGACACCTGCGCGTCGTGCAGCATCCAGAAGACCTGCTCGGCCGACGAGGTGGGGTAGACGGGCACCACCTGGGCGCCGACCGTCCAGAGCGCGTAGTCGAACAGTGTCCACTCGTAGCGGGTGCGGCACATGATGGCCACGCGGTCGCCGAAACGCACCCCTTGCGCGAGCAGCCCCTTGGCGAGCGACATCACCTGGTCGCGGAACTCGGCCGACGTGACGTCCTGCCACACTCCCTCGGACTTGCGGCCGAGCGCGATGCGGAGCGGATCCTCAAGGGCATGGTCGAACACGACGTCGGCAAGGCCGCCCACCGGCGGCGCCGACGCCAACGGAGGGTTCGTGAACTCGCGCAATGATGCTCCTTGTGGCGCTCCGCACAGCGCCGGTGACGGTACCCCACCGCGATGCCCGGCGGGAGAGGGTGACCGACCCCTCGGTATGTACCATCCACGCTGGTCAGCCGCTGAAATCCGGCCACAAGGGGAGGGGTGGGACAGATTACTTACGGTTGAGTAAGTTTCGGTGGCGTAATCTCCACCGAATCTGTACGCGGCGGTTACGGCTGTGGCTGCCTTTCGGAGGCCCGCCCGGCGGGTGCCGGAACCGAAGCCTCCGGTGTCGTCGGTGCCTTGCGCGCGGACCGCACCATGGCGAGGACCGCCACTCCGGCCACCAGACCGACCACGCCCGCGACGACCGCGGCGGAGTTCAGGCCGGAGGCGAAAGCCGCCCGCATCGTGTGCTCGGAAAGCGTGCCACGCATCGCCGACGCGCCGCCGCCCGCGACGGTGTGAGCCGCGTCATGGCCGAGCGTGTCCTGCATACGTGAGGTCAGCACCGTGCCGAAGACGGCGACTCCGAGCGCGTATCCGAGCTGACGGAAGGTGTTGACCGCCCCGCCCGCCATCCCCGCGTTCGCCGGCGGCACCGAGGCGAGGGCCGCGCCCGCGAGGCCCGGTGACACCAGGCCCGTGCCGATGCCCGCGAGGGTGAGGCCGGGGACGAGGGAGCCCCAGGACGACCCGGCGTCAAGGACCGCGAGGGCGATCCCGCCGGCGCCGATCAGGAGCAGACCCACGCCGATCGTCAGCCGCGCGGGCACCCCGTGCAGCAGCCGCCCGCCGATCGCGGCCACGACGAAGGACGTCGCGGCCAGCGGCAGCATGACGAGGCTGCCGGTCACCGGGCTCATGCCGAGCACGGTCTGCAGCCAGATCGAGAGGTAGGGCATCAGACCGAACGCGGCAGCGTTGTAGCCGATCGCGCCGATCAGTACGCCCGTGAAGGCGGGCATCCGCAGGAGCCTCAGGTCGAGCAGCGGATGCGCGACGCGGCGTTCGACGGCCACGAAGCCGACGAGCGCGAGCACCGACACGGCCAGGGTCACCACGGTCGGCGCCGACATCCAGCCCTCCGAACCGGCCCGCACCACGCCGTACGTCAGCGCCCCCGCGAAGAGCGCGAACGTCGCCGTCCCCGCCCAGTCGACCCGCCGCCCCGCCTGGCCCTTGGACTCCGGCACCACCCGCAGCGTCATCCACATCGCCGCGACACTCACCGGCAGGTTCACGAAGAAGATCCACCGCCAGCCGGGCCCCTCGGTGAGCAGCCCCCCGACGATCGGCCCGAGTGCAGCCGCCGCCCCGCTGACCGCACCCCAGATGCCGAGCGCGACCGACCGGTCCCGCCCCTGGTAGGCGGCGCCGAGCAGCGGCAGCGTCGTCGCGAACATCGCGGCGGCGCCAAGCCCCTGCAAGGCGCGGGCGGCCACCAGGACATCCGCGTTCGTCGCGAGCCCACAGCCGAGCGAGGCGAGCGCGAAGAGTCCGGTGCCCACGACGTTGAGCCGCCGGCGGCCGAGCACGTCCGCCGCGGCCCCGACCCCGAGCAGCAGCGCGGCAAGCGCCAGCGCGTAGCCGTCGATCACCCATTGCAGATCGCTCAGCGAGGCGTCGAGCGCCCGCGCCATGTCGGGCAGCGCCACGACCACGATCGTCACGTCCAGCAGCAGCATGAACGTCCCCAGGCATACCGCCGTCAGCGGCCCCCATGTACGCATCTCTTCAACTCTCCTCGTGCGACTTGTACGACGCGTGTGCGTGCCTCGTACGATGGACGCCGCACGGACGATCCTTGTCATCACCCATGGAAGAACGAAGGAATCCGACACCGATGGCCAGTGAACCCATGGAATTCCCCGACTCGGTGATGCAGGATCTGCTCGACGTCAAGCTCCTCCAGGCCCTGGAGGCCGACGGGCGCGCGCCCTTCAGCAAGATCGCCGCCGTCCTCGGTGTCTCCGACCAGACCGTCGCCCGCCGCTATCGCAGGCTGGTCGCCGACAGGGGCCTGCGGGTCGTCGCGGTGCGGGACCACGAGCGGCTCGGCCAGGACCAGTGGATGCTGCGGCTGCGCTGCGCCCCCGAAGGCGCCGAGGCGATCGCCGCCGCCCTGGCGCGCCGCCCCGACACCTCGTGGATCGGCCTCACCTCCGGCGGCACCGAAGTCGTCTGCTGCACCCGGCCCCGCACCCAGAGCGACCAGGACGAGCTGCTGCTCGGCAAGCTCCCGCGCACCCCGCATATCGTCGACATCCGCGCCCAGCAGATGCTGCACCGCTTCTTCGGCGGCCCGGACGGCTGGATCATGAGCCACGGGCCGCTGAGCGCGGAGCAGCTCGCGGCCCTGCGCCCGCCCGCGTCCGCCGTCCGCGCCGAAGGGCCCCTGTCGATCGACCCGGAGGACGAGCCGCTCGTCGCCGCGCTCGAACGGGACGGTCGCGCGACCTACCCGGAACTCCAGCAGGCCACCGGCCGTTCCGAGTCCGCCGTCAAACGCCGCCTCGCCGCGCTCCTGTCGTCCGGCGTGATCTACATCGACATCGAGTACGCCGATGACCTCATCGGTCTGCGCACCGGGGCGATGCTCTGGATCACCACCGCTCCCTGGGCCCTGGAGAGCGTCGGCAAGACCCTCGCGTCCCACGCGGAGATCGCCCACGCCACCGCCGTGGCGGGCCCCTCCAACATCATGGCGACAGCCGTGACCCGCGACATCCCGGCGCTTTACACCTACCTCAGCGGGAAACTCGGGCTGCTCGACGGCGTCCAGCACGTCGAGACGGCGCCGTTCATCCGCCGGATCAAGCAGCTCACCTACCGGCCCTACCCCCGCTGACGCCCCGGTGCAGCCGGTCGCCGCCCGCCAGGATCGCCGCCGCGAGCGCGTCCGCTGCCCCCTGCGCGGACGCCCGCCGCTCGCCGTGCAGCAGTACGAACTCGACCGCGCCCAGCTCCGGAAGTCCCGCCCGCTCCGGGACGCGGACCAGGCCAGGCGGGATCAGGCCCTGCGAGTGAGCCATCACGCCGAGCCCCGCGCGGGCCGCGGCGACCAGGCCGTTCAGGCTGCCGCTCGTACAGGCGATCCGCCAGGCCCGCCCGCGCCGCTCCAGGGCCTCCAGGGCCAGGGCGCGGCTGATGCCGGGCGGCGGGAACACGATGAGCGGCACCGGACGCTCGGGGTCGAGGCGCAGCCGCTCGGCGCCGATCCAGACGAGCTTGTCGTGCCGGACCAGTTCGCCGCGCGGGTCCTGCGGGCGCCGCTTGGCCAGGACCAGATCGAGTTTCCCCGCGTCGAGCCGCTCATGCAGCGTGCCGGACAGCTCGACCGTCAGCTCCAGGTCGACGTCGGGGTGGTCGTGCCGGAACGCCTCAAGGATGTCGGTGAGCCGGGTCAGGACGAAGTCCTCCGACGCCCCGAACCGCAGCCGCCCGCCGAGCCGCGTCCCGGTGAAGAACGCCGACGCCTGCTCGTGCACCTCCAGGATCCGCCGGGCGAAGCCGAGCATCGCCTCGCCGTCCTCGGTCAGCTCCACGGAGTGCGTGTCGCGCGCGAAGAGCTGGCGTCCCGTGGCGTCCTCAAGACGGCGCACGTGCTGGCTCACCGTGGACTGGCGCAGGCCGAGGCGGCGGGCCGCCTGCGTAAAGCTCAAGGTCTGGGCCACGGCAAGGAACGTACGGAGCTGCGCGGGGTCGTACACGCCCTGAGCTTATCGTGATGCGTGATGACAGTGAGAGCGGTATACGGGATTCCCGATCGCGGTGATCAGGAGGATCATCGAGAGGGCACGACATGAACCGAACCGATGGAGCAACGTGAAACGCCCGAGCTGGCCGAGCTGGATGCCGATCGACCCCTACATCCTGGCGTTGCTCGGAACGGTGGGGATCGCGGCGCTGCTCCCCGCGCGCGGCACCGGCGCCGATATCGCGGGCGGGGCCTCCACGGCCGCCGTCGGGCTCCTCTTCTTCCTCTACGGGGCGCGGCTCTCCACCCGCGAGGCGCTGGACGGCCTCAAGCACTGGCGGCTCCATGTCACGGTCCTCGCCTGTACGTTCGTCGCCTTCCCGCTGCTCGGACTCGCGGCCAAGGGTCTCGTCCCGTACGTCCTGACGCCCGCCCTCTACAGCGGGTTCCTCTTCCTGACGCTCGTGCCGTCCACGATCCAGTCGTCGATCGCCTTCACCTCCATGGCGCGCGGCAACGTACCCGCCGCGATCTGCGCGGGCTCCTTCTCCTCGCTCGCCGGCATCGTCCTCACGCCGCTGCTCGCCGCGGCCCTGCTCGGCAACAGCGGCGGCGGGTTCTCCGCGGACTCGCTCCTGAAGATCGTGCTGCAGCTGCTCGTGCCGTTCCTCGCGGGGCAGTTCCTGCGCCGCTGGATCGGGGGCTTCATCGCACGGAACAAGAAGGTGCTCGGCTTCGTCGACCGCGGCTCGATCCTGCTCGTCGTCTACACCGCGTTCAGCGAGGGCATGGTGCAGGGCATCTGGCACCAGGTGACACCGCTGCGGCTCGTCGCGCTGCTCGGCGTCGAGGCGGTGCTACTCGCCGCGATGCTCACCCTCACCTGGTACGGCGCCAAGCGGATGGGCTTCGCCCGTGGTGACAGGATCGCCATCCAGTTCGCCGGGTCGAAGAAGTCGCTCGCCGCCGGACTGCCCATGGCGAGCGTCCTGTTCGGGGCGCACGCCTCGCTCGCCGTGCTGCCGCTGATGCTCTTCCACCAGATGCAGCTGATGGTCTGCGCGGTGATCGCCAAGCGGCGCTCGCGGGATGTCGAGGCCGCCGAGGACGCCGAGGACTTCGTCAGCGAGCCGTCGCCAGCCGGACGGACACGAACCGCGGCCGGTACAGGGACACGTTCCGGCTGACGTTGGCCTGCGCGCTCGCGGGCGCCGCGTCCAGCCAGTTGACGTCGTAGCTGAGCAGCAGCCGCCCGTTGCCGCTGAGCGCCGGATGGGCCTGCGGGTTGTACGCGGCGGTGTCCTGCCTGGCCGCGCCGTCCTTCGGCAGGGGTGGCGCGAAGCCCTTGGCGGGGCCGTGCCAGGGGCCGGTGGGTGAGCACGCCCAGTAGGAGGTCACCTTGGTCAGGCCTTCGGCGCCCGCGGCCATGGTGAACAGGACGTACGTCCCCTTCACGCGCACCACCGTGAACGCGCTGCCCACGCCCTTGCGTTCACCGTCCCCGAGGACGGACCGGGGCTTCCCCGACCCGGTCCAGTCGTCGCCGTCCCAGTACCGCCACGCGCCGGGCTCCGCGAGCCTGCCCTTCGGGACGCGCGCCACATAGGCGTGCGATGCGGGGCGCGCGACCGCCTTGCCGTCGTTGCCGCCGAAGACGTACGTCCAGTCGCCGTCGTCGACCGTCGTCGTGCCGTACAGGACGCGCTTGTCCGGGTCGGGCACGGCACTCTGGTCGGAGACCTTGACGATGCCCTCGACGCGCAGATCGGGCAGCGAGAGCGTGGCGACCTCGGTGGCGGTCGGGACGCCGTAGATCCAGGGGCCCGTGCCGGTGGCGCGGGTCCACAGCAGGACGCGTACGACGTCGTCGGACGAGCCGGGGGAGCGCGGCTCGACCTTCGCGGCGACCGGCCAGCGCCACTGCTGCGGCGCCGGGTCGGGGAAGATCGGGGCGGGCAGGGTTTGTTGCAGGGTGCCCGAACGGGACATCACCACGGCCGAGTTGCGCACCATGGGCGCGGTCGTGTCCCGCCAGGTGTGCGGCTGACCGGCGGGGTTGGGCGGCGCGTGGACCTGGCCGAGGAAGGTGTCGGAGAACAGCCAGAGCAGGCGCCCGTCCGGCAGGCGCACCGAATGCGTGCCGTCACCGCCGGTCCAGTCGTCGGCCCGCGCCGTGTCGTCGCCGTAGCGGGCGAACGCCCCGGTGACCTTCTCGTCGGCGGCCCAGGACGAGACGGTGCGCGCCTCGCATGCGTCGCCGCCCTCCCGGTCGTCCGGGAGGGCGGTGAGCAGCACGGCCGCGCAGGCCAGGGCGAGCAGCAGGACGATCCAGGTCCTGCGCGCACCCCGGCCTCCGCGCTGACCTTGGTCGGCGGACACGTGCGGGACGTTAGTTGCTTCCGCTGATGTGGTCCATGGGGAGCCACGCGACGGTGTCCCGCGTCACAGGGGCCTTCGCCCCGCCATCCTGACCCAGCGCGTCGATTTCCGCGTCGCTCAACGCCCGGTCATAGACGCGTACTTCATCGATGGAACCGGTGAAGTGGGCGCGGCTGTCGACCCGTTGTCCGACGTGGAAGCCGTATCCCGAGTTGCGGGTGACCGTGCCCGGTACGTCGGCGGTGGTGATCCGCGTCCCGTCGACGGAGAGCGTGAGCTGCCCTCCGCCTCTGCGCAGCGCGATGTGGTGCCACTGGCCGTCGTTGTACGCGCCCGTGGTGCGCACGGAAGCGGACTTCGGGGGAGCCGCGCCCTCGCGCGTGGTGATCAGCCCCGTGAGGCGGTTGCTCGCGGGCTCACCGCGCAGCCACACCTGCGGCTGGTTGGTGCCTATGCCGCCCATCCACAGCAGCGGCTGCTCACCGGTGGTCGCCGAGTAGCGGAACCACAGTGATGCGGTGAAGTCCTTCGTGCCGAGCGGGAGTTGGCTGCGGAACGGCAGGCGTACGGCGTCATCCGTGCCGTCGAAGGTGAGCGCGTCGCCGAACCGGCCCTCGGTCGTTGACGCCCCGCCGAGCACGGCCGCGGGCTTCGCGTGCGGGGCGCGGTCCGCGGTCGTCGGGTCGGGGCCGCGGCGCGGTCGCAGCCAGTCCTCGGTGAAGCGCGCGAAGCGGATCTCGTCACGGGCGTCGACTGCCCCGCCCTCGTACATCAGACCCACGGTCGCGCTGTCGGCCCGCACCATGTCGGAGTAGCCGGACCAGTCCGTGGTCACCGTCGTCCCGCGGTCCACGCTGTCCCAGGTGCGGCCACCGTCGTAGGAGGAGCGGATCTGCATCGTGCGGCGGCGGTCGGGGTCACCGGGACAAGCGAGCAGCATTCGCTTGCCGAACTGCAGTGTGGAGCCCTGCACTTGGGGCGTGTAGAGGTCAGGAATGGCCTTGAAAGGCGCGACGAAGGAATCGCCACCGTCACGGCTGACGGTGTGCGTGCGGTGCCCGAGGTCGGTGCCGTCCTGCTCGCGCCCGCTGACGTAGAGCGCCCCGTCGGGCCGCTCCGTGATGGTCATCTCCGACGGCTTCTGCCGGAACGTGCCGTCAGCGGCTATCGGGTACGAGTCCTTGGCGCCGACCCGCCAGTTCTTGCCGCCGTCGTCGCTGACGGCCAGGGCGGCGTGGTTGGCGGTGATGCGACTCCCGTTCCACGTCTCGGTGTTGACGGTGAAGACGAGCCTGCCCGCGTGCCGCCCGTGGGTCAGCTGGAGGCCGTGCACGGGGCCGGTCGCGTACCAGGAGTTCCAGTCGTCGGGCAGGATCTGGTCGCTCAGGTCACGCGGCGCCGACCAACTGCGGCCGTCGTCGTCGCTGTACTGGAGGTGCGGGGTGCGGTCGCAGGGTATGGCGCAGTTCTGCCCGTCCGTGCGGCCCGTGTTCCATGTCTCCGCCAGGATGATGCGGCCGGTCCTGCGGTCCACGATGGGGGCGGGGTTCCCGTGGGTGTCGCCCGCGCCCTCGTCGACGACCTGGAGGGGGCTCCAGGTGCGGCCTCCGTCGTGCGACCGCTTGACGACGATGTCTATGTCGCCCGCGTCACTGCAGTCGTTCACCCGGCCCTCGGCGAAGGCGAGGAGCGTGCCCTTCACGGTCTTGACCACCGCGGGGATGCGGTAGCAGGCGTATCCGGGGTCCTGCGAGGCCTTGAACAGCACCTGCTGTTCGAAGCTCGCCGCACCTGGGTCCGGTGCCGCCTGGGCGGCGGGTCCGGGGAGCAGCGCCGCCCCGAAGGCGACGGCGGTCAGTGCGGCAGCGGCGGTGCGGAGGGATCTGAGACGTGCACGGAGAGCTGATGGCATGGTGCGACCCACCCTTCACGGTGACTGGACATCCTGACATCCCACGTCCAACGTTCGCGTCACAGACGCTACTTGGGTCGCTCGACACGCCACAAGAAGCGTGCGTGGTACGAATGCCCGTCACCCGGTCAGCGGGCCGGACCCCGTGGGCCCGCCCTCTTCTCGTCAGGGAATCAGGACGACTTTCCCGAGGTTGCTCCGTGCCTCGATCACCTCGTGCGCCTTCGCCGCGTCCTCAAGCGCGAACCGCGCGTGCACGGCCGGCCGCAGCTCTTTGGCCGCGAAGAGACGCCACAGCTCGCGCCGCCACGCCTCGTACACCGCGGGCCGCCCGCGTGCGATGAGCGCCATCTGGAAGCCGATGGCCGACTTGGCGCCCACGAGCAGGTCGTACGCCTGGACGGTGCCGCCGCCCGAGCTGTACGCGACGAGCCGCCCATGAGGAGCGAGCGCCCGCACGGCGGGCGTGAGGAGGTCGCCGCCGACGGCGTCGAGGACGTAGTCGACGGGCTCGCCCCAGGTCTCTTCGTCGTACGTGATGACCTCGTCGGCGCCGAGCGAGCGCAGGAAGTCCGCCTTTCCGGAGCCGCCGCCGTTGTCCGACGCCGCTCCCACGACCCGCGCGGCGCCCCGCAGCCGGGCCAGTTGCAGGGCGAGATGGCCGACCCCACTGGCGGCGGCCGTGACCAGCGCGGCCTCACCAGCGGCGGGCCGCGCGGCGTCGAGCGCGCCGTACGCGACGAGTCCGCTGCGGACCAGGGCGACCGCGTCGGCGGCGCTCGCTCCGTCCGGCACGGGCGAGGCCATCGCGGCGTGGAGCACCGCGTAGTCGGCGTACCCGTGGCCGAAGCAGAGCCCCGTGACGCGGTCGCCCGGCGCGTACCCGCTCACGCCCTCGCCGGTGGACACCACCTCCCCGGCGATCTCGCCGCCGAGCGCGATCGGCTCACGCGGCTCGCGGACCTTGCGTACGACGGGCAGGGTGACCCCGGCTGCCGCGACGTGGACGAGGAGCTCGCCGGGGCCGGGAACGGGGACGGGCGCGTCCTCGGTGAAGAGAACTTCGGGGCCACCGCTGTGTTCGTACCGAACGCGACGCATACGCAGCTCCATCAGGCCGGAGGGGGTCGTTGGGAGTCCCAACGGTACGCGTAATGTCATGGGGAAGTCCAATGATTCTCGGCTAGACTCGCCCCATGCCCAGCACTCCGCCCGCCCCGGGCGGCATCCGCACCCTGCCCAGCTGGCTCCTCGGCCGTGCGGCGGCCCGAGGCCGTGGTCTCGTCGCCGAAGCCCTCGCGGGCGAGGACATGAAGATGTGGCACCACGTGGTGCTGTCGGCCGTAGCCGATCAGGGGCCTGTCGCGCAGGCCGCGCTCGGCCGCAGCATCTCGCTCGATCCCAAGGACCTGGTCGGCGTCATCAACGACCTCCAGGACGCGGGTCTTGTCCTGCGCGCCCCCGACCCCGCCGACCGCCGCAAGAACGCGGTCACGATCACGCGGGACGGCGAGCGGACCCTTCGCCGGTGCGCCGAGGTGGCACGGCGGGCCAACGACGAACTCCTCGCGCCCCTCTCGGCCGCCGAGCGCGAGCGGTTCCTGGCCCTGCTCACCCGGATCTCGGGCACCGAGGCGTAAGGCGCGGCAGGGACCCCGCCGGCGCAGGGGGCGCTCCCCGCCGGCCGGGGTCCCGCCGCCGTGCAGCGGGGAGCCGCCGGTCAGCCCTGGGAGGCCGAGGCCCGCACGGCGATCCGGTGCTCGCCCGCGTACACGTTCATGGAGGCTCCGCGCAGGAAGCCGACCAGGGTCAGACCGGTCTCGGCGGCGAGATCGACGGCGAGGGAGGAGGGCGCGGAGACGGCGGCGAGCACCGGAATGCCCGCCATCACCGCCTTCTGCGCGAGCTCGAAGGAGGCACGCCCCGACACGAGAAGGACCGCCCGCGACAGCGGAAGGCGGCTCTCCTGGAGGGCGCGCCCGACGAGCTTGTCGACGGCGTTGTGCCGGCCCACGTCCTCCCGTATGTCGAGGAGTTCGCCGTCCTCGGAGAAGAGCGCCGCCGCGTGCAGCCCCCCGGTCCGGTCGAAGACCCGCTGTGCCGCGCGCAGCCGGTCGGGGAGGCACGCGAGCAGCTCGGTCCCGAGCCGGACCGGGGGAGCGGTGCCGCCGTCCGTGTCGTCGACGGCCCAGCGCGCCGTCGTACGGACCGCGTCCAGGCTCGCCTTGCCGCACAGGCCGCAGGACGAGGTGGTGTACACGTTGCGTTCGAGGGTGATGTCGGGCAGGACGAGCCCCGGAGCGGTCTTCACGTCGACCACGTTGTACGTGTTCGAGCCGTCCGCCGTTGCCCCGGCGCAGTAGACGATGGACTGGAGCTCGTCCGCCGAGCCGAGCACCCCCTCACTCACGAGGAAACCCGCCGCGAGCGCGAAGTCGTCGCCCGGCGTGCGCATGGTGATGGCGAGGGGCTTGCCGTTCAGCCGGATCTCCAGCGGCTCCTCGGCCACGAGGGTGTCGGGCCGCTCGCTGACGGCACCGTCCCTGATGCGGAGGACGCGGCGGCGCTCGGTGACTCGTCCCATGTCGATCAGTCCCGGTTCTGTACGTGCTGGTAGCCGAATCGGCCCTTGATGCAGAGGTTGCCGTGGGTCACCGGATTGTCGTGCGGTGAGGTGACCTTCACGATGTCATTGTCCTGCACGTGCAGGGTCAGATTGCAGCCGACTCCGCAGTACGCGCACACCGTGGTCGTCTCGGTCTGCTTCTCCTCGTCCCAGGTCCCGGCGGCCCGCATGTCGAACTCGGACTTGAAGCTGAGGGCGCCGGTCGGGCAGACCTCGATGCAGTTCCCGCAATACACGCACGCGGAATCGGTCAGCGGTCCGTCGTGCTCGACGGCGATCCGGGCGTCGAAGCCTCGGCCGACCACGGAGATGGCGAAGGTGTTCTGCCACTGGTCGCCGCAGGCGTCGACGCACTTGTAGCAGAGGATGCACTTGTCGTAGTCGCGTACGTAGAGGTCGTTGTCGACCCTGGGCTCCTCGTTGACCCGGGCGGCGTCCGGGCCGAAGCGCTCGGGCTTGGCCTCGTACTCCTTGAGCCACCCCGCGACCTTCGGAGTTGTCGACAAGTCCACCGAGGAGGCGAGCAGTTCGAGCACGACCTTGCGGCTGTGCCGGGTGCGTTCGGTGTCGGTGAGAACGGTCATGCCCGGCTCCGCCTTGCGGGAGCAGGCCGGGGCGAGGGTGAGGGCGCCCTCGACCTCGACGACACAGACCCGGCAGGCGTTCTTCGGGGTGAGGGTGTCGCCCTCGCAGAGGGTCGGGACGTCCTTGCCCGCCGCCCGGCAGGCTTCGAGGATGGTGGCCCCCTCGGGCACTCTGGCGTCCTGCCCGTCAAGCGTGAACTCGACGAGGCGGCGCGGGATTCCCAGCGGTACGGCGGTCACTTGTACGCCCCCAGGCGGTCGATGGCGGATTCCACGGCGTTCCACGCCGTCTGGCCGAGCCCGCAGATGGAGGCGTCCCGCATGGTTCTGCCCACCTCGCGCAGAAGGCCGATGTCGGCGGCGGCATCCGCCCCCGTCCGTTCGACGATGCGGTGCAGGGCCTCCTCCTGGCGGACGGTGCCGACCCGGCAGGGCACGCACTGGCCGCAGGATTCGTCACGGAAGAACTCGGCGATGCGCAGCAGGACGCGGGGGAGCGGCACGGTGTCGTCCAGGGCGAGTACGACACCCGAGCCGAGCGTGGTGCCCGTGTCCCTTGTCCCCTCGAAGGTGAGCGGGATGTCGAGCTCGTCGGGCCGTACGAAGCCTCCGGCCGCGCCGCCCAGGAGGACCGCGCGGAGGTTGTCCGGCATCCCGGCGATGGTGAGGAGCTCGCCGAGGGTGGCGCCGAAGGGGAGCTCGTAGACGCCGGGGCGTTCGACGCTTCCGGAGACGCAGAAGAGCTTGGGCCCGGTGGACTTCTCCGTGCCGATGGCGGCGTAGGCCTCCGCGCCCATGGTCAGGATCGGCAGGACGTTGACCAGGGTCTCGACGTTGTTCTCGGCGGTGGGCTTGCCGAAGAGCCCCTTCTCCACGGGGAAGGGCGGCTTGGCGCGCGGCTCCCCGCGGTACCCCTCGATGGAGTTGAAGAGGGCGGTCTCCTCGCCGCAGATGTAGGCGCCGGCGCCGCGCCGGATCTCGATGTCGAAGGCGTATCCCTGCCCGAGGATGTCCTGACCGAGCAGGCCACGCGCGCGTGCCTGCGTGATGGCGTGCTCAAGCCTTCGCAGCGCGCGCGGGTACTCGCCGCGCAGATACAGATAGCCCTTGTGGGCGCCGGTCGCGTACCCCGCGATGGTCATCGACTCGATCAGGGAGTACGGGTCGCCCTCCATGATCACCCGGTCCTTGAAGGTTCCGGGTTCGGATTCGTCGGCGTTGCAGACGAGGTAGTGCGGGTGGTCGGGCTGGGCCGCGGTGGCCTGCCACTTCCTTCCCGTGGGGAAGGCGGCGCCGCCTCGCCCGACGAGGCCGGAGTCGGTCACCTCCCGGATGACGGCGGTGGGGCCGATGGCGAAGGCGGTGCGGAGGGCGGTGTAGCCGCCGTGGGCGCGGTAGTCGTCCAGGGAGGAGGGGTCTACTGTGCCGATCCTGCCCAGGAGCAGGAGGTTTTCCTGCCCTGCCTGGGGGACGGCCAGGGCCGCGGGGGATTCTGCGGGGGCGATCTCCGGGGTGAGGGCGGCTTGGGCGAGGGTGTCGGGTGCGGCGGGGGCGAGGGTTGCGGTGACGTAGGTTTTCTCCCCGCTCCCGCCCCTACCCGGATCCTTCGGCTCCGCCGCCTGGGGTTGCCGTCGATCACCGGCTCCGCCGAGTTCGTCCTCAAACGCCGGACGGGCTGAAAGCCCCGCCCGCACCACCAACGCCGCAGGCGCCCTCTCGCACAGGCCGAGGCAGGGGCTCTGCTCGACCGCCACCCCGGACCCGGGACCGAGCCGCGCCGCGACCTCGCCGCACAGCTCGGCGCCGCCCCCGCACGCCAGGTCCGTACACACCCGCACCACCGTCGCGGGACGCGGCCGCACCGAGAACATCGAGTAGAACGTGGCCACCCCGTACCCCTCCGCCGGCGGCACCATCAGCCGTCGGCAGAGGTAGTCGAGGCCCCCCTCGCTCACCCACCCCACGCGGTCGTTGAGCGCGTGCAACCCCGGCAACAGCTCATCCCGCCGCTCCCGCGCCGCACGGCCTCCCCGCGCCCAGCGCAGATCCGCGTCGCTGCGGTCCTCGGCACCCTCCCACGCGGTCTCGGGCGGGCCGAGGAGCGCGTCGACGGCCGCCCGCTCCTCGTCCGTCGGCTTGCTGTCACCAAAGTGCAGATCCATACGTCACCCTCACCTCAGCTCACTGGCGAACTGGCTCCAGCCGGCTCGGCCGGCTCGGCCAGCTTGTCGATTCGTATCGCCGACGCCTTGAACTCCGCCGTGCCCGCGATCGGGCAATTGGCCTCGATCGTGAGCTGGTTGGTGTCGACCTCGTCGGGAAAGTGCATGGTCATGAAGGCGAGACCGGGGCGGAGTCCGGTGTCCACCCATACGGGCGCCGTCACCGTCCCGCGCCGCGAGGAGACGCGGACCTCCTCGCCCACCACGACCCCGTACCGCTCGGCGTCCTCCGGGCACAGCTCCACGTACTCGCCGCGCCGCAGCGGAGAGGCGAAACTCCCGCTCTGCACACCGGTGTTGTAGGAGTCCAGGCGACGGCCCGTCGTGAGCCGGATCGGGTACGTGTCGTCCGTGAGGTCCACCGGCGGGTCGTGCGCGACGAGACCGAAGGGCGCGAGTACGCCGCGCCGCGCGGGGTCCGACTCCCACAACCTGCCGTGCAGATACGTCGGTTCGACCCGGTCCTCCGATGGGCAGGGCCACTGGATGCCCTGCAACGACTCAAGACGGTCGTACGTCATGCCCCAGTGGTCCGGCGACACCGACCGCAGCTCGTCCCAGACCGACTGCGCGTCCGCGTACTTCCAGTCGTGGCCGAGCCGTTCGGCGAGATCGCAGAGGATGTCGATGTCCTCGCGCGCCTCACCGGGCGGTTGAAGGGCCTTGCGTACCCGCTGCACGCGACGCTCGCTGTTGGTCGTCGTACCGTCGGTCTCCGCCCAGGCGGCGGTCGCCGGCAGTACGACATCGGCCAACTCGGCTGTCTTCGTAAGGAAGATGTCCTGTACGACGAGGAAGTCCAGGGCACGCATCCGCCGCACGGCCTGCTCGCTGTCCGCCTCGGACTGCGCGGGGTTCTCGCCGATGCAGTAGACGGCCTTGAGCGCGCCCTCCTCCATCGCCTCGAACATCTCCGTCAGGTTCAGCCCGTAGCCGGGCTGGATGACGGTGTCCCAGGCCGTCTCGAACTTCAGCCGGCTCTCCGGGTCGAGGATGTCCTGGAAGCCGGGCAGCCGGTTGGGGATGGCGCCCATGTCGCCGCCGCCCTGCACGTTGTTCTGGCCGCGCAGGGGTTGCAGGCCCGAGCCGTAACGGCCCACGTGCCCGGTCAGGAGCGAGAGGTTGATCAGCGCGCGGACGTTGTCCGTGCCGTTGTGGTGCTCGGTGATCCCGAGCGTCCAGCACAGCTGCGCCCGCTCGGCGCGCGCGTACACGTGCGCCAACTCCTTGATGGCGGCGGCCGGTACGCCCGTCACCTTCTCGGCGAGGGAGAGCGTCCACGGCTCGACCAGGGCCGCGTACTCCTCGAAGCCGGACGTGGCACGCTCGATGAACGCCCGGTTGGCCAGGCCCGCGTGGATGATCTCGCGGCCGATCGCGTGCGCCATCGGGATGTCCGTGCCGACGTTCAGGCCGAGCCAGCTCTCCGCCCACTCGGCGGTCTTCGTGCGGCGCGGGTCGACAGCGTACATACGGGCGCCGTTCCTGATCCCCTTCAGGACGTGCTGGAAGAAAATCGGGTGCGCGAAGCGGGCGTTGGAGCCCCACATCACGATCAGATCGGTGTGCTCGACCTCTTCGTAAGAAGAGGTGCCGCCGCCCGATCCGAAGGCGGCCGTCAGGCCCGCGACGCTCGGCGCGTGGCAGGTGCGGTTGCAGGAGTCGACGTTGTTCGTGCCCATCACCACGCGGGCGAACTTCTGCGCCACGTAGTTCATTTCGTTGGTCGCGCGGGCGCAGGAGAACAACCCGAACGCGCCGCGCGCCGCCTCAAGTCCCGACGCGGTCCTGGACAGTGCCTCCTCCCAGGTGGCCCGGCGCAACGGCTCGTCACGCGAGTCGCGCACGAGGGGGTGGGTGAGCCGGGCGTACGTCTTGGGCACCCGGTCCCGTTTCTTGCTCATGCCGCGTTCCTCATGCCGCGCTCCTCATGCGGTCGGCCAGCAGATCCGAGATGGCGTGGACGGTACGGAGCGTCGGCACCGGAACCCCGGTGATCTCCGCGAGTTCCACGACGGCCGCGAGCAGCACGTCGAGTTCCAGCGGTTTGCCGCGCTCCAGGTCCTGGAGTGTGGAGGTGCGGTGGTCGCCGACGCGTTCGGCGCCCGCGAGGCGCCGCTCGACGGAGATGTCGGGGCGGCAGCCGAGTGCCGCCGCGACGGCGAGCGTCTCGTTCATCATGATCTCGATGACGCGGCGCGTGCCGCCGTGCAGGCACATCTCGCGCATCGTGGCGCGGGAGAGCGCGCTGATCGGGTTGAAGGAGATGTTGCCGAGCAGCTTGATCCAGATGTCGCCGCGCAGTTCGGGCTCGACGGGGCACTTCAGGCCGCCCGCCTGCATCGCCTCGCTGAACGCGAGACAGCGCTCGGAGCGCGAGCGGTCGGGCTCCCCCACGGAGAACCGGGTGCCTTCCAAGTGCCTTACGACACCCGGCCCTTCGAGCTCGGTCGCCGCGTACACCACGCAGCCGATGGCCCGTTCGGGCGCGATCACCGCACTGACCGCGCCCTCGGGGTCCACACTGCTGACGCGGTGGCCGTCGTGCGGGCCGCCGTGCCGGTGGAAGTACCACCAGGGGATGCCGTTCTGGGCGGCCACCACCGCCGTCCGCTCGTGCAGGAGCGGCTCGATCAGCGGCCCGCACGCCGCGTACGAGTTGGCCTTCAGGCCCAGGAAGACGAAGTCGACGGGGCCGATGTCGGCCGGGTCGTCGGTGGCGTGGGCCCGCGCGGTGAAGTCACCGCGGGGGCTGTGGACACGTACTCCGTGCTGCCTCATGGCCGCCAGATGCGGTCCACGGGCGACGAGATGGACGTCGGCGCCGGCGCGGTGCAGCGCGGCTCCGACATAGGCGCCGATCGCACCGGCGCCAAGGACTGCGACTCTCACGGTGGCGCGCTCCGTTCGGTCGAGGGTTCCGAAGAAGGCTCAGGATCGACATCGCATGCCATAACTGTCGATGGAATATTGTCTACAGTATGGAACTTGGCCCAGCAAGGGGTTGCGCGGCACATTGCATACCGTCGACGGAATCGGGCTCGGCCCCTTCCCAACTCCCCCCTTGTCTTCCTACTGTTCGGGATCATGAGGCCCCCCGTCGCACCTCCCGGATGGAGCCGCTGGCTCGTACCGCCCGCCGCCCTGTCCGTGCACCTCTCCATCGGCCAGGCCTACGCCTGGAGCGTCTTCAAACCCCCGCTGGAATCAGCACTCCACCTCAGCGGCACCCAGAGCGCGCTCCCCTTCCAGCTCGGCATCGTGATGCTCGGCCTCTCGGCGGCCTTCGGCGGCACCCTCGTGGAGCGCAACGGACCGCGCTGGGCGATGACGGTCGCCCTCGTCTGCTTCTCGTCCGGCTTCCTGATCGCGGCGCTCGGCGCGGCGATCAGCCAGTACTGGCTGATCGTCTTCGGGTACGGCTTCGTCGGCGGGATAGGCCTCGGCATCGGCTACATCTCGCCCGTCTCGACCCTGATCAAGTGGTTCCCCGACCGCCCCGGCATGGCGACCGGCATCGCGATCATGGGCTTCGGCGGCGGCGCGCTCATCGCCTCGCCCTGGTCCGCCCAGATGCTGGACTCCTTCGGCGCGGACAACGAGGGCATCGCGCTCGCCTTCCTCGTGCACGGCCTGACATACGCCGCCTTCATGGGACTCGGCGTGCTCCTGGTGCGGGTGCCGCGTACGGAAGGGGCGCGGGCGCCCGGTGCTCCCGGGGTGCTCGACGGGCCCCAGGTGTCGGCGCGCGCCGCCGTACGGACGCCGCAGTTCTGGTGCCTGTGGATCGTGCTCTGCATGAACGTGACCGCGGGCATCGGCATCCTGGAGAAGGCGGCGCCGATGATCACCGACTTCTTCTCCGACACCTCCACGCCGGTCTCCGTATCGGCCGCGGCGGGCTTCGTCGCCCTGCTCTCGGCCGCCAACATGGCCGGACGCATCGGCTGGTCATCGACGTCCGACCTCATCGGCCGCAAGAACGTCTACCGCGTCTACCTGGGCGTCGGGGCGCTGATGTATCTGCTGCTCGTCCTGTTCGGGGACGCGTCGAAGCCGCTCTTCATCGTCTGCGCCCTGGTGATCCTCTCCTTCTACGGAGGCGGCTTCGCGACCATCCCCGCCTACCTGAAGGACCTGTTCGGCACCTACCAGGTCGGCGCGATCCACGGCCGGCTGCTCACCGCCTGGTCCACGGCGGGCGTCCTCGGCCCGCTGATCGTCAACTGGGTCGCCGACCGTCAGGAGGAGGCGGGCAAACACGGGGCGGGGCTCTACGGCCTCTCCCTGACGATCATGATCGGTCTGCTGGTCATCGGCTTCGTGGCGAACGAGTTCGTACGTCCCGTCCATACCCGCCACCACATTCCGGCCCCGAGGGAGGAAGCCCATGACGGCACCGACCAGCACGCCGCCAAATAATCCGCCGCGCCGCCGGGGACTGATCGTCGCCGCGTGGCTCTGGGTGGGGCTTCCGCTCGGATATGGGCTGTATGAGCTCGTACACAAGGCCACCCAGCTCTTCACCGGGTGACCGGATGATGAGAAGTATCCAAAGCCCACGCCCGATTCCTGTCGCTTTACGCGTCCTGTTACTGGCGAGTCGCTGACCAGACTGGACGGTCCCGCATCTCCGGCAACAAGAGGGGACCCGTTCATGCACGGCTCACGCATCGCCGCCATCGGCCACTATCAGCCCGCCAAGATCCTCACCAACGAGGACCTGGCGGGCATGGTCGACACCAGCGACGAGTGGATCCGGTCCCGTGTGGGCATCCGTACCCGTCACATCGCGGGCCCGGACGAGCCGGTCGACGAGCTCGCCGCGCAGGCCGGGGCCAAGGCCGTCGCCGCTGCGGGCCTCACGCCCGACGCCATCGACCTGGTGCTGGTCGCCACGTCCACCGCGATCGACCGCTCGCCGAACATGGCGGCCCGGGTGGCGGCCCGCCTCGGCATCCCGTCGCCGGCCGCCATGGACATCAACGTGGTGTGCGCGGGCTTCACGCACGCGCTCGCCACCGCCGACCATGCCGTGCGGGCCGGGGGCGCGACCCGCGCCCTGGTGATCGGCGCGGACAAGATGTCCGAGGTTGCCGACTGGACGGACCGCACCACGTGCGTCCTGGTCGGGGACGGCGCGGGCGCGGCAGTCGTCGAGGCGTGCGCCCCGGACGAGGCGCCCGGCATCGGCCCGGTGCTCTGGGGCTCGGTGCCCGAGATGGGCAACGCCGTCCGCATCGAGGGCACACCCCCGCGTTTCGCGCAGGAGGGGCAGAGCGTCTACCGCTGGGCGACGACCCAGCTGCCGCCGCTGGCCCGCAAGGCCTGTGAGCGGGCCGGTCTCACCCCGGCGGACCTGGCGGCGGTCGTCCTGCACCAGGCCAACCTGCGCATCATCGAGCCGCTCGCCGAGCGGATCGGCGCGGTCAACGCGGTCGTCGCGCGCGACGTCGTGAACTCCGGCAACACCTCGGCGGGCAGCATCCCGCTCGCCCTGTCCAAGCTGGTGGAGCGCGGCGAGATCAACCACGGGGACCCGGTGCTGCTCTTCGGCTTCGGCGGCAACCTGTCGTACGCGGGACAGGTCATCCGCTGCCCGTAGCGGGGCCGCGCCATGTGACAGGCCCAACTCCCTCTGGTGCTGGCCATTGTGCTCGGTAGACTGTAGACAAAAGGCAATCGTCGACGAGGGGACCGCGATGTTGTCCACAGGACTGCCGCAGGGGGCGGTGCCCAGGCTCGAACGCCCCGGTCCGCTCCGGGAGCGGGTCTACGAAGCGCTGCTCGAACTCATCACGACCCGTGCGCTGCAGCCGGGCCAGCATCTGGTGGAGAGCGAACTGGCCGGACACCTCGGGGTGTCGCGCCAGCCCGTGCGGGAGGCGCTGCAGCGGCTCAACACCGAGGGCTGGGTCGATCTGCGGCCCGCGCAGGGCGCGTTCGTGCACGAGCCCACCGAGGAGGAGGCGGACCAGCTGCTCACGGTCCGTACGCTCCTTGAGGCGGAGGCCGCCCGGCTCGCTGCGGCCAACACGGGTACCGCGGGCATCACCGCCCTCGAAGAGCTGTGCGCCAAGGGGGAGCAGGCCGTCGCCGAGGGTGAGGTGGACTCGGTGGTGACCATCAACGCCGCCTTCCACGCCAAGGTCATGGAGCTCGCGGGCAATGTCGTCCTGGCCGAGCTCGCAGGACAGGTGGACCGACGGGTGCGGTGGTACTACACGCCGGTGGCCCGCCAGCGCGGCAAGCAGTCCTGGATCGAGCACCGTGCGCTGATCGCGGCGATCGCCGAGCGCGACGAGCGCAGGGCCACGGAGATCATGCGCGCGCACACCGAGCACACGCGGGAGACGTACCACCGGCGCGAGCGCGACTAGCGCGCCCGCGGGCTCCCCGCCACCCTTTGTCCTGTGACTGGAGAAAGTCATGGGTAATTCCTGCGCAACTTCTTCCCACCCCCGGCAGGCGCTGCTACGTTCCCCTCCAAAGCCCGACGCGAGAGACGAAAGTCGGGCGTGACGGCGTGAGTTGCCTATGAGGCGGGGAGGGGCGCGTGAGACGTATGACGGCTCGACCCGCCAATGCACACCAGGCGCGACTGCTGCGGCTGCTGCGTGACGGAGGGCCCAACTCCCGTGCCCAGCTGGGCGATCAGGTCGACCTCTCGCGGTCGAAGCTGGCCGTCGAGGTGGACCGGCTCCTGGAGACCGGACTCGTGGTCGCCGACGGACTCGCCGCCTCGCGCGGCGGCCGCCGCTCCCACAACATCCGCCTGGCCCCCGCCCTCCGCTTCCTCGGTGTGGACATCGGCGCGACCTCGGTCGACGTAGCGGTGACCAACGCCGAGCTGGAGGTCCTCGGCCACATCAACCAGCCCATGGACGTGCGCGAGGGCCCGGTCGCGGTCTTCGAGCAAGTCCTCGCCATGGCGGCCAAGTTGAAGGCCTCCGGGCTCGCGGAAGGGTTCGACGGCGCCGGAATCGGCGTCCCGGGTCCCGTCCGCTTCCCCGAGGGCGTCCCGGTCGCCCCGCCGATCATGCCGGGGTGGGACGGCTTTCCCGTACGGGAGGCCATCAGCCAGGATCTCGGCTGCCCCGTCATGGTCGACAACGACGTGAACCTGATGGCGATGGGGGAACAGCACGCGGGCGTCGCACGCTCCGTGGGCGACTTCCTCTGCGTCAAGATCGGCACCGGCATCGGCTGCGGAATCGTCGTCGGCGGTGAGGTCTACCGAGGGGTGACCGGCAGCGCGGGCGACATCGGCCACATCCAGGTCGAGCCGGACGGGCGGCCCTGCGCCTGCGGCAACAAGGGCTGCCTCGAGGCGTACTTCAGCGGCGCGGCACTCGCCCGTGACGCCGAGGACGCCGCAGGTCAAGGGCTTTCACCGGAGCTCGCGACCCGCCTCGAAGCCGCCGGGAAGCTCAGCGCGGTGGATGTCGCCGCGGCGGCCGCCGCCGGTGACGCCACCGCACTCGACCTCATCCGCGCGGGCGGCAACCGCACCGGCCAGGTCATCGCGGGCCTCGTCAGCTTCTTCAACCCGGGCCTCGTGGTGATCGGCGGCGGGGTGACCGGCCTCGGCCACACGCTGCTCGCCGCCATCCGTACGCAGGTCTACCGCCAGTCGCTGCCCCTGGCGACCGGCAACCTCCCCATCGTCCTCGGCGAGCTGGGGCCGACCGCCGGAGTCATCGGCGGAGCCCGGCTCATCAGCGACCACCTGTTCTCGCCGGCCTGACGGCCGGTCCGTACGTCCCACCCCGTACGACCTTTTCAGCACACCTCACCCAGTACAGCGCCCTGCTCTGCCCTGCCCTGCCCGAAATCGTCGGCCGCACCCGCCCAAGGGAACCGTCATGGCACCAGAACCACCGCTGCTCACCATGTCCGGCATCACCAAGTCGTTCCCCGGCGTCCGCGCCCTCGACGGCGTCGACCTCCAGGTCCAGGCCGGTGAAGTGCACTGCCTGCTCGGCCAGAACGGCGCCGGGAAATCCACGCTCATCAAGGTCCTCGCCGGGGCCCACCAGCCCGACGACGGTGAGATCACCTGGCGCGGCGAGCGCACCACGCTCAAGTCGCCCATCGCCGCCATGCGCCTCGGCATCGCCACCATCTACCAGGAGCTCGACCTGGTGGAGGGCCTGTCCGTCGCCGAGAACGTCCACCTCGGGCATGAGCCCACCGCGGCCGGGTTCGTCGTCCGCGGCCGGGAGGCGAGAGCATCAACAGCCGCCCTGCTCAAGCGACTTGGGCACAAGGAGATCGATCCCGGAACGCTCGTCGGTGACCTCTCCGCGGCCCATCAGCAGATCGTCTCGATGGCCCGCGCGCTCTCCCACGAGGTCCGTCTGATCGTCATGGACGAGCCGTCGGCCGCCCTCGACCCCGACGAGGTCGACAACCTCTTCCGCATCGTCAGCGACCTCACGGCGGACGGCGTCGCCGTCGTCTACATCTCCCACCGCCTCGAAGAGATCCGCCGCATCGGCGACCGCGTCACCGTGCTCAAGGACGGCCGCGCGGTCGCGGGCGGACTCCCCGCCAAGGAGACCCCGACCCGCGAGGTCGTCGCCCTGATGACGGGCCGCAACGTCGAGTACGTCTTCCCGGACCGTCCCGTCGAACCGCCGGTCGCCGAACCGGTGTTGAAGGTGACCGGGCTGTCCCGCGACGGCGAGTTCGAACCCCTAGACCTCGAACTGCGCCCCGGAGAGATCGTCGGCCTGGCCGGACTCGTCGGCTCCGGACGCTCCGAGATCCTGGAGACGATCTACGGCGCCCGCAAGCCGACCTCCGGTCACGTCACCGTCGGCGGACAGACGTTGAGGCCCGGCAGCGTACGCGCCGCCGTCCGCGCGGGGCTCGGACTCGCCCCCGAGGAGCGCAAGGCGCAGGCCCTGCTGATGCTGGAGTCGGTCACCAACAACGTCTCCGTCTCCTCCATGTCCCGCTTCTCACGCGGCGGTTGGCTCGACCGGGGCGCCGAGAAGAAGGCCGCACAGGCCGCGACCCGCGAGCTGTCCCTGCGCCCCGACAACCCGACCGCCCCGGTACGCACCCTCTCCGGCGGCAATCAGCAGAAGGCCGTCCTGGCCCGCTGGCTGCTCCGCGGCTGCCGCGTCCTGCTGCTCGACGAGCCCACCCGCGGTGTGGACGTCGGCGCCCGCGCCGAGCTGTACGCCGTGATCCGCAGGCTCGCCGACGACGGCCTCGCCGTCCTGCTCGTCTCCAGCGAAGTGCCCGAAGTCCTCGGCCTCGCCGACCGCGTCCTGGTGCTCCGCGAGGGCCGCGTCGTCCATACGGCGCCCGCCCGTGACCTCGACGAACACCTCGTACTCGACCTCGTACTCGAAGGGAGCCCGGCGTCATGACGCAGCCCGCATCGCCGCCACGGCCCGCCGCATCGAAGAGCGAACCGGCGGACGGCGCAAGGCCGTTGCGGACGCTCACCGCGCGTGTCGACGTGCGGACGCTGTCCCTGCTCGGTGTGCTCGCCGTCCTCGTCCTGATCGGCGGTATCACCCAGCCCGACTCGTTCCTCGACACCGACAACGTCCAGCTGATCCTGACCCAGTCGTCCGTCATCGGCGTCGTCACGGTCGGCATGACGTTCGTGATCATCTCCGGCGGCATCGACCTGTCGGTCGGCGCCATCGTCGCCCTCGCCTCGGTCTGGGCGACGACGGTGGCCACCCAGGAGTACGGCTTCGCGGGCATCCTCTTCACCGCGGTGATCGTCGGCATGGCCTGCGGCCTCGTCAACGGCATGCTCATCGCGTACGGCGGGATGGTGCCGTTCATCGCGACGCTCGCGATGCTGGCCGCGGGCCGCGGCCTCGCCCTGCAGATCACCGACGGCAAGACGCAGATGGTCACCGTGGACGGGGTGCTGAAGCTCGGTGAGCGCGACTCCTACATCCTCGGCATCCCGCCGCTCGTGCTCGTCTTCGCCGCCGTCACCGTCGTCGGCTGGCTGCTCCTGAACCGCACCACCTTCGGGCGGCGCTCGGTCGCGGTCGGCGGCAACGCGGAAGCGGCCCGCCTCGCCGGCATCGACGTACGCAGGCAGCGGCTCTATCTCTACCTGCTCTCCGGGCTCTGCTGCGGGATCGCGGCCTTCCTGCTGATCATCCTCTCCGGGTCGGGCCAGAACACCAACGGCAACCTCTACGAGCTGGACGCCATCGCCGCGGCGATCATCGGCGGCACCCTGCTCAGCGGCGGCCGGGGCACCATCACCGGCTCCGTGCTCGGCGTACTGATCTTCATCACGATCCAGAACATCTTCGCGCTGAACAACCTCCAGAGCGACGTCCAGCAGATCGCCAAGGGGGCGATCATCGTCGCCGCCGTGCTTGTCCAGCGACGCACGGCCTCCCATACCTGACCCGCTCCCTTCTTGACCGCCGATCCCTGACCCGCAGACCCGAAGGGTTCACCGCCATGCCAGACACCTCTCCATTCGCGAGCCGCAGGGGACTGCTCTTCGGAGCAGCCGCCGTGTCCACCGGGGCCCTCATCACGGGGTGCACCAGCAACGATTCCAAGGACTCCGACAGCGCATCGGACAAGGACCAGCCGGTCGCCGACGACAAGCCGGGCAAGAAGGTCACCATCGGGTTCGCGGGGCCGCAGGCCGACCACGGCTGGCTCAACGCGATCAACGACAACGCCACGGAGCGGGCGAAGAAGTACTCGGACGTGACGCTGGAGTCCACCGAGGGCTCGAACGACACGGCCGCCCAGATCGGCCAGGTCGAGACGCTGATCAACAAGAAGGTCGACGTCCTGGTGATCCTGCCGGCCGACGGCAAGGCGCTCACCCAGGTCGGCCTGAAGGCCATGAAGGCGGGCATCCCCGTCGTCAACCTCGACCGGGTCTTCGCCTCCCCGCAGGCCTACCGCTGCTGGATCGGCGGCGACAACTACGGCATGGGGCTCAACGCCGGGCACTACATCGGCGAGAAGCTCAAGGGCAAGAAGAACGCCAAGGTCGTCGAGCTCGCGGGCCTGGACAACCTGGAGCTGACCAAGCAGCGCTCGAAGGGCTTCGACGACGCCCTGAAGAACTACTCGAACATCGAGAAGGTCGCCCGGCAGGCCGCCGAGTTCACCGTCGAGTCCGGCCAGTCCAAGATGGCCCAGCTCCTCCAGGCGCAGAAGAACTTCGACGCCCTGTGGAACCACGACGACGACCAGGGCGTGGGCGCCCTGCGCGCCATCAAGCAGGCGGGCCGTGACGACTTCCTCATGGTCGGCGGCGCCGGGGCGCTCTCCGCGATGCAGGCCATCGAGTCCGACGACAGCGTCCTGAAGGCCACCGTCCTCTACCCGCCGACGATGGCCGCCTCCGCGATCGACCTGGCGCGTGCGCTCGGGCAGAGCAAGGGCGTCAGCGGCATGGCCGAGCTGGAGATCCCGGCCTTCATCACGCTGTACTCCGCGGTCGTCGACAAGGACAACCTCTCCAAGTACATGTCCACCGGCTTCAAGTGATGCGCGCTTCCGCACCCCCCACCGAGCGATTACGAGGAGGAGTACCGCATGCGTGAGACGGAACACGAGGCTGGGACAGGTAAGCGGCCACTGGGGGTGGGCATGGTCGGATACGCCTTCATGGGCGCCGCCCACTCCCAGGGCTGGCGCACCGTCGGACGCGTCTTCGATCTGCCCGTGCGGCCGGTCCTCTCGGCGGTCTGCGGACGCGACGGCAGTGCCGTGCGCGCCGCCGCGGACCGGCTCGGGTGGGCGGCGGCGGAGACCGACTGGCGCGCCCTCGTGGCCCGTGACGACGTCGACATCATCGACATCTGCACCCCTGGGGACAGCCACGCGGAGATCGCGATCGCCGCGCTCGACGCGGGCAAACACGTGCTGTGCGAGAAGCCCCTCGCCAACACCGTCGAGGAGGCGGAGGCGATGGCCGAAGCCGCCGAACGGGCCCGCGCACGGGGGCAGGTGGCCATGGTCGGCTTCAACTACCGCCGGGTGCCGGCCCTCGCGCTCGCCCGGCAGATGGTCGCCGAGGGGCGGCTCGGCACGCTGCGGCACGTGCGGGTCACCTACCTCCAGGACTGGCTGGTCGACCCCGGCTTCCCGCTGACCTGGCGGCTGCGCAAGGACCGTGCGGGTTCGGGCGCGCTCGGCGATCTCGGCGCGCACATCGTGGACCTCGCGCAGTTCCTGGTGGGGGAGCCGGTGGCGGGGGTCTCGGCGCTGACCGAGACGTTCGTACGGGAGCGGCCGCTGCTGGAGGGGGCGTCCAGCGGGCTCACCGCCGAGGGCGGCTCCGCGAGTGGTCCGGAGGGTGGCTCCGCGAGTGGTCAGGTCACGGTGGACGACGCGGCCGTCTTCACCGGCCGCTTCCCCTCGGGCGCCCTCGCCTCCTTCGAGGCGACGCGGTTCGCCGCGGGCCGCAAGAACGCCCTGCGCCTCGAACTCAACGGCTCCGGCGGCTCGTTGGCCTTCGACCTGGAGCGCCTGAACGAGCTCTCCTTCCACGATCACTCGGAGCCCGCCACATCATCGGGCTTCCGCCGCATCCTGGTGACCGAGCCGGGACACCCCTACCTGGAGGCCTGGTGGCCGCCGGGTCATGGCCTCGGCTACGAGCACACCTTCGTG
This sequence comes from Streptomyces sp. NPDC048436, assembly GCF_043200355.1. NCBI lineage: Bacteria > Bacillati > Actinomycetota > Actinomycetes > Kitasatosporales > Streptomycetaceae > Streptomyces > Streptomyces sp. NPDC048436. The sequence continues at coordinate 545,274 of NZ_JBICXP010000003.1, forward strand.
CACCAGGCCCGCGATCTGCTGCACGCCATCGCCTCGGGGGAGCAGCCCGAACCGTCTTTCTCCGCGGGCCTTTCGGTGCAGCGGGTGCTCGCCGCGGTGGAGGAGAGCGCGGCGAAGAACTCGGTCTACACCCTTGTAGCTGCCACTCCCGTCACGGTCTGAGGAGGACTGTTCATGCCCCGCGACTTCACGCTCTTCACCGGCCAGTGGGCCGACCTGCCGCTCGAAGAGGTCTGCCGCCTCGCCCGTGACTTCGGCTACGACGGCCTCGAACTCGCCTGCTGGGGCGATCACTTCGAGGTGGACAAGGCGCTGAGCGACAGCTCCTACCTTGACTCGCGGCGCCAGCTCCTCGACAAGTACGGCCTCAAGTGCTGGGCGATCTCCAACCACCTGGTGGGCCAGGCCGTCTGCGACGCGATCATCGACGAGCGGCACCAGGCGATCCTGCCCGCCCGTATCTGGGGCGACGGCGAGGCGGAGGGCGTACGGCAGCGGGCGGCCCGCGAGATCGAGGACACGGCACGCGCGGCGGCGGCCTTCGGCGTCGACACCGTCATCGGCTTCACGGGCTCCGCGATCTGGCATCTGGTGGCGATGTTCCCGCCCGTGCCGGACGCGATGATCGAGCGCGGATACGACGACTTCGCCGAGCGCTGGAACCCGATCCTCGACGTCTTCGACGTACAGGGCGTCCGTTTCGCCCACGAGGTGCATCCCTCGGAGATCGCCTATGACTACTGGACAACGCAGCGTGCTCTGGAGGCCGTTGACCACCGCGCGGCCTTCGGCCTCAACTTCGACCCCTCGCACTTCGTGTGGCAGGACCTGGACCCGGTCGGCTTCCTCTACGACTTCCGGGACCGGATCTACCACGTGGACTGCAAGGAGGCCAGGCGCCGCCTCAACGGCCGCAACGGCCGCCTCGGCTCGCACCTTCCGTGGGGCGACCCGCGCCGCGGCTGGGACTTCGTGTCGGCGGGCCACGGGGACGTCCCCTGGGAGGACGTGTTCCGCATGCTGCGCTCGATCGCGTACGAGGGACCGGTCTCGGTGGAGTGGGAGGACGCGGGCATGGACCGCCTCCAGGGGGCGCCGGAAGCGCTTCGGCGACTGAAGGCGTTCGACTTCGACCCTCCGTCGGCGTCGTTCGACGCGGCGTTCGGCGGAAATTAGCCCGTCCGGCGTTTGACTCAGGGGCGGTCCCCTGGTTAGGGGGAGGGGCGCGGTGGGGGAGTTTCCCCTGCCCGCACCCACTTTGTCCACCCTGAAGCAAAAGACGAACTCCGTTACGGCACAAGGGCTTTCGGTCACGGAAGAACGTGGCTACCGTCCCTGATGTGTACAGGCCATGAACTTCTCCGGGGTGACGGCGCACCCCGGCGCCCAGCGCCCTCGCACCACACCCGCGTACGACCGTCCCCCTTCCGGAGGAACCCCGTGCACAGGAAACGCCTGAGACTCCGCAAGTCCCTCGCACTTCTCACCGGCACCTTGCTGGCCGGTGCCAGCCTTACCCTTGTCGCCCCCGCCGCGAACGCCGCCGACCCGGAGGCGGTACGCGCCGCCCGGACGCAGGCGGACAAGGCGGCGGGCAGCGCCGCCGCGGCCGAGGACTTCCAGCAAGTGACCCTCGCCAAGGGCGAGGCCGAGACGGGCGAGCCCATGACGCTCACCGTGCTCCCCGACCGCTCGGTCCTGCACACCTCCCGCGACGGCGAGCTCCGGCTCACGGACGCGGCGGGCAACACCAAGATCGCCGGAAAGATACCGGTTTACTCGCACGACGAAGAAGGCCTCCAAGGCGTCGGCCTCGACCCCAACTTCGCCGAGAACCGCGCGATCTACCTCTACTACGCGCCCCCACTCGACACCCCGGCCGGCGACGCCCCGGAGAACGGCACGGCCGAGGACTTCAAGAAGTTCGACGGCGTCAACCGCCTCTCCCGCTTCGTCCTGAAGGCCGACGGCACCCTCGACAACGCCAGCGAGAAGAAGGTCCTCGACGTCCCCGCGAGCCGCGGCATCTGCTGCCACGTCGGCGGCGACATCGACTTCGACAAGGACGGCAACCTCTACCTGTCGACGGGCGACGACTCCAACCCCTTCGCCTCGGACGGCTTCACGCCCATCGACGAGCGCGCGAACCGCAACCCCGCGTTCGACGCCCGGCGCAGCGCGGGCAACACCAACGACCTGCGCGGCAAGATCCTCCGCGTCAAGGTCGCCGACGACGGGACGTACACGGTCCCCGACGGCAACCTCTTCGCCAAGGGCACCGAGAAGACCCGCCCCGAGATCTACGCGATGGGCTTCCGCAATCCCTTCCGCATGAGCGTCGACAAGCCGACCGGCATCGTCTACGTAGGTGACTACGGACCCGACGCCGGCGCGGCCGACCCCAAGCGCGGCCCCGCGGGCCAGGTCGAGTTCGCCCGGGTGACGAAGCCCGGCAACTTCGGCTGGCCCTTCTGCACCGGCAAGAACGACGCCTATGTCGACTACGACTTCGCGACGCAGACCTCCGGCTCCGCCTTCGACTGCGCGGCCCCGAAGAACGACTCGCCGCACAACACCGGCCTGACGGACCTGCCGCCCGCGCAGGAGGCCTGGATCCCCTACGACAACGACTCCGTGCCCGAGCTCGGCTCCGGCTCCGAGTCCCCGATGGGCGGCCCCGTCTACCGCTACGACGCCGCCAACACCTCCCCGGTGAAGTTCCCCGAGGCGTACGACGGTGACTTCTTCGCCGGTGAGTTCGGGCGCCGCTGGATCAAGCGCATCGAGCAGGGCGCGGACGGCGCGGTGCAGTCCATCAACCCGTTCCCGTGGACCGGCACGCAGGTGATGGACATGGAGTTCGGCCCCGATGGCGCGCTCTACGTCCTGGACTACGGCACGGCCTGGTTCGGCGGCGACGAGAACTCCGGACTCTTCCGCATCGAGAACGCCACGGACGGCCACTCCCCGGTCGTCGAGGCGAGCGCCTCCGTGACCAGCGGCCAGACCCCGCTCAGGACGCAGTTCACCGCGAAGGCGACGGACGCCGACGGCGGGACGCTGACCTACGCCTGGGACTTCGGCGACGGCGGCAAGTCGACCCAGCAGAACCCCTCGTACACGTACAAGAAGAACGGCGTCTACACCGCGACCGTGACCGTCAAGGACTCCACAGGACGCACCGGTTCGGCCAGCGCGCACATCACCGTCGGCAACACCGCGCCCAAGGTGACCCTGGAACTCCCGGGTGACGGGCAGATGTTCACCTTCGGCGACAAGGTGCCGTTCAAGGTGACGGTGACCGACCGCGAAGACGGCGCCTCAGGCCCGATCGACTGCTCCAAGGTCAAGGTCACGCACATCCTCGGGCACGACAGCCACGGCCACCCGGTCACCTCGGCCAACGGCTGCGAAGGCACCATCCAGACGTCGGCCGACGGCGAGCACGACCCGAACGCCAACATCTTCGGGGTCTTCGACGCCGAGTACACCGACAAGGGCGCCAACGGCCAGCCCGCGCTGACCACCCACGACCAGAACGTCGTCCAGCCCAAGCACCGCCAGGGCGAGCACTACGACGGCTCCAAGGGCGTCTCCATCGTCAACCACACCCCGGCGCACGGCGGGAAGGCAGTCGGCGAGATCAACAACGGCGACTGGATCTCCTTCAAGCCCTACATCCTGGGCAACGCCACCAAGCTGACCGCGCGCGTGGCGTCGGCCGGCGCGGGCGGCACGCTCCAGGTGCGCAGCGGATCGGCCACCGGCAGGCTCCTCGGCACCGCCAAGGTCGCGCCGACCGGTTCGTGGGAGACGTACACGGACGTGAGCACCGCCATCTCCAAGGCACCCAGCAAGACCACGACGCTCTTCCTGGTCTTCAAGGGCGCGGGCTCCGGCGCGCTGTACGAGCTCGACGACTTCACCTTCACCACGAGCTGAGGCTTCACCACGAGCTGAGGAAGGAGTCACCATGCGCGCATCCGCACGGATCGCCACCGCGACCGCGGCGGCCGCACTGCTCATCGGCTGCGTGTCGGGCCCCGCGGCCTCCAAGCCGGACGGCAGGGCAGCCGCGGGCGAGAGGGTCCTGGTCTTCTCCAAGACCGCGGGCTTCAGACACGACTCGATTCCCGAGGGCATCGCGGCCATCAAGGAGCTCGGCGCGGCGAACGGTTTCGCCGTCGACGCGACCGAGGACGCCGGAGCCTTCACGGCCAAGAACCTCGCGCGGTACGACGCCGTGATCTGGCTGTCCACGACCGGCGACGTCCTCAACGCCGGCCAGCAGACGGCCTTCGAGCGCTACATCAAGAAGGGCGGCGGGTACGTGGGCGTGCACGCCGCCGCCGACACCGAGTACGACTGGCCCTTCTACGGCGGGCTCGCGGGGGCGTACTTCCAGTCGCACCCCGCGATCCAGCCCGCGAAGGTCGAGGTCGAGGACCACGGGCACCCGTCCACCGCGCACCTGCCGGGGATCTGGGAACGGACCGACGAGTGGTACAACTACCGCTCCAATCCCCGTGACCGCGCCCACGTCCTGGCCTCGCTCGACGAGTCGTCGTACACCGGCGGCTCGATGTCCGGCGACCACCCCATCGCCTGGTGCCAGGACTACCAGGGGGGCCGCTCCTTCTACACGGGCAGCGGTCACACCAAGGAGTCGTTCGCCGATCCCGCGTACCGGACACACCTGCTCGGCGGGATCCGGTGGGCGACGGGGGCGGCGCAGGCCGACTGCCGTCCGGAGAAGGGCTACACACCGCTCTTCGACGGTACGGCCAAGTCCCTGGACGCCTGGAAGCAGGCGGGCCCCGGTTCCTTCGCCCTGAACGAGGACGACGGAACGCTCACGACCGTCGGCGGCATGGGCATGCTCTGGTACGGGGCGAAGGAGCTCGGCTCCTACTCCCTCAAGCTGGACTGGCGCATGGACGGCGACGACAACTCCGGGATCTTCGTGGGCTTCCCGGCCTCCGACGACCCCTGGTCGGCCGTGAACAACGGCTATGAGATCCAGATCGACGCCACCGACGTCCCGGAGAAGACAACGGGCTCCGTCTACGGCTTCAAGTCCGCCGACTTGACGAAGCGCGACAAGGCGCTGAATCCGGCGGGGGAGTGGAACACCTATGAGCTCCGGGTCGAGGGCGAACGCCTTCGGATCTATCTCAACGGAGTGAAGATCAACGACTTCACCAACACGGATCCGGCTCGGAGCCTGCGGGAGGGCCACATCGGCATCCAGAACCACGGTGCCGATGACCAGGTCTCCTTCCGTGACATCCGGGTGAAGGACCTGCCGGCCTCCGCCGCCGCTTCTGGCGTGGGCCGCTAGACGACGGCGGGCGGGGGACGCCGGACCTCCGCCCGCCGTCTTTCTTCTCTGTATGACGTGTACGACAGGAGGCAGCCATGTCCAACTCTTCTTCCGCTGGTTCTTCTGGTTCTTCGGGTTCATCCGAGTCCTCGGGTGGCGGGCCGACCGGGGTGTGGCTGATCGGGGCGCGAGGGTCGGTCGCCACGACGGCTGTCGCCGGGTGCGCGGCCGTGGCGGCGGGTCTGCACCCGCCGACCGGCATGGTCACGGAGACCGAGCCGTTCGCGGAGTGCGGTCTGCCAACGTTGTCTTCGCTGGTCTTCGGCGGCCACGACGTGCTGGAGTGCCCGCTGCCCAAGCGGGCCGAGCAACTGGCCGCCGGGGGTGTGCTCCCGCATGGCGTCCCTTCGGCGGTGGGCGCGGAACTGGCCGCCGCGGACGCGGAGATCCGCACGGGTGGCCCCCGTGCGGGGGAGGGTGACGACAGGTCGGACGAGGAACTGATCGAGTCCTTCGCCGCCGACCTCCGGGACTTCGTACGCCGCCGGGGTCTTGCCCGGGCGGTCGTGGTGAACGTGGCTTCGACGGAGCCGCTGCCGGGTGAGGGCGAGGGGAGACTGCCGGCCAGCTCCCTCTACGCGGCGGCGGCGCTGCGGGCGGGCTGCCCGTACGTGAACTTCACCCCGTCGGTGGGCCTGCACCACCCGGCGCTCGCGTCGGCGGCCGCCGCGTCGGGGCTTCCCTACGCGGGGCGTGACGGCAAGACGGGCCAGACCCTGCTGCGCTCGGTCCTCGGCCCGATGTTCGCCCAGCGCGCGCTGGCCGTGCGGGCCTGGTCCGGCACGAACCTCCTGGGCGGCGGCGACGGCGCGGCCCTCGCCGACCCGGCCGCGGCCGCGGCGAAGAACGCGGGCAAGGAACGCGTCCTCGCGGACACGCTGGGCTCGGCACCCGAGGGCGAGGTCCACATCGACGACGTCCCGTCACTCGGTGACTGGAAGACCGCCTGGGACCACATCGCCTTCGACGGTTTCCTCGGCGCGCGGATGGTCCTCCAGACGACGTGGCAGGGCTGCGACTCGGCCCTTGCGGCACCGCTGATCCTGGACCTGGCAAGGCTGATGGCCCGCTCCCACGAACTCGGCCTCTGTGGCCCGTTGGGCGAACTGGGCTTCTACTTCAAGGACCCGGACGACGGGTCGTCGTCGGCTCTGGCAGAGCAGTACGAGTCCTTGCTGGGCTTCGCGGGGCGGTTGCGGGGGGCTTCGGTATGAGGGGGGCGGGGGAGGGGCGGGCCTCTGGTGGGGGTGGTGTCCGGCTTGGCGCAGGCCGTGACTGGGCCGAACTGCTGCGCGTCTCCGCCCTGTTCACCGTTCCCGGCGACGCCCTCGCCGGCGCGGCGGCCACGGGGCTGCGCCCGAACCGTCGCACCGCCCTGGCCATCGCCGCCTCGCTCTCCCTCTACGAAGCGGGCATGGCCCTCAACGACTGGGCGGACCGAGCGGACGACGCGGTCGAACGCCCCCACCGTCCGCTGCCCTCCGGCCGCATCGCCCCGCCGGTGGCACTGGGCGCGGCCGCCGCTCTGACAGCAGGAGGCCTGGCCCTGGCCGCGGGCGCGGGCCGACCCGCCCTGACGGTGGCTACCGCCTTGGCGGCAACCGTGTGGGCGTACGACCTGGGCCTGAAGCACACCCCGGCCGGCCCGGCAGCCATGGCAGCGGCCCGCTCCCTGGACTTGTTGCTGGGGGCGGCGGCTACGTCGACGGGGGCGATGGGCACGTTCGCGGATGCGCCGCGCGGCCCGGCGGGGCGGCGTGGGCTCAGGCTCCGGGCGGGTACGTGGTCCGGGGTGAGGGAGTGGCTCTCCGGGGCTACGGCAGCGGGACCGGCGGGAGTGTCGCCGGGCGCAGCCGCAGCCGCAGCCGCAGCCGGGGCCGGGGCCGGGGCAGTGCGAGGTGGCCTGGTGGGGCGGCGTGGGCTCAGGCTCCGGGCGGGTACGTGGTCCGGGGCGGGGGAGCGGCTCTCCGCGGCTGATGGGAGCGCTCGCTTCGGAGGGCCCGCGATTACCTGCCCCGGGACCGCCTCCGGCCTCCGCGCGGCGGTGCCCACCGCCCTCGTGCTGGGCGCCCACACCCTCGCGGTGACCGCCGTCTCGCGCCGCGAGGCAGAGGGCGGCTCCACGGCGGCACCGCTGGGCGCGCTCGCCGCGACCATCGCGCTGGCGCAGCTGCTCGCCAGGACCGGGGGTACCGACAATGGCGCCCACGCCGGAGCCGGCCTCGGCACCTCTCAACTCCCGGCGGGTCGCGGAGCCGCATCCTCCCGCGGCCTGCCGGGCTCCACTCGGGACGAGCTGACGCCGGGCTCCCTGAACCCGGGGTGGCGCACCGGCCTCGTGTCAGGCCTCGCCGCGGGACGCCCAACTGGCAGGGCAGCCTGGCGGACGGGCGCTCGCGGAGCCGTCCAGGCCGCGCTCGCCGCCACCTACGCGGCCACCGCGGCCCGCCCCCTCTTCCACGCCGCACTGAACCCCTCACCGCAGCTCACCCAACGAGCCGTAGGCGGCGGCATCCGAGCCATGATCCCGCTCCAGGCCGCCCTCGCTGCCCGCGCGGGCTCCCTGGGCCCCGCCCTCCTGACCGCCGCCTTGGCCCCAGCAGCCCGCAAGTTCGGCCGAAAGGTGAGCGTCACGTGACAAGGACAACGAACCCGCCGGCCACCCGGCCAGAAGCTTCGCACCCCCTCCGCTTCGGCTACGGCACCAACGGGCTGACCGACCTCCGGCTCGACGACGCCCTCGGTCTCCTCGCCGACCTCGGCTACGCCGGCGTCGGACTCACCCTCGACCACATGCACCTCGACCCCCTCGCCCCCGATCTCGCCGCCCGCACCCGCCACGTGGCCCGCAGCCTGGAGCGGCGCGGACTGACCGTCACGATCGAGACGGGCGCCCGCTACGTCCTCGACCCGCGCCGCAAGCACGGCCCCTCCCTCCTGGACCCCGACCCACAAGCCCGCGCCGCCCGCGTCGACCTGCTGACCCGGGCCGTCCAGGTCGCCGCTGACCTGGGCGCCCACGCCGTGCACTGCTTCAGCGGCATCACCCCCGAAGGCACCCCCGACGACATGGCCTGGCAGCGGCTCGCCGCAGCCCTCGGCCCCGTACTGGACGCCGCGTCCGGCGCCGCCGTACCACTGGCCATCGAACCCGAGCCCGGCCACCTCCTCTCCACCCTCGCCGACTTCCACCGGCTCCGTCACGCACTGGGCGACCCCGAGCCGCTGGGCCTGACCCTCGACATCGGCCACTGCCAGTGCCTCGAACCGCAATCCCCCGCCGACTGCGTACGCGCCGCCGCCCCCTGGCTACGGCACGTCCAGATCGAGGACATGCGCCGGGGCGTCCACGAACACCTCCCCTTCGGAGACGGGGAGATCGACTTCCCGCCCGTACTCGAAGCCCTGGCCTCCACCGGCTACGAAGGCCTCACCGTCGTCGAACTGCCCCGCCACTCCCACGCGGGCCCCCAACTCGCCGCCCAGTCCATCGAGTTCCTGCAGAGGGCCGCGGACGGGGCGATCCGCGTCCCCGCCGCCAGAGGAGGAACCCCGTGACCCAAGCGCCCGCCGTCGCCGACCTCCGCACCCGCCTCGAAGCCGCCCTCGACGGCGCCGCCCGCGCCTGGCTCGACCAGGCCACCGCGGAGGCCGCCTCCCACCCCGGACAGCAGGGAGAGAAGCCGCCCCCCGTATGGGAGTTGCGCTTCGCCGAGGCGGGACGACGCTGCGGCCAGGACCACGCCGACGCCGCCCGCGTACTCCTCCTGCACGCGGCCGGCGCGAACCCGGCCGCCCTCGCCCGCGTCTACGCCCAAGGCACCGCGGCCGAACGCCGCGCCATCCTGTACGCCCTGCCCTACCTGGTCCAGGGACCGGAGGCGCTGCCCCTGGTCGAGGACGCCCTGCGCACCAACGACACCCGGCTCGTCGCCGCCGCCGTCGGACCGTACGCCGCCCGGCACCTCGCCCCGCACGCCTGGCGCCACGCGGTCCTCAAGTGCCTGTTCACCGACGTCCCCGTGGAGGCCGTCGCCGAACTGGACCGCCGCGCAGGCGCCGACGCCGAACTCGCCCGCATGCTCGGCGACTACGCCGACGAACGCACCGCCGCAGGCCGCCCCGTCCCCGACGATCTGCACCGAGTCCTGGCCCTGACCGACCCTGCGGCCCTCCCCGCCACAGGGACCCCCACGGCCCCCGCGACCCCTTCCACCGGCGAGGAGCAGGAGTCCTGATGCGCATCTTCGACCCCCACATCCACATGACGTCCCGCACGACCGACGACTACCAGGCCATGTACGCCGCAGGCGTCCGCGCCGTCGTCGAGCCCGCGTTCTGGCTTGGCCAGCCCCGCACCTCCCCCGCCTCCTTCTTCGACTACTTCGACTCCCTCCTCGGCTGGGAACCCTTCCGCGCCGCCCAGTACGGCATCGCCCACCACTGCACCCTGGCCCTCAACCCGAAGGAGGCGAACGACCCCCGCTGCACCCCGGTCATCGACGAGCTGCCCCGGTATCTCATGAAGGACAACGTCGTCGCCGTCGGCGAGATCGGCTATGACTCCATGACCCCCGCCGAGGACGCCGCGTTCACCGCCCAGCTCCAGCTCGCCGCCGACCACGGACTGCCCGCGCTCGTCCACACACCGCACCGGGACAAGCTCGCAGGCCTGCGCCGCACCCTCGATGTCGTCCGGGAGTCCGCGCTGCCCCTGGACCGGGTCCTCGTCGACCACCTCAACGAGACCACCGTCAAGGAGGCCAAGGACAGCGGCTGCTGGCTCGGCTTCTCCGTCTACCCCGACACCAAGATGGACGAGGACCGGATGGTCGCCATCCTGCGCGACCACGGCACCGAGCGCGTCCTGGTCAACTCGGCCGCCGACTGGGGCAAGAGCGACCCGCTGAAGACCCGCAAGGTCGCCGACGCCATGCTGCGGTCCGGGTTCAGTGAGGACGACGTCGACCTGGTGCTGTGGCGCAACCCGGTCGCCTTCTACGGACTCAGTGGCCGCCTCGCCCTCGACGTCACGGACACCGAAGCCACCCACGAGGGCAACTCCATCCTCCGCGGCGGGGCGTGAGCCATGCGCTTCCGGCACCCCGACGGCAGCGTCGTCCACCTCGCGTACTGCACGAACGTCCACCCCGCCGAGACCCTCGACGGCGTCCTCGCGCAACTCCGCGACCACTGCGAACCCGTACGCAAGCGGCTCGGCAGGGACCGCCTCGGCATCGGCCTGTGGCTCGCCAAGGACGCCGCGCACGCCCTGGTCACCGACCCGGCCGCACTGCGCGGACTCCGTACCGAACTGGACCGGCGTGGCCTCGAAGTCGTCACCCTCAACGGCTTTCCCTATGAAGGGTTCGGCGCCGAAGAGGTCAAGTACCGCGTGTACAAGCCGGACTGGACCGACCCCGAGCGCCTCTCCCACACGACCGACCTGGCCCGTCTGCTCGCGGCTCTCCTCCCCGACGACGTCACCGAAGGCACCATCTCCACTCTTCCCCTGGCCTGGCGCACCCCCTTCGACGCCGCCCGAGCCGAAGCCGCCCGCGCCGCCCTCACCGCCCTCGCCCAACGCCTCGACGCCCTTGCGGAGTTGACCGGCAAGTCGATCCGCGTCGGCCTCGAACCGGAGCCGGGCTGCACCGTGGAGACCACGGGCGACGCGATCGCCCCCCTCACCGCGATCGGCCACGACCGCATCGGTGTCTGCGTCGACACCTGCCACCTCGCCACCTCCTTCGAGGACCCGCACACCGCGCTCGACGCGCTCGCCGCCGCGGGCATCCCCATCGTCAAGTCCCAGCTCTCCGCCGCCCTGCACGCCGAACACCCCCATCTCCCCGGAGTCCGCGAGGCCCTCGCCGCCTTCGACGAACCCCGCTTCCTGCACCAGACCCGCACCCGGACTGCCACCGGACTGCTCGGCACCGACGACCTCGGGGAATCCCTCACCGGCGACGTCCTGCCCGAGACGGCCCCCTGGCGCGCCCACTTCCACGTCCCCCTGCACGCCGCTCCCGCGCCGCCCCTCACCTCCACCCTTCCCGTACTCAAGGACACCCTCGCCGAGCTGGTCGGCGGCGCCCGTCCCCGCACCCGCCACCTCGAGGTCGAGACCTACACCTGGCAGGCGCTGCCGCCCGCCCTGCGCCCACGCTCCCGCCCCCAGCTCGCCGACGGAATCGCCGCCGAACTCACCCTCGCCCGCGATCTCCTGACAGACCTCGGCCTGAAGGAACTCCCATGAGCCCCACCCCTCTCCTCGTCCTGGACGTCGTCGGCCTCACCCCCCGTCTCCTCGACCACATGCCGCACCTCAAGTCCCTGGGCAGCTCCGGCTCCCAGGCCACGCTCGGCACCGTCCTGCCCGCCGTGACCTGCGCCGCCCAGTCCACCTTCCTCACCGGCACCACCCCCGCCGAACACGGCATCGTCGCCAACGGCTGGTACTTCCGCGAGCTCGGCGACGTACTCCTGTGGCGCCAGCACAACGGTCTGGTCGCGGGCGACAAGCTGTGGGACGCCGCCCGTCGCGCACACCCCGGCTACACCGTGGCCAATATCTGCTGGTGGTACGCCATGGGCGCCGACACCGACATCACCATCACCCCCCGTCCCGTCTACTACGCCGACGGCCGCAAGGAACCCGACTGCTACACCCGGCCCCCGGCCCTGCACGACGAACTCACCGAGAAATTCGGTACGTTCCCCCTCTTCCACTTCTGGGGCCCCGGCGCCGACATCGTCTCCAGCCGCTGGATCGTCGACGCCACGCGCCACATCATCAACACCCGCCACCCCGACCTGGCCCTGAGCTACCTCCCTCACCTCGACTACGACCTGCAGCGCTTCGGCCCCGACGACCCGCGCTCCCACCAGGCCGCCGCAGAACTCGACGCGACCATCGCCCCCCTCCTCGACGACGCCAAGGCCGAGGGCCGCACCGTCGTCGCGCTGTCCGAGTACGGCATCACCCGCGTGGACCGGCCCGTGGACATCAACCGCGCCCTGCGCCGCGCAGGCCTGCTCGAAGTGCACACGCAGGACGGCATGGAGTACCTCGACCCGATGACATCCCGTGCCTTCGCCGTCGCGGACCACCAGATCGCCCACATCTACGTCCGCAGACCCGAAGACATGGAAGTCACCCGCCAGGCACTCGCCGACCTGCCCGGAATCGAGCAACTCCTCGACGACGAGGGCAAGAAGGCCAACCACCTGGACCACCCGCGCTCCGGCGAACTCGTCGCCGTCGCCGAGCCGGACGCCTGGTTCACGTACTACTACTGGCTCGACGACGCCCGCGCGCCCGACTTCGCGCAGCTCGTCGAGATCCACCGCAAACCCGGCTACGACCCGGTCGAGCTCTTCATGGACCCCGAGGACCCCTACGTCCGCGTCAAGGCCGCGGGCGCCCTGGCCCGCAAGAAGCTCGGCATGCGCTACCGCATGGCGGTCGTGCCCCTCGACCCCTCACCTATTCGAGGCAGCCACGGCCGCCTCCCCACGAGCGACGACGACGGTCCGCTCATCATCAGCTCCACCCCCCACGCGCTTCCCGGCCGGATCCCGGCCACCGCAGTGAAATCCCTCCTCCTGGACCTGGCCGGCCTGGGCTGAGGCACACCTCGCCCCACCACCCGCCCGGTCAGGAGCAGTTACAGAAAGTGAAACACGCGTCACTGACAACGCGCCAGTGGCGTCCGCCCCGCACGTCGAAGAGCCCAAGAGAGGCACCCGTGACCGACTTCCACGACACTCCCGCCGACGAGGCCCTCAGACAGCGTCTCGGCATCGACCGCCGCCGCTTCCTCACCACGTGCACCGCCGTCGCGGCGGGCGCGGTCGCCGCGCCCGTGTTCGGCGCCGCACCGTCCTTCGCCCAGTCGCGGACGGAGGGCGGCCATGACCACGGTCACGGCCGCGAGCTGGTGCCCGCGAAGAAGCGGGGGATCATCCTGTACACGGTGCGTGACGCGACCGGCCGCGACCCGCTCGCCACCACCCTGCCCTCCGGCTTCCGCGAGGTGTTCAAGGAGCTGTCCCGCTACGGCTACAAGCAGGTCGAGTTCGCGGGCTACGGCCAGCACGCCAACGCCCCCGGCGGGGCCAACCTCGAGTCCGTCGAGGGTGCCAAACTGCTGCGTTCCTGGCTCGACGAGTACGGCCTGCGTGCCCAGGGCAACCACGGCTTCATCCCGGGGTCATGGCCGCTCTCGCAGCCCGACCTCGACACGTTCAAGAAGCACCTGGAGATCGCCAACATCCTCGGCATGGACCACATGGGCACCGGCGGCGACCCCACCAACAGCTCGTACAAGGCGGACTGGGACGTCGCCGCCGACAAGTGGAACGCCATGGGCGACATAGCGCGCAAGGCCGGCATCAAGCTCTACACCCACAACCACGACGCGGCGTACGGCTTCCTGCTCGACGGCGGTCCGCTCGACGCGCAGGGCCGTCCGACGCGCAGTTCCGGCATCCGCAAGCTGGAGTATTTCCTCAAGGCCACCGATCCGAGGACGGTCTGGCTGGAGATGGACATCTTCTGGGCGCACGTCGCGCAGTACAAGTTCCACACATACACCGCGCACGACGGCTCCCAGCGGGAGAAGGTCTTCGATCCGGCCGGGCTCGTCAGCCGCAACAACAAGCGCTACCCGCTGTTCCACGCCAAGGACGGCACCCGCAACGACACGAGCGGCCAGGGCTACGACATGGTGGCCTTCGGTGAAGGTGTCATCGACTACCGCACCTTCTTCAGCCGTGTGGGCGAGAAGAACTACCACAACCCCATGGTCGAGCAGGACAACGCGCCAAGTAGCACCAATCTGGGCCAGTCCCTGAAGTTCGCGAAGATCGGCTACGACAACCTGGCGGCCCTCCACAAGAAGCGCTGAAGCACCCGCACGCACAGCTCTCGCCGCGCGGCTTCCGCGCGGCGAGAGCTGTGTGTCGTACCCAGGGTCACGCGGTCGCCGACGCCCTCTCGCGGCCCGGCTGGCGGAGAAGCAGTGCGACGGCCGCGGCAAGCATGGAGATGCCGCCCGCGAGCGCGTACGCGCCGTTGTAGCCCCACGCGGCCACCACCATCGAGCCGAGCCCGCCGCCGAACAGGCCGCTGATCAGCTTGCCGCTGTAGACGAGCCCGTAGTTGGTGGCGTTGTAGTTCTCCCCGAAGTAGTCCGGGGTCAGCGCCGCGAACATCGGGTAGAACGCACCGCCGCCGAATCCCGAGAGGAACGCGAAGACCAGGAACAGCCACTCGCTGTGGATGGAGCCCGCCCAGATCACACCGAACTGTGAGAGCCCGAGGACCAGGATCACGAACACCAGGGTCGCCTTGCGGCCCCAGATGTCGGAGAGCCAGCCGACCACCCCGCGGCCGATGCCGTTGATGACGGCCATGAGCCCCATCGAGGTCGCGGCGACCAGCGGTCCGAACCCCACCTCCTTGGCGAAGTCCACCTGGAAGGAGATCCCGAAGATGGACACACCCGCGGTCATGACGAGGGTGAACCACATCAGGGGCAGCATGCCCGTCCTGATGGCCTCCGACGGTGTGAACTGACGTACGGCGGGCGGGTTCTTGGCGAGACTCGCCGTGTCCTTGGAGGCGCCCGACTTCTCCAGCGGATCGATGTCGGAGGGCCACCAGTTCTTCGGCGGGTCCTTGAAGAAGAAGGCGCAGGCCAGGACGACGACCAGGATGTACGCGCCGATCAGGTCGAGGACGCGGTGGTAATTGCCCGTGTCGAAGGCGTAGTTGAAGATGAAGATGAACGGAAGTGAGCCGTAGGCGAATCCGCCGTTGACGAACCCCGTCTTGGCGCCACGGCGTTCGGGGAACCATTTGGCGACCATGTTGATGCAGGTCGCGTAGACGAAGCCGGAACCCACGCCGCCGATGACACCGAACCCGATGATCGCGAGCCATACGTTGTTCAGGTGCGACAGGGCGAGGAATCCGATCATGCACATGAACGACCCGATGTACATGGCGTTGCGCGCCGTCAGGATGCCCTTCTCGCGCATCCATCCGGCCGGGAACGCTATGCCCGCCTGGAAGAAGACCCAGACGCTCAGAATCCAGAAGGTGTTGGACTGCGTCCAGCCGTGGGCGTGGGACAGCGTGTCCTCCGCCGAGCCGAACGCGTACTCGAAGACGCTGATGGCCATCATCGCGATCCACGGCAGGTACACCATGATCTTGCGGGAATGGCCGAGGATGTCCCGGTCCGTCTCGCCCACGCGGTAGACGCGGCCGTGCTCGTCGGTGATCTCGCGGTACGGGGTGCCGGCCTCCGGCGCCTTGTTGTCTGTGGCGATGGGCTCCGCCGTCATATCAGGCCATCTCCTCACCGAGGGGTTGCGGATTGGGTTTTACGCCCTTGGAGCTCGGCCTTCCCGGTTGGGAAAGGAAGAGCGCGATGAAGCCGGCGAACAGGGATATGGACCCGGCCAATGTGAATGCTCCGGTGTGGCCCCAATTGCTCACCACCACGGCGCCCATACCGGAGCCGAGGAGCCCGGAGACCAGCTTGGAGCTGTAGACCAGGCCGTAATTGGAGGCGTTGTTGTTCTCGCCGAAGTAGTCCGCCGTCATCGCCGCGAACATCGGGAAGATGGCGCCGCCTCCGAATCCGGAGATGCTGGAGAAGATCAGGAACAGCGGGAGGTTTTTCATGTCCGCGGCCCACAGAATTCCGTACTGCGAAAGGCCGAGGATGATACAGACGAAGATCAGGCAGCGTTTGCGCCCGTAGAGGTCCGAGAGCCAGCCGATGACGCCTCGGCCCGTGCCGTTGACGATGGCCTTCATCGACATGGCTGTGGCGACGATTCCGCCCGCGAATCCGGCTTCCTTGCCGATGTCCACCTGGAACGCGATGCCGAAGATGTTCACGCCCGATGTGCACAGCAGGCAGAACCACATCAGCGCGACCCGGCCGGTCTGCCACGCCTCCTTGGGCGTGTACTGCCGCACGGCGGGCGGGTTCATCGCCATCGCGCGCCGCGCACGCGGGTCGTCCGGCGGCCGCAGCGGGTCCACATCGGCCGGCCACCAGTTCTTCGGCGGGTCCTGGAAGAAGTAGCCCGCCACGGCGACCATCGCCGCGAGGAAGAGGCCGACGCTCACAAGGACCCAGCGGAAGTTCGTCAGGTCCATGAACCCGGTGAAGATGAACACGAACGGCACCGAGCCGTAGGCGAATCCGCCGTTGACGAATCCGGTCTTTCCTCCCTTTCGTTCGGGATACCACTTGCCGACCATGTTCACGCAGGTCGCGTACACCATGCCGGCGCCCATACCGCTGAACATGCCGAAGCCGATATAGGCGACGACGACATGTGGCGCGAACGCCAGTGACAGATAGCCCAGCAGCGTGCCGACAGCGCCGCACATCATCGCCCAGCGCGCCGGAAGCCTGCCGCTCTCGCGCAGTTTGCCCGCCGGGAAGGCCACCGCGGCCTGGAAGAAGACCCAGACTCCCAGCATCCAGAAGATGTGGGTGTCGCCCCAGGAATGCGCGGTGTGCAGGGTGTCCTCGGCCGACGCGAACGCGTACTCGGCCGAGCTGATGCCCATCATGCCGACCCACGGCAGGATGACCATCCACTTGCGCTTCCGGCCCATGATGTCGATATCGGTCTCGCCGACCCGGTACATCCGGCCGTTGGCGTCCGTCACCTCCCTGTACGGGACGGCTGTGGGAATGTCAGTTGTCGTCATGTCGCTTCAGCACCCCTTGCGTCGAAAAGATCCTGGCCAGCGCCCCCTGTCCAATTCCTTTCGTGTGCGCACGGGTCCCGGGGCTGGCCGACGCGCACCGCAGGCCGGCCCCAACACCGGTCACGTCATCGACCGCCCTCCCAACAGACCGGCCGCCCGGGCCCACCGGTACTTCGCGCCGAGCGCGGCCACCGGCTTCTCCGTCGTGTACGGGTACGCCACGACGCCCCGCTCGAAGAGGTACTGGCAGGCCTCCTCCACCTCGACATCGCCTGCGAGCGACGCCACGACGGGCTTCTCGATGCCGCGCTCACGGAACTCCGCGACCACGCGGGCCGTCAGTTCGGCGAAGACCATGGGAGGGGTGACGATGGTGTGCCAGTAGCCCAGGACGAGCGCGTGAATGCGCGGGTCCTCCAAGCCGAGCCTGATCGTCGCCTCGTACGTCGACGGGGGCTCGCCCCCGGTGATGTCGACGGGGTTGCCCGCCGCCCCGAAGGGCGGGATGAACGCCCGGAAGGACGCATCCAGGTCGTCGGGGATCTCCATCAGCCGCAGCCCGTTGTCGGTCACCGCGTCGGAGAGCAGCACACCGGATCCGCCCGCGCCCGTGATGATCACGATGTTGTCGCCCTGCGGGGTGGGAAGCACCGGCAACGCGCGCGCGTACTCCAGCATCTCGTTGAGCCCAGGGGCCCTGATGACGCCCGCCTGCCTGAGGATGTCGTCGTACACGGCGTCATCGCCCGCCAGGGCGCCCGTGTGCGATCCGGCGGCCTTGGCCCCCGCGGCCGTGCGTCCGGCCTTCAGGACCACGACCGGCTTCTTCGGGACGGTCGCCCGCGCGGCCTCCACGAAGGCGCGGCCGTCCTTGAGGTCCTCCAAGTGCATGGCGATGCACTTGGTGTTGGGGTCCTCGCCGAACCACGTGAGGAGATCGTCCTCGTCCAGGTCCGACTTGTTGCCGAGCCCGACGATCGCCGAAACGCCCGTCTTCGTAGTGCGCGCGAAACCGAGGATGGCCATCCCGATGCCACCGGACTGACTGGTCAGGGCGACCCCGCCCTTGACGTCGTACGGCGTGCAGAACGTGGCGCACAGGTTCTGCCACGTCGAGTAGTAGCCGTAGATGTTCGGGCCGAGCAGCCGCACCCCATGACGCTCGCCGATCTCCACGATCTCGTCCTGGAGGGCCTGTTCACCGGTCTCGGCGAACCCGGAGGGGATCAGGACAGCGTTGGGGATGCCCTTGCGACCCACCTCCTCCAAGGCCGACGCCACGAACTTTGCGGGGATCGCGAAGACCGCCACATCCACCTCGCCGGGAACGTCCGTGACACTCTTGTACGCCTTGCGGCCCAAGATGTCATCGGCCTTGGGGTTCACCGGATGGATCTCTCCGGAGAAGCCGCCGTCGATGAGGTTGCGCATCACCGAATTGCCGATCTTGCCCTGCTCGTTGGACGCGCCGATCACGGCGACGGAGCGGGGCTCCATCAGCCGCCGCATCGACGTGAGCATCTCCTCGCGCGTGTACCTGCGCCGCTGCTTGGGAACCCCTTCGGCGAGGATGACGCGGATGTCCGCGGCGATCGCCCCCTCCGGAGTGGCGATCACCGGGTTGAGGTCCACCTCTGCGATCTCCGGGAAGTCGGTGACCAGCTGGGACACCCGGCGTATCTGCTCGGCGACAGCCCACCGGTCCACCGCGGGGGCGCCCCGCACGCCGCGCAGGATCTCGGCGGCGCGGATCGAGTCGAGCATCGAGGCGGCCTCGTCCGCGTCGACCGGCGCGAGGCGGAACGTGACGTCCTTGAGGACCTCGACGAGTACGCCGCCAAGGCCGAAGGCGACGACCTTCCCGAACGTCGGATCGGTCACCGCCCCGACGATCACCTCCTGGCCGGAGGGCAGCAGCTCCTGCACCTGCACACCCTCGATGCGGGCCTTGGGTGCGTACTCACGCGCGTTCTTGACGATCTCGCAGAAGGCGGCCCGCACGTCGGCGGCGCCCTCCACCCCGACGATGACGCCGCCCGCGTCGGTCTTGTGCAGGATGTCGGGGGAGACGATCTTCATGACGACGGGCCCTTCGAAGCGGGCCGCGTGCGCCACCGCCTCGTCCACGTCCGTCGCCAGCTCCTCGCCCGGCACGGCGATCCCGTACGCGTCGGCGAGGATCTTGCCTTCCGGCGCCGTCAGCGACGTACGTCCCTCGGCGCGCACGGTGTCGAGGAGCGCCCGCACTCTCAGTGCGCGGTCTTCGGCCATCAATCAGATCACTCCGTTCGACTTGAGCAGGCGCAGTTCCTCGTCACCGAGGCCGAGCTCACCGACGAAGACCTCCGCGTTGTGCTCGCCGAGCAGCGGCGAACTGACCACGTTCACGGGGGAGTCCGACAGCTTCAGCGGCGAGCCGACCGTGGTGAAGGAGCCGCGCTGCGGGTGCGCGACCTCGACGACCATCTCGTTCGCGGCCAGCGAGGCGTCCTCGATGATCTCCTTGGTGGAGAGGATCGGTCCGCACGGGATGTTGTGGGCGTTGAGGCGCTCCAGGACGTCCCACTTGGGGAGCGTGGATGACCACTCCTCGATGAGCTGGAACATCTTGCCGAGCTTGGGGAGCCGCGCCTCCGGAGACGCCCATTCGGGGTCCTCGGCGAGCTCAGGGCGCCCGATGAGCTCGGTGAGCGGCTGCCAGCCCACGGGCTGCACGATCACGTACACGTAGTCGTTGGGCCCTCCAGGAGCGCACTTGACCGCCCAGCCGGGCTGCCCGCCGCCGCTCGCGTTGCCCGAGCGTGGCACCTCGTCCCCGAAGTCCTCGTTCGGGTACTCGGCCAGCGGCCCGTGTGCCAGGCGTTGCTGATCGCGCAGCTTGACCCGGCACAGGTTGAGCACCGCGTGCTGCATGGCCACGTTCACGCGCTGACCGCGACCGGTGTTCTCCCTCTGGAAGAGGGCGGCGAGAATGCCGGCGACGGCATGGATGCCGGTCCCGGAGTCACCGATCTGGGCGCCCGTGGCGAGCGGCGGACCGTCCTCGAAGCCCGTGGTCGACATGGAGCCGCCCATGGCCTGGGCGACCACTTCGTAGGCCTTGAACTTGGTGTAGGGGCCCTCTCCGAAGCCCTTGATCGAGGCGTAGACGATGCGCGGGTTGATCTCCTGGATGCGTTCCCAGGTGAAGCCCATGCGGTCCACGGCGCCCGGGCCGAAGTTCTCGACCATCACGTCGGAGCGCCGGATGAGCTCCGTGAGGAGCTCCTTGCCGCGCTCGGTCTTGGTGTTGAGGGTGATGCTCCGCTTGTTGCAGTTGAGCATCGTGAAGTAGAGCGAGTCGACGTCCGGGAGATCACGCAGCTGCTTGCGCGTGATGTCCCCGGAGGGCGCCTCGAGCTTCACCACGTCCGCGCCGAGCCACGCAAGGAGCTGGGTGGCGGATGGCCCGGACTGGACGTGTGTCATGTCGAGGACGCGTACGCCCTCAAGAGCCTTGGTCGTCATCGCGCGGGCTCCTCACTTGTACATGGTCTGGTTCATGGTTCCGGGGGCGTACGCGTCCGGATCGACCCATACGTTGATCAGCGAGGGCTTGCCCGACTCGCGCGCCCGCTGCAGCGCGGGGCCGATGTCGGCGGGGTCGCGGACCTCTTCGCCGTAGCCGCCCAGCATCTGGGCGAACTTGTCGTAGTGGACGTCTCCGAGGGTGTTGCCGACCCGCTCGCGTTCCTCGCCGTACTTGGCCTTCTGGCCGTAACGGATCTGGTTCATCGAGGAGTTGTTGCCGACGATTCCGACGAAGGGCAGGTTGTAGCGGACGAGCGTCTCGAAGTCCCATCCGGTCAGCGAGAAGGCACCGTCTCCGAAGAGGGCCACCACCTCCTTGTCGGGGCGTGCCTGCTTGGCGGCGAGCACGAAGGGGATGCCGACGCCGAGCGTGCCGAGCGGGCCCGGGTCCATCCAGTGGCCCGGCGACTTGGGCTGCACGACCTGACCGGAGAAGGTGACGATGTCGCCGCCGTCACCGATGTAGATGGAGTCTTCGGTAAGGAAGTCGTTGATCTCGCTGACGAGGCGGTACGGATGGATCGGCGAGGCATCCGACTTCAGGCTCGGCAGCCGCTTCTCGATCGCCGTCTGCTCGGCGGCCCGCAGCTCGTCGAGCCACTCCTTGCGCTTGGACGCACCTCCGTTGAGGCGACCGGACGCGGCTTCGGTCACCGACTTCAGGATCAGCCCCGCGTCACCGACGATGCCCAGGTCGATGTCCCTGTTCTTGCCGACGGTGCGGTAGTCGAGGTCGATCTGCACGACCGTGGCGTCCGGGGAGAGCCGCTTGCCGTAGCCCATGCGGAAGTCGAAGGGCGTCCCCACGATGACGATGAGGTCGGCGTTGGAGAAGGCGTACCGCCGCGACAGCTGGTAGTGGTGCGGGTCGCCGGGCGGCAGGGTGCCGCGCCCCGCGCCGTTCATGTAGGCGGGCACGTTCAGGGTCCGCACGAGCTCGATGGCGGACGCCGTCCCCCGTGTCGTCCACACCTGGCTGCCGAGCAGGATCGCGGGCTTCTCGGCGTGCACGAGCAGATCGGCGAGCTTCTCGATGGCCTCGGGGTCGCCGGCCGAGCGGGTGGAGGCGCGGTACTGGCCGGCCTGCGGCACTCGCGCCTTGTCCACGGGCACCTTGGCGTCGAGCACATCGCGCGGTATCTCCAGGAAGGAAGGACCCGGAGCACCGTGGTAGCACTCGCGGAACGCCATGGACACCATGTCGGCCGCGCGCGCCGTGTCCGGCACGGTCGCTGCGAACTTGGTGATGGGCGTCATCATGTCGACGTGCGGGAGGTCCTGTAGTGACCCCATCTTGTGCTGGGTGTGTGCCCCCTGGCCGCCGATAAGGAGCATGGGGGACTCCGCCCGGAAGGCGTTCGCGACGCCCGTGACGGCGTCCGTGGTGCCGGGGCCAGCCGTCACCACGGCGCATCCCGGCTTTCCGGTGAGGCGTGCGTAGCCGTCGGCCGCGTGGGCGGCGACCTGCTCGTGGCGTACGTCGACGACCTCGATCCCCTCGTCGACGCAGCCGTCGTAGATGTCGATGATGTGGCCGCCGCACAAGGTGTAGATGACCTCCACACCTTCTGCTTTGAGTGCCTTGGCGACCAGATGCCCACCGGAGATGTGGGTTTGGTTCGTGTCGCTGCTGCCGTCGGGCATGGCGAAGTCCTGTCCCTTCGTAGGGGAGTTGGAGCGCTCACACGCTGCTCGGAGGTGCTCTCGCGGTAGATTGCATACAGTCGACGAATACTGTATGAAACTTGTTATCCCGCATCCGGTGGGTGGTGTCCAGGGGGCGTGCGGCACTTTTCGGGGGTCCGGGGGTCGCTCCCCGGACCGACACAGCGGTCAGGAGCCGGAATGGACCTGTTCGAGCACCAGGCAAGGGAACTCTTCGAGGAATACGGCATCTTGGTGCCGCAAGCAGAGGTCGCCGACACGGCGAAGGAGGCACGCGAGGGCGCCGAGCGGATGGGCGGCCGCGTCGTCGTCAAGGCACAGGTGAAGACCGGAGGCCGCGGCAAGGCGGGCGGCGTCAAGATCGCAGCCGACCCGGCGGCGGCCGAGATCACGGCACGCCAGATCCTCGGCATGGACATCAAGGGCCACACCGTGCACAAGGTGATGGTGGCCCAACCCGTCGAGATCGACAGCGAGTTCTACGTCTCGTACGTCCTGGACCGCGCGGCAGGACGCTTTCTCGCGATCGCCTCCGCCGAGGGCGGCGTGGACATCGAGGAGGTGGCGGCGAGCCGCCCGGAGGCCGTCGCGCGCGTGGAGATCGATCCGGGGGAGGGAGTGGACCAGGCGAAAGCAGCCGAGATCGCCGCCGCGGCGGGACTGCCCGAAGCCGCGGCCGACGTACTCGTCAAGCTGTGGCAGGTACTGGTCCGTGAGGACGCGCTACTCGTCGAGGTGAACCCCCTCGTCCGTACCGCCCAGGGAGAGATCCTCGCCCTCGACGGCAAGGTCACCCTGGACGACAACGCCCGCTTCCGGCAGGCGCGCTGGGGCTCCGACGACTCCGCGCACGACGACCCGCTGGAGTCGAGGGCCGCTTCCAAGGGCCTCAACTACGTGAAGCTCGACGGCGAGGTCGGCATCATCGGCAACGGCGCGGGCCTCGTCATGTCCACCCTCGACGTGGTCGCGGGCTGCGGAGCGCGCCCCGCGAACTTCCTCGACATCGGAGGCGGCGCCTCCGCCCGGATCATGGCCGACGGCCTCTCCGTCATCCTCTCCGACCCCGCCGTCAAGTCCGTCTTCGTCAACGTCTTCGGCGGCATCACGGCCTGCGACGCCGTCGCCGACGGCATCGTGCAGGCCCTTGAATCCGTCCAGCTGACCAAGCCGCTCGTCGTCCGCCTCGACGGCAACAACGCCGTACGAGGCCGCGCCATCCTCGACGAACGCGCACACCCTCTCATCCAGCAGGCCACCACCATGGACGGCGCCGCACGCCGCGCCGCCGACCTCGCAGGCCACACCAACGCAGCCTAAGGAGCCGGGACATGGCGATCTACCTCACCAAGGAGAGCAAGGTCCTCGTCCAGGGCATGACCGGCGCCGAGGGCATGAAGCACACCCGCCGCATGCTCGCGGCGGGCACGAACGTCGTCGGCGGCGTCAACCCCCGCAAGGCCGGCCGCAACGTCGACTTCGACGACCGTGCCGTGCCCGTCTTCGGCTCGGTCCGCGACGGCATCGAGGCCACCGGCGCCGACGTCACCGTCGTCTTCGTGCCGCCCGCCTTCTCCAAGGCGGCGGTCGCCGAGGCCGCCGACGCCGGGATCGGTCTCGCCGTCGTCATCACGGAAGGCATTCCGGTGCACGACGCCGTCACCTTCCACGCGTACGCCAAGGAGCGCGGCACGCGCGTCATCGGCCCCAACTGCCCGGGTCTCATCACCCCCGGGCAGGCCAACGCGGGCATCATTCCCGCCGACATCACCAAACCCGGGCGCGTCGGCCTGGTGTCCAAGTCCGGCACGCTCACCTACCAACTCATGTACGAACTACGGGACATCGGGTTCTCGACCTGCGTCGGCATCGGCGGCGACCCCGTCGTCGGCACCACGCACATCGACTGCCTCGCCGCCTTCGAGGACGACCCCGAGACCGAACTCATCGTCCTCATCGGCGAGATCGGCGGCGACGCGGAGGAACGCGCCGCCGCCTACATCCAGCAGTCCGTCACCAAACCCGTCGTCGCCTACATCGCCGGTTTCACCGCCCCCGAGGGCAAGACCATGGGGCACGCGGGCGCCATCGTCTCGGGCTCGTCCGGCACCGCACGCGCGAAGCAGGAGGCGCTGGAAGCCGCCGGAGTGCGGGTCGGCGCCACACCGACAGAAACGGCCCGCCTCGTTCTCAACCAGCTGGGGGCGTGATGTCACTCATAGGTGAGCGGCCCTGACTGCACTACCGTCCCCCAGCACACACCCGCGGGGCACGAACTCAGCGCCCCGCCACGAGCCATGTACCTCCCTCCCCGACTGTGCACCGTGAGCGGAGACCCTCGAATGGCACCCACCCTCAACAGCCCCCTCGTCCTCAAAGCCGGTACGGCCTGGGCCGACGCCTGGCGACGCTGTATCGCCGTCGCGCCCGAGGCCTTCCGCGACGACCGCGTCCTGAACCTGTGGAACGGGACCTGGCAGGCGGACGGCCGGACCCTGCCGGCCACCTCACCCGTCGACGGCAGCCCCATCGCGGGCCCGCCGCGCCTCGACGCCGCCACCGCCCAGCAGGCCGTACGCGCCTCGCTCGAACAGCACCGGGCCTGGCGACACGTCCCGTTGGAGGAACGGCGCGCCCGCGTCGCCGCCACACTGGACGCTCTCGCCGAACACCGCGAACTCCTCGCGCTTCTCCTCGTCTGGGAGATCGGCAAGCCCTGGCGACTCGCCCAGGCCGATGTCGACCGGGCCATCGACGGCGTGCGCTGGTACGTCGACGGCATCGAGCCCATGGTCGAGGGCCGGACCCCGCTGGACGGTCCGGTATCCAACATCGCGAGCTGGAACTACCCGATGAGCGTGCTCGTTCACGCAGTGTTGGTACAGGCACTCGCGGGCAACGCGGTCATCGCCAAGACCCCGACCGATGGCGGCGTCGCCTGTCTCACCCTGGCCTGCGCGCTCGCCGCCCGCGAAGGGATCCCCGTCACCCTCGTCAGCGGCAGCGGGGGAGAACTGTCCGAAGCTCTGGTCCGCGCGCCGGAGATCGGCTGCGTCTCCTTCGTCGGCGGACGTGACACCGGCGCCGCGGTCGCCACGGCCGTCGCCGACCTCGGCAAGCGGCACATCCTCGAACAGGAAGGACTCAACACCTGGGGCATCTGGAACTACAGCGACTGGGACGCGCTCAGCGCCGTCATCCCCAAGCTCTTCGACTACGGCAAGCAGCGCTGCACCGCGTATCCGCGCTTCGTCGTCCAACGGGGCCTCTTCGACGAGTTCCTCGCCGCCTATCTCCCGGCCGTACGCACCCTCCGCGTCGGCCATCCCCTGGCGGTGGATCACGCCCAAGACCCGTTCCCACAACTGGACTTCGGCCCGCTGATCAACGCCGCCAAGGCGAAGGAACTGGGCGACCAGGTCGCGGAAGCGATCGACCGCGGCGCCGTGCCGCTGTACCGCGGGGCCCCGGCGGCGGACCGTTTCCTGCCCGGCCAGGACACCGACGCGTACCTCCACCCCGTCACGCTCCTCAACCCGCCCCCGTCCTCTCCGCTGCACCACGCGGAGCCCTTCGGCCCGGTCGACACCATCGTCCTGGTCGACACGGAGGCAGAGCTGCTCGCTGCCATGAACGCGTCGAACGGAGCGTTGGTCGCCACCCTGTCGACCGACGACACGGCGACGTACGAGCGCCTCGCCCCTCAGATCCGCGCGTTCAAGACGGGCCGTGGGAAGCCCCGGTCGCGCGGTGACCGGGACGAGCTGTTCGGCGGGTTCGGCGCGTCCTGGCGCGGCGCGTTCGTCGGAGGCGAGCTGCTGGTGCGCGCGGTCACCCACGGCCCGACGACGGAGCGGACGCCGGGCAACTTCCCCAGCTATCACCTGATGGCGTGAGCCCCGGGCCGGCAGCAAAGCATTAGCCCCCGACCGGCAGGGGCATCGGTCGCCTAGCCGATGCCCTGCCGGTCGGGGCGCAGGGCGAACGTGCGGTCCGCGGCCTCCGGGACCGTGCGTTCCACCTCCTGCGCGAGCAGCTCGCGATGGCGCAGGAGGGGCTCGCGGCGCTCATCGGGCGCGAGCCGCAGCAGGTCGTCGAGGCCGGCCAGCATGCGGCGCGTGACCTGCGGATTGCCGACCGCGCACCCCCGGATCTCGGCGAACCCGAGGTCCACAAGGGCGGTCCAGTCCGGCACGGGCTGCACAAGCCGGACCGCCCCGCTCCGGTCGCGGTGGCGCAGGGCGCCCAGGGGGTAGCCGGCCAGGGAGGCAAGGAACTGGATGATGCGGTCCAGGGCCTGCACGGCGGTGGTCGGGTCGTTCACCGCGGGGGAGAGGGCACGCAGAGCGATGTCGGCGAGCTGACGCAGCCCGAACCCGAGGTCCTGGTGGAAGGAGCGCTCCACACCCACGGACACCGTGTACCGCAGCGCGCGCCGCGAAGGTTCCGTACCGCCGTGCACCGTGAACAGCAAAGTGCCCGGCACCACGAAGTCGCCGATGCGGGGCAGCAGCCGCAGCACGACGCCGTGGCGTTTCGCCGCCCGCACGACGCGGGCGATGTGCACGTCCCGCAGCACCCCGGCCCGCCCGCGGTGCAGGATCCGCGCCGTCTCGGGGCCAAGACGTTCGTCGTCCACCGTTCCTTCGGGCGGGTGCTTCACGGCGACCCGGAACGACTCCCGGGCGATCCGGTCGATGACGAAGCTGATCCGCATCATGCGGAGGGTGCCGTTCACGTACGCGACGAAGAGCAGCAGGCTGAGGAACAGCATCGCCATCGCCAGGACCGACTCGACCAGCGGCACGCTCGTCAGGAGGTGGGGATCTTGCTCGCTGTCGAAGGACGTCAGCGTCATCAGTGAGAACAGGAACGTCGCCAGGAAGACGGTGAGCGTCATCTTGGTGATCCGCGACCTGATGTACAGCCGCACCACCCGCGGGCTGAACTGCCCGCTGGCCATCTGCACGGCCACCAGGGAGATGCTGAAGACGACCCCGATGAACGTCATCATGGCCGAGCCGATGGTGCTGATCACCGCCTTCGCGTCCTCGGCGATCCCCATCAGGCTCTCGACGGTGTCGTAGTCCCCGGCGTCCTGCAGCACCGTCACGAGCCGGCTGTCCAGCTCCGACGCGACGGCCCACAGCACCATGGCTCCCACAAGCCCGGCGGTGGGCGCGAACCACATGGTGTCCCGCAGGTGCTCGCGCAGCGGAGACAGCACCCGGGGCCGCCGCACCTTCGCCGCCTCACCGGGCACCCGCGTAATCAGACCATCACTCATGGTGAGACTCTAGAGGCGTCCACGCGGGCCGCCGCGCAGCCGCCCGCAGGCGTGCGGATACGCAGGTGAAAGGCACTCCGAAAGCTTGGTATTGTTGTCCATGTCGCCGCGGGGAACACCCCGCGAACGGCAGACACCTGGTCCGGGTGGCGGAATGGCAGACGCGCTAGCTTGAGGTGCTAGTGCCCTTTAACGGGCGTGGGGGTTCAAGTCCCCCCTCGGACACTTGAAGAACGTTGTATGAGTGAGGGCCGTGACCGGAAGGTCACGGCCCTCACTCGTGTTCGTGCGTCGTCAGCAGGGGGTCGCCTGGCGGCGATCACTCCACGGTGATCACGCCGTCGCCTCCTGGGCCGGGTGCGGCTCCGTCCCCGTGCCGGGCTCGGGCGCGGCGGCCACCGGCTTCACCGGGATCAGCGCCGCCACCACCGCCGCAGCGAGCCCCACCCCGCAGCCCATCAGCATGGCGGCGCGGAAGCCGCCCTCCGACGGCAGCAGGTGGCCGCCGAAGTCCGTCGTCATCTGGGCAAGGACCACCCCGATCACCGCAGCCGACACGGAGCTGCCGATCGAGCGCATCAGGGTGTTGAAACTGTTGGCCGACGCGGTCTCCGACTGCGGCACCGCGCCCATGATCAGGGCGGGCATGGCACCGTACGCCAGGCCGACGCCGGTGTTGCAGACGAGCGTCACCGCGAGAAGCCCCCAGGTCGAGCCCATCAGGAGCAGCGAGGCGCCGTAGCCGACGGCGATCACCAGGGAGCCGAGGGACAGCGTCACCTTGGGGCCGCGGGCTGCCGAGAGCTTGGCGCCGAGCGGTGCCAGCGCCATCATCATCAGGCCCGCCGGAGCCATCCACAGGCCCATCGCCATCATCGACTGGCCGAGGCCGTAGCCGGTGGCCTCCGGAAGCTGGAGGAGCTGGGGCACGACCAGCGACTGGGCGTACATCGCGAAGCCGACGAGCACCGATGCCGCGTTGGTCATGAGCACCTGCGGGCGGGCCGTGACCCGCAGATCGACCAGCGGCTCGGCGCTGCGCAGCTCCCAGGCGCCCCAGGCGAGGAGCACGACGACCGCGGTGGCGAGGAGGCCGAGCGTGGTGCCGCTCGTCCAGCCCCAGTCGGAGCCCTTCGACACGGCGAGCAGCAGAGAGATGAGACCGGCGCCGAGCCCGACCGCGCCCGGGACGTCGAAGCGCCGCGAGGACGTTCCCGCTCGCCCCGCGGGTACGAACAGCCAGGCCATGGTGGCCACCAGGAGGCTCAGGGCTGCGGTGACCCAGAACAGCACCCGCCAGCTGGCGTTCTCGGCGACCGCCGCGGAGAACGGCAGGCCGAGCGCGCCGCCCACTCCCATGGAGGCGCTCATCACGGCGATGGAGGAACCAAGGCGCTCAGGAGGCAGTACATCGCGCAGCAGGCTCACCCCCAGCGGGACCACGCCCATGCCGAGGCCTTGCAGGCCGCGCCCGACGATCATCGGGATCAGCGAGGACGACAGGGCGCAGACCACCGAGCCCAGGACGAGCGGCACCACGGAGATCAGCAGCATGCGCCGCTTGCCGTACATGTCACCGAGCCGTCCGGCCACCGGCGTCGCCACCGCCGCCGACAGGAGCGTGGCCGTGACCACCCAGGAGGCGTTCGACGCGGTGGTGTCGAGGATGCGCGGGAGGTCGCCGATGAGCGGAACGACCAGCGTCTGCATGACCGCGGCGACGATGCCCGCGAGGGCGAGTACCCCGACTATCCGCCCCGGGCGGACATCGGACTTGGAACCGACCACTGATTTCTCCCTCGACTCTTTCTGCCGTCGCGAGGCTCTCCGTATCTCCAGGAGCCCACGATGTGCACTCTACACATGATGTGCATGATGCATATCCTGAGTACGATGCATCATGGCGGCAGAGCTGGTCAGGGCAGCTCGCTATGCAGGTGAGTCAGGAACCGGAGAGTGTCCCGCGTGAGCAAGTCGAAGAAGCCCGTCCGACTGGTCGAATTCGAGACCATGCTGCTGGGTCGGCATTCACACCTCTACAACCCGCGTACGCGCGTGAGCGGCGGGCGCCTCGACCGCAGCGCGTACATCCTGCTCAGCCGCATCCAGATGGACGGCCCCATGTCCATCGGTCAGCTCAGCGAGGCGTTCGGTCTCGACGCCTCCACGCTCAACCGGCAGACCGCGGCCATGCTGCGCGCCGGCCTCGTCGACCGCATCCCCGACCCCGAAGGCGGCGTGGCCCGCAAGTTCCGCATCAGCGCCGAGGGCGAGCACCAACTCGACGCCGACCGCGCCGAGTACACCCAGGGTCTGGAGAAGGTGCTCAGTGGCTGGACAGCGGAAGAGGTGGCGGATTTCGCCGCCTTCCTCCACCGCTTCAACAGCGACATCGAGAACCTGGAAGGGCATCCCTGGCCGCGCCCCTGAACCCCTGGCCGCGCCCCTGAACGGCTCGTCGGTCAGGACTTCTTGAGCCCGTCCATCGCCGCGCGGGTGTCCGACGTGAGCATCTCCTCGACCTCCGTCGCCGTCGGCGGCTCGGTCTTGTCGTCCGTGCCGCCGTAATAGCTCCAGTGCGTCTCGATGGTGAACCAGCCCTCGCGCACGGCGAGCGTCATGCCGGTGAGGGAGTCCTTGCCCGTGGTGCGGCTCTCCTCGGTCACCAGGTACGCCTCGTCGCCGATGCCGCTCACGGCCTTGGTCTTGTAGCCGTACGTCTTCTGCGACTGGTCCTCGAACGCCTTCTGCTCCGAGGCGAACTCGCCCTGTGGGTCGGTCGCCTTGTGCCACCGGGCGGTGGAGTAGACGTAGATGCTCGAGTACGTGTCGGCGTCCGCCTCCGGGTCCTTGAGCTTGCGGCTGCAATAGCTCTGGTCGAACCCCTTCTGCCGCGATCCGTAGTGGGTCGTGGAGGTGGAGTCCGAGTCGATCTCGTACTCCTTCTTGAAGGCGTCGAGCGGAGAGGCGTCGCAGAGGTTCTTCGCGTACTGGTAACCCGCCAGATCGGCCTTCTCGCCGTCACCGCTCCCGCTGTCCGAGCCGAGGTTGCCGGTCGCGAAGAGCGCCCCAGCCCAGAGGGCCGACGCGACCACGACGCCGCCAAGTCCCCATACCCAGCCCGGCGTCGGCTTGCGCGGGCCGGCCGGGGGAGCGGGCGGGGTGGGCGGCTGGCCGTAGGGTCCTGGCTGCTGGCCGTACGGGCCCGGCTGCTGGCCGTAGGCCTGGGGCGGCACCGCGCCCGGGGGCTGCTGATAGGGGTTCGGTGGCTGTTGGTACGGATTGGGCTGACCGGGCTGACCGGGCTGGTTGGGCTGCGGATTCGGTATCGACATAGGCGGCAATGTACCGCCGGTCCCGAGGCCGCCGGGCGCTGCCCGGCCCTGGTCCGCCCCTTGGCGGCGCACTCAAGTAAGGTCACCCTTAGCTCCCGTACGCAGTGAACTCCTGGAGGCTGCCCCATGCCGCTCACCGCTCCTCCCGACGGGGCGACCCGCCGGCCGCCCCGCATCCCGCGGCCGCGGCCCGTCGAGCGGGCGGACAGCGCGTGGGTGGCCCGGGCGGTGGAGCGGGGCGGCGGCTTCTGGGAGGCCGTGCGGGCGGCGGGCGGCGCGCCGGTCGTCGAGCCCGATCCGCAGGGCGACGAGGAGCACCGGGTGGTCACGTTCCTGTGGCGCGGCACGGACGCGACCCGCGCGGTCCTCGTCCTGCCGAACAAGGTCGTCGATCCGCGGGACATGGCCCGCAATCTGATGGACCGGGTGCCGGGGACCGACATCTGGCACTGGTCGGTCCGGATGCGTGCGGACTGGCGGGCGACCTACAGCCTGTGTGTGGATGAAGGGGACGGCCCGGACGCGAGCGGATCCCAGAGCGCCTACTGGTCCTGGCTGCGCGGGCAGCAGCGCACCGACCCGCTCAACTCGCGCACGCTCAGCCGGCGTTGGGGCGGGGATCCGGTGTCGTACGTCGAGCTGCCGCACGCCCCGGCAGGCGACGACTGGCAGCGGCGTGCCGGTGTCGCACGCGGCACGGTCAGCACGCACACCGTCCACAGCGGACTGCTCGGCAACGAGCGGCGGGTGCATGTGTACGAGCCGCCGGGCGGCGGGGACGACCTGCCTGTCCTGGTGCTGATGGACGGCGAGATGTGGCAGCCGGGGCTCGATGTCGCGGCCCTCCTCGACAATCTCATCGCCGATGGGCGCATCCCGCCGCTGGCCGCCCTGCTGCCGGAATCCGTGAGCGCGGACCAGCGGTGGGGCGAACTCGCATGCAACGAACGGTTCGTACGGTTCCTGGAGACCGAGCTGCTGCCCTGGGCGGGCGAGCGGCTCTCCCTGACCGCCGATCCGGCGCGGACCGTCGTCGCGGGCCAGAGCCTGGGCGGTCTCACCGCCGCGTACGCCGCCGTGGTCGCGCCGGGGCGGTTCGGACAGGTGCTGGCGCAGTCGGGGTCCTTCTGGTGGCCGGACGGGCCCGACCTCGAACGCTCCGAGTGGCTGACCGGGCGCATCGCCGCGAGCGACAGGCTGCCCGTGCGGTTCTGGCTGTCGGCCGGCGAGCAGGAATGGGTCGCGCTGCCCGCGATGGGGAGGCTGCGCGCCACCTTGCGGGAGAAGGGGTACGACGACGCCGTGTACCGCGAGTACAACGGCGGGCACGACTACTTGTGCTGGCGCACCGAGCTCGCGGACGGTCTTGTCGGGCTGCTCGCCGCGGAGTCCGGGTCCGCGGTGGAGACCGCCGCCGCGTAGCCCTCGGGGACGGTCACGTCCTTCACCGTCCAGCCCGGTACGTCACGGGGCGCGAGCCCTGTCCCCACCAGGAGCGATGCCAGTCCGTCACCGGCGAGCCCCTCGCCCGTCCCCTTGAGGCACGCCTCCTTGCGGGTCCAGCAGCGGGCGAAGGCGAGCGGTCGGTCCGAGGCGGGGAGCGCGGCTAGTTCGGCCCGCTCCTGGGGGTGCAGGGACGCCGCCACGTCGGCCACCGCGCCCGGGGCGGGCAGCTTCTCGATGTCCGCGCCGACCGGCCGGTCCGCGAAGGCGAGCAGGGCGAGGCCGTCCGTGTGCGAGAGCGAGAAGTGCGGGCCCGCTCCTCCCGCCACGGCGGGGCGCCCGTGCGGGCCCGCGCACAGGGGGCACGGAAGCCGCGTCAGCTCCACCGCCGCCGGGGCGACGCCGAGGTACGCGCCGAGATGGCGGCGCAGGGCCGTGTGCGCCGCCGCGTACAGCTCCCGGTCCGCCGGGCGCCGCAACGCCGCCGCCCGGCGCCGCTCATCGGCGTCCAGGAGCGACACGTCGAGCGGGGCCGGGCGAACCAGATGGAGGTCCGTCACGCGGGCGGCTCCTGGAGGCGGGCCACGCAACGGCCGTACGTCTGTGGGCCGTAGACCGCGGTCCATCCCTCGGGCGCCTGGCGGAAGACGGGCCACAGCGAGTACTCGCCGAGCGCGTTCTCCAGGACCAGATGGGTCGGCTCGGCGTCGGCATCGGCGCTGGTGTCGAAGGGGTCGGGTGCGGTCGTCATGCGTGGTCCAGCTCCTTGAGACGGGCGGCGAGGACGCCGCAGACCTCGTCGAGGCGGCGCGGCTGGGTGAGCTCCGGGTGCAGGCAGTCCACGTCGTGGTTGTGGATCGGTCCGCTGATGTACGGGGCCCAGGACTCCCTGGTCAGCCAGTCCTCGGCACGCGGCGCTGCGGCCGTGAAGAACAACGCCTCGCCGTCGTACGGGCGGTGCTGGTGCTCGCGCATCAGGTGGGCGTTGTTGACCACGATGTCGATCACCGCCGTCAGCGTCCGGTCGGGGAGCCCGGCCAGGGCGCTGCCCTCGCGCCGCAGCGTGGCGAGGACGTCCTCCCGGGTCAGCTCGTCCGTCAGGTCGTAACCGGCCATCCGCAGGAGCGCCGCCAGGGCGTCCGCCTCGGCGGGGACCGCGGAGTCACGCCACTGGTCGGACGGGTAGGCGTCGAGCAGCGCGAGGAGTTCGACCTCCTCGCCCGCCTCCTGGAGGAGCACGGCGACCGTATGGGCGAGGACGCCGCCCACCGACCAGCCGAGCAGCCGGTAGGGGCCGTGTGGCCGCACAGTGCGCAGCGCGTCCACGTAGGCACTCGCCATCTCCTCCATGGTGGACGGGAGTTGGCCCTCGCCCTTCAGGCCGTGCGCCTGGAGCCCGTACACCGGCTGGCCCGGGTCGAGCCGTGCGAGCAGGCCCGAGTAGCACCAGCTCATGCCACCCGCCGGGTGGAACACGAACAGCGGAGTGCGGTCGCCGCCCTTGCGTAGCGGAAGCAGTACGTCCAGGGCGTGGTCGGTCTCACCGCGCCCCGCGTCCAGTTGGGCGGCGAGCGCGGCCGGGGTCTGGGCCTGGAAGAGCGTGCCGATGGTCAGCTCGACGCCGAGCGTGTCGCGGACCCTGGCGACCAGGCGGGCCGCCAGGAGCGAGGTGCCGCCGAGGTCGAAGAACGCGTCGTCCACGCCGAGCCGGGGCACGCCGAGGATCTCGGCGAACAGCCGGGTGAGCGTCTCCTCACGGTGGCCGCTCGGCACCCGGCCGCCGTCGCCCGACCCTTCGAAGGCGGGGGCGGGCAGGGCGCGCCGGTCCAGCTTGCCGTTCGGGCTGAGCGGGAAGGCGTCGAGGACGAGGATCGCGCCCGGCACCATGTAGTCGGGCAGCGCGCGGGCGAGCCGGGCGCGCAACTCCTCGGGGTCGGGGGCGGCTTCGGAGTCGGACGTCACGTACCCGACCAGACGCTGATCGCCGGGCCGGTCCTCGCGGACCATGACGCCGGCCGCGCTCACCGCCGGATCGGCGGCCAACTCGGCCTCGATCTCGCCCAGTTCGACGCGCAGGCCGCGCAGCTTCACCTGGTGGTCGGTGCGGCCGAGGTACTCGACCTCGCCGTGTTCGCTCCAGCGGGCCAGGTCACCCGTGCGGTACATGCGGGTGCCGGGCGGGCCGTAGGGGTCGGCGACGAAGCGGGACGCGGTCAGTTCGGGCCGCCCCAGATACTCAGCCGCCAGCTGACTGCCCGCCAGGTACAACTCGCCCTGGATGCCGGGCGGGCAGGGCTGGAGCGCCGCGTCGAGGACGTACAGGCGGGTGTTCCAGACGGGCCTGCCGATCGGCACCGGGCCCGTGGCGCCGGTGACGCACGGGTGGTAGGTCACGTCGACGGCGGCCTCGGTCGGGCCGTACAGATTGTGCAGCGGTACGCCGTCAAGGACGCGCCCGAACTCCCGCACCGTCTCGCGCGGCAGCGCCTCGCCGCTGCAGAAGACGTGCCGGAGGCCCGCGCACTCCGCCGCCGCCGGTTCGGCGAGGAACACCTGGAGCATCGACGGCACGAAATGGCAGACGGTGACGCCCTGTTCGAGGATGACGCGCGCCAGATACGCCGGGTCCTTGTGGCCGCCCGGCTCGGCGACGACGAGCGTCGCGCCGACGCGCAGCGCCCAGAAGAACTCCCACACCGACACGTCGAACCCGGACGGCGTCTTCTGCAACACCCGGTCACCGGCGGCGAGTTCATATGTCGCCTGCATCCAGCGCAGCCGGTTGTCGATCGCCGAGTGCGGTACGACGACGCCCTTGGGGCGGCCCGTCGAACCGGACGTGTAGATGACGTACGCGGGGTGGTGCGGGGTGAGCGCGCGCGGCGGGTCGTACGTGCCGTACGACGACGTGTCCAGCTGGTCCAGGGCGACGAGCGGAGCGCCCGAAGCGGGCACCCGGCCGGCGCGGTCGGCGATCACGCACGCCGGTCCGGCGTCGTCCAGCATGTACGCGAGGCGGTCCGCCGGATAGTCCGGGTCCAGGGGGAGATACGCGCCGCCCGCCTTGAGGACGGCGAGCAGCGTGATCACCAGGTCGAGGGAGCGGGGCACGGCGACCGCCGCCGGCGCGCCCGGACGTACGCCGACCTCGATGAGGTGGTGGGCGAGCCGGTTGGCGCGGGCGTTCAGCTCGGCGTACGTCAGCTTCTGGTCGCCGAAGACGAGGGCGGTGGCGTCCGGGGTGCGGACCGCCTGGGCCTCGATGGGGCCGATCAGGGTGGTGGGCGGCACCGGATGCGCGGTGGCGTTGAACTCGTCGACCACCAGGGTGAGTTCGGCGCGGCGGGCGATGGTGTGCTCGGCGAGCGCGGTGTGCGGTCCCGCGTCGGCGACGCGTTCCAGGAGTTCCATGAACCGTGCCTGGTGGGCGCCGAGTTCCTCCGGCTCGTACAGGGAGGGATTGCCGTCGTAGTCGATGCGCAGACCACTGCCGTCGGCACGGTCGTAGACGTTCACCGTGAGGTCGTCGACCGGGCCCGCGGAGAGGTTGTGGGCGTCCGTGCGGGCGCCCGCGAAGGTCAGGCCGTAGTCGAAGGGCATGACGTTGACGAGCGGCCCGACCAGTGACCGGCCATCGCCGAGCAGCCCCAGGTCACGGCGGATGTCCTCGTAGCGGTAGCGCTGGTGGCGGCGGGCGGCGCGGATGCCGAGCACCACCTGCCGGGTCAGCTCCGCGAAGGTCGCCTGCGGGGTCACCGTGAGCCGCAGCGGCAGCACGTTCATCACCATGCCGGGTACGCGAAGCGCCACCGAGCCCATGCGGCCCATCATCGGCAGGCCCAGCACCACCTCGGCCGAGCCGGTGGCCCGCGAGACGTAAAGTGCCTGTGCGGCGACGAGCACCTCGGGCCAGGTCGCCCGCATCGATGACGCCAACTCCCTCAGCCTCGCGGTCGATTCGGGGGAGAGGCGGGCGCTGCGGCGGTGGAAGGTACGGGAGGGCAGCGCGGTGCGTCCGGCGAGGTTCGGCGCGTCGGGCCGGTCGGCGAACGCGCCGTCCCAGTGGCGCCGGTCCGTCTCGAACGCCTCCGACGCGCGGTACGCCGTGTCCTCGGCGACCAGTTCCTCGAGCCGCCCGAAGGGGCTTGCCCCCGGCGCCTCGCCCGCAGCGAGCGCGGTGTACACCTCGGCCGTGCGACGGGCCAGCAGCGAGTAGCCGAAGCCGTCCATCACGATGTGGTGCACCCGCTGGTACCAGAGCCA
This sequence comes from Streptomyces sp. NPDC048436, assembly GCF_043200355.1. Taxonomy (NCBI): domain Bacteria; kingdom Bacillati; phylum Actinomycetota; class Actinomycetes; order Kitasatosporales; family Streptomycetaceae; genus Streptomyces; species Streptomyces sp. NPDC048436. The sequence continues at coordinate 581,966 of NZ_JBICXP010000003.1, forward strand.
CCGCTCGTCCCCGACGCGGAACAGCGCGTGCGCGAACAGCGGCCCGGCCGCAAGGTCGAACGGCGTGGCCAGGTCCTCGCGCATCCACGCCTGAGCGTCGGCGTCCGGGTCGGAGGCGGCGCGCAGATCACGCACCTTCAGCGGAAGCGTCGGGTCGGGCACCTCCAACTGGCCCGGCCCGTCGTCCCCTTCGATGATCCGTACGCGCAGGGCGTCGGCCTCGGACACCACCTGACGCAGCGCCCTGGCGAACACGGACGGGTCGACGGGACCGTGGATCTCCAGACACTCGGCCGTGTTCTGGGCCGGACTTCCGGGGTCGAGCGCCTGCGCGAACCACATGCCCGACTGGGCAGCGGTGAGCCTCATGCCGAGGCTCCCAGAAGCGGCGCCCAGGCCTCGATGGCGGGCTGCTCGGCCAGGTCCACGAAGGTGGCGGTGATGTCGTGCTCGCGGCGCCAGCGCTCGATGAGCGACATGATGCGCACCGAGTCGAGGCCGTGGTCGACCAGGTTCTCGTCGAGAGGGATGTCGGCCGGGTCCTCGCCCAGGACGTCGGCGACGTCGGCCCGTATGAGTTCCACGCTGAGCGCCATGTCAGATTCCCTTCAGGACCGCGTCGGTGGTGGTGACGACCGCACAGCGGCCCGCCGCGTAACGCAGCGCCATGTCGTGGTCCTCCCGCGAGAAGTCGGCCACGGCGTCCGCGACGACGAACGCCTGCACGTCACGCATCCACGCGTCGCAGGCCGTCATCAGGACGCCGATGTGCGCGTACACGCCGACCACGACGATCTGGTCCCGGCCCGCCTCGCGCATGCGCTCCTCAAGGTCGGTACGGACGTACGCGCTGTACTTCCACTTCGTGAGCACGGTGTCGCCGGGCTCCGGTGCCACCGGGCCCGCGATCGCCTTGGCGTGCTCGTCGTCGGGCAGTCCGGAGCCCCAGAAGTCCTGCTGGAGCCCGCGCTCGGCCGGCGACTGGCCGCCCGGCTGCGCCGAGTACATCACGGGGATGCCCGCCGCGCGGGCCGCCTTCGCCAACTGGCCGACGTGTCCCAGGAGTTCGGTGGTCGGTGAGGTGTCCGGGGTGTAGGCGGCCAGGAAGTGGTTCTGCAGGTCATGGACGAGCAGTACCGCCCGCCGCGGGTCGATGGTCCACGCGACCCGGTTGTCGGGCAGCTCGTCGGGCGAGGGCATCGGGTACGGCGTGACGGCGGGGAGCGCCATGGTGGGGGCCTTTCGGGGAACTCAAGGTAGCTGGGTGGATCGGGTGGTGCTGCCGGGCGGGGTCAGCTGCCCGGAGCGGCGGCGGTCGACCGCTGGTCCTTCTTGCTGACCTTGCCGATGCCGGTCTGCGGGAAGGCGGTCACGAACTCCACCCGGTCGGGGACCTTGTACGCGGCCAGGCCCCGCTCCCGTACGAACTTCTTGATGGCGACGGGCTTCAGCGGTTCGGCGTCCGCGCGCATGATCACGTACGCGAGAGTCCGCTCGCCGAGGTACTCGTCGGGGACGGCGACGACCGACACGTCGTGGACGTGGGGGTGGGCGAGGATGATGTTCTCGACCTCCTCCGGCGCGATCTTCTCGCCGCCGCGGTTGATCTGGTCCTTCGCCCTGCCCTCCACCACCAGATGCCCGGTGGGGGTGCGCCTGACGATGTCGCCGGTGCGGTAGAAGCCGTCGGAGGTGAACGAGCGGGCGTTGTGCTCGGGTGCGCGCCAGTAGCCGCGGATGGTGTACGGGCCGCGGGTCAGCAGGTGACCCGCCGTGCCGTCCGGCACGTCCTGGTCGGCGTCGTCGACGACGCGTATCTCGTCGGCGGGGGAGATCGGCCGGCCCTGGGTGGTGACGATCGTCTCCGCCGGGTCGTCAAGACGCGTGTAGTTGACCAGGCCCTCCGCCATCCCGAAGACCTGCTGGAGAGTGCAGCCGAGCGCCGGGGTGACACGGCGCGCGGCCGACTCGCTGAACTTGGCGCCGCCCACAAGGAGGACGTCGAGGCTGGAGATGTCGTACGGAGTGGTGCGGCCCGCGTCGGTCCACACAAGCGCGAGCGGCGGCACGAGACCGGTGATCGTCACGCGCTCCCGCTCGATGAGCGGGAAGGCGGTGTCCGGGTCGGGCCGCGGGCACATCACGACACGGCCGCCCGCGTAGAGCAGACCCAGCGAACCGGGCGACGAGAGCGGGAAGTTGTGGGCCGCGGGCAGGGCCACGAGGTAGACGGAGTCCTCGGTCACACCGCAGAGCTCGTTCGAACCCCACAGCGAGTACATGTAGTCGTCGTGGGTGCGGGGGATCAGCTTGGGTACGCCGGTACTGCCGCCCGACAGCTGGAGGAACGCGAGGTCGGACGGGGCGGGGCCGTCGAGCGGCGTCGGCTCGCACGGCACGTCGGACAGTGCCGTGTGCTCGCCGGGGTCGCCCACGATGAACACCTCGCGCAGCGTGGGTACTTCGGCGCTGACCTTCGATGCGAGGTCGCGGTGGTCGAAGCCGCCGAGACGGTCCGGGATGACGTAGGCGACGGCCTCGGTGAACTCGCAGAAGTAGTGGATCTCCGTCTCGCGGTGCGCGGGCAGCGCGAAGACCGGCAGCGCGCCGATCCTGAAGAGCGCGAAGATCACCTCGAAGAACTCGGCGATGTTCGGCAGCTGCAAGACGACGCGGTCACCCTTGGTGATACCGCGGGCGGCGAATCCGGCGGCCAACCGCGCGGCGCGCGCGTCGAGTTCGCCGTACGTCCAGTTGCGCGGCCCATCGGTGATCGCGACGCGGTCGGGGTGTGCCTGGGCGCGCTCGCGGAGCATGCTCCCGAAGGTCTCGCCGCGCCAGTACCCGGCGGCGCGGTACCGCTCGGCGAACTCCGCCGGGATGCGGGGCGCGTCTTGGAGACTGTCGGTCCTCGTCATCGGTCGACCCCCACCGCGTCGAGGAACGTGCGGAACTTGGCGCCCGTCTCGGCCCGTTCGGCCTCCGGTGAGGAGTCGGCCACGACGCCCGCGCCCGCGAAGAGGCGCAACCGGCCGCTGCCGCCTCGCGTCTCCTCGGCCTCCGCGCAGCGGATCGTGACGACCCACTCGCCGTCCCCCTGTGCGTCGCTCCACCCGACCATGCCGGTGTAGTGACCGCGGTCGAAGGGCTCAAGCTCGCCGATCACGTCACGGGCGTGCCCGGTAGGGGTACCGCAGACGGCTGGAGTCGGGTGCAGGGCGGTGGCCAGCTCAAGGGCGGAGGTGGATGGTTCGGCCAGGTCGCCGGTGACCGTCGTCGACAGGTGCCACATGGTGGCGGTGCGGACCAGGGTGGGGCGCTCCGGCACATCGAGGTCGGTGCAGAACGGGGAGAGCGCCTTGTGCACGGCGTCCACGACGACGGCGTGCTCATGCAGGTCCTTCGCCGATTCGAGCAGCGCGGCGGCCCGGCGTACGTCCTCGGCGAGATCCGCGGAACGCGGCGTCGACCCGGCGAGCGGGTTGGCGGTCAGACGGTTGCCGCGCCGTGCGACGAGCAGCTCCGGGCTCGCACCGAGGAGGGTGCGGCCCGCGCCCGTTGGCACGGCGAAGGAGTAGCCGCGCGGGTCGCGGCGGGCGAGGCGCTGGAGCATCGCGGGCAGGTCGAGCGGGCCGTCCGTGGACAGCTCCAGGGTGCGGGCGAGGACGACCTTGTCGAACTCGCCGCTCTTCATGCGCGATACGGCGGCCTCGACCGAAGCGGCGTACTCCTCGCCCGAGGGGGCCTCGCGGACCTGCCAGCCGCCGGCGGTGACGGGCGGCGGCGTGGGCAGCGCCACGAGCGGGTCGGTGCGCAGCGCGGGCGCCCAGCGGGCCGCTTCGGGCACGGCGAGCACGGCGCGCGCGGCGGGGTCGAACGGGATGGAGCCCACCACGACCGGGGCATGGTTGCCCGCGCGGCGCTGCGCGTCGAGCGTGGCGGCGACCCGCTCCGTCAACGGCCGCTCGTCGTGCGGTACTTCGGCCGCGGTGCCGTGGGTGAGGAGCGTACGGGTCGGGGACGCGAAGAACCGGGTGTCGCCGGGTCGGTAGGCGTCGAGCAGAGCGGTTGCCGCGCCGACGGCCCCGGGGGTGGTGGGGGCGGCGACGGCGACCGCGTCGTTGGGGGGTGTCACGGATGACTCCTCGTCAAGTAGGGGAAGGCGGCGCGGTGTTCAGGCGCGCAGGGTCGCGCCGCCGTCCACGTACAGGTCGTGCAGGGTGATGTGGCGGGCCCGGTCGGACACCAGGAAGGCGACGGCGTCGGCGATGTCGGAGGGGTCGGCGATCCGGCCGAGCGGAATGCCGACCCGGTACGAGGCGGAGTCGCCGTCGATGACCCGGGCCGCGGCCTGCTCGTGGTCGCCCGTCCACAGCTGCCGCTGCATGTCGGTGTCGGTGGACCCCGGCGACACGACGTTGCAGCGCACACCGTCGCGGGCCACCTCAAGGCCGAGGCATTTGGTGAACATCGTGGCCGCGGCCTTGGACGCGGCGTACGCGGCCATCTGGGTACGGGGCACTCCGGCGGCGTTCGAGCCGACCGTCACGATGGATCCCCTGCCCCGCGCGGTCATGCGGCGGGCCGCCGCGCGGGAGGTGTGGAAGACGCCGTTCGTGTTGACGGCGAAGGTCTCCGCCCAGTCGGTGTCGGTGAGTTCGACGACCGGGGCGGGCCTGAGGACGCCCGCCACGTTGACGAGGATGTCCAACGGCCCCGCGGTGCGCTCGACTTCGTCGAACGCCGCGTCCACGGCCGCCGAGTCGGTGACGTCGAGGACCATGCCGGTGGTGCGGCCGCCGCCCGTCTTTCCGTCGACGTCTGACTGCTCCTTGACGTCCGGCGAGCGGTCGGCGGCCACGACCCGCGCGCCGCGTTCGGCGAGCGCGCGGGCCACGGCCCCGCCGATGCCCCGGCTCGCGCCGGTGACCAGGGCCACCCGGCCCGCGAGCTCCAGGTCGGTTATGCCGGAGGTCACTTGCCCATCGCCTTCTCGACGTCCGCCAGGACGGAGACGGCGGCCTGCGCGCCGCCGAGGCTGGTCCACTTCGAGCCGTCGATCTCGGTGGTGTGGTTCTTCTTGACCGCGTCGAGCTGCTTGTACGCGGCCTTGCCCTTCAGCTCCTTGAAGAGGTCGGCGTCCGGTCCGGCGGAGCCGAGCGTGCCGATGAACAGCCAGTCGGCGTCGATCTGCTTCAGGTCCTCGTCGCTGAGCGGCGTCGAGTGGCCCTCGCCCTTCTTGTTCTGGATGCCGGGACGCTTGAAGCCGAGGTCCTTCAGGACGTCGGAGATGAACACGCCCTGCTGCATGACGGCGGTGCCCTTGGCGGAGTAGCGGGCGACGGAGACGCTCGCGCCCGCGTTGTCGCCGAGGTTCTTCTTCACGGCGGCGGCCTTGGTGTCGTACTCCTTGAGGAACGCGCTCGCCTCGTCGGACTTGCCGAGCACCTTGCCGGTGATCTCCAGGGACTTCTTCCAGTCCTTGGTTCTGTCGATCGTGACGACCGTCGGCGCTATCGCCTTGAGCTGCCCCAGCACCTGCTGGTCGGCGAGCTGGCCCGCGAGGATGACGTCCGGCTTGGTCTGCAGGACCTTCTCGATGTCGGGTCCGGTGACCGCGCCGACGACCGGGATGCCCTTCGCCTGGTCGGCCAGGTACTCGGGGGCGCCCTTCTGGCCGCGGCCCGCGGAGAGGCCGACGGGCTTGACCTTCAGGGCGAGGGAGGAGTCCAGGTCCATCTCGCTCAGCGCGATGACCTTCTGGGGGTTGGCCGGAACCTTTACCTCCGCACCGGAGGCGTCGGTGACGGTCACGTTCTTCGCGGCGTTCTTGGCCTTGTCGCCCGAGCCGGAGTCGTCGGACGAGTCCGAACCGCAGGCGGAGAGCGTGAGCGCGGAGGCCAGGGTGAGGGCCGCAACCGCGGTCAGCCGGGTGCGCGGGGAGTGGTTCGAGGACATGTCCGTGATCTCCATGCTTCTGTGGTCCGGCGGTCACTCCGGACATAAAGGTCATCTCTGGCCGTGTCGGGGCATGGCGAACTGGCCCTGAAAGAGCAGGGAGTTCGCCGCCGCCCCGACTCGGGGCTCCAGGTCGAGGTTAGGTTAGGCTAACCTCATGTTGGTTGCGCAAGAGGGGCGGGTCCCAACGTCCGGATCCAGACCTCCGATACCGGGCTTGGCGAATACGCATCGCCCCACACTGTGGGCGGCCGCCGCCCTGCTCGTCCTGCTCCTGTCGCTCGGCCTGCTCTCGCTCCTGATCGGCTCCGGGTCGACACCGATGGGCCGCGCCTGGGACTTCCTCACCGGGGAACCGTCCGCGCGGGCCGACGCCCAGATCCGCCTCGCGGTCATGGACGTACGCCTTCCGCGTACGCTCGCCGCCGTCCTTGTCGGCGTCGCGCTCGGCGCCGCGGGCTGCCTCCTTCAGGCCGTCACCCGCAACCCGCTCGCCGAGACCGGGCTCCTCGGGGTCAACTCCGGGGCCGCGCTCGGCGTCGTGATCGGGCTCACGTACTTCGAAGTGACGTCGGCGTACGGGGTGTTGGCGTGGGCGCTCGTGGGCGGTATGGCCGCGAGCGCGGTGGTGCTGCTGCTGGCCGCGTCGGGGCGGGCCGCGGGCTCGCCGTTGCGGCTCGTGCTCGCCGGATCGGCGCTCGGCGCCACCTTCCACGGCATGACGTCGTACGTCCTGCTCGGCACACAATCGACCTTCGACACCTACCGCTACTGGACCATCGGTTCACTGGCGGGCCTCAAGACGTCACAGACGTACCCCCTGATCCCCTTGATCGCGGCCGGCCTGCTGATCGCCTTCTGCTGCGTACGGCCGCTGTCGGCCCTCGCGCTCGGCGACGACAGCGCTCGCTCCCTTGGCCACCATCCGGGACGGATCCGCCTGACCGTCGCGGCGGCCGTGACGCTGCTCGCGGGCTCGGCGGTGGCGCTCGCGGGGCCCATCGCCTTCCTCGGCCTGCTCGCCCCGTACGCCGCGCGGGCCGTCACCGGCCCCCGGATGGCGGGCCAGTTGGTGCTCTCCGCGCTGGTCGCGGCCAACGTCATGATCGCCGCGGACCTCCTTGCCAGGATCGTCATCCGCCCCTGGGAGACCCCCGTGAGCGTGCTTCTCGCCTTCATCGGCGGCCCCTTGCTGATCTGGATCGCGCGATCGCAGCGGATGTCGACGGCGGGGGTCGCCGCGTGAGTACTCAAGAGATGCCGGAGGCCGGGGTTCCGGAGATCGCGCAGATGCCGGAGGCCGGGGTTCCGGAGACCGCGGTTCCAGAGGGTGCGCACGAGACGCGTGCCGACATCACTCCGCCCGACTCCACCGCCGTCCGCGTCGGGACCCTCTCCTGGCTCTTCCCCTACCGCAGCGCCCTCGCCGCCGTCGGGCTCACGCTGCTTATCGCGGTGGTCGTCTCCCTCGCCACCTTCGCGAGCTCCACCGGAATGAGCTTCTCCGACAGCCTCTCCGGGCTCCTCGGAACCGGTGACTCCGCCACCGTCATGCTCGTCCGGGACTTCCGCCTCCCGCGCATCGCCGTGGGCCTGATGGTCGGCGCGGCGCTCGGCATCGCCGGGTGCCTCACCCAGACCCTCGCCGGGAACCGGCTCGCCACCCCCGACATCATCGGCGTCAACGAAGGAGCCACCGCGGCCGTCGTCGCCTCCGTCGTCGGATCGTCCACCGGCATGATCGGCGACTGGTGGCTCGGCCCGCTGGGGGCCGCCGCCGCGGCCATGGTCGTCGTCGCCTGCGCGGGCGGCGCGGGCAGCGGGGGATACCGCATCCTCGTCGTAGGCATCGGCGTCTCCACCGTCATCGGCGCCGTCACCGACCTCGTCATGTCCCGCGAGAACGACAACACCGCGGGCGGCGTCTTCCTGTGGACCGTCGGCTCGCTCAGCGGCCGGGACTGGGCCGTCGGCACCCCCCTGTCCCTGATCCTGCTCGCCCTGATCCCGCCGGCCCTCGTCGCGGGCAGCCGCCTCCAACTCCTGCGCTTCGACGACGACATGGCCGCCACCCTCGGCGTCAACGTCCGCCGCGTACGCGCCCTGACCCTCGCGCTCGCCGTCGCCCTGTCCGGCGTGGCCGTCGGCATCGGAGGACCGATCGCCTTCGTCGCGCTCGCCGCACCCGTCGTCGCCACCCGGCTCAGCGGACCCACCCGCGTCCCCGTCATCGGCTCCGCCCTGGTCGGAGCGGCGCTCGTCGGCGCCGCCGACGCGCTGGGCCGCGTCGTCGCCCCCGTGGAGATCCCGGTCGGCGTCATCACCAGCGTCCTCGGCGGACCCTTCCTCCTGTGGGTCCTCTTCGGCAAGAACTCCGAGCAGCAGACCGGAAAGGCCTGACCCCCGTGCAACTGACCGTCGAGGCGCTCACCTCCGGCTACCCCGGCCACACGGCCGCCGTGGACGGCGTCGACCTGACCATCCCCAGCGGGCAGGTCGCCGCCATCGTCGGCCCCAACGGCTGCGGCAAGTCGACCCTGCTGCGTTCCATCTCCCGCCTCCACAAGCCCAGTTCGGGCACTGTGCGCGCCGGGGACGAGGACGTGTGGCGGCTCACCCAGCGCCGCGCCGCCCACCGCATCGCGCTGCTCGCCCAGTCACCGCAGGCCCCCGAGGCGGTCACCGTCGCCGGGCTCGTCCGCTACGGCCGCCACCCGCACCAGGGCCTGTTCCGCCAGTGGTCGCGGGAGGACGAGACCGCCGTGCGCGACGCACTCGAAGCCACCGGTACGACGGACCTCGCCACGCGCCGCCTCGACCACCTCTCCGGCGGCCAGCGGCAGCGCTGCTGGCTGGCGATGGTCCTGGCCCAGCAGACACCGATCGTGCTGCTCGACGAGCCCACCAGCGCGCTCGACCTCGGCCACGCCGTCGAAGTCCTCTCCCTGGTCCGGGAAGTGGCCGCCGCCGGCCGCACCGTCGTCATGGTCCTGCACGACCTCGCGAGCGCCGCCCGCTACGCCGACACCGTGATCGCCATGAACGCGGGCAAGGTCGTCGCGAACGGCCCGGCCCGTGAGGTGGTGACCGCCGCGCTGGTCAAGGAGCTGTACGGGATCGACGCGGACATCCTCGAAGCGCCGGGCGACGGCTCCCCGGTCGTCGTACCGACACTGAACGCGAAGGCGACTACGAAGGCGACAACGACGGAGCCTACGAAAACGCCGACCGGCTGACCGCGAAGCCCGCCGCCGGCCACGCGTCCTCCCCGCCACCCACCCACCCGCTCAGACCGGCAGCAGCCGGGTGATCAGGGCGCTGAGCTGCCGGACATTGCGGCACTCGTACATCTCGACAAGCTCGGCGTAGGTGCCGGCCGCCGAGTCGCCCGTCTGCCACTGGGCGCGGCGCTCGGGGTTGAGCCAGTACACCTGGCGGGCGCGGGCCGCGACGGCGCGCAGGGCGGGGACGTTCGGGTCGCTCATGTTCGTGCGGGCGTCGCCGAGCAAGAAGACCGTGGAGCGTGAGGTGACCGCGTCGGCGTACCGCTCAGCGAACTCGCCCAGGGCGGAGCCGTAGTCACTGCTGCCGTGGTAGCCCGTGACGGCCGCTCCCGAGATGATCCGGCTGCCCAGGCCCTCGGGGTCGGCCGTGCCCCGCGCGATGAGGTCGGTGACCTCGTCGACCCGGTTGACGAAGGCGAAGACCCGCACCTTGCTGAACTGGTCGTGCAGCGCCTGGACGAGCAGCATCGTGAAGTTGGCGAAGCCCGCCACCGAACCGGACACATCGCAGAGCAGGACCAGTTCGGGGCGTGCGGGGCGGCGCCGCCGCAGCACCGGGCGCATCGGGATGCCGCCCGTGGACAGCGAACCGCGCAGCGTTCTGCGCAGGTCGATCCGGCCGCGAGCGGCGCGGCGGCGGCGCGCGGCGAGGCGCGTCGCCAGCTTGCGGGCCAGCGGCTGGACGCTCCTGCGCAGTTCGTCGAGCTGGGCGCGGCCCGCGACCAGGAAGTCGACCCGGTCGGCGGTCGGGGCGATGGCGCGCCGGGCGATCTCGTCCGTCCCGCGCCGCTCGGCGACCCGGCGGCGCGCCTCGGTGCCCACGAGCGCGCGGAAGTTCTCGATGCGGCGGCGGATCTCGTCGGCGGTGAGCCGGTCGGTGAACTCGCCTTCGGCGGATTCGGCGGATCCCTGGCGGATGCCGGCGAGGACGCGGGCCAGCAGGGTCTCAGGGCGGAGCCGGGACAGCGTCTGGTGTGACGACCACCCGTCCGAGCCTCCTGTGCCTCCCGACCCGGGCCGCGTTCCGTATCCGCCCATGCCGTCCACCGCCTCGGCCGCCAACTGGGCGAGCAGCGCCTGGTCGTCAGCGGCGAGCGCGGCGACCAGCCGGTCACGCAGGTCGTCCCTGTCGAAGCCCCGGCCCGAGTCGCTGGAGCCGCCCAGCGCGTCAGGCGCCCCGATCCCGCGCGGAAAGTACAGCTCGAAGACCGGATCGAACACCGGCCGCTGCCCCTCGCTGTGCAGCAGCGCGGCGGCGAGCCCCTCCCGTACCCGCTCCCGGTCGGCGAGGCCGAGTGCTTCCAGGGCCTGCCCGGCGTCCACCGTCTCGCCGGTGCCGATCCGGATGCCGTGCGAGCGCAGCGCCTGCACGAGTGCGGTCAGGCGCTCCGGGACCCCGGCGGCCGACGCGGCGGTCACACGGCGTCCAGGTCCAGCTTGGCCGCCGCCTTCAGCACGTCCTCCTGGTGCTTGAGGACGACGCCGAGACTGTCGCGTACGACGCCTTCGTCGAGGGAGTCGGCCCCGAGCGCGAGCAGCGTATGGGCCCAGTCGATGGTCTCCGCGACCGACGGGACCTTCCGCAGGTCCATCGCGCGCAGCGCGCCGACCACGCGGACCACGGACCGCGCGAGCGCCTCGTCGAGGCCCGGCACCTTCAGCCGGACGATGCGGCGCTCCAACTCCTCATCGGGGAAGCCGATGTGGAGGAAGAGGCAGCGGCGGCGCAGCGCCTCGGAGAGCTCACGGCTGGCGTTGGACGTGAGGACCGTGAACGGGCGGCGTGTCGCGGAGATGGTGCCCAGCTCGGGGACCGTGATCTGGAAGTCGCTCAGCACTTCGAGGAGCAGCCCCTCCACCTCGACGTCCGCCTTGTCGGTCTCGTCGATCAGGAGCACCTTCGGGTCGCTGCCGCGGATGGCGGTGAGCAGCGGGCGCGGGAGCAGGAACTCCTCGCTGAAGATGTCCGTGCGCGTCTCGTCCCACGACTCGTCGCGGCCCGCGGTGATGCGGAGGAGCTGCTTGGCGTGGTTCCACTCGTACAGCGCGCGGGACTCGTCCACGCCCTCATAGCACTGGAGCCGGACCAGGCGCGCGTCCGCGACCTGCGCGACGGCCTTGGCCAGCTCGGTCTTGCCGACACCTGCCGGGCCCTCCACGAGGAGCGGCTTGCCCAGGCGGTCGGCCAGGAAGACGGTGGTGGCGACGGCCGGCGAGGCCAGATAGCCGGTCTCGGCGAGCCGTGTGGCGACATCGTCCACGGATGAGAAGAGCAACGGAGCCTCCGGCTGGGCAGGGTGCGACGTGCGCGCGCGTCGCGCACAACGGCTTCGGCCACTTGATCAGCGCTGCGGTCCTCCCCACAACGGGGCCGCCATGTTTGCGTCGAACGTCACGTGAGCGTGCCTCTCGTATCCTTGCGGCATGAGGCGGACCTCCTTTGCCGACTGGCCCTGCTCCATCGCCCGCACCATGGACCTGCTCGGCGACTGGTGGACGCCGCTCGTGCTGCGCGAGGCGTTCTACGGCATCAAGCGGTTCGACGCCTTCCAGCAGGAGCTCGGCATCGCGCGCAACACCCTGACCGACCGGCTGCGCCGCCTGGTCGACGAGGGGCTGATGGAGAAGCGCGCCTATCAGAGCGAGCCGGTGCGCTACGACTACGTCCTCACGGAAAAGGGCCGCGACTTCTTCGGCGTCCTCGCGGTGATGAACAGCTGGGGCAACCGCTGGCTGAGCGGCGACGAGGGCGCGCCGGTCGTCTTCGAGCACGACCGCTGCGGGCACGAGGGGGCGGCCGAGGTGGTCTGCTCCCACTGCAAGGAGCCGATGTCGGCCGCGGACACGCATCCGCGCCTCGGCCCCGGCTATCCGGAGCGCCTGGCCGCACGACCGGACATCCGGGAACGCTTCAGCGGCTGAAACCCGCCCCCTCCGCGCGGCAAAGGCATGCGAGTCGACCCTTGACGAGTGAGTCTATCTACGCAACTCTCATGGTCGGCGAGGCAAGGACGAGGACGAGGGCGACAGAGAGGCGAACCACGATGGAGTGGACAGGCGCGCGCTACGCGGACCGGCCGACGGCCGAGGTGAGCAGACACATCGCGGCCTCACCGGAACGCGTATGGGAGCTCGTCTCCGACATCGCCCTGATGCCCACGCTGAGCGCGGAACTGAGGTCGGTCGAGTGGCTCGGCGGGGCGACCCGGCCCGCGTGCGGCGCCCGGTTCGTCGGCCGGAGCGAGCACGCGTCCTTCGGTGAGTGGCAGACCACGTCGTACGTCGTCGAGTGCGAGGCGCCGCACGTGTTCGCCTGGGCCGTCGAGGACCCCGAACGGCCGAGCGCCGTATGGCGGTTCACCCTCCGGGCGGCGGACGACGGCGGCACCGAGCTGACCCAGTGGATGCGGATGGGGCCCGGCCGGTCGGGCCTGTCGTACGCGATCGACCGGATGCCGGAGAAGGAACAGAAGATCGTCTTCGTACGGATGCGGGAGTTCGAGCGGAACATGGCGACGACCCTGGACGCGATCAAGCGGCTGGCTGAAGGCGCCGCCATCTCCTCCGAAGGGCGGGACGCCTGATGCGTACGTCGACGACGATCGAGGCATCCGGGGCGAACTGGCGGGAGACCGTCGACTTCGTCACCGAGGCCGAGAAGCTGGGCATGGACATCTGCTGGGTGGCGGAGGCATGGGGCTCCGAAGCCCCCTCCCCGCTCGGCTACTTGGCAGCGCGCACGGAACGCATGCTGCTCGGCTCCGCCATCATCCAGCTCGCGACCCGCACCCCTGCGGCCATCGCCCGAGCGGCGATCACCCTCTCGAACATCTCCGACGGCCGCTTCATCCTCGGCCTCGGACCGTCGGGACCGCAGGTGATCGAGGGGCTGCACGGAGTGCCGTTCGCGCGGCCCCTGACCCGGATGCGGGAGACCGTGGAGATCGTCCGCCAGGCGGCCACGGGCGAGAAGATCTCGTACGCGGGACGGGAGTTCACCATCCCGCTGCCCGGCGGCGAGGCGAAGCCCATGCGCCTGTCGATGCGCGCCGAGCACGAACTCCCCATCTACCTGGCCACTCTCTCGCCCAAGATGCTGCACCTGACCGGCGAGATCGCCGACGGCTGGCTCGGCACAAGCTTCGTACCGGAGGGCGCGAAGGAGGCCTACTTCGACCACTTGGACGCGGGCCTGGCCGCCTCCGGGCGCACCCGCTTCGACCTGAACATCTGCCAAGGCGCCGAAGTGGCCTTCGCCGACGACGAGGAGGCGCTGCGCGCGATGGTCGCGGGCCGCAAGAAGGAACTCGCCTTCAGCCTGGGCGGGATGGGCTCCTCCACCACGAACTACTACAACAACGCCTACAGCAGGCAGGGCTGGGCCGAGACCGCCGCCGAGGTCCGCGAGCGGTGGCAGGCCGGTGACCGTGACGGCGCGGCGGACCTGGTCACCGACGAGATGGTCCTGGCCACCACCCTCATCGGCACCGAGGACATGGTCCGCGAACGGCTGGGGGTGTGGCGTGCCGCGGGCGTGGACACCGTCCGCTTCTATCCGGCGGGCGAGAGCCTGGAGGCGCGGCTCACGACTCTGGGCCGGGCGCTCGACCTGGTGCGGGAGGTGGACGGGCGGCCCGGCGCGGCTACCGATCGGCCGTCAGACGGCCGTCAGACGCCACAGTGACGTGACCTCCGCCGCGCGGGCCGTGTGCAGCGGGTCCGTGGGGTCGGACGCCCGCGGGTGGCGGGGCTTGGTGTCGAGACGGTCCGCGACGCGCAGGCCCGCCGCCGCGATGGCGGAGCGCAGTTCGTCGGGGGCGCGCAGGCCCAGGTGTTCGGCCAGGTCCGACATGATCAGCCAGCCTTCGCCGCCCGGCAGGAGGTGAGCGGCCAACCCCGTGAGGAAGGCGTGGAGCATGGCGCCCTTGGGGTCGTACACACCCTGTTCCAGCGCCGAGTTGGGCTTCGCGGGGAGCCAGGGCGGGTTGCATACGATGACGGCGGCGCGGTCGGGCGGGAAGAGCTCTCCGCCGGTGGTGATCTCCACCTGGTCCGTGAAGCCGAGGCGGCTCATGTTGGCGCGGGCGCAGGCCACCGCACGAGGATTGTTGTCGGTGGCCACGACGTGGGAGATGCCTCGGTGGGCCAGGACAGCGGCGAGGACCCCGGTCCCGGTGCCGAGGTCGAAGGCCGGTCCGCCCTGTGCGGCGGGGGAGGGCAGCGGTGCCTGCGCCACCAGATCGACGTACTCACCCCTGACGGGCGAGAACACCCCGTAGTGCGGGTGGATCCGGGCGTCGAGCGCGGGGACGTCCACCCCCTTCGTACGCCATTGATGCGCGCCGATCACACCGAGCAGCTCCCGAAGCGAGACCACCGAGGGGGTCGGCCGGGGCGCGCCGTACGCCTCCTCGCAGGCGGCCCTGATGTCCGGCGCCCTGCGCAGCGACAGCGTGTAGTCCGCGCCCAGGGGCACGAGGAGCCTGCCGAGCACGCGGGCCCGGTGGCCGCTCGCGCGGCGCTGGAGGTGGAAGGCCGCCGTCGGCGACGGAGCCGCGGAGGGGGTTTTGCGGTCGACGCGGCGGCCCATCGCCAGGAGCAGCTGGCGCGCCTGGTGGTAGTCGCCCTGCCACAGCAGAGCGGTCCCCTCGCAGGCGAGGCGGTGGGCGGTGGACGCGTTCATGCGGTCGTCGGCCGTGACGACATGGCCGGGCGCCGGCAGCCCGGTCTCGGAATGCCAGCGGGCGGTGTGCTCGGTGTCGCCGTCGGTCCAGTGGATCTCGGACACAGGTACTCCTCAGTCAGTGAACGTGCGGGGCGCGGAAGGCCGACCAGCGTGCCCCTTGATCGTCAACTCCCGGTCCTGTAGGCGCTGTTGGCTGTCCGAACCCCTGGATCTACCCTGGTATCCGTCTTAGGGGGAGATGCATGAGCGGAAGCGTCGAGCACACCGGGGACAGCAAACGACCGGCCCCGGCCGGCAAGGGGGAGCGGGTCGCCGACTGGGCGGACGGCCGCCTCGGCATCAACACTCTGGCCAAGAGCCAGATGCGCAAGATCTTTCCGGACCACTGGTCTTTCATGTTCGGCGAGATCTGCCTCTACAGCTTCCTGATCCTTATCCTCACCGGCGTCTATCTCACCCTCTTCTTCGAGCCGAGCGGCGCCGAAGTCGTCTACGACGGCGTCTACACCCCGCTCAAGGGCATCCAGATGACCCGGGCGTTCGAGTCCACGGTCGACATCAGCATGGAAGTGCGCGGGGGCCTGCTGATCCGGCAGATCCACCACTGGGCGGCCGTCGTCTTCGTCGCCGCGATGCTTGTGCACATGATGCGGGTGTTCTTCACCGGCGCCTTCCGCAAGCCGCGCGAGGTCAACTGGGTCTTCGGCTGGACGCTGCTGTTCCTCGGAATCATAACCGGTCTAACCGGTTACTCTCTCCCGGATGATCTGCTCTCCGGAACCGGCATCCGCTTCGCGCAGGGCGCGATCCTCTCCGTACCGGTCGTAGGGACGTATCTCTCCTTCTTCCTCTTCGGCGGAGAGTTCCCCGGTGACGACATCATTCCGCGGCTCTTCAGCGTGCATGTGCTGCTGCTGCCGGGGATCATGCTGGGCCTGGTCGTGGCCCATCTGATCCTGGTCTTCTACCACAAGCACACCCAGTTCGCCGGGCCCGGGAAGACCGAGAAGAACGTGGTCGGAGCGCCCT
Source organism: Streptomyces sp. NPDC048436 (assembly GCF_043200355.1). Lineage (NCBI taxonomy): Bacteria > Bacillati > Actinomycetota > Actinomycetes > Kitasatosporales > Streptomycetaceae > Streptomyces > Streptomyces sp. NPDC048436. The sequence goes on from NZ_JBICXP010000003.1 coordinate 597,923, forward strand.
TCCTGCCCATCTACATCGCCAAGGCGGGCGGCTTCTTCTTCCTCGTCTTCGGTGTCCTGGCGATCATGGGCGCGATCGCCACCATCAATCCCGTGTGGGCGATGGGCCCCTACCGCCCCGATCTGGTCTCCACCGGCGCTCAGCCCGACTGGTATCTGGGCTTCTCCGAGGGCCTGATCCGGGTGATGCCCAGCTGGGAGATCAACGCCTGGGGGCACACGCTCCAGCTCGGCGTCTTCATCCCGTTCTCGCTCTTCCCGCTGATCATGGTGGCCATCGGCGTCTATCCGTTCATCGAGTCCTGGGTCACCGGCGACAAGCGGGAGCACCACATAGCGGACCGCCCGCGCAACGCTCCCGTGCGCACCGGGCTCGGCGTGGCCTGGCTGACGCTGTTCGGTGTGCTGATGGTCGGCGGCGGCAACGACCTGTGGGCCACGCACTTCCATCTCTCCATCAACTCGATCACATGGTTCGTGCGGGTCGCCTTCTTCGCGGCGCCGGTGCTCGCCTTCTTCGTCACGCACCGGTGGTGCATGGGGCTACAGCTGCGCGACCGCGAGAAGGCGCTGCACGGCCGGGAGAGCGGCACGGTCAAACGGCTGCCGCACGGTGAGTACGTGGAAGTCCATGTCCCCCTTTCGCAAGGCGAGTTGTACACCCTGACCGCGCACGAGCAGCCCAAGCCGTACGAGCTGGGAGAGCTGGTCGACGCGAACGGCGTACCGCGCAAGGTCACCCGGGGCGAGCGAGTGCGAGCACGCCTCGGCCGGGCCATGTACGGACCATCGGCCCAGGTACCCAAGGCGACCCCCGAGGAGTACCTGGAGATCCAGCAGGGCGGCGGGGACGGGCACCACTGACGGTGGGGGAGAGAAGGCTCTACTTCGTCAGGAGCCACCACACCCGGTCGTAGGCGAGGACGTGGTAGACGATGAGGGCGATGAGGGACCAGCGGGCGGTCCGGCGGATCTCCAGGTGGTAGAGGGCCGCGACGGCCCCGAAGAACACGGCGAGTTCGAGGAGCAGCCGCAGCGGCCCTGGTGTCTCGTAGTCGGTCTCGCCCGAGCGTGACGCGTCATCCGAGACGGCGAAGGCGCCCCAGGCCCAGCCGACGAAGACGGGTAACGCGACCATGGCCGGCCAGCGCCAGGGCGATGGTGTCCTGCGCCACGCCCACAGGCCGAGGCAGCCGAGCGCGAAGAGTTCGAAGAGGAAGCGGATCAGGAGCATGGCCGGGTTGTAGGCCAGGGCGGTGGTGGTCAACGTGCCTCCAGGTGCAGGAAGTCGAGAGCACGCAGACTAATTACGCTACGGCCGTTGCGTAAAGGGGAAGGCCCAGTAAATTGGTGGCCATGACCACCACTGCCCGACGAGGCCGCCCCCGAGACGAAGGCACCGATGCCCGCATCCTCGCGGCGGCGTACGAGCTGCTCCTGGAGCGGGGGTACGAGCGCTACTCGATGGACGAGGTGGCCCAGCGGGCAGGCGTCGCCAAGACCACGCTCTACCGACGCTGGCCCACCAAGGATCACCTCGTCGTCGCCGTCGTCGCCAAGATCCAGGACGATGTCCCGGTGACGGACACCGGGGACATCCGGCACGACCTGGTGACATACCTCGCGGCGATCGTCGCGGGCCTGGACCGCATGCGCCGGGTCGGCAGGCCCGCGACGCCTGACGACCGGTCGGCCGGCCTTGTCGCGGAGATCACCGCGGCCGCCGCCCGCCATCCGGACGTGGGAGAGGCCGTACGGGCGCTCTTCGCCCGCCGCAACGCGCTGCCGCTCGCGCTCCTGGAGAGCGCACGGGCGCGCGGGGACCTCCGCCCCGACGCCCGGCCCGACCTGCTCTTCGACGCGTTGGCGGGCGCGGTCTACTACCGGCTCCTGATCACCGGCGAGCCCTTCGACGGCGACTACGCGGCAGAACTAGTCGACCAGGTACTGGCCGGAGCCCGCGCCCTGTAGACGCGGGGCCACCCCCATGCCGATCCACGAAGGGGCCGGCAGTGGGCCGTGCGACAGGTCCTCCTCGCGGTAGCGGCGGCAGTCGCGGTGCCAGGTGTAGATGCCGGCCATCCAGTTCTCCAGCTCGCGTACGTAGCCGTCGAGGATGTCCCTGGTCTCCTGGGGGAGGTTGAAGTCGTCGTACAGGACCGGGAGTTCGTGGGCCGCCACGTGCTGGAACTGGCTCAGGCGAGACCGCATCAGGTCGTCGATGATGCCGAGCGCCGTCGGATAGTCGCAGCCGAAGAAGTTCTGGACGACGAGCACGCCGTTGTGGATCTCACCCTCGTACTCGATCTCCTTCCGGTACGAGAAGACGTCGTTCATCAGCGCCGCGTAGTCGACGGCAGAGTTCTCCAGGTTCCGCATCGGGCCCGAGCGGTAGATCTCCTGCGGGACCCGCGGGCCGTGGCCCAGGCGGCACAGGCTCATGGTGAGCGGGGCGCCGAAGGTGAGGCGGCGCATCTCGATGTAGTCGACGGGGTCGGGGACGCGGTTCTGGGCCTGGTTGTCCAGCTCCCAGAGCCAGCTGGCCGTCATGACCTCGTTGGCGGTGCGCAGGGTGCGGCGCGCCCTCTGGTCCATCGGCTCCGCCGTGCGCACCCACAGGTCGGCGAGGCCACGCTCCAGGGCGTTCGTCGCCGCGGGCATGTCGGCGAAGTCCAGCGGCATGAACAGGGAGAGCCGTTCGTTGCAGAGCTTGGCGCCCGCGAGGTCGCGGGGCCTGCCGAAGACCACGGGGAAGTAGTCGTCCCCGTACGTCCCCCAGGTCAGCCACTGCGAGCCCAGGTCGAGGGCTTCGAGGTCCGCGTCCGGATGAAGGCCGGCGGCGCAGAGCGGCAAGTCGTAGCCGTACAGCTTGTGCGTGTCCCAGACGCCGGAGCCAGGCACTCCGGGTTGCGGCGCGAGCATGCCCATCCGGTCCGCCCACTCCACCGTGCGCGGACGCGCCGCCGCGAGGTGGGGCGAGAGCCTCGTAGCGAACGGCAGGTTGAAGTCGGGCAGTTGTGAGGGGCCCACCCGCTGGAAGGGGACGTGTGTGTATCCGCGCAGCCGCTGCGCGCCCGTGGCGGCGATCAGGGCCTTGATCCCGGCGGCCGACGTGCCGGGGCCGGTGGGGCCCGCGAGCGGCGAGGGCGTGGCGCCGCCCTTGTTCATGTAGCGGCTGGACACCATGTGCCACTCGTGCCCGCCGGACTGCCAGTCCTGGAGGCCCTTCGCGTACGCGAGGACGTCCGCGCACTCTCGGGGCGGCAGGCCACTCTCGGCGAAGAGCGGGGCCAGTTCGGTCAGCGCCGTGTTCTCGAACTGCTGCATCCGCGAGGTCAGGAGGTCGTTCACGGCGTCCGCCGCCTCCTGCGTGGTGCAGTTCAGGAACTTCTCCAGGACCAGGACGCCGTTGGAGAGTTCCCCCTCGTCCTCGATCTCACGCTGGTAGGAGAAGAGGTCGTTGCGGAGGTGGACGGCGTCGGAGAACGTCTCCTTCAGGACGCGCAACGGCCTGGACTCCGCGACAGAAGCGGGGACTTCGGCCCGTGTCGCGTACTCGACGAGCCCCGCCGACCAGGGCGCGCCGCCCACCTTGCGGCGCATCTCGATGTACTCGACGGGGTTGGCGATCCGGCCCTCGTTGATGTTCGAGAGCTCCCACAGGGACTCGTCGAGCAGGTTCTCCGTGCTCTCGGCGAACCGCTTCCGCCAGCCCCTCGACATGAACGGCACCGTCCGCGCCCACAGATCCGCGAGCCCCGCCTCGACCGGATTCGTCGGCTCCGGCACGGGCGTGGACAGGTCCATCGGCATGAAGGCGGGCAGCCGGTCGAGATAGGCCTTGCCGCCCTCCCGGTCCTGAGTCCGCTTGAACAGTTCGAGGAAGTGGTCGTCGAAGAAGAACACCCACACATACCAGTCGGTGACCAGGGACAGCGTGGGGCCGTCACAATCAGGGTGGGTGTACGCGCACAGGAGGGCGTAGTCGTGGGCGTCCAGGTCCCGCTGCTCCCAGACGCCCGAGCCCTCCAGCATCCCCATGCCGCGCGCCCACTTCCTGGAGTGCTCCCTGGCCTCTTCCACATGGGGATTGAGGCGGGCGGGATGATCCATGTAGAAGACGGGCAGTTCGAAGGGCTGCGACATACGGTGCTTCTCCTCGCGCGGCGACGTACGGGCAGCGGAGCACTACCCCTGCGGAGGCGGCCGATGCGGTGATCGCCGCGGTGTCACACCAACGCGTGATCCGCGGAAGTTCAAACACGCCGTGGCCGATTGCCCGCGCGTTCCGTCGGGGGCGACCGGGGTGAGGGTCAGTTCAGCCGAGGGCTCCTCGCCTCTTCTGCGCAGCGACTTCACGTAGTACACGTCGTCGTAGATCCGGCCGAGCCACTCCTGATCGCGGTGCAGGTCGTAGTGCCGGACCTGCCCGGGATCCGCGAGGCGCCAGGAGAGAAAGACCTCCGCGGTGTCGCCCTGGACGTACGCGGTGTCTACCTGGAAGTCCGCCGGGCGCCGAGGTGGCTCGAACCGCCCATCACGCAGGGCGAGTTCACCGAGGCTGACGGGCGCCGCGGTGCGTACGCCGAGAGCCGCGATCGTGCGCCCGCGGTATGCGGCGAGTGAACGGGTCGACGTCCGCCACCCCGTTCCGTGCCCCGCGGCCGACGCCTGCCACACCCAGTCGTCCGGAGCGTCGGCGAAGAGCATCCCCACCTCCGGCGCGCTGCCCGTATAGGTGAGCGAGACGGTCTCCTCGCCCGTGCGCACCGCGAGCTCCGTCTTGTAGAGGCGGACCGTGGCGGCTCCCGGGATGTGCAGCGAGGAGCCGCCGTCGTACGCACGCGTGTAGTCGAAGTGCGGAACCGCGCCGCCCTCAGGGCCCTCCGTCCAGAACTGCCAGGTGGGCAGCACGTCCTGGATCGACGCGTTGTACCAGTCCGCCTCGCTGACCCGGCGCCCCGCCAGGAAGAAGCCGCGGCCGTGCCCGGTGTTGAAGCGCGTCACGAAGGGGAACGCGCCGATCACCGACCGCTCGGCGATGTAGTGCGCCACACCGTCCCACTTGCCGGGGTCGGCGGGAGCGGGGGCGCCGGGATCATGGGCGCGGATGCGGCCGGTCCGCGTGGGGTCACCGGCCGGGCCCGACCAGTACTGCCGCTCCCGCTCGAAGACGGCGTCCTGAGCGTCGGGATCCTCGTGCCCGGGGTGCAGCTCCCAGACGAAGTGCGAGCCGAACAGGGCCCAACTGGTCCTGGCGGGCCCTGAGTCGGGGAAGATCAGCCGTGGGTCGTACTCCGGATCGAAGCCGAACTGCTCGTTCTCCGTGCCGTGGAAGACCGTCTCGTACGGATCCCTGCCGAGGCGCAGCGCCGTCACCCGGGACGTCTCCACCCCCGCCTCGGTCATCCAGTAGTTGGCGAAGAAGCTGTCGGCGGCCGACTCCAGCCAGGGGGCGTTCTCGTCGTTCAGGTGGTTGAGATAGTCCAGGCCGCCGTCGGGCCTGATCGTGTCGTACCACTGGAGGTGGAAGCCATCCGGAGCCCTCGACCGAAGATACGAGAGGAGCTCGCGCAGCCGCTTCGCCTCGTCGGGCGGGGTCTCTGCCTCATGATTGATGAAATAGCCGTCGAATCCGAAGTAACCGGCCATCTCGATGAGTTTGTCCGCCACCGGGAACGAACCGTCCGCATACCGTTCGAGATAGGGGGCGAACTCACCCGGCCTCGGCCAGAACCAGCATCCGAGACTTCTCACGCCATTGCGGTGGGCCGCGTCCGTGTAGGCGGGATTGGGCGGGTTGATCAGGCCGTGTACGACGCGCTCCGGTTCGGCGGTGGGGGAGCCGTCGACCGGCAGACCGTGCCAGGAGCCGTAGAAGTCCGAGTACTGCCAGAAGCGGAGCAGGCGGCGGGCGAAGGCGTCGTCGTACTTGCGGGCGGTGAAGAAGGCGCCGTCGTAGTCGTTGCAGAGGTTCATCACCTGGGCGCCGGTGGGGAGTCGGGGACGCGCCTGGGTGGCGGGGAACGGCGCGATGCGCTGGGCAAGCGGCACGCGCGAGCGGAAGTACCGCGCCCAGCGGTCGACTCCAGGACTCCAGGACTTCAGCGCCTCGGCGTCGTACCCGTGCATGAAGGGCTGATGGCCCGCTGCCGGGCTCATCGCGGGGCCAGTGGTGTCGGGCTCATCCGGGTGAGGGTGAAGGAGAAACGAGTGCCCGTCAATACCCCTCGCAGCGCGAAAATTGCCATTCCTACGCCCTCTTGTCCCCGCCACCTTTAGCGCTTTAGCCTGCTCGCCCTCAAGCGCTTTAGCCGAGCGTCAGCGGTCGGTCCGGCTGCCGGCCGTCAGCAGTCGGCAGCCACCACGCGAGGGGAGGTCACGCATGCGCCGCACCCCGGCCCGACGCGCCACCATCAAGGACATCGCCCTGCGGGCCGGTGTATCGGAGAGCGCGGTCTCCTTCGCGCTCAACGGCCGGCCCGGAGTCTCCGAGGCCACCCGCGACCGCGTCCGTCGCGTCGCCGAAGACCTCGGCTGGCAGCCGAGCGCCGCCGCCCGGGCGCTGTCCGGTGAGGGCTCAGGAACCGTCGGACTCGTCCTGGCGCGCCCGGCGAAGACACTCGGCGTCGAGTCGTTCTTCCTCCAACTGGTCTCCGGGATCCAGGAGGTGCTCTCACGGCGCAAGCTCGGCCTGCTCTTCCAGGTCGTCGAGGACATCGACGCCGAGTGCGCGGTCTACCGCCGCTGGTGGGCCGAGCACCGGGTGGACGGCATGCTCGTCGTCGACCCGCGCGGGCCGGATCCGCGGCTCGCGCTCCTGGACGAACTGGGGCTTCCCGCGGTCGTCGTGGGCACCCTCCCGGAACCGCACACCGAGTACTCCGGCATCTCCAACCTCTGGGCCGACGACGCCCTCGCCATGGCCTCCATCGTCGACCACCTGTACGCCCTCGGCCACCGCCGCATCGCGCACATCGCGGGCCTGCCCGACCTCACCCACACCCGGCGGCGCATCCACTCCCTGCGGGTGGAGGCCGACCGGCGCGGGCTGCGTGACGTGGACTCGGTCACCACGGACTACTCCGACACCCAGGGCGCCGAGGCGACCCGCCGCGTCCTGGCGTGGGACCCGCGGCCCACCGCGATCGTCTACGACAACGACGTCCTGGCCGTCGCCGGTCTTGGCGTCACCGCCGAGCGCGGCATCGCCGTTCCGGCAGGGCTGGCCATCGTCGCCTGGGACGACTCCGTCCTCACCCGCTCCACCCACCCCGCGCTCACCGCCCTCGTCCGCGACACCGCCCTCTACGGAGGGCACGCCGCCGAGCAGCTGATCGCCCTCCTGGACGGCGGCCCCGCCGTACGCGTCCAGGACGAACTCCCGCACTTGGAGGCGCGCGGCAGCACCGCGGCCCGCGCCGCCCCCTGACCCGCGCCGCTCCGTGACCGGCCACGCACCCGCACAGTCCCCGCTCGCCCGACAACGTTGCCAACCGGAGGTATCAACGCCATGAAGTGGACCAGACTGGGCGTCACGGGCGCGGCCGCTCTCGCGCTCGCCGTCACCGCGGCAGGCTGTTCGGCGACCCCCGCCGCCTCCGGGGGCGGCGGCACCGACGTGCTGACCGTGAACATGGGCTTCTCCGGCAACACCATCCCCCGCAACTTCAGCCCCTTCTCCCTCAAGGCGAGCCAGGGCACCTTCGGCTTCCAGTACGAGCCGCTGTTCTCCTTCAACACCCTCCAGGGCGGCAAGTTCGTCCCCTGGCTCGCCACCAAGTACGCCTGGTCCGACGGCGGCAAGAAGATCACCATCGATCTGGACAAGCGCGCCAACTGGAGCGACGGCACCAAGCTGACCGCCAAGGACGTCGTCTTCGCCCTGAAGTACGTCACCAAGCAGGACCTGCCCGTGGACTGGAAGTTCGACTACGAGAAGGTGACGGCCACCGACGACCACACCGTCGTGATCACCTTCGACACCCCCGGCTACGCCCGCCTGCGCAGCATCGGCTCCATCCGCCCCGTCCCGGAGAAGATCTGGAAGGGCAAGGACGGCAAGACCTTCACCAACCCCGAGCCGGTGGCGAGCGGCCCCTACACGCTCAAGCGGTACGCGGCCCAGCAGCTCACCTTCGAGGCCAGGGACGACTACTGGAAGCAGAAGGTCCCGGTGAAGACCCTCAAGGCGCCGGTGGTCGCCTCGTCATCCGAGATAGGCAAGCTGCTCAGCGGCGAGGTCGAGTGGAGCGGCGGTGCCGTTCCCGACGTGAAGAAGTCGTACGTGCAGAAGGACCCGAAGAACCACCACGCCTGGTACCCCACCTACGGCGGCACCTACATGTTCTTCAACCACAAGAAGGCACCCTTCAAGGACGTCCACGTCCGCAAGGGCATCTCGCTCGCCGTCAACCGCTCCGAGCTCGCCGACGTAGGCAACCCGGGCATGTTCAAGCCGCTCAACCTCACCGGGCTCGACTCCAAGACGCAGGGCAAGTGGATCGACCCCCGGTATCAGGACGCCGTGCAACCCAAGCCCGAACTCGCCGCGGCGGAGAAGGAGTTCGCCAAGGCCGGATACGAGAAGAAGGACGGCAGGCTCGTCGGCGAGGACGGCAAGCAGCTCAGCTTCAAGATCCTGGAGGTGACCGAGTTCGCCGACGCCATCCAGCGCGACAGGGTCCTCGCCCAGCAGCTGAAGCAGGCCGGCATCGCGGTCGAGGTCGAACCCGTGGCGAGCGCGCAGCTCGACACGGCACGCCAGGAGGCCAAGTTCGACGTCCTGGTCGGCGGCGCCGTCTTCTACAATACGCCGTACAACTTCTACAAGGACATGCTGCACAGCGAGAACGGCGGCATCTGGACCAACTACGGCCACTACAAGAGCGCCAAGGCCGACGGCATCCTCAAGGACATGGAGCGCGCCGGGGACGACGCGACCATCAAGAAGCTCTCCGCGAAGCTGGAGAAGCTGATGATCGACGAGGTGCCCGCCGCCCCGCTCATCACGAACGGCGCCTCCACCCAGTACAGCAGCAAGAACTGGACCGGCTGGCCGGACGAGAAGAACCCCTACGCCATCCCCGCCCCCTGGGCGGGACCCACCGACATGGTGCAGACGGTCCTGTCGCTGCGCCCGGTGAAGGCGGGCTAGGCGGATGACGGCCTCCTCCGAAGCGGTGGCTGTGGTCGCGGCGCGGGAGAGCCCGAAGGGTCGGCGAGGGCGCCGTCCGCGACTCGGCGCCGCCCGCTACTTCGTGCAGCGGCTCGGCTTCTATCTCGCCGCCGCCTGGATCGCCATCACGCTCAACTTCCTGTTGCCCCGGCTCATGCCGGGTGACCCCGCCTCCGCGCTCATCGCACAGATGCGGGGCCGCTCGGCGCTCAGCGGGGAACAGATCGCCAGCATCTACCGGCTCTTCGGCGACCCGGGCGAATCCCTCTGGAGCCAGTACGTCACCTACCTCGGGCAGGTGGCGCACCTCGACTTCGGGCTCTCGGTGGCGTTCTTCCCGACGCCGGTGTGGGAGATCATCAGCGCGGCACTGCCGTGGACGATCGGGCTCGTCGGCATCACCGCCGTCCTCTCCTTCGTCATCGGCACCGCGGGCGGCATCATGGCGGGCGGCCGCGCGGGCTCGCGCACGGACTCCGTGGCGACGCCCGCCGCGATGTTCCTCAACGCGCTGCCCACCTTCTGGATCGCCCTGCTCTTCGTCCTCGTCTTCGGCTTCCAACTGGCGTGGCTGCCGACCGGCGGGGCGTACGACGGGGACCTGACGCCCGGCTTCTCGGCCGCGTTCATCGGCAGTGTCATCAGCCATGCCGCGCTGCCCGCGCTGACCATCGCGCTCGGCTGGTCGGCCACGTGGTTCATCGGCATGCGGAACATGATGATCACGACGGTCTCCGAGGACTATGTGCTCCTGGCCCGCGCCAAGGGGCTCGGCAGGAGCCGGGTGATGTTCCGGTACGCGGCGCGCAACGCGATCCTGCCCAGCGTCGCGGGCTTCGCGATCAACATCGGCAACGTGGTCGGCGGACAGCTCCTGGTGGAGGCCGTCTTCGCGTATCCCGGCGTCGGCTATCTGCTCTACCAGTCGGTGGCCAGCGTCGACTATCCGCTGATGCAGGCGCTGTTCCTGATGGTCTCGCTCTCGGTGCTCGCCGCGAACTTCCTCGCCGACTCCGTGTACGGACTGATCGACCCGCGCGCCAGGGAGGGCCGCTCATGAACCTCAAAATGGCACCTCGCCTGCCGGAGAACCGCAAGGTGCGGGCCGGGCTCGCGATCCTCGCGTTTCTCGCGCTGCTCACGGTGGCGGGACCCTTCCTCGTGGAGGACGTCTTCGGGCTCTCCGCCACCGCCATCCACACCGCCGACGGCATGCAACCCCCTTCCGGTGAGCACCTGTTGGGAACGACCGCCACCGGCGAGGACGTGCTGGCCCAGCTGGTCGTGGGGAGCCGCGTCTCGCTGCTCGTGGGCCTGGTCGCCGCCGTCATCTCCACCACCCTGTCGGTGCTGGTCGGCGTCGCGGGCGGCTATCTGGGCGGCACACCGGACGCGCTGCTCACCGCGGGCACGAACATCGCCCTGGTCATTCCCAGCCTGCCGCTGCTGATCATCGTCGCCAGCTACGTCAAGGGGCGCGGGGGCTGGCTCACGGTGGCCCTCATCATCGGCCTCACGTCCTGGCCGTGGGGCGCCCGCGGCAAACGCGCGCAGACGCTCTCGCTGCGGCGGCGGGACTTCGTGACGGCCGCCGAGATGACCGGCGAGAGCCGCTGGTGGATCATCACCCGCGAGCTGATCCCGAGCATGGCGCCGCTCATCTCGGCGAGTTTCCTGTCCGCCGTGGTCCTCTCGATGTTCGCCGACGCCGGGCTCTCCTTCATCGGCCTCGGCAACATCAACCTCACCAGCTGGGGCTCGATGCTCTACTGGGCGCAGAACGCGTCGGCACTCGCGCGCGGCGCCTGGTGGTGGTTCATCCCGCCCGGCGCGTGCATCGCCGTCGTCGGCATCGCGGCGGGCCTCATCAACTTCGGCATCGACGAGATCGCCAACCCCCGGCTGCGCAGGCCGAGCCGGGCGGTACGGCGACGGGCCGCGGCGGTTGCCCTGCGCACACCCGAGGAGGCGCGATGAACGACAGCCGGGACGTGCTCCTGTCCGCGCGCGGTCTGCGCGTCGACTACTTCGACCAGGCGGAGCCGGTCCACGCCGTACGCGACGTCGACCTCACCCTCTACCGCGGGGAGACCCTCGGGATCGTAGGAGAGAGCGGCTGCGGCAAGTCCACCCTGGTCACGGCCCTGACCCGCCTCGAACGTCCGCCGGCCGTGACGACGGGCGGCACGGTGGACTTCCACGGTGAGGGCGGCCCGGTCGACCTGCTGCGGCTCGGCGAACGCGAACTGCGCGCCCTGCGCTGGGAGCGCATCGCGATCGTCTTCCAGAGCGCGATGAACGCCCTGAACCCGGTACACCGGCTCGGCGCGCAGTTCGCCGACGTCCTGCGGCTGCACCGCGGCCTGTCACGGGCGAAGGCCTGGCAGCGGGCCGAGGACCTGCTAGGCATGGTCGGCATCCCCGCCGACCGGGTGCGGGCCTACCCGCACGAGCTGTCCGGCGGCATGCGGCAGCGCGCGACGATCGCCCTCGCGCTCGCCTGCGAACCGGACCTCGTGGTGATGGACGAGCCGACGACAGCCGTGGACGTGGTGATGCAGCGCCAGATTCTGCGCCAAGTTGCACGTCTGAAAAGGGAGTTGGGGTTCTCGGTCATCTTCATCACGCACGACCTGTCCCTCCTCATCGAGATCGCCGACCGGATCGCCGTCATGTACGCGGGCCGCGTCGTCGAGACCGGCCCGGCGAGGCAGCTGTACACCGACCCGCGGCACCCCTACACCGCCGCCCTGCGCAGCGCCTTCCCGCCGCTGCACGGGCCGCGTCGCGAGATCACCGGCATCCCCGGATCACCGCCGGGCCTGCGGCCCCCACCGTCCGGCTGCCCCTTCCATCCGCGCTGCCCGAAGCGGTTCGACCCCTGCGACGAAGAGGTTCCGCCGCTGCTCGGCGGGGAGGGCGGCGAGGTCGCCTGTCACCTCCACGACGAGCGTCACCTGGACCCCGCACGCCACGAGCCGAGGAGCACCAATGTCCCTGGGTGAACCGGTACTTGAGGCCCGCGAGGTCACCAAACGTTTCCCCCTGCACGGCCCGGGCCTGCACGGCCAGGTGGTCCGCGCCGTCGAACCCACCACCCTCGCCCTCCACCAGGGCCGCATCACCGCCCTCGTCGGCGAGAGCGGCAGCGGAAAGTCCACGCTCGCCCGGCTGCTCGCGCTCGGCTACCCGCCGAGCGAGGGCGAGATCCGCCTCGACGGCGCACCGGTGGCGGCGGCGCGCTCGGCCAAGGGCAAACGGGCGTACTACCGCCAGGTGCAGATGGTGTTCCAGGACCCCTTCTCCTCGCTCAGCCCGGTGCACCGGCTGCGCTACATCCTCGGCCGCCCGCTGCGGCTGCACGGACACGTCCGGGGCAGGGCGGAGACCGAGAAAGCGGTCACCGACCTCCTGGAGCGGGTCAACCTCACCCCTGCCGACCAGTTCATCGACAAGTTCCCGCACGAGCTGTCGGGCGGACAGCGCCAGCGCGTCGCCATCGCCCGCGCGCTCGCCGCCCGCCCCAAGGTGCTGCTCGGCGACGAACCGGTGTCGATGCTGGACGTCTCCATCCGCCTCGACATCCTCAACCTGCTCGGCAGGCTCCGTGACGACGAGGGCCTGGCGATCCTCTACATCACCCACGACATCGCAAGCGCCCGCTACTTCGCCGACGAGATCAAGGTGCTCTACGCGGGCCAGCTCGTCGAGTCGGGTCCAAGTGACGCGATCGTGGAGAACCCCCGACACCCGTACACCCGGCTCCTGTTGGAGTCCGCGCCCGACCCGGACCGCGGCGGACTCCTCGACGAACCAGACGCCCCGGACGTCCTCGACGACGAGGAGACGCTCGGCGAACCACCGAGCCTCGTCGACCCGCCCACCGGCTGCCGGTTCCACCCGCGCTGCCCGATCGCCAGGCCGGTCTGCGCCACGGCCTTCCCGCCGCGCACGCACTTCGACGACGGGCAGTGGACGCACTGCTGGAGCTACGACGAGGAGAACTTCCAGTGATACAGCCGTGGTTCACGAATTCCAAGCTGGGCATCTTCCTCCACTGGGGCATCTACAGCGTGGACGGCGTGGCCGAGTCCTGGTCCTTCTTCCACGACGAGGTGCCCTACGACCGCTACATGGCCCAGCTCGACGGTTTCACCGCCTCCGCGTACGACCCCGAGGCCTGGGCGGATCTCTTCGTCCGGGCGGGCGCCCGTTACGCCGTCCTGACCGCCAAGCATCACGACGGGGTCGCCCTCTGGGACACGGCGGCGAACGACCTGTCGGTGGTCAAGCGCACCCCGGCGGGCCGCGACCTCATCACTCCGTACGTCGCCGCCCTGCGCGCCCGTGGCATCAAAGTCGGCCTGTACTACTCCCACTTGGACTGGTCACACCCCGACTACGCCACCGTGCGCCCCGATGGACAGGACCCGGCAGAGCGCGGCAACCGCTACTCGATGCCCGCAGCCGGGGAGGAGAACGAGGCGAGGTGGGCGGACTTCCTCGCCTTCCACCGCGTACAAGTGCGGGAACTCCTGGAGCGCTTCGAGCCGGACCTGCTGTGGTTCGACGGCGAGTGGGAACGCAGCCCCGAGCAGTGGCGGATGGCGGAACTCGCCGAGGAGATCCGCGCTCTGTCGCCGCACACCGTCGTCAACGGCCGCCTCACCGGTCATGGCGACTACGCCACCCCGGAGCAGGGCGTCCCGATCGAACCGCCCGCCCAGCCATGGGAGTTGTGCCTCACCGTCAACGACTCCTGGGGGTATCAGCCGCAGGACGCCCACCACAAGTCACCCCGTCAGCTCGTCCGCATCTTCGTCGAGGCAGTCGGAGGCGGCGGCAATCTGCTGCTCGACGTCGGCCCGAAGGAGGACGGCACGCTGCTGCCCGAGCAGATCGAGCGGCTCGAAGCGCTGGGGGAGTGGACGTCCCGGCACGCCGCCGCCGTCTACGACACGGTGCGAGGCCTGCCGCACGGCCACTTCTACGGCCCTTCGACGCTCTCCGCCGACCGCCGCACCCTGTATCTGTTCCTCTTCGACCGGCCCAACGAGTACGTGGTGGTGCGCGGCGTACGCAACGGCGTGATCTCCGCCCGCGTGCTGGGGAGGGACACCGCCGTCCGGCACGATCGGGTCGGCGGCCTCGGTGACGTACCCGGCTGGGAGTACGTCCACCTCACCGACGACGTGCTCGATCCGCTCTGCACGGTTATCGCCCTCGAACTCGACCGCGAACTGGACCTGTACCGCGCGCATACGCGCGACTGAGCACCCCTCGTCGGCCCACCTGACCCCACCCGCACCCCCATCAAGAAGCCCGGAGGTTCCATGCCCCGCTCCACCCGCACGCTCAGACCGCGTACGGCGCTCCTCGCGCTGGCCGTCCTCGCCGTCCCCCTGGCCCCGGCGGCATCCGCCGCGCAACCCCCGGCCAAGGAGGAAGCCGTGTCCCGTCGGCTCCCCGTCGTCTCCCCGACCCCGCAGCACATGGCCCGCGCCGGCGACGACGTGCCGCTGGCCCGGCGCGCCGAACTCGTCGTCGGTGACGACACGGACGAGGCGGCCCGAAGCCGCGTCACCGAGACGCTGCGCGCCCACGGGGTGCGTGACATCGACGTACGCACGAAGGCGTCGGGCCGTGCGCCGCTGACCGTGCTGCTCGGCCCCGCGACCCGGCCCGACATCGCGAAGGCCCTGCGCGACGCGTTGGTCCCGGAACAGACCGAGGGGTACGCGCTGCGGGCCGAGCGCCGCACCGTCGCGCTCGGCGGCAAGGACGCGACCGGGCAGTTCTACGCGGCGCAGACGCTCGGCCGGCTCGTGTCCAAGGGGCGGATCGCGGGGGCCGAGGTCTCCGACTACCCCGCCATGCCGCTGCGCGGCAGCATCGAAGGGTTCTACGGTCCGCCGTGGACCGAGGCCGAACGCCTGGACCAGATGGACTTCCTGGGCGACACCAAGGCCAACACGTACGTGTACGCGCCCAAGGACGACCCCTATCACCGCGAGAAGTGGCGCGAGCCCTACCCCGCGGACAAGCTCACCGAGCTCGGCAAGCTGGTGGACCGCGCCACCGCCAACCACGTCCGCTTCACCTTCGCGGTCTCGCCGGGCGGCTCCATCTGCTACTCGGACCCGGCGGACGTCAAGGCGCTGACGGCGAAGCTCCAGGCGCTGTACGACCTCGGGGTGCGGTCCTTCTCGGTGCCGCTTGACGACATCAGCTACACCAAGTGGAACTGCGATGCGGACAAGACGAAGTTCGGCGAGCCGGGCCGTGGTTCCGCCGCGAAGGCGCAGGTGGGGCTCCTCAACACCATCCAGCGGGACTTCATCGCGAAGCGCGAGGGCGCCAATCCGCTGCAGATGGTGCCCACCGAGTACGGGGACCTCACGGACACCGCGTACAAGCAGACGATGCGGGCGGAGCTCGACGGCGCCGTGGAGGTGATGTGGACGGGCACGGACGTGGTCCCGCCGGAGATCACCAACTCCCAGGCGGAGAAGGCCGCCGAGCTCTTCGGGCGGAAGGTCTTCGTCTGGGACAACTATCCGGTGAACGACTTCGCTCGTACCGCCGGGCGCCTGCTGCTCGCGCCCTACGACAAGCGCGAGCCGGGCCTCTCCGGTCACCTGAGCGGCATCGTGTCCAACCCGATGAACCAGGAGGGGGCCAGCAAGCTCGCCGTCTTCACCATGAACGACTTCTCGTGGAACGACCGCGGGTACGAACGGGCGAGGTCGGGGCGGCAGGCCGCGCTGTATCTCGCCGGGGGCGATGAACGGGTCGCCGACGCGGTGCAGACGTTCGTGGACCTCAACCACGCGGCGCCCACCTTCGGAGAGTCGAACTGGCAGCCGCAGTCGCCCGTGCTCGGGCCGAAGCTTGACGCGTTCTGGAAGCGGTACGAGAGTGATCCCTCCGGGGCGGTACGAGGGCTGCGCCCCACGGCGCGGGAGATCGAACGGGTTCCGGCGGTGCTGCGGGCCGGGGTTCCCGATGAGCTCTTCCTGCATGACGCGAAGCAGTGGCTCGACGCGACGGAACTGTGGGGTTCCGCGATGCGGCACGGCCTTGCGGCGCTTTCCTTCGCCCAGGAGGGGGACGATGCGGGGGCTGCGCGGGAGCGGGCCTCGATGGAGTCCCTCGTGAAGCGGGCCCGTGCGATTTCCGTCGACCCGGCGGAGCATCATCAGGTGGGGCCGGTGAAGATTGCTGATCCTTACCTGGATGAGTTCTTCACGGGGGTGCTGGACCGGACCTAGGCCGCCCGCTTCGCGGCGGATCTTTCCCGCCCACCCACCCGATTGCCCCGTAGTGGTGAGCGAGTGGGTGGGTGGCTGGGGTGGTTCCGAAGCTTCCCAAGCTTCCTATTGCGGTAACTGAGGAGTCAGTCAGGATCGCAATATCGGCGTTAACTGCAGAAAGAGCCGCCCCTAGAATTGCGATCCGCTCAATCCCCAGGTAGCGTCACCGCCCATGCAGCAAGACCCCGAGGTCGCGGACAGGGTCCGCAAAGTCATCGCCGACGCCGGTGCGACCCAGCGTGAATTCGCCCGGCGCATCGTCATGGACCCCTCCAAGCTCTCCCGCTCCCTCGGCGGCACCCGCCGCTTCACCGCCGCCGAGCTCGCCCGCATCGCGGACACCGGCGGGGTCGACGCGGGCTGGCTCCTCGGGACCCATGCCCAGGCTCAGGCCGCGGCCCCTCAGATGCGGCGCGAACGCACCTCCGCCGCCCCGGAAGGCGGGCGCCCGCTCCAGATCGTCCGGGAAACCGTGCGGCTCGTCGCGGAGCGGGGCTTTCACGCCGTCCGTGTCACGGACATCGCCGAGGCCTGCGCCACCAGCACCGCCGCCATCCACTACCACTTCCCCGGCCGCGACGACCTCCTCGAAGCCGCCGTCCGCTGGTGCATGGACGAGGACACCGCGCGCCGCGCGGCCCGTATCGCGGACGCCGCCGACGCCGCCGACGAGCTGCGCCAGCTGATCGAACTGCAGATCCCGCGCACCCCGCAGCAGCGCTGGCAGTGGAGTGTCTGGCTCGACCTGTGGGCCGAGGCCGCCCGCTCCACCGCCGTCGGCCGGATGCACGCCGACTACTACCGGCAGTGGCGCTCGACCGTCGCCGACGTCATCCGGCGCGGCGTCGACCAGGGCGTGTTCCGCCCCGTCGACCCGCAGTCCGCCGCGCTGCGGCTCACCGCGCTGATCGACGGTCTCGCCACCCAGGTCCTCGCCACCACCCCGGGCGCCGACGGCACGACCACCGACGACATGCACGAGGCGCTGCTCGTGTACGTCGACGCGACGCTCGCCGCGCCGAGACCCGCGTAAGCATTCAGCGAAACAGTTGCCGCACCCCCAACACCCCACCCCCGAGGGAGAGTTCACCATGCCCGTGAACCAAGACGTCATCATCACCGCCGCCCTCACCGGCGCGGGCGACACCGTACGCAAGAGTCCCCACGTCCCCGTCACGCCCGAGCAGATAGCCACCTCCGCCGTGGAGGCCGCCGAGGCCGGCGCCGCCGTCGTACACATCCACGTACGCGACCCCGAGACCGGCGACCCCTCGCGTGACCCGCGCCTCTACCGCGAGGTCGTCGAGCGCATCAAGGAGACCGGCACCGACGTCGTCATCAACCTCACCGCGGGCATGGGCGGCGACCTCGTCATCGATCCGGTCGAGCCGCTGAAGGAGCTCGGCGAGCTGCCCGGCACCGACCTCGTCGGCGGCCTCGACCGGCTCCCGCACGTCGAGGACCTGCTCCCCGACATCTGCACCCTCGACTGCGGCTCCCTCAACTTCGGCGACAACCTCTACATCTCCACCCCCGACATGCTGCGCCAGGGCGCCAAGCGCATCCAAGAGCTCGGCGTGCGGCCCGAGTTGGAGATCTTCGACACCGGCCAGCTCTGGTTCGCCAAGCAGCTCCTGGCTGAGGGGCTGCTCGACAACCCCACCGTCTTCCAGCTCTGCATGGGCATCCCGTGGGGCGCCCCCGCCGACCCGGGCGTCCTCCAGGCCATGGTCAACATGCTCCCCGAAGGCGCCCAGTGGGCCAGCTTCGCGCTCGGCCGCATGCAGATGCCGTGGGTCGCCCAGTCCATCCTGCTCGGCGGACAGGTCCGCGTCGGCCTGGAGGACAACCTCTACCTCGGCAAGGGCAACAAGGTCAGCAACGCCCAACTCGTCGAGCGCGCCGTGCAGATCACCGAGAACCTCGGCTCGCGCGTCGCCACCCCGGACGAGGCCCGCCAGAAGCTGGGCCTCAAGCCCCGTTCCTGATCTCCCCCCCCCCAAAACGAGACTCTCTCTCCCCCCACGATGAGTAGGACCCGTATGAACGACATAGCCACGCCTCCCGCCCCCTGCGCCCCCGAAGACGTACGCCGCATAGCCTGCGTAGGCGCCGGAGTCATCGGCGGCGGCTGGGTCGCCCACTACCTCGCCCGCGGCTACGACGTCACCGCCTGGGACCCCGCCCCCGACGCAGAGCAGAAGCTGCGCCGCCTGGTCGACGCCGCATGGCCCGCGCTCATCCAGCTCGGCCTCGCCGAAGGAGCGTCCCCGGAGCGCCTGCGCGTCACGCCGACCCTCGAAGAGGCCGTCGCCGACGCCCAGTTCGTGCAGGAGAGCGCCCCCGAGAAGCTGGAGCTCAAGCGCGATCTGCTGGCCCAGCTCGACGCCGCCGCGCCCGCCGGAGTCGTCATCGCGTCCTCCACCTCCGGCTACCCGATGACCGACATGCAGACCACGGCAGCCGACCCGGGCCGCCTCGTCGTCGGGCACCCCTTCAACCCGCCCTACCTCATCCCGCTCGTCGAGGTCGTCGGCGGCGACAAGACCGCGCCGCACGCGGTCACTTGGGCCTCCCGCTTCTACGAGGTCGCGGGCAAGTCCGTGATCACGATGGCGAGCGAGGTGCCCGGCTTCATCGCCAACCGCCTCCAGGAGGCCCTCTGGCGCGAGGCCCTGCACATGGTCGCCAACGGCGAGGCCACGGTGAAGGAGATCGACGACTCGATCACCGAAGGACCCGGCCTGCGCTGGGCGTTCATGGGCCCCATGCTCACCTTCGCGCTCGCCGGCGGCGAGGGCGGCATGGCCCACATGCTCGACCACTTCGGCCCGTCCCTGAAGTCACCGTGGACGCGCCTCGAAGCACCCGAGCTCGACAAGGAGTTGTACGACGCCGTGGTCGCCGGTTGCGACGACGCAGCGGACGGCCGGACCATCGCCGACCTGGTCGCCGAGCGCGACCAGGGAGTCATCGACGTACTGCGGGCGACGGGACGCCTGCCGCAGCAGCGTGCACAGGAGGAGACCAAGTGAGCGAGATCGTGCCCGTCGAGCCCCTGCCTCTCCTGCACCGGACCGTACGGCCCGAGTGGATCGACTACAACGGCCATATGAGCGAGGCGTTCTACGTCCTCGTCTTCGGCTACGCCACCGACGCCATGATGATCGAGACCGGCCTGCACGCGGGATACCGCGAGGCCACCGGCTGCTCGCTCTACACGGTCGAGGCGCACATCCGCTATCTCGACGACGTAGCGGAGGGCGCGCACCTCGCCGTCCGCACCCGCATCCTGGGCGCGGACGCCAAGAAGGCCCGCTTCACCCACGAGCTGTACGTGGTCGAGGAGGCCGACGCGGCTGTCGCTCCGGAAGCGACCCCCGTGGCGACGACGGAACTCCTCGCCATCCACGTCGACCAGAACGCGGGCAGGTCGGCCCCCTTCCCGGACGCGATCCGCGAACACCTGACGGCCCTCGCAGAAACGCCCCCGGAGTGGGCGGGCCGAGCCATCGGCCCCGTACCCCGCGAGCCGTAGCCATAGCCGTACGGCAGCGTCAGCTGTCGCAGCCGACGCCGTCCCCGTCACGGTCGAGGTGAGGCCCGTAGCCGGGTTCGCCACGGTGAATGGGCGCGGCTCCGGCGGCACGGGCTTCCGTGCAGTTCCCGTAGGAGACGCTGCCGCCCCCTCCGGTGCTGGAGCCGCCGTCACCCGAGCCGGGGTCGGCCGCTTCCGGCTGGGCGGTGACGGTGGCCTTCACCGTCTTGGTGGCCTTGACGGTCTTGGTGACGGTGGGAGCGGGCTTCGGCTTGGCCGTCTCGGTCGCGGTCGCCGTCGCTGTCGCCGTGACGGTGGACGTCGGGCCCGCCTCCTTCGCGGCGGCCTTCGTGGCGCTGCCGCCGTCGTCACCGAGACCGGCACCGAGGCCGATGCAGAAGGTGAGGAAGAGGGCGGGGAGCACGAAGCGCTTGCGTGCCCACTTCGGTGCGGGTCTCGGTGCCGACGGCGGTGCGGGATATGGATTGGTCATGGTGCCCCCCTGGTGCGGTAAAGAGGCATGACGCTAGTCCCGCGATGTGCGGATGTGAAGATAATCTGTGCGAGCAGTGGTGAATTCGTGACCAACGAGGGCGGCTAGCGCTCCAGTTCCTTGTGTGCTGTCTCCGGAAGCCTGAGATACACGGCCGATGAGGCGAGGCAGAGCACAGCCACGTACCAAGGGAAGAGGCCCGGTTCGCCGAGTTCCTTGAACAGGGTGCCCATGTACGGGGCCGTGCCGCCGAACAGCGCGACGGTGAGCGAGTACGGGAAGCCGATGCCCGCGGCCCGGACGCGTGCCGGGAAGACCTCCGCGTTCACGGCCGCCGAGATCGAGGTGAAGCCCGTGAGCAGCACCATGCCCGCGCACTGCACCATCAGCAGCGAACCGAACGAGCCGTCCAGGGACCGCAGCAGCGGCACGCTCAGGGCGGCGAAGCCTATGCCGAAGAAGAGCAGGAGCGGCCTGCGGCCGAAGCGGTCGGAGAGCAGGCCGCCGACCGGCTGGAGCAGCGCGAAGAACGCGAGCGAGAGGGTGCCGGACAGCAGCGCCTGGCTCTTGCTGATGTCGGTGTTGAGCTCGGCGTACGTCGGAAGGTACGACGTCCACGTGTAGTACGCGATCGTGCCGCCCGCCGTGATGCCGCAGATCAGCAGGGACTGGCGCGGATGCTTGCGCAGGGCGTCGAACAGGCCGGGGCGTTCGGACGCGTCATCGGGTGCCTCATGTGTCTCGTACGCACCTTGCCTGATCCAGAAGCCGACCAGGCTGAGCACGGCGCCGATGACGAACGGCAGCCGCCAGCCCCAGCCGTCCATCTGCCCCTCGGAGAGGACGCTGACCAGCAGGGCCGCCACGCCTGACGCGGCGAGCTGGCCCGCGCTCGTGGACACGTACTGGAAACTGGAGAAGAGACCGCGCCGCCCGGGCCCCGCGGACTCGACGAGGAACGTCGTCGACGCCGCGAACTCGCCGCCCACGGACAGACCTTGGAGCAGCCGCGCAAGGACGAGGGCGACCGGAGCGAGCACCCCCACGGACGCGTAGGTGGGGGTCAGGCCGACGAGCAGACTGCTGCCGCCCATCAGCAGGATCGTGACGGTCAGCGCCGCGCGCCGCCCGCGCCGGTCGGCGACCGCGCCCATGAGCAGGCCGCCGACGGGGCGCATGAAGAAGCCGACGGCGAAGACGGCGAACGTGGAGAGCAGGGGCACGAGGGAGTTGCCCGAGCCCTTGGGGAAAACCTGGTCGGCGATGTACGTCGCGAGGAACGTGTACGCATACCAGTCGTACCACTCCACGGCGTTGCCCACCGATGCGGCGAGCAGCTGCCGCACCGGGCGGCGGGGCTGAGCGGGGAGTGTGTCGGTGACGGCCTCTGGCCGGTGTTGCTCTGTCATGATCGCGACCATCCCCCGCCCGGCCCCGTCGCACACGTCCGTGGTGTTCAGGATGTGTGCAGGTCAGGTCAGGTCTCGCTCAGGCCGGGGCAGCCGGGCGGGTCAGCCGGTCGTCGGCTTGTACGCGTAGACCGATGTCGTCACGAGACACGGCGACGGCGGGACGACCTCGGCGCGCAGGGTGCGGCGCTCCGCGTCGTAGTCGACGCCCTCCGTCTCGAATGTGCCGGAGCAGATGCTCCGCTGCGGTGCGGCGAACAGGCTCGTGACCTTGCCGGTGACGGGCTTCCCGTCGAGCGCGCGCTCCAACTCCACCTGGAGGATGGGCCGGTCCTCGGGCCACAGTTCCTTCGATGCGTCGTTGGAAGCGCAGACGAGCCGGGTGGCGGAGACGAAGTCGCAGCCCTGGATGTCGCGCACCGGCTTGTCGAGCGAGATCTGTCCGGCCTGGGGGAGCGCGCCGCCGGTGGGCGGGGTCGTGGAGTTGAGGAGCGGGGCGGGGAAGACCTGGAGGCGGTTCTGGTCGCCCCATTCGCCGGACACCAGCCACTGGTTGTCGGGCGAGACGGAGGCGAAGGAGTTGTTGAGCTTCTCGCCCGTGTCGAGCTGGTGCTCGTAGAGGTAGCGCTTCCCGCCGGGGGTGGTCACGGCGAACATCTTCGACTTCGCGTCGTCGCCGCCCTGGTACGCGTCGACGGTGTGCCCGGCGGCTATGTCCGGGTCGCCGACGTGGGTCCAGCCCTTGATGCGCAGGTCGAGCGGTACCGAGCCGAGGCCTCGGTAGAGGAGGCTGCCGTCGGCGCGGCTCGCCAGGCCCTGGCTGCCGGTGAGGGAGTTGACGGAGGATGAGCCGGATTCCTGCCAGCCGCCGGGGGATCTCGGGGACTCGGCGGAGGCGGGACCGGCTGTCGCCGCGGCCAGGGTGAGGGCGCCGAGCAGGGCGACGGTTGCCTTCGCGGACGTCTTGAGGGGTGTCATCGGTGCGCTACCTCCGTGGGGGGTCGATCGCTGCCGGGCAATCGTACGTAACGTGACCTCTGTCGACGGGTGAGTTCTGACAGGTCGACAGATGTACGCGCGCCGGTTGCGACAGAAGGTGGTTGAGACGTGAAGCTGGTCATTCTCGGTGGCGGCGGATTCCGCGTCCCGCTCGTGTACGGGGCGCTGCTCGGCGACCATGCCGAAGGCCGCGTCACCGAGGTCGTGCTGCACGACCTGGACGCGGGGCGGCTCGGCGCGGTCGCCCGCGTACTGGCCGAGCAGGCAGCCGGGGTGCAGGACGCGCCGACTGTGACGGCCACGACCGATCTCGACGAGGCGTTGCGCGGCGCGGACTTCGTGTTCTCCGCGATCCGGGTGGGCGGCCTGGAGGGACGTGCGGCCGACGAGCGGGTCGCCCTCGCGGAGGGTGTCCTGGGCCAGGAGACCGTGGGCGCGGGCGGCATCGCGTACGGCCTGCGGACGGTGCCCGTGGCCGTCGACATCGCACGCCGGGTGCGGGAGCTCGCCCCGGACGCGTGGGTCATCAACTTCACCAATCCCGCGGGCCTGGTCACCGAAGCCATGTCCCGGCACATCGGCGACCGGGTCATCGGCATCTGCGACTCGCCGGTGGGCCTTGGCCGCCGGGTGGCGCGGATGCTGGGCGGCGATCCGGACGAGGCGTACATCGACTATGTGGGGCTCAACCACCTGGGCTGGCTGCGGGGCCTGCGGATCGGGGGCCGCGACGAACTGCCGCGGCTGATGGCCGACAGCGAGATGCTGGGTTCCTTCGAGGAGGGAAGGCTGTTCGGGCCCGAGTGGCTGCAGTCGCTGGGGTCGATCCCGAACGAGTACTTGCACTACTACTACTTCAACCGCGAGGCGGTACGCGCGTACCAGGAGGCCGAGCAGACGCGGGGCGCGTTCCTGCGCGACCAACAGGCGCGCTTCTACGACGAGTTGAAGGGGAACGGGGCTTCCACCTCAGCGCTGAGGGCCTGGGACGAGACGCGCGCCGAGCGTGAGGCCACGTACATGTCGGAGAACCGGGAGGCTGCCGGGGTCGGGGAGCGGGCTGCCGAGGACCTCGAATCCGGCGGCTACGAAAAGGTCGCCCTGGCCCTGATGCGGGCCATCGCACGCGACGAGCGGACGACGCTGATCCTCAACGTCCGCAATCGCACGACCCTTTCGGCACTGGACGCGGAGGCGGTGATCGAGGTGCCGTGCTCGGTCGACGCCAACGGCGCGCATCCCCTGGCCACCGATCCGCTCCCCGGGCACGCGACGGGACTCGTATGCGCGGTGAAGGCGGTGGAGCGAGAAGTCCTCTCCGCCGCGGAGAGCGGTTCAAGAGCCACCGCCGTGAAGGCATTCGCCCTGCACCCACTGGTGGACTCGGTAGCGGTGGCCCGAAGGCTCCTGGACGGCTACAGGGAGGCGCATCCGGGGTTGGGGTATCTGGACCGGGCATAGCGCGGCACGGACAACGGGGCTGAGATGATCACGGGATGAGTCCCGTCATTTCCATCGGATCCGCCGCCGCCCGACCCTGCACGCTGGTCGTGTGCAGGGGCTGCTGCTGCGGCAACGCGCGCAAGCATCCCGGCATCGACCACGCCTGGCAGCTTGCGCGGCTGCGGGGCGCGGCCGCGGAGTCGGCGGGGAGGTTCGCGGTGCGGACCAGTGAGTGTCTGGGGCCCTGCGGCCAGGCGAACATCATCGTCGTACAGCCCTCCCGCGAGGGCCGCCGCCGAGGAGGCCGGGCCGTCTGGGTCGGATTCGCCATGGACGACGAATCGATCGACGAGATACTCGACTGGGCCGCGGCGGGCGGCCCCGGAATCGCCGCACCATCGGCCGCGCTGACACTTCAGGTGGTGGACCCCCGTAAGACCTGAGACTCAGCCCTCAAGCACCTTGTCGACAAAGCCATGCAGGTTGCCCAGGGTGCGCGCGTTCTGCTCCTCCACGGTGAGGCTCTCCTCGAAGCGGCGGGCCAGCGCCGTGATCTTCTTCCCCCGTACATACAGGGAGCAGGCCAGGTCCGCGCAGATGTAGATGCCGACCGAGTTGCCCTCACGGCCCGCCGCACCGGAGCGGGGCGCCACGAGCAACGTGATGCCCGACCCGGCCTGCGGGGTCACGCAGACCGAGCAGATGCTGGACTTGAGCAGACTCTTGCGTACGCCTGTCGAGGCACGCAGCGCGAGACCCACGTACGCACCGTCCCGCTCCGTCACGATGTAGCCGCGGTCCGGCGCCTTGGGGTCACGCCACCCAAGAAAGTCCAGGTCGGCCCAGGGGGTGTCCGGAAAGCCCACAGGGAGAGTGAGCCTACGGGCCTCGCCCTTGGAGCAGTTGACGAAGGACGCGCGGATCTCTTTCTCGCCGATCGGTTCCATGATCCGGAATTTACCAACGAGAAAGCGAATCCGTCCTCCCCTTTTCGCCCGCCCCGCCCCGCCGCCCGCGGTCGTAGCCCGCGCCTGCACTTACCCGCAGTCGGCAGCGCTCGCGAGGGGACGTGTCGGTATGTCTGCCCGGAGCACGGTGAGCCGGACTCCGGCGCCGAAGCACCAGAGCGTTCGGACCGTGATAGCGAGGACGGACATACCGGCGCGGCCCCGCCCCACAGACGGAGCAGGACCGCACCCCGCAGCCGCGTCCCGCGTCAGGCCGCCCCGCCCGGCACTCGCGCCGACACAAACCGAGTAGTACGCCGCAGCCGAAACCCGAGGGTCTCGTACAACCGGATCGCCCCCGTGTTCCGCGCAGACGTATGCAGAAACGGAGTCTCCCCGCGCGAGCGAATCCCGAAGGCCACCGCAAGGACGAGCCGCGAGGCGAGACCCTCCCCCCGGTACGCGGGATCCGTGCAGACCGCGCTGATCTCCGTCCACCCCGGCGGACGCAACCGCTCACCGGCCATGGCCACAAGAGCACCCCCACGACGTATGCCGAGGTAAGTGCCCAGCTCAACCGTCCGCGGAAGGAAGGGACCAGGCTGCGTGCGCGCGACCAGGTCCAGCATCTCCGGCACATCCTCCGCCCCGAGCCGCACCGCCTCCGGATCAGGCGCGGCGTCCACCCCGTCATCCACCAACTGGACGCCCTCCATGTCGAAGGTCACCTCCCACCCGGCAGGCAGAGCCACCCGCACCCCGGGCAACGGCACCTCCGCGCCGGCCCCCGCCAGCGCCGCGAGATCGGCCCAGTCGCCGGGTTCCGGGGCTTCGGGCAGACCGAGCCACGGCGAAACGTCCAGCTGATACCGCACCACGCGCCCGCGCCGCTCGGCGAACCGGGCATGGGGCCCGTTCAACGCGGCGTAGGCGGGATTGTCCAGAGGATGCACCAGGGAGGATCCACCGCCAAGAGACCCCCCGCCTCCAGCCACCCCGTTCAAGGCCTCAAGGCCAGTCCCGCTCATGCCCCCACCTCAATCACAACCTTGCCCCGCGCATGCCCGCCCTCCACAGCCCGCAGCGCCTCCCCGGCCCGCTCCAGCGGATACACCGCCGTCACCTCAGGCCGCAGCACCCCGTCCACGGCAAGCCGCGCCACCGCGTCCAGAACCTCGCTGGTCCGGGCCCGCGCGACCGCCGCCCCGCCCAGCTCGCCGACCGTCTCCTTGGCCGCGGCCGTGATCAGCTTCCCCCGGCGGTCGGAGAGGAGGGACGCCACCGCCGACAGATCCTCGCCCCCGACCAGATCGAAGACCGCGTCCACCCGCCCGCCGGGCGCAGCCGCCCGCACCCGGTCCACGAGATCGGGCCCAGACGGCACATGTACCACCCCCAGGGACTCGACGAACTCCTTCTTGCCCGCGCTGGCCGTACCCACGACGAAAACACCAAGATGCCGAGCGAGCCGCGCCGCGGCCACGCCCACACCACCCCCCACCCCGGTGATCAACAGCGTCGCCCCGGCAGGCAGATCCAGCTGGCGCACCCCGTCGTACGCGGTGGCCGCCGCGACCGGCAGCGCCGCCGCCTCCGCGAAGGTCAGGTCCACCGGCTTGTGCGCGGTGAGCGAGGCGGGCAGGAGGGTGTACTCGGCATAGCCGCCGGTGTCCGGGTTGCCGAACACCGCATCGCCGACGGCGAAACCGCCGACCCCCGCGCCGACCCCCTCGACCACCCCGGAGACCTCGCTCCCCAGCACCTCGGGGAACACGACGGGCGGCGCCCCCGGCCTCCGCTTGCCCGCCCGCAGCTTCCAGTCCACGGGGTTCACCCCGGCCGCGCGCACCGCGACCAGGAGCTGTCCCGGGCCCGGCTCCGGCCGGCCTTGGTCGACGAAGGCTTCCACTTCGGGGCCGCCGTACCGGGTGAATACGTACGCCTTGGGCATGTGCTCCCTCGCTTCGAGCTCTGAACCGACGTGGCGGTCACGGGTGTCACCTTGGACGACCGCCATGATCCCCCGGCTATTCCCCGGGCGGCCGGGCGTTCACGAGGTCGCAATGAGAGCCACAGTCACCCACCCGCACACAAAGCGATCCACAAACTGAACAGCCCACAAACTTTTCCCCGCACGAGCCTTGACCTTAAGCGTTCAACCAATCAAGACTCAGGCCCCGAACACCCGCACTGGCGCGGATGACGCATTCAGCTCTTGGCGTCGCCGGACCAGTTCCGCCTGCCCAGAGCCGCGTTCCGGAGGCCATTTCGCCATGCCTGCCACCACACGTCGTGAACTTCTGAAGCAACTGGGCGGCACCGCGGCCGCCTTCGCCTTCGTGGCCGCCGCCAGCCCGCTCGCCGCAGCCACGCCCGCCACGGCGGCTACCGGAGCCACCCGCTCCACGGACGCCCGCCGCGTCCAGCGCCTCCTCGCCCGCCTCACCCTCGACGAGAAGCTCAGCCTCGTCCACGGCGCCACCGACCCGAGAAGACTCGGCCAGGCGGGATACCTCCCCGGCATCAAACGCCTTGGCATACCGGAGCTGCGCCTGTCCGACGGACCGGCCGGGGTGAACGTCACCAGGTCGGCGACGGGCCTGCCGCCGGTCTCCACGCTCGGCGCCGCGTTCAGCCCCCGCCTCGCCCGCGAGTACGGCGCGGTGATGGGCCGCGAGGGCCGGGCCCTCGGCATGGACGTACTGCTCGCCCCGCAGATCGAGCTCTCCCGTACCCCGTTGTTCAGCCGCAACAAGGACCAGTCGGGCGAGGACCCCTATCTGAACGGTCTGATCGGCGCCGCGCAGGTCGAGGGCGTCCAGGCGCAGGGCATGCTCGCCCAGGCCAAGCACTTCATCGCCAACAACCAGCGCCTGCACGAGTTCGACCGCGAGAAGCCGGAGAACTCCTACGACTTCGTGGTCGACGACCGCACCCTGCACGAGCTGTACCTGCCCGCCTTCGAAGCCGTCGTCCGCGCCGGGGTCTCCTCGGTCATGTCGGCGTACAACCACCTCAACGGCGAGTGGAACAGCGAGAACCGCACCGTCCTCACCGACATCCTCCGCGGCGAGCTCGGCTTCAAGGGCTTCGTCACCTCGGACTGGGGCGCCACCCACTCCACCGGGGCGATCGAGGACGGTCTCGACATGCAGATGTGGGACGGGTCGTACTTCGGTGCGCCTTTGAAGAAGGCCATCCAAGGCGGCTCCATCCCCGAGGCCGCCCTGGACACGGCCGTCTCCCGCATCCTCGGCCAGTACGACGCCTTCGGCATGCTCGACGGCAGCCGGGTGCCCGCGCCCAGGTCCGTGGACGTCAGCGCGGGGGCTCGCGTGGCCCGCGAAGTCGCCACGCAGGGCGCGGTGTTGCTCGCCAACGACGGCGGCCTTCCGCTGTCCCGCGCGGCCCTGCACAGCCTCGCGCTCATCGGCCCGACCGCCGGACAGGTCGCCGTCTCGGTCTCGGGCGAGCGCGCGTACGGCTTCGAGGACCGGATGATCAGCCCGCTCGAAGCGCTGCGGCGCACGAGCAAGCGGACGATCTCCTACGAGGTCGGCGTCGATCTCACGGGGACCGCTGTGCCCGCGTCCGCGTTCCCCGAGGGCCTTACCCGCAAGGGCGGCGGCACGGACAAGGCCGTCGACTTCACGGGCAAGAGGGCGCTGCCCGTGGGGACGGCCGCCGAGTGGACCGGTACGTTCGTGCCGCCCACCAGCGGCGAGTACGCGCTGAAGATCCAGGGCTGGGGCGCCGCGGTCTCGGTGAGCCTGGACGGCAAGGAGATCGCGGCAGCGGGGGCGGCGCGCGACAGCTTCACGCGCAAGTGGTCCTCGATCGTCCCGACCACGGACGGCCTGGACAACGGACAGGCCGCGCCCGCCGAGCTGACGGGCGGCCGTGCCTACCGCGTCACGGTCAAGGCCACCGGCTGGGACGAGACAATCGCCGAACGCGGCCCGGTCCAGGTGAGGTTCGCCTGGGTGACGCCCCAGCAGCGCACGGCCTCCGTCGAGGCGGCGGTACGCCTGGCCAAGCGGGTCCATACCCCTGTCGTCTTCGCCTTCAACGGCGAGGGCGGCGCGCTCGGCGGCAGCGGCGACCTCACCACGCTCGCGCTCCCCGCCCACCAGGACGAGCTGATCGCGGCGGTCGCGGCGGCCAACCCCCGTACCGTCGTCGTCCTCAACACGGGCTGCCCGGTGACGATGCCATGGCTCGGCAAGGTCGGCAAAGGCAAGGTCGGCACCGTCCTGCACGCGGGGTACGTCGGCCAGGAAGGCGGCTGGTCGACGGCGGACCTCCTGCTCGGCCGCGCGAACCCCGGCGGCAAGGCGACGATGACCTGGCCGAAGAAGGAAGCCGACCACCCCACGCTGGACCCCGCGCACCCGGAGCGCTACTACGGCGTCGACGGCGTGGTGACGTACAGCGAGGGCATCTTCACCGGCTACCGAGGCTTCGACAAGGCGGGCATCGAGCCCCTCTTCCCCTTCGGGCACGGCCTCTCCTACACGGAGTTCGGCTACCGCGGCCTGTCCGTGGGCCGGGCGGGCACGGGCTACGAGGTGTCGTTCACGGTGACCAACCGGGGGCGGCGTACGGGCGCTGAGGTGCCGCAGGTGTACGTGGGCGCGCCGCGCGAGGCGGGCGTGGAGATGGCGGTGAAGACCCTCGCGGGCTTCGAGCGGGTCGAGCTGCGGGCGGGGGAGTCGCGCCGGGTCACGGTGCGGATCGACGGACGGCAGCTGTCGTACTGGGACACGGACGGCGCCCGTTGGGTGCGTCCGGAGGGGCGTCGCGCGGTGCTCGTGGGGGCGTCGTCGCGCGATATCCGGCTGACAGGGGCGGCCGGCTAGGGGCAGGGAACCCCTAGGCCCCGGAGTCCGCTTCGGCCGGCTCGTCCAGGCCCTTGCCGTCCACGGTGAGCGCGCGGGTGAGCCGGTCGAGGTGGGCGCGGTACAACGCCACGAAGTCCAGGCGGCCCTCGGCGACGGCCCACTGGACCTGGAGGCCGTCGGAGACGGCGAGGATCTCGCGGGCGACGCCTTCCGCGTCGATGTCGGCTCTCAACTGCCCTGATTCCGCGCAGCGTTGGAGAGTGTCCGCGAGGGCGTGGGCGACGCGTTCGTAGCGTTCGGCGAAGTAGCCGTGCGCCGGGTGCGCGGGGTCACCGGCCTCCGCCGACAGCTTCGTATAGAGCTGGATGAGGCCGGGCTGGGTGAGGTTGTACTGGGCCAGGGCGAGCACCTCCCGGAAGAGCGCGCGCACATCGTTGCCCCCGGGACCGGGACCGGGACCGGGACCGGGGCTCAGTCGTCCGAAGGTGCGGACGGTGCGGTCCTCGCGGGCCTCGAGAACCGCCATCAGGAGGCGCTGCTTCGAGCCGAAGTGGTGGGTGATGACGGTGGCGGAGGTGCCCGCCTCCGTGGCGATCTTCGCCAGGGAGGAGTTCAGATAGCCCGCCTTGGCGAAGAGGGCGAGGGCGGCGTCGATGATGGCCGCCCTGCGGGTGTCGGCGGCGGCGTACTGCCCGCTGGGGCGGTGGCGGGGGGTGGGTTGCTCCATGGGGGAGAGGCTAAGGGGAGAGATGAAGAACCCCTCCTAACGCAACCCCCGATACACCGCCCCCACCACATGCACGCTCCGCAGATCCTCCCCCGAAGTCCCGCTCCCCATCCGGTTCATCACGTACGCGTAAGCGACCCTGTTCTCCGGATCGGCGAAGGCGTAGGACCCGCCCGCGCCGCCGTGGCCGAATGCCCGCGGATTGGGCCCTGCCTGCCCGTACAGGTTCAGCATGTAGCCGAGCCCCCACTCCCACTTCTCGCCCCACGGCGTCCCCGCCGCGAGAACTACATCCCGCTCAGCAGGCTCTCCCTGCCGCGTCCGCAACTGTTCCAGTGCCGCCTCGCTCAGCAACTCCCCGCCGCCCAGAGCCGCATAGACCGTCGCGAGCCCTCGCGCGGAGGCGTGCCCATTGGCCGCGGGGATCTCGGCGCACCGATAGGCGGCACTGTTCACGTTCCCGACGGGGAGGTACCCCAGGGCGAGCGTGACGGGGGCCAGCGGATGGGCGTCGATCGACGCCACCGGCGGGTCGGGCGGCGGTGAGGAACCGAGCACACTGCGCGGGCCGCCCTCCGCGGGGGCGGCCGGTCTCACCAGGTCCGCGCACCGGCTGTGCTCACTCTCCGGAGTGCCCACGTAGACGTCCGCGCCCAGCGGCCCCGTGACCTCGCGGCGCAGGAACGTGCCGAGCGAGACCCCGGTGATGCGGCGCACCACCTCGCCCACGAGATAGCCGAAGGTCACCGCGTGGTACCCCTGCGCCGAGCCGGGCTTCCACCACGGCGGCGTCGCGGCGAGCGCCGCGCACACCTTGTCCCAGTCGTAGAGGTCCTCCGACGTCATGGGCTCGCGCGGCGCGATCACTCCGGAGCGATGGCTGAGCAGCCAGCGCACCGGGATGTCCGCCTTGCCCTCCTGTGCGAACTCCGGCCAGTACCGCGCCACCGGGGCGTCCAGATCCAGTTCGCCGCGGTCGACGAGCAGATGCGCGCAGAGCGCGGTCATCCCCTTCGTGGTGGAGTACACGTTCACCAGGGAATCGCGCTCCCACGCGCGCGTGCCCTCCTTGTCCGCGTCGCCGCCCCACAGGTCGACGACGAACTCGCCGTCGACCGTGACCGCGACGGACGCCCCGAGATCGCCGCGCTCGGCGAAGTTCCGCTCGAACTCCTCACGGACGCCCTCGAACGCGGGTGCACAGGTGCCATGGATACGCGCGGTCATGACTCTCCTCGCTCGCAGGAAGCGCCGACCCGCCCCATCCTCCCGCATGGTTGCCCACGGCACCTAGGGTCTGTCGGGGCGGCTTGTGTCCCGCGCATCAGCAATTGGACTTCTCTTCACATCCAGGTCACCGCCCCTTCCCTCATCCTTGCTCCCCTTGAAACACTTCACCCGCTCGCGTCCCTCACACCCCACACTTACGAGGTCGAAACCACCCATGCCTGAACTCAATCGGCGCCGATTCATGCAGCTCGCCGGTGGCACCGCCGCTTTCGCGAGCCTCTCGCAGAGCATCAGCCGTGCCGCCGCCCTGCCCGCCCAGCGTCGCTCCGGTTCCATCGAGGACGTCGAGCACATCGTCGTCCTGATGCAGGAAAATCGGTCCTTCGACCACTATTTCGGGACCATGAAGGGCGTACGAGGCTTCGGCGACCCGCGCCCGGTGACCCTGCCCAGCGGCAAGTCGGTCTGGCACCAGTCCGGTGGCGGCAAGGAGGTCCTGCCCTTCCACCCGGACGCCGAGGACCTCGGCATGCAGTTCATCGCGGGGCTCGACCACGACTGGGCCGGTGGCCACAGCGCCTTCAGCAACGGCAAGTACGACAACTGGATCCCCGCCAAGTCCGAGCGGACGATGGCATATCTGACGCGCGAGGACATACCGTTCCATCACGCGCTCGCCGACGCGTTCACCGTCTGCGACGACTACCACTGCTCGTTCATGGGGGCCACCGACCCCAACCGCTACTACATGCTGTCGGGCCACGTCGGCAACGACGGCAAGGGCGGCGGCCCGGTCCTCGGCAACCAGGAGGCGGGGTACGACTGGACGACGTACGCCGAGCGCCTCGAGCAGGCCGGGGTCTCCTGGAAGGTCTACCAGGACATCGGCGACGGCCTGGACGCGGCCGGACACTGGGGCTGGATCGACGACGCCTACCGCGGGAACTACGGCGACAACTCGCTCCTCTACTTCAACAAGTACCGCAACGCCAAGCCCGGCGACCCCCTCTACGACAAGGCCCGCACCGGCACGAACGTGAAGGCGGGCGACGGCTACTTCGACCTCCTGAAGGCCGACGTGAAGGCGGACAAGCTCCCCAAGATCTCCTGGGTCGCCGCGCCCGAGGCCTTCTGCGAGCACCCGAACTGGCCCGTGAACTACGGCGCCTGGTACATCGCACAGGTCCTCGATGCCCTCACCTCCAACCCCGAGGTGTGGGCCAAGACGGCGCTGTTCATCACGTACGACGAGAACGACGGCTACTTCGACCACGTCGTCCCGCCCTACGTCCCCTCCTCCGCCGACCAGGGCCTGTCCACCGTGGACACGAAGCTCGACTACTTCCCGGGCAACGCCCAGTACGCCGCCGGACACTACGGCCTCGGCCAGCGCGTCCCGATGCTCGTCGTCTCGCCGTGGAGCACCGGCGGCTACGTCAACTCGCAGGTCTTCGACCACACCTCGATCCTCCAGTTCATGGAGAAGCGCTTCGGAGTGCGGGAGACCAACATCTCGCCGTGGCGCCGCGCCATCTGCGGAGACCTCACCTCCGCCTTCGACTTCGCGGGCAAGGACATCGACCCCGCGAAGCTGCCGGACACCGACGCGTACGAGCCGCCGGACAACAAGCGCCACCCCGACTACGTGCCCAAGGCGCCCGCGCAGGCGAACCTGCCCAAGCAGGAGCCCGGCTCCCGGCCCGCGCGCCCGCTGCCGTACGTCCCGCTGGTGGACGGGGCGGGCACTCCCGCAGACGGAAAGTTCACGCTCACCTTCAGCGCGGGCGCCGCGGCGGGTGCCTGCTTCCACGTCCGCTCCGGCAACCGCACGGACGGGCCCTGGACGTACACCACGGAGGCGGGGAAGAAGATCTCCGACACCTGGAACACGGCCTACTCGAAGGGCGCGTACGACCTGTCGGTGTTCGGCCCGAACGGCTTCCTGCGCGTCTTCAAGGGACCCGGCAAGACCGCGGGCCCCGAGGTGACCGCCCGCCACGACAAGACCACCGGCAACCTCAAACTGACCCTGAGGAACGCGGGCGGCACGGACGTCAACCTCAGCGTCTCCAACGCCTACGGAGGCGCCGCCCAGACGTTCAAGGTCAAGGCGGGCGGCACCGTCGAGCACACCGTCGACCTGCGGGCGAGCAAGCGCTGGTACGACGTGAGCGTGAAGTCCGACAAGGACGGCACGTTCCTGCGCCGCCTCGCCGGGCACGTCGAGACCGGCCGCGCCGGTGTGAGCGACCCCGCGATCATCACCGCGTGAACGCCTGACGCCCTCTGCTCCGTGGGGCCCGTCGCCGGACTACAGCTCCGGCGGCGGCCCCCACGCGCCCAGGTCCGGGCGGCCCCAGGGCAGCCCGGTCCGCTCGCAGGCGAGCCGCAGCTCCTCGGGGTCGGGGACGTTCAGGCTCTCCTTGCGGATGACCTGGCCCGTCGGGGACCAGACGAGGAGCGCGTCGACGCCACCGTCGTGGTCGTCGACGCCGACACCGCCGACCGTGGGCCGCGCGTGCTCCCACTCGGCCTTCCCCTGGCCGCCGTTGGCCGCCATCCGGATGCCGCGCCCGCCGAGTACGAGGGCCGGGCGGCGGCGGTCATACATCCAGCCGCAGAGTGCGCCGGCCGCGGCACCGGCGGGGACGCCCCAGGCCGCCCAGCTCAGACCGCTGTCGAACAGATAGCGCAGCTTGAAGGCGAGTACGCCCATGACGATGACGCCCGCGAGCACGCCGGTGATGTAGTACCACTTGCGGGTTCCCCCTGGCATGCCCACCGTCACGTCGGAGGCGGGCGCGGGGGCTGCCGGGGGAGCGGCGTACGGGGACGGGGCGGGCGCGGTCGGCGTGTTCTGCGCGGTCTGTGCCGAGAGCCCTGCGAACGCCGCCGACTCGTACGCGTCCCGCTCCGGATCGCTCACCGGATAGCCCAACGCCCGCGCCTGGTCACGCAGTTCGCTGCGCGAGACCCGCAGCGCGCCGAGCGGCGCGTGCAGCAGTTCCTCGCCCCGCGTGCCGCGGAGCCGCAGCCAGGGGTGCCCTGAGCGGGTGTGCAGTTCGAGGCCGCCGATCTCCGTGCGCGGGATGCGGATCGCGCCGTGCTCGCCCTCCCAGCCCACGTGGTCGGCGCCGAGGGTGAACCGTGCCTCGGGCAGCAGCTGGTGGGGCAGGAAGCCGGGGTCCACGTCGTAGGTGTTGCTGCGCTGCTGGTCCTGGATGACGCGGTAGCCGCGCGAGCGGAGCACGGCGAGCAGTTCGTCCGGCGGGATGTCACCCGAGTAGGAGGTGGAGAGCAGGGACAGGTCGTGGCCGTAGAACTGCAGGATGAGCGAGACGCTGACCTTGCCGTCGCCCAGATCCCGGGTGAGGTCGGTGGGCACGATCCCGGCGATCGCGGACGCGGGCAGCTCCGTCGTGCCGAACCACGGGTCGCGGGCGGTGATGCCCTGCGGGCTGACGGTCCAGTGCGCGGGCGGGGTGCGCAGGACGCGGTAGAACGAACCGGCAGCCCACACCAGAACCACCATGGCGAGCGAGCTGATCAGGGCAACCCGCCCCTCGATGCCGCCGTCCGAGGGCACGATGACCGCGCCCAGACCGACAAGACCGACGACACCGAAGCCGATCCGGCGCCCCAACTTGCGGGAGCGGACGTCCGCTTCCGGCCGGGACAGCTCGATGGGGCCGACCGCTTGTGCGGGCAGTGGCCCTTCGGCGGCGGCCGAGAGCAGCGCCGCCTCGCGCCGCGAGAAGCCGGCCTCGCGCGCTGCCGCGTTGCCCTCCGGTTCACCGGGCCCGTCGAAGAGCCGCAGCGGTGCGCCGAGCCGCCGCGTGGTGATCCAGAAGGGGAACATGGCGATGGCCATGTCCTCCAGGCCCATCGCGCAGAGGTTGCCGACCTTGGTCGAGCCGTAGTCGGTGGGCGCGCGCACTTCGAGGGCCATCGCGCTCAGGAGCAGGGGGTGCTCCCGCGAGAAGGAGTACGTCTCCGTGGCCCGGCCCCCGCGCAGGCGCTGCAGGCCGGCGCCGCTCAACCGCCAGACGGTGCGCGCCCGCAGGCGCGGCCAGGCGGCGCCGAGCAGCCAGCCGAGCAGCGCGGCGGCGAGCGGCAGCAGCGTACGCAGAAGGGTGTCGTCGGCGCTCACGTACGCGAGGACGCCCGCGAAGAGCGCCGTCAGCGGTGGCATCCACCATGGCGCGAAGACGGACCTCGGCCTGTTCGACTCGATGAACGGTCCCGCGACCGAAGCCGCCAGGTCCTGTCGCGCCGCCGCCGCGCGTGCTGATGCGCGTGCTGATTCCATGCTGATGCC
The DNA here is from genome assembly GCF_043200355.1 of Streptomyces sp. NPDC048436. Lineage (NCBI taxonomy): Bacteria > Bacillati > Actinomycetota > Actinomycetes > Kitasatosporales > Streptomycetaceae > Streptomyces > Streptomyces sp. NPDC048436. Next base: position 634,358 of record NZ_JBICXP010000003.1, read on the forward strand.
TCCCCGTGAGTCGCCCGAGCCTGCCGCCGAACCGAGGAGGCCGTCAAATCGCCCGCGCGCCTACCACGCGAGGCGTGACCCGGGGCTCGGTCGGCGAGTCCGACGTCACAGCACCTGCCAAAGGCTGGCGAACGCCCCCTGCCCGCGGGGTAGTGTGCGCGGGTGACGACGCATTCGAACACTCCTGCAGGCTGGTATCCGGACCCCCAGGGCGCGCCCCAGCTGCTGCGCTGGTGGGACGGTTCCCAGTGGACCCAGCACACCAGCGCGGACCAGCAGGGCGGCGGCCAGGGCCAGCAGGCCCCGCAGCAGCCCCAGCAGGTCCCGCAGCAGGCCCAACCGGCCCAGCAGCAGCCGGTCCAGCAGCAGGCGCAGCAGCATGCGCAGGCCCAGTACGGCCAGCAGCAGGGGCAGTTCGGCCAGCAGCAGGGTCAGCCCCAGGCCGCCCAGCAGCAGGCCCAGGGCCAGGGCCACTACGGTCACCCTCAGCAGGCGGCTCCGCAGGTCGACCCGGCCAGGGTGCAGCGCCAGGTCCAGCAGCAGGCCGGGGTCGCGCCCGCCGCTCAGGGCGGCGGCACGCTCTTCACCGAGCCGGTCCTTGTGGTGAACCAGAAGGCCAAGCTCATCGAGCTGACGAACGAGTACAGCGTCATGGACCAGTCGGGCAACACGCTCGGCACGGTCGTCCAGGTAGGCCAGAGCACGCTGAAGAAGGTCGCGCGCTTCGTCTCCAGCATCGACCAGTTCATGACGCACAAGCTGGAGATCCGCGACGCGTACGGCCAGCCGGTGCTCCAGCTGACCCGGCCCCGCAAGTTCATGAAGTCGCGGGTGATCGTCGAGCGCGCGGACGGGCAGCCGATCGGTGAGATCGTCCAGCAGAACATGATCGGCAAGATCAACTTCGCGATCATGGTCGACGGGCAGCAGGCCGGCGCGATCAAGGCCGAGAACTGGCGTGCCTGGAACTTCTCGATCGTCGACCACGCCGACAACGAGGTCGCCCGGATCACGAAGACCTGGGAAGGCCTCGCCAAGACGATGTTCACGACCGCGGACAACTACGTCCTGCAGATCCACTACCAGCTGCCCGAGCCGCTGCTCAGCCTTGTCGTGGCGACGGCGCTGACGGTCGACACCGCCCTGAAGCAGGATTCGCGCGGCTTCGGGTAAGGGTCTCTCCCTCTCGTACGGCATCGGCCGCGCCCTGCATCCAGGGGCGCGGCCGATGCCGGTTCTGTTGTCTGCGGGTCCGTCGTGGCTTGTCGCGCCGTTCCCCGCGCCCCTGACGGGGCGCCTCCTGCTCAGCGGTGTGACAGATGTAGTGCGGCGGGTTCCGCTTGGCCTGGAAGGGATGGCAGGAAGTCCTCCGAGGACAGCTCCGAGGGTGCCTTCGAGACCGCCTCGTCCCGCGGCGAGCGGGTCAGTACGACCACTCCGTACGCCGCGATCGCCGCGCCCCCGCCCGCGAGGAACAGCCCGCCCACGCCGCCCTGCAGCCGTTCCCCGAGGAGCGTCAGGCCGATGGCCGCGGCGGCCAGCGGGTTGGCCAGGGTGACGACGGCGAGCGGCGCCCCGAGCCCCCCGCGGTACGCGGTCTGGGACAGGAAGAGGCCTCCCACGGCGAACGCCGCGACGAGCAGCGCCACGATGATCACCTGAGGGCTGAGCAGCGGACCCGTGCGGTCCGTCGCGGCGACCGTGACGGTCTGGGTCAGCGCCGAGGCGACGCCCGATGCGAACCCGGAAGCCGTCGCGTGCCGAAGCCCCGGCCGCGCACCCGGGCGGGAGAGGACGCCGATCACGGCCATCGTGCCGCCCGCCACGGCCAGCGCCTCGGTCAGCGTCAGCGTGTCGTCGGGCGCGGGCCCGGAAGCGGTGAGCAGCAGGGCGCCGAGCCCGATGAGCGTGAGACCCGTGCCACGCCACTCCAGCGGCGTGACGCGCCGCCCCGCGAGCCGGGCGCCCAGCGGTACGGCGGCGACGAGCGTGAGCGCGCCGAGCGGCTGGACCAGGGTGAGCGGCCCGTACTTCAGGGCCGCCACGTGCAGCAGCGCCGCGGACGCGTTGAGCCCGACGGACGACCACCAGGTCCCGCTGCCGAGCAGCCGCAGGAAGCCGTCGCCGGTGCTCGTGATGCGGGCGGCCAGGCGTTCCTGGGCCACGGCGGCACAGGCGTACGCGGCTGCCGAGACGAGGGAGAGCGCGACGGCGAGGAGGGTGGCGTTCACCGGCGGACCCCCGGTGCGGCCAGCTCGCGGGCGGCGGGCGCGTGCCGTCGCACGACGAGCGAACGCGCGGGATCCGGCAGCTTGATCACGGCGAGTGCGACGCCGAGCAGCGCGGTCACCACGAGGGCGTCGAGCCAGTAGTGATTGGCGGTGCCGACGACCACGAGCAGGGTGATCAGCGGGTGCAGCAGCCACAGCCACCGCCACCGCGAGGAGGTCGCGGCGATGAGTCCGACGGCCAGCATCAGTGCCCACCCGAAGTGCAGGGACGGCATCGCGGCGAACTGGTTGGCCATCGTGTCGGTCTGCGGGGCTGCGCCGTAGACGGTCGGCCCGTACACCTGGCCGGTGTCCACGAGCCCGGTCGCCTCCAGCATCCGGGGCGGCGCGAGCGGGAAGGTCAGGTGCAGCACGAGGGCCGCCGCGGTCAGCGCGGCGAGCACCCGGCGGCTCCATACGTAGTGCCGGGGCCGGCGCAGATAGAGCCAGACCAGGAACAGCACGGTGGCCGGGAAGTGCACGGTCGCGTAGTAGGTGTTCGCGATGTGCACCAGGGTGTCGCTGCCGAGCAGCACACCTTGTACGCCGCCCTCGCCTGGCAGGTGCAGGGCGCGCTCGGCGTTCCACACGTGGTGGGCGTTGCGAAAGGCCTCATCGGTGTGGCCGTTGGCCAGCTGCCTGCCGAATTTGTAGACGAGAAAGAGTCCTACGACGAGGAGGAGCTCGCGGACGAGGGGCGGTCGGGCAGATGTGTCCGGCTCCCGGACGGCTATGTCCGGTTCCCTTTCGGCAGGCTCGGTTCGGGATTCCATCCCCCGGCCCCTTTACGTGATGACTGGGTGGTGCGGGTAGTGAGTGAGGGATCGCCCCGCTCATCGATACGTCAGTGTACCGATACGTTCGTGTACCGATACGCCAGTGTACCGATACGGAGGCGTACCGGTACACTGGCGTATCGATAGGGTCGGTCGAAGCCGACGCACCGAGGAGAAGAGTCATGACGCCGCCGGACCAGGCACCAGACGCAGAGACAGCCGACCCCGTGGGCTCGTCGCGCCGCTCCAAGCTCACGCCCGAGCGTGAGCAGGAGTTCTACGACGCCGTCCTGGACCAGCTCCGCGAGTGCGGATACGACGCCGTGACCATGGAGGGTGTGGCCTCGACCACCCGGTGCAGCAAATCCACGCTCTACCGCCAGTGGAAGACGAAGCCCCAGTTCGTGGCGGCGGCGCTGCGTGCCAACCGCTGCGTGCGCTTCGCGGGCATCGACACCGGCACGCTCGCCGGCGATCTGCGCGAGGCGGCGCGGGCCGCGGGGGAGTGGTCGAGCCGGGACAGCATGCTGGTCCAGGCGCTGAGCCACGCGGTGCTTCAGGACGAGGACCTGCGCAACGCGCTGCGCGAGGCGCTCGTGGAGCCGGAGACGCGGGCTCTGGACGAACTGGTCGAGCGGGGGGTGGCCCGGGGCGAGATCGCCGCGGACCATCCGGCGACGAAGTTCATCACGGCCCAGCTCATGGGCGTGGTCCGGGCCCGCCCGCTTCTCGAGGGCAAGTACGCGGACGAGCAGTATCTGTCCGACTTCGTGGAGGCGTGCGTGCTGCCCGCCCTGGGTCTCACCTGACCCACCTGATCGTGGACCGGAGCCCGCTGGATGACGGGCCCCGATCTGCCTGCGCCGCGCCGCACCGTGGGGACGGGGGTGGCGTGGCCAACCTTGGCCGGGCGGTCCGGAACCCTCGTGGTTCCGTCCCGCCCGGCCCTATGCGACCCGGCCCCGCGTCACACTTCCTGGCCGTTGCCGCCTCCGCCGCCCGCCGCGGCCTTGATGCCCTTGGTGATCTCGTCCATCACGGACAGCTTCGGCGACTTGTCGTTGACGTCGATGCCGAAGCGGACGATGACCATCGTGCCCTTCACGGTGGGCGAGGGGAAGGCGAGCGACTGCACATAGCCGTCGTCGCTCTTCTCCGTGACGGCCTTCCAGCGGACGAGGTAACCCTTCTCGCCTGCGACGGTGACGGCCTTGGACTCCAGCTCCTTGTGCGAGGTGATCTTGCCGTAGGTCTTGCCGCCGTAGGACTCCTTGGCGTTCAAGGCGATGTCGGCCTTGGCGGCCTTCTCGGCGGTCTTCTCCTTGTTCTTGAACCCCTCGGCGGGTCCGGCGTAGGCGCCGCCCCGGGAGCAGGTCTTGGAGGCTTCCCTCGGGCAGGGGTAGGGGCCCGTCGTCACCGAGGCGCCGCCCTTCGGGCCCGACGTGCCGGTCCACTCGTCGGGCACGGGCATGCTGATGCCGCTGAGGATGTCGGTGGCGTACCCCTCCTCGCTGGGCGGCGAGGCGGAGGGGCCGCCGGGGGGCTGGGAGGACTCGGGGTCCTTGGGGTCCTGCGGGTCCTGGGGCGCGCCGGGCTTCGACGGGGCGGAGCTCGCGGGGGGTTTGGCGGCGTTGTCGTTGTCGCCGTCCCCGCTGTCATCGGCGGTCAGGAAGTAGACGCCGCCGCCGATACCGGCCAGGACGACGAGGGCCACACCTACGGCGATTCCCGTACGGAGGCCGCGCCGCTGGGCGGTGGGCTGTTCCGGGTAGGCGGGGTAGCCCGGGTAGGCGGCCGGGGCGCTTACCGGTGCGCCTGCCGGGGCGGTGGGCGGATAGGCCGGGGGAGCCGCCGGGGCGGAGCCCACCGCGCGGACCTGGTCGGTCCATATGGTCCCGTCCCACCAACGCTCGGTACGGGGGCCGTCGGTTATCTGTCCGGGGTCGGGGTACCAGCCGGGAGGGGTTACCTGGGTCATGGGCGTCAGGGTATGAGTATTCGGTGAAAGGCGGATGAGAGGGGGCTGTTAGCGGGGCCATTGCTCGCCGGGGCCCGGTGTACTCGCCCCAGGGGAAGCCAAGTTCAGCGGCTCCTGCCATGCTCACCGCGTCCGCCCGTCTACTGTCCCCGGCCGTCCACCACCAGCCGCGCGGGCCCGCTGCCGCCCCTCTGCTCAGGTACCCGCACGCCGCTCCGCCCCGGAGTGAGCGACCCCAGCACGCTCGGATGCCGGGCCCCGGTGCTCTCCGGGACCGTCCCCGGAAGGCCGTGCGCCGTCAGGAAGCCGAGCACGGCGAACGCGTACGCCTCCTTCGCGGCGGACGAGAGCCCGAGCTCATCGGAGGTGCGCAGCGGAATCCCGGCCCCCAACTCGGCCCGCAGGAACGCCATCAGCGTCGGATTGCGCGTGCCGCCGCCGGAGACGATGACCTCGGATGCGCCGACCGAGCGGACGGCGTCGGCGACCGTGCGGGCGGTCAGCCGGGTGAGCGTGGCGATGACGTCTTCGGGGGCCAGGGCCTCGTATCCGCTGAGGGCCGTTCGCAGATAGGGCAGGTGGAAGAGTTCCTTGCCGGTGGTCTTGGGTGCGGGCAGCGCGTAGTACGGCTCGCGCAGCAGCCCGGCCAGCAGCCCTTCGTCGACCGTGCCGCGCGCGGCCATCTCGCCGTCGAGGTCGTACGTGAGCCGCTCCCGCGTCAGTTCGCGTACGGCGACGTCGATGAGGGCGTTGGCGGGTCCCGTGTCGAAGGCGGTGCCGTCCGGGGCGGTGATGTTGGCGATGCCGCCGAGGTTCAGCGCGGCGGGGGCGCCGGGCCTGCCGCGCAGCCACATCTGGTCGACGATGCTGACCAGGGGCGCGCCCTGGCCGCCGGCGGCGATGTCACGGGGGCGGAAGTCGCTGACGACCGGCAGCCCCGTCGCCTCGGCGATCCACGCGGGCTGCCCGATCTGCAGGGTGCCGCGCGCCTGGCCGTCCTCCACCCAGTGGTAGACCGTCTGCCCGTGCGAGGCGACCAACTCGGCGCGTCCGTCGCACAGTTCCCGGTCGGCCTCGGCCGCGGCCGAGGCGAAGGCCTGCCCGATGCGGGTGTCGAGGCGGCAGACGTCCGCAAGTGTGGTGGCGGCGGGCGGCAGCGCGGCGCCCAGCGCTTCTCTCAGCGACTCGTCATACCCGCGGGTGATGAGACCCAGCGGGGAGAGCAGCAGCCGGTCGCCGTCGATCGTCAGGTCGGCCGCCGCCGCGTCGATGGCGTCGTACGAAGTCCCCGACATCAGCCCGATTACGCGCACGTGCCGCCCCTCTCGCTCTCCTCACCAGTGCGTTTGATCATCGCAGCGATGACGGGGCACGCGCACTCGCACGTACGATCCAGTTCTGGTCGCGGAACCGGCAGAGGGGGCGACTTGTCCATGTCCACCACGGGATCGCCCGGCCCACGCCCGAAAACGCACCGCACGAACCTCACCCGAATCGACTGCACCCGAACCGGCGGCACCCGAACCGGTGGCACTCGAATCGACAGCACCTGAACCGACGGCACCTGGAGCGGATCGGCCGCCGCCGCCCGCTCGTCCCGTCCCTGCCGCGCGACGAGGCGCGGGCCTCGGCCCCGGCGGTCAGCCGTCCTCCCGTCCCGTCGACAACACCAATCCCCGGCACACCGCGGGGCTGCCCCACGCGCCCCGGAGCGCCCGTGCCTTCGTCAGCCACAGTGACAAGTCGTACTCCGCCGTGTAACCGATCGCGCCGTGCAGTTGCAGTGCCGCCCGCGCCGCGCCGTACGCTGCTTCGCTCGCCGCTGCCTTTGCCGCCGCGACGTCTGCTCTCCGCATCGTCAACGCCGCCCCGTACAGCAGCGGTCGGGCGAACTCCAGGGCTATCAGGACGTCCGCCAAGCGGTGCTTGACCGCCTGGAAGCCGCCGATCGGGGTGCCGAACTGGGTGCGCTGCTTGACGTACGCGACTGTCTTGTCCAGCAGGGCGAGTCCGACGCCCAGTGCCTGCGCGGCCGTCGCGAGCGAGGCCCAGGTGGCCGCGTACCTGGCGGACTCCGTCACCGCCGGGCCCGCTGCCAGGAGTTCGCCGCCGGGCCGCAGGCGTGCGAGGCGTCGCGTCGGGTCCAGGGATCGCTCCACGCGCGCCTGCCCGGCGGACAGGCGTAGTTCCGCGTCCTCGGCGCTCAGGCGTAGCGTCGCCGCGTCCGCGTCCAGCGCGAACGGGCCCCCTTCGGGGAGGGTGAGTGTCGCGATGGCATCCCCTGAGGCCAGGGGAGGGAGCAGTCGCTTGGCCGGGGCCGCATCGCCGAGCTCTGCCAAGCGGCCGAGCAGCGCGGCCACCGCCACCGTCTCGACCACCGGACCCGGCACGGCATGCCGCCCCAACTCGACGTACGACAGGGCTACTTCGACCGGGAGCGGCCCCACCCCCTCGTACTCCTCCGGGACTGCGAGCGCGAACACGCCCGCTTCCGCGAGGCGCCCCCATGCCGCCCGCCCCAGGGCCTGGTCCCCCGCGGCCCAGGCCCGCGCCGCCGCCGGAGTGTCCGCCGCCGTCAGCATCGCGTCGAGCGAGCGCGTGAACTCGCGCTGCTCGTCGTCGAGGAGGAACCTCATCAGCGCCGTCCCTTCGGCAGGCCGAGCAGCCGCTCGGCGATGATGTCGCGCTGGATCTCGTTCGTGCCCGCGTAGATGGGACCGGCGAGCGAGAAGATGTACCCCTCCGCCCACTCGCAACCGGCACCGTCGCCGCCCGTCAACTCGCCCTCCGGGCCCAGGAGATCCAGCGCCGTCTCGTGCAGCGCGATGTCGTACTCGGACCAGAAGACCTTGTTCAGGCTCGACTCGGCGCCGATCGTCTCGCCCGCGGCGAAGCGCGACGCGTTGGCCCAGGTGAACAGCTGGTAGGCGCGCGCCCCGATCACGGCGTCTGCCACCCGGTCGCGCAGCGCCGTGTCCGCGGGGTCGCCGTGCGCGTGCCACTGCCGCACCAGACGGTCGGCCGTGGCGACGAAGCGGCCGGGTGAACGCAGGGTCAGGCCACGCTCGTTGCCGGTCGTCGACATGGCGATCCGCCAGCCCTGGCCGGGCTCGCCGATCACGTCCTCGTCCGGTACGAAGACGTCGTCGAGGAAGAGCTCCGCGAAGGCGGGCTTGCCGTCCAGGCGGCCGATGGGGCGGACGGTCACGCCGTCCGCGTCGAGCGGGAACATCAGATACGTCAGGCCCCGGTGCGGCTTGACCTTGCCGGTCTGGTTGCTCCCGTTGCCCTCGTCGCTCCCCTCACTCCCCTCACTCCCCTTACTCCCGTTGCTCTCGTGCGGACCGCTGCGGAAGAGGCCGAAGGCGCGGTCGGCGAACGCGGCCCGCGAAGACCACGTCTTCTGCCCGCTGATCAGCCAACCGCCCTCCGTGCGGCGCGCGGTGGAGCGCAGAGAGGCCAGGTCCGAGCCCGACTCCGGCTCCGACCAGGCCTGCGCCCAGATCACCTCGCCGCGCGCCATCGGCGGCAGCACCCGCGCACGCTGCTCGTCGGTCCCGAAGTCGAAGAGGGTCGGCGCGAGGAGGTTGATGCCGTTCTGCGAGACCCGGCCGGGGCCGCCCGCGGCGAAGTACTCCTCCTCGAACACCAGCCACTTGACGATGTCGACGCCCTGCCCGCCGTACTCCTCGGGCCAGGAGACCACCGACCAGCGGTCGGCCGCGAGCTCGCCCTCCCAGGCGCGATGGGCCGCGAAACCCTCCCGGGTCTCCAGCGACGGCAGCGGCTCATCCGGCACATGCCCGGCGAGCCAGGCGCGCGCCCGCTGCCTGAACTCCTCTTCCCCGGCGGTGAAGTCGAGGTCCATCAATGCCCACCTCTTCGGTCGGATCTTCCCCAGCGGTCTTCCCTAACAAGTGTTTGGTAGATTACCCTGAGGTGAGTCAGTCGTCGAGAGCTGAGGAGGCCGGGGCATGGACGCACCAGACGCACCCACGTATGTGCCGGGGCATGGTCTGCTCGCGGGCCGCACGGCCGTCATCACCGCCGCGGCCGGAGCCGGCATCGGCGGCGCCACCGCCCGCCGTTTCCTGGAGGAGGGCGCGCGCATCGTCATAGGCGACGCCCACCCGCGCCGCACGAAGGAGACGGTGGAGGCGCTGACCGGGGAGTTCGGCGCCGGCCGAGTCGACGGGACGCCGTGCGACGTCACGGACGAAGCCCAGGTCCAGGCTCTCTACGACCTGGCGGAGCAGCGCCACGGCGGCCTCGACATCGTCGTGAACAACGCGGGACTCGGTGGCACCGCCGAGCTCACCGAGATGACCGACGAGCAGTGGGACAAGGTCATGGACGTCACGCTGAACGGCACGTTCCGCTCCCTCAGAGCCGCCCTGCGCCGCATGCGCGCCGCCGGCCGCGGCGGCGTGATCGTGAACAACGCCTCCGTGCTCGGCTGGCGAGCCCAGGCAGGCCAGGCGCACTACGCCGCGGCGAAGGCAGGCGTCATGGCCCTCACCCGCTGCGCCGCCGTCGAAGCCGCGCCCCACGGCATACGGATCAACGCGGTGTCGCCCAGCCTCGCCATGCACCCGCACCTCGCCAAGGTCACCTCGCCCGAGCTCCTCGAAGAGCTCACCGCGCGCGAGGCGTTCGGGCGCCACGCCGAGCCCTGGGAGATAGCCAACGTCATCGTCTTCCTGGCCGGTGACTACTCCTCGTACATGACGGGGGAGACGGTCTCTGTCAGCAACCAGCACGCCTAGGCGGAGAATGACCGTGTGCCGAAACCGAAGCAGACCAGCAAGAAGGCCCCGGTGAGCCCCTCACCCGAGCGCCGCAAAGAACTCCTCGCCATCGCGGCCGACGTCTTCGCCGAACAGGGGTACAACGCGACCACGGTCCGCAAGATCGCGGACGCCGCGGGCATGCTCGCCGGCAGCCTCTACTACCACTTCGATTCCAAGGAGTCGATGCTCGAAGAGATCCTCTCCACCTTCCTCACCGAGCTGTGGGACGGGTACGACACCGTGCTCCAGTCGCAGCTCGACCCCCGCGAAACCCTTGAGGCGCTCGTCACCGAGTCCTTCCGGGAGATCGACCGGCACCGCTCGGCCGTGGCCATCTACCAGAAGGAGTCCAGACATCTGGTCGCACAGGCGCGCTTCCAGTACCTCGCCGACTCGCAGCAGCGCTTCGAGAAGGCGTGGCTGACGACGCTGGAGCGCGGCGTCGCGGAGAGCGTCTTCCGCGACGACCTGGACGTCCGGCTCGCCTACCGCTTCGTGCGCGACACCGTCTGGGTCGCCGCGTCCTGGTACCGCCCCGGGGGCGGCCACAGCCCCGAGGAGATCGCCCGCCAGTACCTGTCGATGGTCCTGGACGGCATCGCCGTACGCACGTAGGAGGCGCGTCGTCACCCCGGCGACCGCACCGACCGAGGAGCACGAGGAGTACGCAGTCATGGCCGAGGCCTACATCGTCGAAGCGGTCCGCACTCCCGTCGGCAGGCGCAAGGGGGGCCTCTCGGCCGTCCACCCCGCCGACCTGGGAGCCCATGTCCTGAAGGCACTCGTCGAGCGCACCGGCGTCGACCCCGCCGCCGTCGAGGACGTCGTCTTCGGCTGTCTGGACACGGTCGGACCGCAGGCCGGGGACATCGCCCGCACCTCCTGGCTGGCGGCAGGACTGCCCGAGGAGGTGCCAGGCGTGACGATCGACCGGCAGTGCGGATCCTCCCAGCAGGCCGTGCACTTCGCGGCGCAGGGTGTCCTGTCCGGCACCCAGGACCTCGTTGTCGCGGGCGGCACCCAGAACATGTCGATGATCCCCATCGCGTTCGCCTCCCGGCAGGCCGCCGAACCGCTCGGCCTCACCGAAGGCCCGTTCGCGGGCAGCGAGGGCTGGCGCGCCCGCTACGGCGACCGGCCCGTCAACCAGTTTTACGGCGCCCAGCTGATCGCGGAGAAGTGGGGTATCACCCGCCGTGACATGGAGGAGTTCGCCCTCCGCTCGCACCAGCGGGCCGTCCGCGCGATCGACGAGGGCCGCTTCGACCGCGAACTGGCCGCCTATGGAGACGTGACCACCGACGAGGGCCCGCGTCGCGACACGACCCTGGAGAAGATGGCGGGCCTCAAGCCCGTCCTGGACGAGGGCACCATCACGGCGGCCTGCTCCTCGCAGGTGTCGGACGGCGCCGCCGCCATGCTCATAGCGAGCGAACGGGCCGTGCGGGAACACGGGTTGACGCCCCGCGCCCGTATCCATCACCTCTCGGTGCGCGGCGAGGACCCGATCCGGATGCTGTCCGCGCCGATCCCCGCCACCGCGTACGCCCTCAAGAAGACCGGCATGAGCATCGGCGACATCGACCTCGTCGAGATCAACGAAGCTTTCGCGCCCGTTGCCCTCGCCTGGCTGAAGGAGACGGGAGCCGACCCGGAGAAGGTCAACGTCAACGGCGGCGCGATAGCCCTCGGCCACCCACTCGGCGCGACCGGCGTCAAGTTGATGACGACGCTCCTGCACGAACTGGAGCGCACCGGCGGCCGGTTCGGCCTCCAGACCATGTGCGAAGGCGGCGGCCAGGCGAACGTCACCGTCATCGAGCGCCTCTGACCGCGTCCAGTTCCTGGCCCGTCCCTCACCCCTTGCGGCAGTTGCTGCCCGGACCCCGCACCTCGGGGCCCTCTCCCCGGCTAGTCTCGATGTCTGTACGTCGATTGAGCGACCTCGGGAGGTAGCGCGATGACACAGGGACGGCCCGGAGGTGGCACCTGGGCCCCGCTGTGGGAGCGCGACGCGGAGCTCGCCGCGGCCGCACGGGCCGTCGACGAGCTGTGCTCCGACTCGGCCACGGCGGGCGGACTGCTCGTCTTCCAAGGTGAGGCGGGCATCGGCAAGACGGCCCTGCTGTCCGAGGTCCGGCGCATCGCGGAAGGGCGGGCCACGGTGTGGTCCGCGCGGGGCGGTGAGACCGTCACCTCCGTCCCCTTCAACGTCGTACGGCAGTTGCTGCAGCCGGCGCTCCTCGATCTGTCGCCCGAGGAGGCCAGGGAGTATCTCGGCGACCGGTACGAGATCGCCGGACCCGCGCTGGGCATAGTCGAGCCGGGCGGCAGGCAGGCCGACCCACAAGGCGTCTGCGACGGCCTGGTCGAGGTGGTCGCGCGCTTTTCGGGACTGAACTGGCCGCTCGTCCTGCTCATCGACGACGCGCACTGGGCCGACCAGGAGACCCTGCACTGGCTGGCCGCGTTCGCCCAGCGCCTCGACGAACTGCCGGTCCTCGTCGTGGTCGCCCACCGCCCGGACGAAGCCGACGGCGAAAGCGCCCGCCACCTCGCGGCGGTCGGCGCCGCGGCCCGCCCCACGCCCCCGCTGCGCGCCCTCACCCCGGACGCGGTGGCCGGGCTCACCCGCGCCACCCTCGGCGAGCACGCGGACCCGCCCTTCTGCCGGGAGGTATGGGCGGTCACCGGCGGCAATCCGTACGAATCAGTGGAACTGCTCGCCAAGGTGCAGGACAGCGATCTTGATCCGGTGGAGGGCTCCGCCGCCGAACTGCGCGCCCTGAACCGCTCGGCGCGCGGCCGTGGCCTCGTCGCCCGGCTCGAAGGACTCGGCACGGACGTCACACGTTCGCGTGGGCCGCCGCGATCCTCGGCACCGCCATCCCGCTCGACCTCGCCGCCGCGCTCGCCGGTCTTACCCACGGGACGGCCGAGCGGTGCGCGGAGCGGCTGCGCACCGCGCGCATCCTGCTCGGCGGCGAAGAGGGCCTGGAGTTCGTCCACCCGCTGATCGCCAGCGCCGTCTACCGCTCGATCCCCGGCGCCACCCGCACCGCGATGCACGGCCAGGCCGCCTGGGCGGTCACCCTGTCGGGGCGTGGCGCGGCCGCCGCGTCCCGGCATCTCCTGGAGGTCCATCCGGACGACGACCCCGAGCTGGTCAAGCAGCTGCGCGAGGCGGCGGCCGAGCACCTCGCGGTCGGCGCTCCCGACGCGTCCCGCCGCTGCCTCGAACGCGCCCTGCGGGAACCGCCCCTGCCCGAGATCCGGGCCAGCGTTCTCTACGAGCTGGGCTGCGCCACGCTCCTCACCTCGCCCGTCACGACCATCGGCCACCTGCGCGAGGCCCTCCACACGCCGGGCCTGGACCGCGGGATGCGCGTGGACGCCGTCTGCCGTCTCTCCCAAGCCCTTGTGCACAATGACCAGTTGGAGGAGGCCCTGCGCGTCGTGGACGCCGAGGCCGCCCGCCTTGAGCCTGGGCCTGACCGGATGCGGCTGCAGGGCGTCCACTACATGTGGGAGGGCATCCACGCGCGTGAGCATGACGCGACGGGCCGTTCGCGCAGTCTCGCGGCGGTCGCGGGACCGCTGTCCGGACGCGACAACTCCGAGCGCGCGCTGCTGACCCTGCGCGCCTTCGACGCCATGACCCGCGGGGAGAACGCGGAGGAGATCGTCGAGCTCTGCGACCGCGGCCTCGTCAACGGCCGCCTCGCGCCCGGGCTCGGCTGGACCGACACGCAGTGGGGCTTCGAGCTCCTGATGATGCTCGGCGGCGCCTACATCTTCACCGACCGCCTCGACCGCGCCGAGAGCCTCTTCGTCGAGGGGGTCCGTGGCTACGAGACGGCGGGCTGGAGCGGCGGCCATCTCGCCCTCGCCAACGCCTGGCTCGGTCTGGTGCACCGCAGGCGCGGACGGCTCGTCGAGGCGGAGGCCTCGCTGCGGGAGAGCCTGCGCCTGGCCGACCGGGTCGGCACCGGGCTCCCGATGCACTGGGACGCCGCCTGCAAGCTCATCGAAACGTTGCTCGCCCGCGGCAAGGTCGACGAGGCCCAGGAGATCGCCGACCGCTACGGCATCGCGCCGCCCTACCCCTCCACGATCTTCCTGCCCGACATCCACTCCGTGCGGGGCCGCCTGCTGATCGCCACGGGGCAACGGCGGGAGGGAGTAGCCGAGTTGGAGGTGGCGGCCAAGACGGCCAACGAACGCGGCCGCTACAACACGGTCGTCAACCCCTGGGCGTACGACCTCGCCCGGGTACTCGCCGTGGAGGACCCGCGTCGGGCCGGCGAACTGGTCGCGGACGCACGGGTCCAGGCGGAGTTCTTCGGCACGGAGACCGCGATCGGTGAGGCGCTGCGCTGTGCGGCGTCCCTGGAGAGCGGCCAGCGGGCGATCACCCTGTACGAGCGGGCCGTCGCCTGCCTGGAGGCGTCCCCGTGCGCCTACGAACACGCGGTCGCACGGGTCGAGTACGGCATAGCGGCGGGGTCCGCGAGCGAGCTGGCGCGGGGCCTCGCGCTGGCCGAGTCATGCGGGGCGGACGGGCTGGTCGCCCGGGCGCGGGCGTCGTTGGAGGTGGCGGGAGTGTGAGGTGGGGACCTTTCCCTGAGCCCCACCGCGTTCCTCATCCCCACTGCCGCGGAGCCGCCAACAGACACAGCCGGGAAGGGCCGGGCTCGGGCAGAGACCGCCGAAGGCCACCGCTCAGCTCAGCCGCCCCACCACCTCCGCCGCCTCCACCATCACGCGCGACACCAGCTCCTCGCACGAGGGCAGGTCCCCGATGACCCCCGCCACCTGCCCCGAAGCCATGACCCCCGCCTCCGGCAGCCCGTCCACCATCGCCGACTTCAACATCATCGGTGTGTTCGCGGCCAGCAGCACCTGACTCCACGTCAGCTGCTTGCCGTGCCGCATCGCAAGCCCGTCCTTGACCATCTCCCCCCACCCCATCCCGGATATCTTCCGGAACGCCGCCGCGTGCCGCACGGCCCGCGCGAGGGACGCCGCCCGCCCCGACTTCTCCAGCGAGGCGACCAGCTCCGTCCGCAGCATTCGGTGCGGGAGCCCGTCCACCCGCGTGGTCACCGTGACGTCCTTGACCGAAGCTGCCAGATAGCGCGCCTTGACCGCGTCCGGCACCGTCGAGTCGGACGTCAGCAGGAAGCGCGTGCCCATCGCGATCCCCGCCGCGCCGTAGGCCAGCGCGGCGACGAGCCCCCGCCCGTCGAAGAAGCCGCCCGCCGCGACCACCGGTATGTCCACCGCGTCCACGACCTGCGGCAACAGCACCGTCGAAGCGACCTCCCCGGTGTGCCCGCCGCCCTCGCCGCCCTGTACGACGACCGCGTCCGCGCCCCATGCCGCGACCTTCTCGGCATGGCGGCGCGCGCCGATGGACGGGATGACGACCACCCCGGCGTCCTTCAGCTCCGCGATCAGCTCCTTCGAGGGGGCCAGTGCGAAGGACGCGACCCGCACGCCTTCCTCGACGATGACCCGCACCCGGTCCCGCGCGTCACCCGCGTCCGCGCGCAGGTTGACCCCGAAAGGCTCGCCCGTACGGGACTTGACCTCACGGACGGCCGACCGCAGCTGGTCGACCGTCATCGTCGCGGAGGCCAGGATGCCGAGGGCGCCCGCGTTCGCCGTCGCGGAGACCAGGCGGGGGCCCGCCACCCAGCCCATGCCGGTCTGCACGAGGGGATATCTGACCCCGACCAGTTTGGTCAGCGCCGTCTCCATGGCCGCCGGGGGAGGGGCCGGAGCCGACGTCGGTGTCACGAGCGCACCTCGCGCTCGCGCAGGCCGCCGGGGTCCAGCACGTCCCGGATCAGGCGCAGTTCCTCCGCCGTCGGCTCGCGGGTGAACGGGACGTCGTCCCCTGCCGCGAGGGCGAAGCCGGTCGCCTCGCGCACCTGGTCGACCGTCACGCCCGGATGCCGGGACACCAGGCGCATCGCGTGGTCCGCCGCCCCGAAGTCGAAGACGCCGAGGTCCGACACGACCCGGCGCAGGTCATGGAAGCGGGTCGCCGATGGACCGGCAGCCGCCGCGCTGTCGTAACCGACGCCGCTGATCATGTCGACCTTCGCGACGAAGACGCGCGTCGAGTGGCGGGGGATCCAGTAACTCACGGGGTTGTTCAGGGTGTTGACCGGGGCGCCGCGTACGCCGAGCAGTTGGCGCTTGGGCTGATTCCAGTCGCCGATGCAGGAGATGTTCTGGTTCCCGAAGCGGTCGATCTGGCTCGCGCCCATCATCACGTGACGCCTGCCGCCCATGACCATCGTCAGGTGCCTGCGGTACGGAAGCCAGCCCTCCGTCACCCCGGACGGCTCACCCACGGCGGGTACGTCGCCGATCAGGAGCGCCTCCCCGTCCGTCAGCAGCAGCTCCGGCGAGAACGTCAGCTTGGCCAGGCGGGCGGCGATCGCGGGAACCGTGCCCATCGGGGAGGCGAGGATCTCGCCGGCGTCCCGCCAGGCCTCGGCGCAGGCGATCACGCAGTACTCCGCGCGGGTGGCCACGGCCGGGCCCGGCGCCGCCGTCGAGTCGGTGTCCGTCATCGCTGCTCCTTGTGCCAGGTCCGCACGGCCTCTTGGTACTCCCGCTCGGTGCCGGAGAGGAAGCGTTCCTCGAACGCCTTCCACGTCTCGGGGTCGCCCGCCGCGACGGCGTACGCCTTCTGGAAGGGCTCGTCGCGGCCGTAGTCCGGCACGCACGACGTGAAGTGCGCGCCCTTGGGTGTCTCGGCGACCCCCGTCACCGAGTGCCGGGAGATCAGCATCGTCTGAGGCGCCGCGTGCTCGGTGAGCTCACTGGACCCGATGATCCGCTCGCACGACACGTACGCCGTGTCGGCCGCCTCGCAGAACAAGTCGTCGAAGTACGGGTCGGGTCCGAGGTATTGGGCGTTGCCGAGGTGGTCCGCGCGGTTCAGGTGGACCAGTGCCGCGTCCATCCGCAGGGCGGGCACGGCGACCAGTTCCTCCCCGTCCTCGTACGGCGAAGTGACCGTACGCAGCTGGGGGTTGACCCGCAGGACGTCCGAACCGAGGCCCGCGCGGATCGGCAGGAACGGCAGCCGCTGGGCGCCCGCCGTCAGGCCCTGCATGAACATCGCCTCGTCCAGCTCGACCAGTTCGAAGGCGCCACGCTCGCGTGCCGCGCGGAAGTGCGGCTCCAGGGGGATGGAGTCCAGCGTCGTGAACGCCGTGATGAGCCTGCGGATCTTCCCGGCGGCGGCGAGCAGGCCGATGTCCGGGCCGCCGTACGAGACGACGGTGAGGTCCGTGATCCCGGACTTCAGCAGGGCCCGCACCAGAGCCATGGGTTTGCGGCGCGACCCCCAGCCGCCGATGCCGAGCGTCATCCCGCTCCGCAGCCGCCCCACGATCTCGTCGGGCGTCATGGTCTTGTCGGCCACGCCCGGGAACCGGGTCCTGTCCTTCTCCGTCATGCCCTGCCCTCCTCGTTCCTTCCGGGGCCTGTCCCGAAGCCCTCGCGGACGCGGTCGGCCAGGCCGCTCAGGTTCGCCTCGAAGGTGAAGCCCTGCTCGAAGCGGTAGCTCCGGTGCACGTCGACCGGGTCGATGCCGTTGATCGCGGCCTTGGCGAAGCGCAGCAGTGTTCCGTCCTTGCGGGCGATCTCGCGCGCCAGCTCCAGCGCCGCATCGCGCAGTTCCGCGCGCGGGACGACCCGCCACACGGAGCCGTGCGCGTGCAGCTCGGCCGCGGTGACCGTGCGCGAGGTGTAGTACAGGGCGCGCATCAGGTGCTGGGGCACCAGGCGGGCGAGGTGCGTGGCGGCGCCGAGCGCGCCGCGGTCCAGCTCGGGAAGCCCGAAGGTCGCGTCCTCGCTCGCCACGATCGCGTCCGCGTTGCCGACCAGGCCGATGCCGCCGCCCAGACAGAAGCCGTTGACCGCGGCGACGACCGGTACCTCGCATTCATAGACCGCTGAAAACGCTTCGTAACACCCGCGGTTGGCGCCTATCAGCGCGCCATGGCCGCTGTCGCGCTGCATCTCCTTGATGTCCACGCCCGCGTTGAAACCACGGCCATCGGCGGCGAGGACGACGCAGCGCGTCCCGGGGTCGCGGCCCGCCGTGCGCACCGCGTCGGCCAGGTCGAACCAGCCCTGCACGGGCAGGGCGTTGACGGGTGGGTAGTCGACGGTGACGACGGCCACGCCTTTGTCCGGGGTCGAGGTGGAGACAGACATCGGGAGATCCGCTACCTTTCAACCAGGCTCTTCAACCAAACATTTGTTAGTTGGAAAGGTAGCAGCGATGACTGACACCCAACAGGTGGTCGTCGTCACCGGCGGCACCCGCGGCGTCGGCGCCGGCATCGCCCGCAGCTTCCTCGCCGCCGGTGCGCGGGTCGTCGTCTGCGCCCGCAGGCCGCCGGAGCGCCCGGTCGAAGCGGGGGGCGCCGTGGCCGAATTCCGGCCCCTCGACCTGCGTGACGCGGTGGCGGCGCACACCTTCTTCGCCGAAGTGGCCGCCGATCACGGTCGTCTCGACGCGCTGGTGAACAACGCGGGCGGCACGCCTTTCGGGCTGCTCGCCGAGTCCGCCCCGGCGCGCCAGGCCAAGATCGTCGAACTCAACCTGCTGGCGCCGCTGTACGCGTCCTTGGCGGCGTACGAGGTGATGCGCGGCCAGGCGGCGGGCGCGGCCAGCATCACCATGATCGGGAGCGTGAGCGGCACCCGGCCCTCACCCGGCACCGGCGCCTATGGCGCGGCCAAGGCGGGCCTGGAGAACCTCGCGCGCACGATGGCCGTCGAGTGGGCGCCGCAGGTGCGGGTGAACACCGTCGTCCTCGGCCTTGCCCGCACCGAGAGCGCCCATCTGCACTACGGGGACGAGGACGGTATCGCGCAGGTCGCCCGGACCGTACCGCTCGGGCGTCTCGCCGACCCCTCGGACGTCGGGGACGCCTGCGTCTTCCTCGCATCCGACGGCGCGCGCTACATCAGCGGCGCCGCGCTGCACCTGCACGGGGGCGGCGAGCGCCCCGCGTTCCTGGACGCCGCGTCCGTCAACCACTGAACGCATCCGA
This sequence comes from Streptomyces sp. NPDC048436, assembly GCF_043200355.1. NCBI lineage: Bacteria > Bacillati > Actinomycetota > Actinomycetes > Kitasatosporales > Streptomycetaceae > Streptomyces > Streptomyces sp. NPDC048436. The sequence continues at coordinate 653,261 of NZ_JBICXP010000003.1, forward strand.
GGAGTTCCCCATGACCTCAGCCGACAAGCCCGGAACAGGAATCTGCGAGGACCGTGTCGTGATCGTCACGGGCGCGGGCCGCGGCCTCGGCCGTGCGCACGCGCGCGCGTACGCCGCCGAGGGCGCCAAGGTCGTCGTCAACGACCTCGGCGTGGGGCCCGACGGCTCAGGGGTGTCCGGCGGGCCCGCGCAGGAGGTCGTCGACGAGATCCGCGCGGCGGGCGGCGACGCCTTCGCACACGGCGGTGACATCGCCACGTCCGAGGGCGCCGCGTCCCTGGTGCGGGCCGCACTTGACGTCTACGGACGTCTCGACACCCTCGTCAACAACGCGGGGTTCCTCCGGGACCGGATGCTGGTCAACCTTGAGGAGGACGACTGGGACGCGGTGATGCGCGTGCACCTGAAGGGTCATTTCCTGCCGCTGAAGCATGCGGCCGCGTACTGGCGGGGCGAGGCGAAGGCCGGGCGCGCGCGGCACGCGTGCGTGGTCAACACCAGCTCCGGGGCGGGCCTGTTGGGGAGCGTCGGGCAGGGGAACTACAGCGCGGCCAAGGCCGGGATCCTGGGCCTCACCCTGGTCGCTTCCGCGGAATTCGCCTCCTACGGAGTGCGGGTCAACGCGATCGCGCCTGCCGCGCGGACGCGGATGACGGAAGAGACGTTCGCGGAGGACATGGCCGCGCCTGAGGAGGGCGGCTTTGACGCGATGGCTCCGGAGAACGTGTCGCCGGTCGTCGTCTGGCTCGGCTCCGAGGCGTCGGCGGGGGTGACGGGCCGCGTCTTCGCAGCGGAAGCGGGGCGCATCACCGTCATGGAGGGCTGGCGGCCTGGCCCGACCGCCGACAAGGGGGCACGCTGGACCCCGGCGGAAGCGGGCGAGGCGACGCTGAAGCTGCTCTCCGGGGCGGAGGTTCCTCTGCCGGTGTATGGGGCGCGGTAGGGGGGCCCGCCCCCAGGCGCGACCGAGGCCGACACCCCCAACTGCCCTACGAGCGCCCCCGGCGAGGGCAGCGACACGAACGAGCCCAAGCCCGGCGGCCAACAGCGAGCCAGGCCCCGTCAGAGCCTGGCGGCGCTTCCGCCCGGCAGGTCAGTGCACGTGCGGCCCCCCGCTGAGCCGCGGCTTCCCCCGCGGTACCAGCGCGAACGTCGCTGCCGCGCTGACCACGGCCGCGACGGCGCACACCAGGAACGCGTCCGTGAAGCCGCCGCTCGTCCCGCCCTCGATGCCCGACGCGGCGACCGTCGAGACGACGGCGACGCCGATCGAACCACCCACCTCGTGGAAGGTATTGACCACCCCGGAGGCGACGCCCGCCTCCTCCGGTGCGATGTACCCCAGCGCGGTAGTAGTCGCCGCCACGAACACCGAACCAAGCCCCAGCGCCGCCACCGACATACCCGGCACCACAGTCGCCCACGCGGAGCCGTCCGGCCCCGCTCCGGTGAGCAGACCGGTGCCGAGCCCCGCGAGCGCGAGCCCCACGCCCGCGGTCGGCCGTGCGCCGACCCTGCCCACGAAGTGTCCGCCGATGTGCGCCCCGACCCCCGTGGCGACGGCCACCGGAAGGAACAGCACCCCGGTCCTCAGGGCGCTGTAGCCACGTACCTCCTGGAGGAACACCGAACCCAGGAAGAAGAGGGAGATCAGCAGCGCCGTCGCGACCAGCATCAGGTACGCGCCCACGACCACCGGGCGGCGCCGCAGGACCGCCAGGTCGATCAGCGGTGCCCGCTGTGCCCGTTCGACGGCGGCGAAGGCTCCGTAGGCCACCACCGCCGCCGCCACGGACACCAGCGTCCGGGGGCCCGACCAGCCCGAGTCACCCGCCGCGACGAGGCCGTAGATGAGCGAGCCCGTACCGGCGGTGACGAGCAGGGCGCCCGGGATGTCCAGGCGGGCGGGCCGTGGCGCGCGGGCGGGGACGACGGCGGGCAGGGCCAGCAACAGGGCTGTCCCGATGGGCACGTTGACGTAGAAGATCCACTCCCAGCCGGGACCGTCCGTCAGGATCCCGCCGAGGAGAACACCGATCGCCGCCCCCGCACCGCCGATCGCCGCCCATACCCCCAGCGCGCGATGACGGTCGCGGCCGTGGAAGGACGTGGTGACGATCGCGAGGGCCGAGGGGGAGAGCAGCGCTGCTCCGACGCCCTGCGCGGTACGGCCCGCGAGGAGCGTCGCCGCGTCCGAGGCGAGTCCCGTCATCAGGGAGGCGACGGTGAACAGGGCGAGCCCGGCGAGCAGGGTGCGGCGCGTCCCGAGAACGTCCGCGAGCCGCCCGCCGAGCAGCATCAGACCGCCGAAACAGAGGGTGTACGTCGTGACGACCCAAGTCAGCGCGGTGCGCCCGAGGTTGAGGTCGGCGGCGATGCTCGGCAGCGCGACGTTCACGACGGTCACATCGAGCACCAGCATGAACTGGGCGACGCACAGCAGCGCGAGCGCCAGCCACGGGCGCGGGCCGGTGGGAGGTGGCGCGGCCGTATGGGGTGCGGCGGCCGGGGTCGGGTGGGGATGCGTCATCGCAGGTCCTTGGGAGGAGAAGAAGTGGGGCGGTGGCAAGCAGGCGTGGTCGCCCGCTTGCCACCGCAGGCGTCGTCGCCTGACGCATCTGAACTGTACTGACTAGTTCACATGAACTCAACTGTTCAGTTCAGTTCGCTGGTAAAGTACGGCGCATGCGACACCAAGGCAGCGCAACCGCAAACGGCGAGGGAAAAAGCGCCCGACCCACGGGCCCTCGCGCGGAACGCAAGCGCGAGGCCATCGTCCAGGCGGCCCGCACCCTCTTCCTGCGCGAGGGATTCGGCGTCGGCATGGACGCCATCGCGGCCGAGGCGGGCGTGTCCAAGGTGACCGTCTACAACCACTTCGGCAACAAGGAAGCGCTGTTCACCGCGGTGATCGCGGGCGCGCTCGACGAGCCACTCGCCGCCTCCTCCTCGGTCGCCGCGCTCGACGGCCTCACCGAGGCGCACGATCTGCGCGAGGCGTTCCTGAAGGCGGCCCGCATCTGGGTCGACGCCGTCCGCACCGATCAGGAGATGAACGCGCTGCGGCATCTCGTCGCCCGCGAGATCCACCGCTTCCCGTCGCTGGGCACGGCATGGGAGCAGCACGGCCCGGAGAGCCACCACCCGGCGATCGCGGGCGCGTTGCGCGACCTCGCGGACCAAGGGCGCCTCACCATCCCGGACATGGAGGCCGCGGTCATCCAGCTCTACTCCCTGCTCGTCTTCCCGCACCTCGTCTTCGGCTCGTACGGAACCGACATCAGCGACGACCTGACGGAGCGCCTGATCGTGGCCGGTGTCGACATGTTTCTGGGGTGCTACGCGGCGGGGTAGCCCGAATTACGCCACCCGAAACCGCCCTGAAACCACCCCACCGCCCCGCCTGCCTACACTCCGGCGCATGGCGCGGATCCTGCCCTTCCAGTCCAGGCGGCTTCCCACCGGCGACGAGAGCGGGGCGACCCTGCGCTTCCGTACCGTGCACGGATACCGGCGCGCGTACCGCGTCGCCGGTGAAGGGCCCGCGATCCTGCTGATCCACGGCATCGGCGACTCGTCGGCGACGTGGTCCCCGCTCATTCCCCAACTGGCCCGCAGTCACACGGTCATCGCCCCCGACCTGCTCGGCCACGGTGCCTCCGAGAAGCCACGCGCCGATTACTCGGTGGCCGCGTACGCCAACGGAGTCCGGGATCTGCTCGGCGTACTGGGCGTCGAGCGCGTCACCCTCATCGGGCACTCGTTCGGCGGCGGAGTCGCCATGCAGTTCGCCTACCAGTTCCCCGAGCGCGTCGACCGGCTCGTCCTCGTGAGCACGGGAGGAGTCGGCCCGCAGGTCAGCCCGGTGCTGCGGGGTGTCTCACTGCCCGGCGCCGCGCTGCTGCTCTCCCTGCTCGAACTGCCGGGCGCCGACCTGCCGGTGCGTGCGGTGGTCGCGCTGCTCCGGCTGCTCGACACCGGACTCGGGCAGGACGCCCCCGAGTTGATGGGCCTGGTCGACGCGCTGCCGGACGTCTGGGCGCGGACCGCGTTCATCCGCACCCTGCGGTCCGTCGTCGACTGGCGCGGCCAGGTGGTCACCATGCTGGACCGCTGTTACCTCGCCCAGGGCATGCCGACGCTCCTCGTCTGGGGCGACAGGGACAGCGTCCTGCCCGTCGATCACGCGTTCACCGCGCACGAGGCGATGCCCGGCAGCCGCCTTGAGATCTTCCCGGGCGCCGGGCACTTCCCCTTCCACAGCGACCCCGCCCGCTTCCTCTCCCTCGTCCAGGAGTTCATCGGCGCGACGGAACCGGCCAATTGGAGCATCGAGCAGTGGTGGCGCCTGCTGCGGGCCGGGCGGCCGGGCGACGACGCGTACGACGACGAGATCGAGCGGCGCTACCGCGAGGCGAGCGAGCGGAGCGCCACCTGACCACAGCCGTGGACACCTGACTCAGGCCGCTGGACACCTGACTCAGGCGCTGACCAATGGCTCAGGCCGCCTTCCAGACCGTCATGTCCGCGCTCAGGAAACTGACCCCGTCCTGCGGCATCGCGGTCGACTTCACCAGGACCACGAGCAGGGCGATGTCTCCGGCGGGGTTCTTCACACAGATCTCGCTGCCGGCCGCCACCGCGGCCAGCGGCAGGTCATGACTGTCGGCACCCTTGAGGGCGACACGGCACGAGTCGAGGGTGGCCCCCGGCTTGCCGTACAGCGGGGTGAACACGCTGGTGTCGCTCTCCAGCGCACAGCTGTCGTCGTCGCAGGCGAAGCGGATGTCGCCCTTGCGGTCCTTGCGGTCGACCGGCTCCCTGAGGCTCACGGAGTTCTTCTCGTCGAACCACTCCTGGGGATGCGCGACGGGTCGCGGTGGGGTGGACGCGTTCGAGGAAGAGCCGGAGGAGGGGCGCGACCCACCTGACGCCCCCTCGCTCCTGTCGCCTGACCCTGAGTTCGCGTCGGTCCCGGTCTTCTCACCGGCCGCTGATCTCTCGTCGTCCCCCGAGGTCCCCCCGGATGCCGCCCCGGACCCCGACGACCGTTCGGACACCGACGAACCGGACTTCGACGACGAGTCCCGCTGCCGGAGCAGGTCCGTCGCGTCCATGACCGTCCACGTAAGGCCCGTAAGGGCCAGCGCGCCCGCCGTCACGGCCGCCGTGATGAGCGCGGCGCGCCTGCGGCGGGACCTCGGCTCCTCCGGCACCGTCGGCCGCGGAGGCGCGAACATCGGCAGCGGATGCACCGGGGTGGGGTCGGGGACCGGAGCCGGAACCGCCACCTCCGGCCCGGCGACCTCCCGCCAGACGGTCGGCCCCGCGCCCGCGGAGGCGTCCGCGCCGAGCCGCTGCCGGCACCACTCGACGATCTCCGCCAGGGTGGCCCGCTCCGCCGGGTCCGCGGCAAGGCAACGGGCGAACAGCGGCCGGAGCTGCGCGGGCAGAAGGGACAGGTCCGGCTCTGAGTGCACGATGCGGTACAGCACGCTGACCGAGGGCCCGTCCCCGTACAGCGGCTCACCCAGTGCCGCGAACGCCGCGGTCTGGCCGAGCGCGAAGACGTCGGTGGCCGCCGTGACCGCGACCCCGGACGCCTGCTCGGGAGCCATGAACTGAGGAGTTCCCGCGACGGAACCGGTGACGGTGTGCGGGGAAGTGACGCTGGAGGTCAGCGAGATACCGAAGTCGATCACGCGCGGCCCGTCGGCGGCGAGCAGCACGTTCGACGGCTTCAGGTCCCGGTGGACGATTCCCGCGGCATGGATGGCCTGGAGCGCCTCGGCCACCCCCGCCATCAGCCACAGCACCGCGGGCACCGGCAGCGGTCCGCGCCGGGCGACGGCGTCCGAGAGGGAGGGCCCGGGCACGTACAGCGTGGCGAGCCAGGGCGGCACGCCGTCCGCGTCGGCGTCGATCAGCTCGGCCGTGTACGCGCCCCGGACCCGCTGGGCCGCCCTTATCTCCCGGCCGAACCGCCGCCGGAACGCCGGGTCGTCGGCCAGCTCGGGCCGGACGACCTTGATCGCGACCGCGCGCCCGCCCTGCGTGTGCGACAGGTAGACGCGGCCCATGCCTCCCGCGCCGATCCGGGCGGCGAGCCGGTAACCGGCCACCACGGGCGGATCGTCCGCCTGCAACGGCTGGAACACCTCAGTGGCGTTGTTCATCGGCCCACGTCCCCCTTGATCCCCTGCTCCCCTGATCCCCCTGATCAGCAGCAGCCTAAAGGGTGCCCCGTGACCGCTGCTCCGCTACTCCTCGGCGAGGACCCGCTGCGCCACCGCGAACGCCGAATTGGCCGCGGGGACACCGCAGTAGACGGCCGTCTGGAGCAGGACCGCGCCGATCTCCTCGGGCGAGAGGCCGTTGCGGCGGGCCGCACGGACATGCATGGCCAGCTCGTCGTAGTGCCCGTGCGCGACCAGGGCGGTCATGGTGATCATGCTGCGTTCGCGGTGCGCGAGGGTGGGGTCGGTCCAGATCTCGCCCCAGGCGTAGCGGGAGATGAAGTCCTGGAAGCGGGCCGTGAAGGGCGTGGTGTTCCCCTGCGCGCGGTCCACGTGCGCGTCGCCGAGCACCGCGCGGCGCACCGCCATCCCGCTCGCGGCAGCGCCCGTGAAGTGCGTCCGCAGCGCGGCGATCACGGCCTCCGGCCGCTCCACGGGCGCCAGATGCGAGGCGCCCGCAAGTTCGGTGAGCGAGGCGCCCGGCACGGCGTCGGCGATCTCGCGCGCGTGGGCGGGTGGTGTCGCCGGGTCCTCGCGGCCCGCGATCACGAGCGTGGGCGCGGTGATGGACGCCAGGGACTCCGTGATGTCGTACGCCGCCAGCGCGTCGCAGCACGCCGCGTACGCGTCCGGGTCGGTGGTCCGGTGGTCGTCCACCAGGCGGGGGACCGTGAACCCGGGCGTGAACCAGCGGTCCGGCGCGGACTCCGCGAGGGCGTCGAGGCCTTCGCGGCGTACGAGTGCCGCGCGCTCCTGCCAGCGGGCGCTGCCGCCGAAGTGCGCCGATGAGCAGATGACGGCGAGGCTCTCCACCCGCTCCGGGTGGTGCGCGGCAAGGTGCAGTCCGATCGCGCCGCCGAGCGAGACACCCGCGTACGCGAAGCGGTCGATGCCCAGGGAGTCGGCGAGCGCGATGACCAGCGCGGCCAGGTCGGCGACGCTCGCTCCCGGGCCGATCAGATCGGCGGGGGACTTGCCGTGACCGGGAAGGTCCCAGCGTATGACCCGGTGGGTGGTGGTCAGTTCGGGCGCTACGGCGTCCCACAGCGCGGTGGAGGTGCCGACGGAGGAACCGAGCAGGAGAGGGGGCGCGGTGGGGGCGCCTTCGATGGTGTGGTGCGGCAGCTTGGCGGTCATCGTCGCTCCAGGGCTCGGTCCGTGAGGGTTCCGGCGGAGCCGGTGTAACGGAGGGGGTCGGTGAGTTCGGTGAGGTCGACGGCCGCCAGGTCGGGCTCGTCGGCAAGTACATCCGCGAGGGTCCTGCCCTCGTCCCGGGTGCGGCGGGCGGCGGCGGTGAGGATTTCCTTCGCGCGGGCCCGCCCGAGGAGAGGCGTCAGCTCTGCGGTGAGTCGTTCGGAGACGATCAACCCGTGGGTGAGGCCGAGGTGTTCACGCATCGTCTCCGGGTGGACCCGGAGATTCTCCGTGAGCTCCGCCGCGTGATCGCAGGCGCCGCCGATCGTGCGGAGCAGGTCGCGCAAAGGTTCCCACTCCGCGTGCCAGGGGCCCGCCGGGCGTTCGTCATCGGCGACCATCGAGGCGTGCAGCACTGCCGCCAGGGCGGGGGTGCGGCGGGCCGCAGCAGCGATGAGGGTGGAGCGTACGGGGTTCGCCTTGTGGGGCATGGCGGACGAGCCGCCGCCCGATCCCTCGGAGAGCTCGGCGATCTCGGTGCGGGTCAGGGTGAGTACGTCCGCCGCCGTCTTGCCCAGGGCGCCCCCGGTGAAGGCCAGGGCCGCGGCGAGGTCGGCGACCGGGGTGCGCAGGGTGTGCCAGGGGAGTGCGGGTTCGGCGAGGTCCAGGTGGCGGGCGTAGGCCGGGACAAGGGCCTCGACCGCCCCCGGGCGATCGCCATCCGCGTACGCCCCGAAAGCGGCCAACGTCCCTGCCGCGCCGCCCAGTTGGGCGGGCAGCGCGTCACGCACGATCCGCACCCTGTCCCGCGCGTCGAGCACCAGCGCGCGCCAGCCCGCCGCCTTGAGACCGAAGGTCGTCGGCACCGCGTGCTGGGTCAGGGTGCGGCCCGGCATCACCGTGTCCCGGTGCGCCGATGCGAGGCGCGCGAGTGCCGCCTCCGTACGGGACAGGTCGGCCAGGATCAGGCCGAGCGTGCGCCGCGCGACCAGCATCATCGCCGTGTCCATGATGTCCTGGCTCGTCGCGCCCCGGTGGACGTACGGCGCCGCCTCCGCGGGCACCGCCGCCGTCAGGTCCGCGACCAGTGGGATCACCGGGTTGCCGCCGGTCCGCGCGCGCAGCGCCAGGTCGCGTACGTCGAAGCGGCCCGCGTCGGCCGCCGCCGTGACGGCCGTCGCCGCCTCCGCCGGAGCCAGACCCACCGCCGCCTGGGCCTGCGTCAGCGCCGCCTCCGCGTCCAGCATCGCCTGCAGAAAGGCGGCGTCGCCCGTCGCGGCCTCGGCCGGGGAGCCCGCCCGCCCGGGGGCGAGCAGTCCGAGATCGGTACCGTCAGAACTCACTGAAACTCCAGGAACACCGTTTCGCCCTCGCCCTGAAGGCGGATGTCGAAACGGTACGTGTGCGACGTCTCGGCCCGGGTGATCAGCGTCGCGCGCCGCGCCGGATCGAGGGCGCCGAGGAGCGCGTCGCCCGGCTCGTCGACCAGGTAGGCGCGGGTGTAGAGGTGGTGGAGCAGACCGCGCGCGAAGACCGCGACGGCGATGTACGAGACGCCGCCCGGCGGCAGCGTACGGATCGTGTAGTGGCCGTCCGCGTCGGTCGGGACACGGCCGAAGCCGGTGAACGCGAGGCCGTCGCGGCCGATGACCTCGCCGGTGACCGGGTCGTGGCGCAGCGAGCCCGGCGCGCCCGTCCGGGAACCGTCGGGTGCGGGCTGCCAGGTCTCGATCAGCGCGTCGGGTACGGGGTTCCCGGCGCCGTCGTACACATATCCGTGCAGGGTGATGGTCTCCGGATGGCCGACCGGTGCGACCTCGCCGCCGCGCGGGAAGGGCAGCGCGTAGCCGTAGAACGGGCCGACGGTCTGGGAGGGGGTGGGAGCGTACGACATCAGTGCTGGTCGCCTTCCTCGAAGAGCGTCGCGGAGGGGCCGTCGAGGACGATGTCCCAGCGGAAGCCGAGCGACCACTCGGGGGTGGACAGATCGTGGTCGTAGGCGGAGACCAGACGCTGACGCGCCGACTCGTCGGTGACCGAGCGCAGGACAGGGTCGTAGGGGAACAGCGGGTCGCCCGGGAAGTACATCTGCGTCACCAGACGCTGCGTGAACGCCGTGCCGAAGAGCGAGAAGTGGATGTGCGCGGGGCGCCAGGCGTTGACGTGGTTGCGCCACGGGTAGGCGCCCGGCTTGATCGTCGTGAAGGAGTACGTTCCCTCGTCGTCGGTCAGGCAGCGGCCGAAGCCCGTGAAGTTGGGGTCGAGCGGCGCCGGGTGCTGGTCGAGCTGATGGGCGTACCGGCCGGACGCGTTGGCCTGCCACAGCTCGACCAACTGGCCGCGCACGGGGCGCCCTTCGCGGTCCAGGACACGGCCGGAGACGGTGATCCGCTCGCCGAGCGGCTCGCCCAGGTGCTGGCGCGTCAGGTCGTGGTCGAGGGCGGTGATGTCGGTGACGCCGAACGCGGGACCGCTCAGCTCCACCGCCTCCGGGTCGTGCAGCGGGATCAGCGGCTGCTTGGGGTGACGGAAGTGGCTGCTGCGGTACGGGGGATAGTCGCGCGGCGGGTGGTCGGAGGGCGCGGCCGAAGCCTGCGCCTTGGCGACCTCCGTGTCTATCTCTCGCTGGCTCAGCCCGTCGGGCAGGGGTGGGGTGAGGGTCATGTCTCTCGACTCCGTGAGTACGGCTGGTGCTGGCGGTCGGCGGCGGATCAAACGGAACGGCTCAGCGTTCGAGTACCAGGGCCAGGCCCTGGCCGACGCCGATGCAGAGGGTGGCGACGCCCGTGCCCGAGCCGCGCCGGGCGAGCTGGTGGGCGACGGTCCCGGCGAGACGGGCGCCGGACGCGCCGAGCGGATGCCCGAGTGCGATGGCGCCGCCCTGCGGGTTCAGGACGTCGGGGTCGAGGTCCGGCCACTCGGCCGCGCACCCCAACACCTGGGCGGCGAAAGCCTCGTTGAGCTCAAGAGTGCTCAGGTCGCCGAACGTCCGGCCCGCCTTCGCCAGGGCGCGGTTGACGGCCTCGACCGGCGCCAGCCCGAAGTAGTGCGGCTCGATAGCGGAGACGGCGGACGCCGAGACGCGGGCCAGCGGCTCGCGCCCGGTGGCCCGCAGGCCCTCCTCGTCGACCAGGAGCAGCGCGGCGGCGCCGTCGTTGAGCGGCGAGGCGTTGCCGGGCGTGACCGTGCCGTCCGTAGTGCGGAAGGACGGCTTCAGGTTGGCCATTGCCTCCAGGGACGCGTCGGCGCGTACGCATTCGTCGCGTTCGAAGAGGACCGGCTCGCCCTTGCGGCGGGGGATGGAGACCGGCGCGATCTCCGCGTCGAACAGGCCGTCCTTCTGTGCCGCCGCCGCTTTCTGATGACTGTTCAGGGCGTACGCGTCCTGCTGTTCGCGCGTGATCCGGTGCTTGTCCGCGATGAGTTCGGCGCTCTCGCCGAGCGGCACCGTCCACTGCGGCTCCATCTTCGGGTTGACCATGCGCCAGCCCAGCGTGGTGGAGTACAGCTCGGTATGCCCGGCGGGGAAGGGGCTCTCGCTCTTCGGCAGGACGTAGGGGGCGCGGGTCATCGACTCGACTCCGCCGGCCAGGGCGATGGAGACGTCGCCGAGCGCGATGGCCCGCGCGGCCTGGATGACGGCTTCGAGCCCGGAGGCGCAGAGCCGGTTGACGGTCACGCCCGGCACCGTCACGGGGAGACCGGCGAGCAGGGCGGCCATGCGTCCGACGTTGCGGTTCTCCTCGCCCGCGCCGTTGGCGTTGCCGAAGTAGACGTCGCCGATCCGCGCGGGGTCCAAGTCCGGCGTACGGGCGAGGAGTTCGCGGATGGCGTGTGCGCCGAGGTCGTCGGGGCGGACGCTCGCGAGCGCGCCCTTGTACTTGCCGACGGGGGTGCGCACGGCGTCGACGATGTAGACGTCACGCAGGCTCATGACGGGGTTCCTTCGGAGACGACATCAGAGAGGGCTTCGGAGATGGCTTCGGGGACGCGGACCTTGGTGGCGGTCGTGGCGGCGATCTCGCCGACGCCGACGCCCGGCGCCAACTCCACGAGTTCCAGGCCCTCTTCGGTGACATCGAGGACGCAGAGGTCGGTGATGATCCGGTTGACGCAGCCCTTGCCGGTCAGGGGCAGCGCGCACTCCTCAAGGATCTTGGGGGAGCCGTCCTTGGCGGTGTGGGTCATCGCCACGATGACCGTGCGGGCCCCGTGCACCAGGTCCATCGCGCCGCCGATCCCCGTGATCATCTTGCCGGGTACGGCCCAGTTGGCGAGGTCCCCGCGCGCCGAGACCTGCATCGCGCCGAGCACCGCCACGTCGATGTGGCCGCCGCGGATCATCCCGAAGGAGAGCGCGGAGTCGAAGTAGGAGGCGCCCGGCTGGACGGTGACCGTCTCCTTGCCCGCGTTGATGAGGTCGGGGTCCACCTCGGCCTCGGTGGGGTAGCGGCCGACCCCGAGGATGCCGTTCTCGGACTCCAGGATCACCTCAACGCCCTCGGGGAGGTAGTTCGGGATCAGGGTGGGCAGGCCGATGCCCAGGTTCACGTACTGCCCGTCACGCAGTTCGCGTGCGGCGCGTGCGGCCATCTGCTCGCGTGTCCAGGCCATCAGCCGCTCACCGTTCCTCGTGCCGAAGGCGCGGAAACCGTGCGCTTCTCGATCTGCTTGTCGGCGGCCTGCTCGGGGGTGAGCGCGACGACCCGCTGTACGTAGATCCCCGGCAGATGCACGGCATCCGGGTCGATCTCGCCGGGCTCGACGAGTTCCTCCACCTCGGCGACCGTGACCCGCCCGGCCATCGCGGCCAGCGGGTTGAAGTTGCGGGTGGACTTGTTGAAGACGAGGTTCCCGTGCCGGTCGCCCTTCGCGGCCCGCACCAGCGCGAAGTCGGTGCGGATGCCGTGCTCCAGGACGTACTCCACGCCGTCGAACTCCCGCACCTCCTTGGGCGGCGAGGCGAGCGAGACCCCGCCGTCGCCGTCGTAGCGCCAGGGGAGACCGCCGTCGGCGACCTGCGTGCCCACTCCGGCCGGCGTGTAGAACGCGGGGATACCACAGCCCCCGGCCCGCAGCCGCTCGGCGAGCGTGCCCTGCGGGATCATCTCGACCTCCAGCTCACCGCCCAGGTACTGGCGCGCGAACTCCTTGTTGCCGCCGATGTACGACCCGGTCACGCGGGCGATCCGGCCCGCCGAAAGCAGCACCGCGAGGCCCGTGTCCATCGCCCCGCAGTTGTTCGACACCACCGAGAGGCCCGAGACGCCGGCCTCGTGCAGCGCCCCGATCAGCACCCCCGGCACGCCGCTGAGCCCGAACCCGCCCACCGCGAGGGACATGCCGTCCCGTATGTCGGCCACCGCGTCGGCGGCCGAGGCCACCACCTTGTCCATCCGTCGAGCCCCATCTCTTCCAGGCCTTCGATGCCCCAGTAATTAATCAGGGCACTGACTATCTCTGCGAGGTGGAACTTACGCTGCCACTCGTTCCCTAAGCCGTCAAGGGCGAGTATTGTTCAGTACACCTACGAAAAAGACCCCGCATAGAGCAGCAGGGCGAGGCAGTGGAGGAACACATGGCGGCGGTGGACCTGACCACCCACCCCGGGCATCTGGCCCGGCGGCTGCAGCAGGCGCACTATCTGCTGTGGAACACGATGGTCTCCGAGGAGATCACCTCGCCGCAGTTCGCCGTCCTGAACGCCCTCGTCGCCGAGCCGGGCCTCGACCAGCGCACCGTCGGCGAGCGGGTCGGCCTCGACCGGTCGACCATCGCGGAGGTCATCAGCCGGCTGATCCGCCGCGAGCTGCTCGACAAGGTGCGCGACCCGCAGGACGGCCGCCGGTACCTCCTGCACCTCACCGACGAGGGCAAGCGCACGCACCGCAAGCTGACCGTGCGGACGGCCCGGATGAACCAGATCTTCCTCGGCCCGCTCTCCGCGGAGGAGCAGACGGTGTTCTTCGACCTGATCCAGCGGGTCTCGGACGCGGCCGAGGGCCTGCGCAACCCCACGGAGCCCGTCGCCGCGACCAACGGCTGACCTGCCCGCGATCCCTCGCGCCCCTCACGCCTTGGCGTACACCACCCACACCTGGCCCTTCGCGAACGGCAGCGGCCTGCGGCCCTCCTCCGTCGTGAACTCCGTGCCGGAGCGCCCGGCCGGCCGTTCCCAGTGCGCCTTGTAGGCGCGGCCGTCACGCAGGACCCGCGCCTTGCCCGAACCGACGGTCTCGGTGAACGGCGTGACATTGCCCGAGCGGTCGTGGAAACGGGACTCGTGCACCTTCACGTACTGCACGACGACCGTCGACGCGCCCAGCGTCCCGCCGTCCGTGGTGCGGGCCCGCTCCCCGTCCATGGAGACCAGCCAGCGCTGCCGCTCGGCCGACCAGCTGAAGGTGAACCGCGCCGCGGGGAAGCGGACGGTCTCCTCACGCTCCGGGGTGCCGCCCTTGGGGCGCGGACCGAAGCGGAAGCCCGTGCTCTCCAGGCCTCCCTCGCGCGGGTCGGCCTTCAGCGCCTTGGGGCGTACGAAGAGGTTGTGCGGGGCCACCTTGCCGCCTCCCCGGAAGTAGGCGCCGGTCGGTGCCTTGCCGGGTGGAAGGGGCCGCAGGGGAGCGGTCGCGATCAGCGGCAGGAGCTTCGACTGGGCGCCGGAGAACGCGAGTGCCGGGTCTTCGAACTGCCGGAGCAGTTCGAGGTCCGTCTCCCGCGCGCTGCGCACCGGGCCGATGACGGGCGGCAGCCGCCCCGCGTACACCGCCATCAGCCGGCTGAGGCCCGCCTCCACCTGTTCCGCGTAGACGACGTCCGCCGCGTCGAGCCCCGTCTGTGGGCGCGCCGGGCCCACGTTGTCGATCTTCACGGCGAGTATGCGGCCGTCGGACGACGGCGGGTTCGGTCCGTCCGTCTTGCTCAGGGTGCAGCCCGGCGCCAGGGCCAGGGTGGCGGCGGCCGCCACCACCGCCACCGCCGTACGTCGGGTCTGTGTCCACGGTCGCATACGGGGTTCCTACCCTCCTGCGCCCCGCCTTGCCCCTCAGCCCAGATCGAGGGCGTTGCGCAGGCCGAGCCGGTAGCGGGTGCGGTCGTGGCGCTTGAGGAGCTCGATCGCCGGAGCGCGGTACATGGAAGCCACCGTGCAGGGTTCGGAATCCGAACCGACCCTCTTCAGAAGTGCGTTCACCGCCTGGCGTGCCGACGTGTTGGCGCCCTCCATCGTCGCGAGGTCGATCGGCACGGCCACGTAGTCACCCGCCAGATAGAAGTTGGGGATCTTCGTGGCGGCCGAGGGACGGTTGTGGAGGGTGCCTACCGGGTGGATGAGGAGCTCGTCCTCGTTGGTCGGGTTCGGCGTCCCGATGCCGTCGACGCCGGGGTCCAGGAACCACGAGTGCAGCTTGCCGTCGCTCAGGACCACCTTGCCGGTGTCGTTGAGTGCGGCCTTGAGCTGGGCCCACACCTCCTTGGCGACCTCGTCGCGCGTGCACTGCTTGGCCGTCTTCCCGTACAGGATCCCCGGCTTGTCCCACTCGGAGATGTCCACCGAGAGGCACTCGACCGCGCGGCCGTCCCCGTAGTCCGCCGCGAAGTCGCGGCCCGGCCAGTGGCCCGCCTGCGCGATGCCGGTGAGCGACCAGGGCGAGTCGATGAGGTTGAAGTGGCCCTTCACCACGGGCGGGCGCTCCGTCAGATAGAACTGAATACCCGTCATCCAGTCTGTCTCCAGCTTGTCGCAGCGCGCCAACTGCGGGTCCGTCGCCTTGAGTTCCGCGCTCCATGTCCTGCGCGCGTGCTCCACCGGCATGGCCTGGATGTAGTGGTCGGCGGTGATGTCCTCCACCGTGCCGTCCGGATCCTCGATTTCGGCCTTCGTGACGCGGCCGTCGGCGAAGCCGAGGCGGCGCACGGTCCAGCCGATGCGGAACTCCACGCCGAGCGACTTCAGATGAGCCACCCAGGGGTCGATCCATGCCTCGTTCGTCGGCGCGTTCAGGAGCCGGTCGGGCGGGCCGTCCGCGCCCCGGCCGAGCGCGTTGAAGACGAAGGCCTCGCCGAGCGTGCCGACGGTACGCGTGCTCGCCACCTCGGCCTTGGTGGCGACGATGTTGCGGGTGACGCCGATCGCGAGGATGCGCTGGTAGTCCTTCGACATCTTCGCGGCGCGCACGAACTCCCACCAGGGCGTCGACTCCCAGGTGGCATCGCGGCGTTCGTCGCAGCTGGTGAGGAAGACCAGGGCGCGGTTCACGAAGTACGCCACCTCGTGCGCGGGCAGGTTGAACGCGGTGTCCAGGAGCGCGGTCAGCGCCCGCCCGATGTCGTCCAGGGTGAGCTGCTCCGGCTTGCTGCCCGGCCACGGGACCGGCATGCGGATGTCCTCGCGCCCGGTGCGGGCGAACGACATCTCGCGCGGCGCCGCCAGGTTGTCCCAGACGCCGTTGGCGTTCCCCGGGAAGGGGATGCGGCGCATCGTGTCCGGGAGGTTGTGGTAGATCCCGGGGATGAACCGGAACCCGTGCTCGCCCGGCAGCGGCTTGCGGTTGCCCTTCGCGCTCTGCGGTACGTCCATGCTGCGGGCCTTGCCGCCGAGCGCACGGCGTTCGTAGACCGTGACGGCGAAGCCGCGCTCGGCCAGTTCATGGGCGGCGGTGAGCCCGGCGACGCCGCCGCCGAGCACGGCTACGGACGTCTTCGCGGGGTCAGCTCTTGGGGCGCGGTCGTCGGCCGTTGCCGGTAGCGCCGCCGTTCCCAGCGCGGCCACGCCGCCCGCCGCTGCCGCCCCCGCGACGAACGTCCGTCTCGTGCTGCCCGCAGCTACCGGGTGCGCCATGTCCCGTCCCCCTTACCGTAGGTAACTCCCGTGTCAGGCGCCGGAGCTTACGGTCGCCGCCGGTGACGTGGAAGCGGCGTGCGGTCACGTGACCGAACAATGGCGTGATTGCGCTGCCGGGGTGTCGCGGAGCTGGGCGAGACGCAGTGGTGTGACGCGCGTATGGCAGCAGTACGAAGGCTGCGTTTCCGGAAAGCCGGGGCGGGTGAGATGACTTGACCCTCTCTTGGTGGCGTGGCTAGTTTCGACGCCATGCGAATATCCCGGCGGTTCAAGCAGCGGCGCGCTGTTGATCTGATGCACGTCTGTGCCGCCCTGTGTAGCTGACCTTCGGAGCACACGTTTCCCCGTAAGAAGCCGCAGGGAATTCCCCTGTTTTTCCCCTGCCCGGCTTCCCCTCCGTGAAGGTCCGCACTCCGGGAAGAAGTCATGCCCACACATATACGGGCGGCGCTCAGCGCTGCCCTCCTCGCACCGCTGCTCCTTGCCGGGTGCGCCGGCAACACCTCGTCGACCACGACCGTCGACGCCAAGAAGGTCTCCGCCAAGATCCCGGAGAAAGTGGATCCGGACACCACCCTCACCATCGGGGCACCGGAGATCCAGGTCGCCCTGAAACTCTCCGGACAGCTCGACAAGATTCCCTTCAAGGTGAAATGGGCCAACATCAGCGGCGGCCCCCAGTGCTCCGAGGCATTCCGGGCGCATTCCCTCGATGTGTGCTCCGCGGCGGAAATCCCGTCCATTCACGCCCACTGGACGGGACTCGACACGAAATTGGTGGCCGCCAAATTCCGCAAGGACCCGCTGAAGCACCCCACGTACGAACTCGGCATCGCACCGGGCGCGGACATCGACACGCTGAAGGACCTGCGCGGCAAGAAGATCGCCTACAGCCCTGGCCAGGCGCAGGGCGCCCTCGTCCTGCGCATCCTCGCCAAGGCAGGGCTCAGCAAGGACGACGTGGAACTGGTCGAACTGCCGAGCACCGGTGACGTCTATCCCTCCGCGCTCGGCAGCGGCCAGGTCGACGCGGCGCCGCTCGGCAGCGTGAACATCAAGCGATACCCCGCGAAGTACGGCAAGGACGGCGCGAAGACGATCAAGCACGGACTGCGGGACGACCCCGGCCATCTGTGGGTCCCGACCGAGTCCGTGGAGAACCCCAAGAAGGCCGCCGCCATCAGGGAGTTCGTGAAGTACTGGGCTCGCGCAGGTGAGTGGGCCGACCAGCATCCCAAGGAGTGGATCGACGGCTATTACGTCAAGGACCAGGGTCTGAGCCGCGCGGACGGCGAGTACCTGGTCAAGGGCGTCGGCCACCCCGACATTCCGGCCGACTGGACCTCCGCCATCGCCCGGCAGCAGAAGACCGTCGACCTGCTGGCGAAGGAGACCGGAAAGAAGACCTTCGACGCGGAGGTCCTCTTCGACCGGCGGTACGAGTCCGTCGCCGCGGACGCGATCAAGTCCGGTGCGCTCAAGTCCGGTGTACTCAAGTCCGGTGCGAAAGAGGGGACATGAGCGCCCAGGCACCGACTCTGACCAAGGCCGCCGCCCGCAGCGAACCCGTGGCCAAGAAGCGCTCCCGCCCCCGCCGCCGCAGGCTCGGGCCCGGCAGGCCCATCCCGTACGGCTGGGCGATCGGCCCCGTGCTGCTGCTCGCGATCTGGTCGGCGGGGTCGGCCGCCGGGTTCATCGACGCCCGTAACCTCTCCGCGCCCTGGACCGTGGTGAGCACAGCGGGTGATCTGATCGCCGAGGGGAGACTCCAGTCGAACCTCGCCACATCGGCCGAACGCGCCGCCCTCGGGCTGCTGTTCGGCACTCTGGCCGGGCTCGCCCTGGCGGTCGTCGCGGGGCTCAGCAGGCTCGGGGAGGGCATCGTCGACGGGCCCGTGCAGATCAAGCGGGCGATCCCCTCGCTCGCGCTGATCCCGCTGCTCATCCTCTGGTTCGGCATCGGCGAGTCGATGAAGGTCATCACCATCGCGCTCGGTGTGTTCGTACCCGTCTACATCCACACCCACAACGGCCTCAGGACGATCGACGGCCGGTACGCCGAACTCGCCGAGACGGTCCGGCTCTCGCGCGCCGGGTTCGTGCGCCACGTCGTTCTGCCGGGCGCGCTGCCGGGCTTCCTGCTCGGCATGCGGTTCGCGGTCACCGCGGCGTGGCTCTCGCTCGTCGTGGTCGAGCAGGTCAACGCGACCAGCGGCATCGGCTACATGATGGAGCTCGCCCGCACCTACGGGCAGACCGACATCATCATCGTCGGCCTCGTCGTGTACGGCCTCCTCGGCCTCATCTCGGACGCACTGGTCCGGCTCGTGGAGAGGAAGGCACTGTCATGGCGACGCACACTGGCGGGCTGACTGTCGATGGCCCGACGGTCGACGGGCCGACGGTCCGGATCGAAGGGCTCGTACGCTCCTTCGGCGACCGCACGATATTGGACCACCTCGAACTCGTCATCGGCGCAGGGGAGTTCGTGGCGCTCCTCGGGCGCAGTGGCTCCGGGAAGTCCACGCTCCTGCGAGCCCTCGCGGGGCTCGACCACGAGGTGGCGGGCAGCGGCGAACTGTCGGCGCCCGGCGATGTGTCGGTCGTCTTCCAGGACGCCCGGCTGCTGCCCTGGAAGCGCGTCCTGGACAACGTCGTCCTCGGACTCACAGGTCCGGGCGCACGTGAGCGCGGACAGGCGGCGCTCGCCGAGGTGGGCCTCGCGGGCCGCGAGAACGCCTGGCCCGCGGACCTGTCCGGCGGCGAACAGCAGCGGGTCTCGCTCGCCCGCTCCCTGGTGCGCGAGCCCCAACTCCTCCTCGCCGACGAGCCGTTCGGCGCCCTTGACGCGCTCACACGGATCCGTATGCACGCCTTGCTGCGGCGCCTGTGCGAGGCGCACCGCCCCGCCGTGCTCCTGGTCACCCATGACGTCGACGAGGCGATCGTCCTCGCCGACCGGGTGGTGGTCCTGGACGAGGGGCGCATCGCGGCCGACGTGACGGTGGACCTGCCCGCGCCGCGCGGGCAGGGGACGCCTCAGTACGCGGCACTGCGGGGGCGGCTGCTGCGGCAACTCGGAGTCGATCCGGCCGACGGTGACCCCGGAAGTACCGGGAGCGCCGAGCCCACGCGCGAGGGAGAGGTGGCCGCCGCATGAGCCGCCGCGAGCTGCACCTCAACCTCTTCGTCTACCCCGGCGGACACCACGAGGCCGCCTGGCGCCACCACGGCACCGACCCCGAGCGGTTCCTGGACATCGGCTTCTACCAGGACCTCGCCCGGCGCGCCGAGGCCGCCACCTTCGACGGGATCTTCTTCGCCGACGGTCCGGCCCTCGCCGACAACGTCCGCTACGCGAGCCGCTTCCGCCTGGAGCCCTTCACCTGGCTCTCCGCGATCGCCGCCGTCACCGAACGCGTCGGCCTCATCGCGACGGCGTCCACCACCTACACCGAGCCGTACAACCTGGCCCGGCTCTTCGCCTCGCTCGACCACCTCAGCCGTGGCCGCGCGGGGTGGAACATCGTCACCACCGGAGCGCCCCAGGCCGCCCTGAACTTCGGCCTCGACGCACACCCCGTGCACGCCGAACGGTACGACCGGGCAAGGGAGTTCCTCGACGTCGTCACCAAACTCTGGGACAGCTGGGAGGACGAGGCGCTCGTCGCCGACCAGAAGACCGGACTCTTCGCCGACACCGACCGCATCCACGCCATCGATCACGCCGGGCCGCACCTCAAGGTGCGCGGCCCGCTGAACACCCCGCGCACCCCGCAAGGCCGCCCCGTCTACGTACAGGCGGGCTCATCGGAGGACGGCCGTGCCTTCGCCGCGCGGTACGCGGAGGCCGTGTTCACCGCGCACCAGACCCTCGGCAACGGCCAGGACTTCTACGCCGACCTCAAGAAGCGGGTCGCGCTGGCCGGGCGTGACCCCGACAAGGTGCTCGTCCTGCCCGGCATCAGCCCCTTCATCGGCTCCACGGAGGCCGAAGCGCGCGCCCTGCACGACGAGTTCGACGAACTCACCCAGCCCGACTACTCGTTGCAGCTCCTGCACCGCATGCTCGGCCTGCGCCTCACCGCCGAGCAACTGGACGGGCCCGTACCCCGCGAACTCATCGAGACCGGCGGGGAGCGCGGCAACGGCAGCCGCTTCCAGGTGATCCTCGACATCATCGACCGTGAACAGCCCACGGTGCGCGGCCTGTTGCACCGGCTCGCCGGGGCCCGCGGACACCGCGTCATCGCCGGGACGCCCGAGCAGGTCGCCGACCAGATCCAGGAGTGGTTCGAGCAGGGGGCGGCCGACGGGTTCAACGTCATGCCGCCAGGGCTCCCCGGCGGCTTCGACCTCTTCGCCGACCACGTCGTGCCGATCCTGCGCTCCCGCGGCCTGTTCCGCACCGAGTACACCGGCACGACCCTGCGCGACCACTACGGCCTTGACCGCCCCGCCAGCCAGTACGCCGACTCTGCACTCGCCAAGGAGAGTTCGTGACCGTGTTCAGATCCCGCCCCGCACTTACCGCGCTCGGCGCCACCGCTCTCCTCGCCGTCTCCACGGCGGTACCGTCCGAGGCCG
Organism: Streptomyces sp. NPDC048436; assembly: GCF_043200355.1. Taxonomy (NCBI): domain Bacteria; kingdom Bacillati; phylum Actinomycetota; class Actinomycetes; order Kitasatosporales; family Streptomycetaceae; genus Streptomyces; species Streptomyces sp. NPDC048436. The sequence goes on from NZ_JBICXP010000003.1 coordinate 674,060, forward strand.
CGACGCCGACATCCGTGACTTCCGCTGCCGCATCGCGCTCGTCAGTGGCGCTCGACTGGTACGACACGACCGCGGAGACCATCACCTCGGCCGGGGCCAGCACCCAAGTGACCAACAACCGTACCTGGGCGATCAGTTGGCTGGCCGCCGCCCGCGCCACCGGAACCGTCCCGCGAGGCGTGGACCGCGCCGAATACCAGGACGCAGCCCTCGCCTCCGCCGTCCACGACGCGCTCATCGCCCTCGCGCCCGCCCGCACCCGGGAGCTGGACGCGGCGCTGCGCGAGACCCTCGACGCCATCCCGGACGGCACCGCCGAGGACAGGGGAGTGGCCGCCGGGTCCCGTCAGGCCGCCCTGACCCTGAAGTCCCGCGAGGGCGACGGACTCGACCCCGCGTCGGTCAACGCGCCCTTCACCGTGCCGCCCGCCGCCCCCGGCGTCTGGCAGCCCACCCCGCCCGCCTACGCCCCCGCCACGCAGTACGGCAACCGCCTCGCCAAGCCCTTCGTGCTCCGCGGCGCCGACCAGTACCGGCTGCCCGCACCGCCGGCGCCCGGCTCCCGGCAGTACAAGGCGGACCTCGCCGAGGTGCGCGCCTACGGCGTCAGGGAAGGCAGCAGGCGCACCGCGCACCAGACCGAGACCGCCAACTTCTGGTACGGCTCATCGCTGACGCTCTACACCGCGCCCCTGCGCGTCGCCGTCGACCGGGCCCCGCGCTCGCCCGCGGCCCGCGCCCGCCTGGTCGCGCTCTTCCACGTCGCGTCCGTCGACACCCAGATCGCCACCTCCGACAGCAAGTACGCCCACCAGCGCTGGCGCCCGGTCACCGCGATCCGCACCGGCGACATCGGCCAGGACCCGGCGTGGACCCCGCTGCACGACACACCCGCCCACCCCGACTACCCGAGCGGCCACACCACGTACTCCGGAGCGGCCGAAGGCGTCCTCGATGCGCTCGCGGGCCCGCGCACTGCCCCGTACGACCTCACAAGCCCCACCGCACCCGGCGTGACCCGCACCTACACCGACTGGCACCGGCTCACCGCGGAGAACGTGGAGGCCCGCGTCTTCTCCGGCATCCACACCCGCGCGGCCGACGAGGCCGGGGTCAAGCTAGGCCGGCAGGTGGCGGGGGAGACGCTCCGCGACGCCGAAGGCCTCCTGCGCCCGGCCCGCTGACGCCGCCCGCGTCGGCTACCGCAGCACATCCGCCAGGTCGTACCGGACCGGCTCCTCCAGCTGGGCGAACGTACAGCTGTCAGGGGTACGGTCCGGTCGCCAGGTCCGGAACCGGGCCGTGTGCCGGAAGCGCCGCCCGTTCTCCATGTGGTCGTAGGCCACCTCGCAGACGCGGGAGGGACTCAGCGGCACCCAGGACAGGTCCTTCTTGCCCGACCAGCGGCTCGGGGCGCCCGGCATCCGGGACGTCTCGTGCGCGGCCTCATCCGCCCAGGCCGCCCAGGGGTGACCCTCCGCGGAGTCCATGAGCAGGGGCGCCAGCTCGTCGATCAGCTCGGCGCGCCGCCGCATGGTGAACGCGGCGCAGACACCGACGTGCTGCAGGGCGCCCTCGTCGTCGTACAGGCCGAGGAGCAGCGAACCGACGATGGGGCCGCTCTTGTGGAGGCGGTAGCCCGCGACCACGCAGTCCGCGGTGCGCTCGTGCTTGATCTTGAACATCAGGCGTTCGTCCTGCCGGTAGCGCAGGTCGAGCGGCTTGGCGATGACACCGTCGAGGCCCGCGCCCTCGTACTGCTCGAACCATGCCCGGGCCAGTTCGGGGTCCGTGGTGGCGGGCGCGAGATGCACGGGGGCGCTGACGCCCTCCAGGGTCCGCTCCAGGCGCGTACGCCGGTCGGTGAGGGGCGTGTCGAGGAGCGCCTCGTCGTCCAGGGCGAGGAGGTCGAAGGCCACGAACGAGGCGGGGGTCCGCTCGGCGAGCGTCCGCACCCGGGAGGCGGCGGGATGGATGCGCTCGGTGAGCGCGTCGAAGTCGAGCCTGCCGTTCCGGGCGATGACGACCTCCCCGTCCACGACGCAACGGGCGGGCAGGCGGTCGAGGAGGGCCTGGGCCAGCTCGGGGAAATAGCGGGTCAGCGGCTTGCCCGTGCGGCTGCCGATCTCCAGGTCGGCGCCGTCCCGGAAGACGATGGCGCGGAAGCCGTCCCACTTGGCCTCGTACTGCATGCCCGGCGGGATCCTCGCCACGGGCTTGGCGAGCATGGGCTTGACGGGGGGCATCACCGGCAGATCCATGGTCCGATTCTGCGGTGCTTCGCCGCATATCGCCCGGTGTGCGGGGATTGTCCACCCCACTTAGCGTGGCTCCATGGGCGAAGCACAGGGCAAGAGCGCGGCCGTGGAGATCGACACGGGGGAGCGGAAGGTACGCCTGTCGAGCCCCGACCGCGTGGTCTTCCCCGAGCGTGGCTTCACCAAGCTGGACGTCGCCCAGTACTTCGTATCCGTGGGCCCCGGCATCCTGCGCGCGCTCAGGAACCGCCCCACGACCCTGCAGCGCTACCCGGACGGCGCGGCGGGCGAGTTCTTCTACCAGAAGCGCGCCCCGAAGAACCACCCCGACTGGATCCCCACCGCCACCATCGCCTTCCCCAGCGGCCGCACCGCGGACGAGATGTGCCCCACCGAGGTGGCCGCCGTGATCTGGGCCGCCCAGTTCAACACGCTGACCTTCCACCCCTGGCCGGTACGGCGCGACGACACCGACCATCCTGACGAACTCCGCATCGACCTGGACCCGCAGCCCGGCACGGACTACGCCGACGCGGTGCGCGCCGCGCACGAGCTCCGCGCCGTCCTGGACGAGTACGGCCTCCAGGGCTGGCCCAAGACGTCCGGCGGGCGCGGCATCCACGTCTTCGTGCCGATCGAACCGCGGTGGGACTTCACTGGGGTGCGCCGTGCCGCGATCGCCTGCGGGCGCGAGCTTGAGCGCCGGATGCCGGACGCCGTCACGACCGCGTGGTGGAAGGAGGAGCGGGGAGCGAAGATCTTCGTCGACTACAACCAGACCGCCCGCGACCGCACCATCGCCTCCGCCTACTCGGTGCGGCCCCGGCCCAACGCCCCCGTGTCGGCGCCGCTGCGCTGGGACGAGATCGACGACGCGGTCCCGGAGGACTTCGACATCGGCACCATGCCGGAGCGGTTCGCCCAGGTCGGCGACGTACACGCGGACATGGAGAAGCACGCCTTCGGTCTGGAGGCGCTCCTCGAACTCGCCCGCAGGGACGAACAGGACCACAGCCTCGGCGACCTGCCCTATCCGCCCGAGTACCCGAAGATGCCGGGCGAGCCGAAGCGGGTGCAGCCGAGCAGGGCGAGGCACGAGGACTGAGCGTCAGGCAGCGCGACGGCGGCGGGCCCGAGCGGCCTCGGGACCGCTCAGCGGCTCAGTTCGGCCACTATGCGGCGGCAGCTCCTCAGGAGGCCCTCGTCCTTCGCGACGTCATAGCGCATGTTGCCCTCCGCCCCGTAGTTGTTATGGCGGCGCGTGGACGCCAGTTCACCGTGGATCAAAGGGAGGGCCGGGGCCGCTGCCCCGCCCATGCCGAGGAGACACGCGGCCGTCTCGGGGCGGGAGTCCGGTTCCGCCGTCCACTGATGCAGCAGCACCGGCAGGGCCTCCGACACATCGCCCCGTATCTTCCATAGCGCGACCGCCACCTGCGCCGACCGGCCGTTGGCCATCAGCTCGCGGAGCCGGGGAACGAGCGGCTCCGCCTTGGGGCCGAGCGCGCCCGCGATGCGCAGGGCGACCTCGCGGGCGTACCAGCGGTCTCCGGCGAGGGCGTCGTGCAGCGCGGGCAGGACGCGATCTGTCTCGCCCGTCACCGCACGGAGGGCGTCCGCCGCCTCCAGCCGGTTGCCCGCCGCTGCATCGGACGTCAACTCCCGCAGAAGCGGGGCTGTTTCAGCCGCCTCGGGGCCGAACCGTGCGACGGCCCGCAGCGCCGCCCACTGCGTCATGCCGCCGCTCTCGCTGTGTAGGGCGGCGGCTATCAGGGGAAGTGACGCGGCGGGGGCCAGGACACCCAGTGCCTTGACCAGACGCATACGGGACTCCCCGCGCGCGGTGGGATTCAGCTCGGCCAGCCTGCCGTGCAGGACGGGCACGAGGGCATTCGCCGCGGGGCCCAGCGCTTCGACCCAGTCGTCAAGGTACTCCGGGATGGCGCCGCCGCTCTCCAGCGCCGCTGCGAGATGGGGGACCGCCCGCACGTCGCCCTGCAGCGCGAGCGCCTTCAGGGCTCCGCCGAACAGCGAACGCTGCCAGTCGCCCGGTTCCCAGTCGTCCTCCCACTCGACAAGGCACGCCTCCAGGACGTCCGCCGTCACCCGGGCGATGGGGTGCACGTGCGCCAACTCGCTCAGTGCTGCCCGGGACAGCCGCTCATCGTGCGCGGCGAGCTGCCGGGCAAGCAGGGCCACCGCGAGATCGTCCGGCGCGCGCCAGCCGGTCAGGAGGCGGCCGCTCTCCTCGACCGCGGCCATGCGCTGTCCCCAGTCCGCACCGCACAGCTGTGCGCGCAGCAGTCCGAACCGCTCCTCCGTGCGGTCACCGAGCGCGATGTGCAGATCCTTCAGCAGATCGCCGGTGAGGTCGGCGTCGATGCTCGCCCGGTGCGCTGTCTCCAGGTCCCGCAGGTACGACACCATCGTGTCTGTACGTGGCCGTTCGGGCCCGGCGGTTGCCTTCGTCTCCTCTCGCGCGCTCTCGTACGCGATCCGCATCACGTCCGCCGCGATCCCCACGCTGTCCGGGGGTAGCAAGTGCGGTGCGCACCGGGCCAGTTGGGCGAGGATCGTGAGCTGGAGCTCCGGATCGGCAGTCCTCGACGACAGGACTCCGGCCAGGCAGGCACCCGCCTCCGCCCCGAGCAGTTCCCCGTGGTCCACGCCGAGCCTGCCGATCGCGGCCGCCAGAGAACGTACGACCTCGCTGTCCTGCTCCTCGGCGAGCCGGGTCCGCAGCGCGGCGAACACGCGAGCGGGATCGCCGTGCAGATGGGCCAGCGCACCCGGCACCGCCGCGCGTAGACCCGGATCGGGATCGGCGACGCGCTCCAGGAAGAAGTCGGCGCGCCCCCGCACCAGCGCGGCGGCGTCCACGAAATTCGCCACCCACTCCGCGTCCTCCGCCTCGTCCTCGAAGAGCCCGCCGATCTCCTCGGGGTCTGGCTCCTGCGCACCGGCGACGCTGCGCAGCAGATCCACGATCGAGCCCTTGTCCTCGACCGACGCATGGTCCAACAGGTCGAAGAGATAGGGGACGCAGGCGACCGTAGAGTCGTACACATCCCCCTGGTGATGCACCGCCCCGTACATCCCGTCCAGCGCCACCTCCCGCTCCGCCGGGTCCGCAGACGCGAGGCCGCGCAGCAGATCCGGCACGTCCGAAGCGTCGCCGTACGCGTGATTCATCGACGCCCAGTCGATGTCGTCGATCCCCGCGAACATCCCAGCTGCCCCGCTTCCCCCGTGCTCGTACCTGTTGATCAAAAGCATGCCGCACGCCACTGACAACGGCGCCCCCGCCCCATGAGGGGGCGAGGGCGCCGAGGCTGATCAGGGGGTTTCTCCTCCTACAGCTCCTTGACCCTGATGTCCCGGTACGAGATCACGTCCGTGACCCCGTGCACCTGCAGCCCGACATAGCCGGACGAGTACCGCCGTCCGTCCGTGCCGGGGTCGTCGCCACGCGGCGGTGTGAAGTCCTGGCCGCCCGTGTTGTCGAACTCGTTCAGCAGGACGCCGTTGCGGTAGACCGAGTAGTGCTGGTCCACCACCCGGATCTCGTAGTCGTTCCACGTGCCCTTCGGGGTGACGCCGGCGCCGCCGAGGCCCACCCGGTCGAAGCCGTAGATCGACCCCGTCTTGTACATGTCGCCGTCAGGCTTGTCGAGCACCTGCACCTCGTGCCCGTACTTGATGGCGACCCACTCCGGACGTGACTCCTCCGGGTGGTCGTGGACCTGTGGGAAGCGCACGAAGACACCGCCGTTGGCGTTTCCGTTGCCCGGCGCGTCGTCCCGCCACTGGAGCTTCAGCGAGAAGTCGCCGTACTTGCGCTCGGGGAACCACAGCATGCCCATGCCCTCGACGGTCGTGCTGCTGGTGATCGAACCATCCGCGTTCAGGCCGAACTTGCCGCCGCCCACCTGCTCCCACTTGTTGAGGGAGTCCTGGGTGCCGTCGAAGATCTTGCGGTAGCCCTCCGTCTGGCCGGGCTTGCCGATACCGGACTGCTTGGCGGCGCGGTTGATCTTGTTGTACTCGCGCTGGTCGATCTCACCGGCCTTCAGGAGCTTGTCCGTGACGCTCTTGACGTGCTTCAGGAAGAGCGCGTGGGACGTCCACTCCTTCTCGTCCTCGATCAACTCGTTGATGCGGCACCGGTTGTTGGTGACGCGGTTCGGGATACCGGTGTCGACCGTTCCGACGATGACCGTCAACCGCTCGTCGAACTCGGGGCAGTTGGGGGCGGGAACCCCGCCGCCCTCCGCGACGGTGAAGGAGACGTCCTTGGCCGCCGAGGTGTTGCCCGCCTTGTCGCTCGCGCGGTACGCCACCGTGTGCCGGCCCACGCGGTCGACGACGACCGGAGCGGCGTACGCGAGATACGGACCGCCGTCGAGGGAGTACTCGACCTTGTCGACGCCCGAGTCGGCGTCCGTCGCGGTGACTGTCACCTTCGCCTTGCCGACGTACGCGCCGTCCGAGTTCTTGTCGCCCTCGACCTTCGCGGCCGTCTCCGGCGGCGTCTTGTCCTCGACCGGCGGCGTGACCACGGTGAACTCGACGGACTTCTCCGCCGCCTGGTTCCCCGCCTTGTCGGACGCGCGGTAGCGGATCTTGTGCGCGCCCGCCGCGTGGACCATGACCGGCGCTGTGTACGCCGTCCAGGCGCCGCCGTCCCCGATCGCGTACTCGATCTTGTTGACGCCGGAGCCGGTGTCGGACGCCGTCACGGTGACGGTCGCCATCCCGACGTACTCGCCCTTGTCGTTCTTCTCGCCGCTCACCGTGGCCGAGGTCTCCGGTGGCGTCTTGTCGTCGGTCGACGGCGGGACCACCGTGAAGTCGACGGATTTCTCCGCCGCCACGTTGCCCGCCTTGTCGCTCGCCCGATAGCGGATCTTGTGGGTGCCGACCTGGTCGACGACCACGGGCGCCGTGTACGGCTGCCAGGCGCCGTCCGCTCCGACCGCGAACTCGGTCTTGTCGACGCCCGAGCCCGCGTCGGTCGCCGTCACCGAGACGGTGGCGGAACCGACGTACGCGCCATCGGCGTTGGTCTGCCCCTCGACCTTGGCAGCGGTCTCGGGAGCCGTGGTGTCCTCGCCGCCGCCCTCGGTCACCACGAGGATGCCCTGCATCGAGCCGTGGCCGGGGATCGTGCAGTGGTAGCGGTAACGGCCGGGCGTGAGGGTGACCTCGGCGGTGTGCTTGCCGCCCTGGTCGTCGTTCGGGTTGGCCAGGATGTTCAGTGGTACGTCGTTGTTGTACTCGGGGTCGGAGACGTCGAATGTCAGCGTGTGCGGCATGCCCGTGTCGTTGCCGGTCGCCACGCTGTTCTCGAAGACGATCGTCGTCGCGCCCGCGACCGCCGTGGCGGGCGCGGATGCGTACTTGTCGATGCCGTTGTTCGCGGTCCAGGTCAGTGTCTGGGCGGCCGCGGCGCCTGGGTTGTCGGGCTGGCTCGCGGCCGTCGACGTCAGGCCGAGCACCATCAGGAGCGACGCGAGAAGCGCCGTCCAGAGTCTTCGCTTGCGTATCGCGGGCAATGTCATCCCGCCCTCCTTGCCAGGTCCTTGGCGGCCGGCGTGGCCTCGCCGCCCGAGTAAGTGACGCGCCACAGAGCCGACTTGGGGTCCGAGGTGAAGAAACCGCGGCCGTAGTCCAGGACGTAGAGCGAACCGTCGGGGGCGAACTTCCAGTCCATGAGGTTCTTGATGCCGTCGTTGCCGATCGGGATGATCTTCTTCAGCGATTCGGCGTGCGTCGGAAGACCACCGCTGCCGACCGTCTTCGGGTCGGTGAGCACCGCGTGCCGCGGCTGGTCGCCGTCGTAGAAGTCACCGACGAACCACTTGCCGTCCCAGTACGAAGGCCACTTGTCCGCGCTGGTGCTCGCGGCGTCGTAGCGGTAGACCGGGCCGTTCATCGTGGCCTGGCCGCCGCCCTTGAGCCACGGCAGGAGCTGCTTCTGCTCCTCCGTCTTGTAGCTCGGGACGCCGTTCGCGTCGCGCGGGTAGTCGATGCCGCCGCCCTGCGGCGAGTACCAGATGTTGTTCGGCTCGGCCGGCGGGATGTTCACCAGGCCGTCGTTGTTGGGCGACTCGTTCTTGAGCTTCTTGCAGTCGTACCAGCCCAGCGGCTTCGTCGGGTCCGGCAGATTGCGGTCGCGGTAGGGCTGGTTGTTGCCCATGCAGTACGGCCAGCCGCGGTTGGACGCATGCGTGATCGCGGCGAACGTGTCGTACTTCGCCGGGCCCCACGTAGTCGACGGCGCACCGGCGTCCGGGCCGACCCAACCCGCGTACAGCGTGTCGGTCTTCTTGTCGATGGAGATGCGCGCCGGGTTCCTGACGCCCATCACATAGATCTCGCCGCGCGTCTTGCCGCCGCCCTCGTCCGGCTCCTTGCCCGTGAAGAGGTTGCCGTCGGGGAGCGTGTACGTCCCGTCGGCCTCCGGGTGGATGCGCAGGATCTTGCCGTTGAGGTTGTTGGTGTTGCCCGCAGTGCGGCGCGCGTCGGCGAAGGAGACGCCCTTGAAGTTCGGCTGCGGGTTGTTGCCCGAGTAACCGTCGCTGAAGCCCGAGGAGTTGTTGTCACCGGTGGCGATGTAGAGATTGCCCTTGGAGTCCCAGGCCATCCCGCCGCCCGCGTGGCAGCAACTGTGGATCTGCACCGGCCACTTGAGCAGGACCTTCTCGCTCGCGAGGTCCAGCTTGTTCGTGGTCTGGTCGAGCGTGAAGCGCGAGACATAGCGCTCGGCCATGTGCGTCTCACGGTTGATCTTCGAGTGGGGCGTGTAGTGCAGATACACCCAGCCGTTCTGCTCGAACTTCGGGTCCAGCTCAATCCCGAGCAGTCCCTCTTCGACCTTGATCAGCTCATCGCCGCCGCCCTTGTTGCCGAAGACGGTGAGCGCTCCCGCGAGGGCCGTCTTCTTGGTCTTGGGGTCGTAGACGTGGATCTCGCCCTTGCCCTTGCCGATGTCCGGGTTGTTCCAGTCGGTGATGACCGGCTGGGAGGAGTCGGCGCCGCCGCGGCCGATGTAGAAGACGCGGCCGTCGGGCGCGGTGACCAGGCCGTGCGGCTCGCCGATCTGGTCGTTCTGGCCCGGCTGGTTGGGCTGGGTCAGACGCGTCGCCTTGTAGTTGGCGTTGATCGTCGACTTGCAGTCGGCGCGCGCGATGCGGGTCGTCCACAGCAGGGCGCCGCGCAGGTGCTGGCGGAAGTCGGTCTCGTCGTACGAGGACGCCGTGCCGCCCATGCCGGTGTAGAAGGAGCGTCCGCCGTCGTAGTCACGGCACCAGGAGACCGGGTGGTCCGCGCCGTTCTTGCTCGCGCCCGGCTGGTACGTCGACTCGCGTACGCGGGCCACAGTGTGCACGTCACCGGACGGGTTCTTGGTCCAGTTCAGCCACTGGTCGGGGCGCTTCCACTGCAGGGGCAGGTCCTTGGTCGCCGGATTCTCCCGGTCGCCGACCTCGACGGTGGCGCGCTGTACGTTCGTGGGGCTGGAATCGGCGGGGCGAGCGCCGATCAGGCCGGTGAACCAGTTCGAGTACGGCTCGGCGCGGGCCGCGTCATGGACGCCGAGGAAGCCGCCGCCCGCCTCCATGTAGGCCTCGAGACCCGCCTCCTGCTCCGGGTCGAGGATGTCGCCGCCGCCGGTCAGGAAGGCGACCGCGTTGAACTTGCCGAGCTTGGTCTCGTTCGTGAAGACCGCTGGGTCGTCGGTCGCCTCGATCTTGAACCGCTGGGCGGCCGGGCCGGACAGGCCGATCTTCTCGATGGCCTCGATGCCCGCGTTGACGACGGGGGACTCGTCGCCGCCCGCGGCCGATCCGTGGAAGACGAGGACGCGCACGTTCGCCTGGCCTGGCGGCGAGGGGAGGGACATCGTTGTCAACGGTGGCTCGGGATAGGGCCGCGCGGTCGCGGCCTGCGCGGAGAGGGCGCCGGTGACCATGGCTCCGGAGAGCAGGGCGGCGGCCCAGGCGCGGCGCGAGCGGATGCGGTTCGGGCTCCGGTTCTGGTTCCGGTTCCGGCTCCCGGTCCGGTTCTCGGTCCGGTTCTTGCGGTTCGGTCTGCGTCTGACTCTGCTCAACCCTCGTACAGCCAAGGGCTCTTGATGCGGTGTGAGCCGCATGAGTACACCCACCCCTCGTCGGTCACAGCAACAGGCGCGGATGAAGCTAGACTTCTTTTTGCCACTCGCCAAGAGGTATCACCGGAATTCCGCGAACTTTGTCCTGAGTGTGGATAAACGAAGATTCCCTCGCTACCGTGTGGCCGTCCCCGGGGCCACCTGCGCCCCGTCAGTCTCCGTACCGCAGTGGGGAGTTCGGCATGGACCGACGGAGCTTCAACCGGCGGATGCTCGTGGGTGGGGCGGTCGCGACGGCAGGGGTGACATCGTTGTCGCTGGCGACCGCGCCCGAGGCGAGCACGGCCGAAGGGCCGAAGACCGCGCCGGCGGGCGGCGAGGTGCGCCGCATCAAGATGTTCGCGGAGAAGCTGCCGGACGGGCAGATGGGTTACGGCCTGGAGAAGGGCAAGGCGACCGTCCCCGGCCCGCTCATCGAGCTGAACGAGGGCGACACGCTGCACATCGAGTTCGAGAACACGATGGACGTGAACGCCAGCCTGCACGTGCACGGCATGGACTACGAGATCTCCAGCGACGGCACGAAGCACACCAAGAGCGACGTCGAGCCGGGCGGCAAGCGGACGTACACCTGGCGTACGCACGCGCCGGGCCGACGCAAGGACGGCACCTGGCGCCCCGGTACCGCGGGTTACTGGCACTACCACGACCACGTCGTCGGCACCGACCACGGCACCGGCGGGGTGCGCAAGGGGCTCTACGGACCGCTGATCGTGCGCCGTAAGGGCGACCTGCTGCCGGACAAGACGTTCACGATCGTCTTCAACGACATGACGATCAACAACAAGGCGGGACACGACACCCCCAACTTCGAGGCCACGGTGGGGGATCGGGTCGAGTTCGTCTCCATCACGCACGGCGAGTATTACCACACGTTCCACGTCCACGGTCACCGCTGGGCGGACAACCGCACGGGCCTGCTCACCGGCCCCGAAGACCCGAGCCAGATCCTCGACGACAAGATCACCGGCCCGGGGGACTCGTTCGGCTTCCAGGTCATCGCGGGGGAGGGGGTGGGCGCGGGCGCCTGGATGTACCACTGCCATGTGCAGAGCCACTCGGACATGGGGATGGCGGGCCTGTTCCTGGTCAAGAAGGCGGACGGGACGATCCCGGACTACGAGCCGCATCACGCGACTGGGGCGAGCGACTCCGGTGGGGCCGACTCCGGGGAGTCCGGGGCGTCCGGGGAGCCTGGGGCGGCCGGGCACGATCACGGCTAGAGGCGCCCGACAGGGCGGGCGCGCCGGATGCCGGGGGCCGATGCGGGCCAGAGGCGGACGCCACGTGGAGATGTTGTGGGACACGCCGATCCGCGCGCCATCTCCTTACCCGGCGGTACACGTTGGGTGTACTCCTTGTACGCCTCATCCATGCGCGCTAACTGACGCCCCAGGGAGTCGAGTTGAGCAAGGACAGCGTGTACGACTACGTCATCGTCGGTGCGGGCTCCGCGGGGTGCGTCCTCGCCGCACGCCTCTCCGAGGATCCCGCGATACGAGTGGCGCTCGTCGAATCCGGACCACGTGACCGCAAGCCCGAGATCCGTATACCGGCCGCCTTCCCGAAGCTGTTCAAGACGCCCTACGACTGGGACTTCACCACCGCGAAGCAGCCCGCCCTCAACGGCCGCGAACTGTACTGGCCACGCGGCCACACCCTGGGCGGCTGCTCCTCGCTGAACGCCATGATGTGGGTGCGCGGCCACCGCGACGACTACGACGCCTGGGGCGAGGCCGCGGGGCCCGAATGGTCCTACGACGCCCTTGAGCCCTACTTCAGGCGCGCCGAGCGGTGGACGGGCCCGGCCGCCACCGGCAGCGCGTACGGAACCGAAGGGCCGCTGAGGATCTCCCCGCCCCGCGACCTCAACTTGACGACCACCGCGTTCCTCGACGCCTGCCGCGAGACCGGCCTTCGCGAGCTGAGGCAGCTGAACGGGCCCGACCACAGCGGCTTCGCGCTCACCCCGGTAAACCAGCGCCGAGGCCGCCGCTGGAGCACCGTCGACGGCTATTTGAAGCCCGCGAGGCGCCGCCGCAACCTGGACGTCCTGACCGACGCGCGGGTCCGCAGGCTGGAGCTGGACGGGACGCGCGTGGCCGGTGTCATCGCCGACGGGGTCCCCGGGAAGCTGATCGCCCGCCGCGAAGTGATCCTCAGCGCGGGCGCCATCGGCTCCCCGCAGCTTCTCCAGGCCTCCGGCATCGGCGACCCGGACGACCTCGCGAGGGCGGGCATCAGTACGCGCGTCGCCTCCCCGGGCGTCGGCCGCCGCCTCCAGGACCACCTCTCCTACCCGGTCACCGTGCGCTGCCCGCAGCCCATCACGCTGACCGGCGCGGACTCCCTGGCCAACGTCGGCCGATTCCTGCTCGCCGGGCGCGGCCCCCTCACGTCGAACGTGGGCGAAGCCGTCGCCTTCATCAAGACGAGGCCCGAACTGACGGCGCCCGACGTCGAGTTGATCTACGCCCCGGTCCCCTTCGTCAACCACGGCCTGACCCCGCCCACCGAACACGGAATCACGATCGGCGTGGTGCTGCTCCAGCCGGAGAGCGAGGGCCGGATCACGCCGAAGGGGCCGGGTGTCGGTTCGGCGCCCCACATAGACCCGGGCTACCTCACGGCGGAGGCCGACCTCCGCACGCTCGTCGCCGGGGTGCGCCGCGCCGAGGAACTGCTCGCGGGCCGCGCCCTCGCGCCGTACACATCGGATCCGCTCGCGCCGTATCCGGGCGCGGTCGACGACGCGACGCTCGCCCGCTCGATCCGCGGGGCGGCCGAGACGCTCTACCACCCGGTCGGCACCTGCCGGATGGGCAGCGACGAGGAGTCGGTCACGGACCCGGCGCTGCGGGTGAGGGGAACACAGGCGCTACGGGTGGTGGACGCCTCCGTCATGCCGCGGATCACGCGCGGTCACACGCAGGCCCCGACGGTGGCGCTCGCGGAGAAGGCGGCCGAGCTGATCAGGGCGGACGCGACGAAGTGACGCGACGAGGCGAGGCGGGTGGGTGGCTCCGCCCGCCTCGCCGGTCAGTCGTATCCTGACCTGCGCGTACCAGCCAGCCGCCACCGAGGAGCCCCCACGTGACCGAGCCGCCGAGCGCTGCCCCGCGCCCCACACTGGAGGCCGTGGCCGCCCGCGCCGGAGTCTCCCGGGCCACGGTGTCCCGCGTCGTCAACGGCGACACGGGCGTACGCGAGGCGCTCGCCGAGAAGGTCAAGCGGGCGGTCGACGAGCTCGGCTACGTACCGAACCGCGCCGCCCGCAGTCTGGTGACCCGCCGCCACGACGCGGTAGCCGTGGTGATCGCCGAACCGGAGACCCGGGTCTTCGCCGACCCCTTCTTCGCTCTGCAACTGCGGGGCATCAGCAAGGAGTTGACGTCACGTGACGTCCAGCTTGTGCTGCTCCTGACCGAGGGCCGGGACGATCACGTACGGGTCGGCCGCTATCTGTCCGGCGGGCACGTCGACGGCGCCCTCGTCTTCTCCCTGCACCTCGACGACCCGCTGCCCGGCATCATCCAGGGCGCGGGCGTGCCGACGGTGTTCGGCGGGCGCCCGGGGTGGCCGGAGGGGACGGTGACGTCCCCGTACGTCGACTGCGACAACCGCGGCGGTGCGCGGGATGCCGTACGCCATCTGGTCTCGCTCGGCCGCAGCCGCATCGCGCACATCACGGGCGCACTCGACCAGACGTCGGCGGTGGACCGCCTGGACGGCTTCCGCGATGTCGTGCCCGAGATGGGGGAGAGGCTGGTCGCGGAGGGCGACTTCACCCCGGCAGGGGGCGAGCGCGCGATGCGCGAACTCCTCGACCGGGTCCCGGACGTGGACGCCGTCTTCGCCGCGAACGACCTGTCGGCGGCGGGGGCGATGAGGGTGCTGCGGGAGCGGGGGAGGCGGGTGCCGGAGGATGTCGCGGTGGTCGGCTTCGACGACATGCTGCCGGTGGCCGAGCAGATGGATCCGCCGCTTACGACGGTGCGTCAGGACATCGAGGGGATGGGCCGGTTGATGGCGCGCATGCTGCTGGCGCGTGATGTCCCGGCTCAGAGTGTGGTGCTGTCCACGGAGCTGGTGCGCAGGGGATCGGCGTAGGGGGGGGCGACTCCTCGTGGGCGCGGTCGGAGGCGAAGTCGGAAGTCGGGACAGGGTGATGACCGCCTTTCGTCCCACGAAAGGGTGCCTTCGTTACCCCGCACGGTCCACCCGGCGTTTTTATCGCACCGTCTCCGGGTGAGGCTCGCTTCAGCACTTCCCCTCAACGGAGGTAACACCATGCGCAAGTGCGCGATCCTGGCAGCAGCGGCGTTCACCGCGGTCACCGTCATCGGCGGGGCCGGCTCCGCCGTCGCCAACCCGGGCCCCGGCGCCCACGCCGGGGGCACGGCACAGAACTCGCCGGGCGTCCTCAGCGGCAACGTCATCCAGGTCCCCGTTGACATTCCCATCAACGTGTGCGGCAACTCCGTGAACGTCGTCGGCCTCCTCAACCCGGCCGCAGGGAACCACTGCAAGTAAGCCTCCGGACCGGCGGGCGATGGCTGCCGGACGGCACACCGCCCCGTCGCGACCAGCGCGCGACGGGGCGGCGTACGTGGGGGCAGGGGAGGCCCGGGCCGGGACGCTAGGCGCCGACGCTCACCGTGAACCGCCGCGGATTGCCGTCATGTGCGGCTCCGGACACGTCGGGCTCCCCGTCCGGCCGGACGTCGTCGTACGGGAAGGCGTACCCGATGGGCGAGTTGCCGTGCACCACCCGCGCCCAGTGGTTGGTCACATCGCCCTTGTAGTAGTCCCCTGATCCGGCCCCGTTCGGCTGTTCCGGGTTGGTCAGCATGATGCTGCGGTTGAACCCCGCCGCGAGCCGGGCAAGCAGCCCCTTCTTGTCGTCAGGGTCGCCCGGGTTGTTGGTGAACGGCCCGTGGTTGCAGGTGAAGATGTCCTTCGACGTCGGCTTCGGGAACGAGTGTCCGCCGTTGAACGTCAGTGTGTCGCCGCTCACCCGTCCGGTGAACACGCCCCGGCCGCCCTGCAGATCGATCTTCAGGTCGGTGCCGCGGTACTTCTCCCACGTCTGGTCGATGTAGCTGTTCCACACGTCGCGGAACGGCATCTGGTCGGGCCGGTCGAAGTACGGGGCCATGAGATTCTGCGGCGAGATGACGCGCAGTACGTCGCCGCTGTCCCCCCGGATCACCAGGTCACCCCACGGCTGCCCGTCCTTGGCCTGCTGGGCGGCGAGATCGGCGGCGATCTTGTCCACGGCTCCGTCCGGCAGCGGCGCCACCGTGTGTGTGGCGTCCCCTTCCAGCGTCAGGCCGATGGGCAGCGCGGTCACGAGATCCACGTAGCTGATGTTGGCGTACAGCTGCGAGCTGTTGAAGGTGAACTCACAGAACGACCAGGTGCGCGCGTAGTTGGCGTCTTCCTTGGTCGCGAACGCGGGCTCGACGAGCGAAGGGCCGGGGTTGAGGAAGAAGTCCAGCTTGTCGTCCCGTACGAAGTAGACGCGGGCGCCGTACATCTGAGGGAGCGTCAGGATCTTCGGCGCGGAACCCGCGGCGCCGAGCGGGATCGCGCAGTCGACCGGCAGAGGGGTCTGCGGGGCGGAGGGTGAGTCGGGGCGGTAGACGCCACCGTCCGGCTTCAGCAGGACCCAGCGGTCGGTGCCCTGCTCGTGGCCGGTGACGTAGGCGCGCACGGTGCCGGGCAACGACTTGTTCTGGAGGGCGAGTTCGCAGGTCGCGGGGGCCGCCTTGGCGCTGGGGCTGAGGGTGCTGCCCCAGACCGGATAGGTGAGGGCTCCGGCGGCGCCGGCGGCAGTGGACAGGAACACTCGACGCGATATCACGGAAGGTCTCCCGGGATGTGTGGGGGGAACAGGCGGGGGATGCGGCGGGGCCGTGGGGGATGGCCGGCCGTGTGGTGCGACCACTGTCGCCTCGGTGAAATCGAGCGTCAAGAGTTGTGGCTGAGAGCGCTCTCAGAATTTTTGTTCCTTCACAAGATGGCGGCCCGTACGCGTTGTCAGTGCCGGGTGCCAGACTCGGAGAGACGGACGAGAGATGCGACAAAGGAGTCGATCATGCTCAATACCCGTTATGTCGCAGGGGCTCCCACGTGGGTGGACCTCGGCAGCCCGGATCTGGAAAGCGCCCACGCTTTCTACCGCGCACTCTTCGGCTGGGAGTACCGCTCGAGCGGCGAGGAATACGGCGGATACGGCACGTATCAGGCCGACGGCAAGGCCGTGGCGGGCGCCATGACCGTCACCGCCGATCAGGCCCCTCCGGCCTGGACGCTCTACTTCAAGACGCCGGACGCCGACGCGACGGCCAAGGCGGTCGAACAGGCGGGCGGCAGCGAGATCTACCCGGCCATGGATGTCGGCGACCTCGGCCGCATGGCGGTCTTCGCCGACGCCCAAGGGGTCGGCTTCGCCGTATGGCAGCCGGGCAAGAACAAGGGCCTTGACCTGGTCGACGCCCCGAACAGCCTGTGCTGGACCGAGCTCTGCACCCCGGACATCAAGGCGGCCCAGGACTTCTACGGCTCCGTGTTCGGCTGGTCCACCTCCACCGCTTCCCTCGGCGGCGGTTCGTACACGATGGTGCACCCCAGGAGCGGCACCGAGGACGACATGTTCGGTGGCCTGTGGCCGCTGGCCGACGCCCCGGAGGAGATAGCAGCCGGGCCGTACTGGACTCCGTACTTCCAGGTGACCGACATCGACGCGGTGATCGCCCAGGCCGAGCCGGCCGGGGGCACGGTGCGGGTGGGGCGCATGGACCTGGAGGGCGTCGGCAGCTTCGCCAAGCTCGCCGATCCATCCGGGGCGCGGTTCGCGCTGATGCAGCCGGGAGGATAGGACGGCAACGTTTCGTCATGACCTCCCTGGGCAAGCAGGAGGTGCCTGAACGGCGCCCGCAGCGGCGTTGATCGTTCGTTGATCCTTTGTTTCGCGCGCCCTGCCAGCATCGACGGCATGCAGATCCACATGACAGCCGAGCCGGAACTCGCCTGGCAGAAGCAGGCCCTGTGCGCCCAGACGGGAGCCGAGTTCTTCTTCCCCGAACCAGGCAGCTCGGTGCGCGAGGCGAAGTACATCTGCCAGCTCTGCGAGATGCGCCCGGCATGCCTTGAGTACGCCCTGGCCCACGACGAGCGGTTCGGCGTCTGGGGCGGGCTCTCCGAGAAGGAGCGGCTCCGCCTCAGGCGTACGTGACGTACGAGTGGCGGCAGCGCACCGCGAGAAATGCGGGTGGGTGGGCGGGTACTGGACCCACCCACCCCGAAGAAGGCCCCCGAAGAAGGCCCTCAAAGGGAGCCCTCGAAGGGGCTACTTGCCCCGGGCCACCAGCCGCGCCTTGCGGGCGGCGAGCTTCTCGTCGAACTTGGACGCCTCGGAGTCGAGGCCGCTCATGAAGAAGCCGAGCTCCTCCTGCGCCTTGAGGCCCTCCGGGCCGAGCCCGTCGATTTCCAGGACCTTCAGGAAGCGCAGAACCGGCTGGATCACGTCGTCGTGGTGGATCCGGATGTTGTAGACCTCGCCGATCGCCATCTGCGCGGCGGCCCGCTCGAAGCCCGGCATGCCGTGCCCCGGCATGCGGAAGTTGACGACGACGTCCCGGACGGCCTGCATCGTCAGGTCGGGCGCCAGCTCGAAGGCGGCCTTCAGGAGGTTGCGGTAGAAGACCATGTGGAGGTTCTCGTCGGTCGCGATGCGCGCCAGCATCCGGTCGCAGACCGGGTCACCGGACTGGTGCCCCGTGTTCCGGTGCGAGATGCGCGTGGCCAGCTCCTGGAAGGCGACGTACGCGACGGAGTGCAGCATCGAGTGCCGGTTGTCCGACTCGAAGCCCTCGCTCATGTGCGCCATGCGGAACTGCTCGAGCTGGTCCGGGTCGACGGCACGCGAGGCGAGGAGATAGTCGCGCATCACGATGCCGTGGCGCCCCTCCTCCGCCGTCCAGCGGTGCACCCAGGTGCCCCAGGCGCCGTCGCGGCCGAAGAGCGAGGCGATCTCGTGGTGGTAGCTGGGGAGGTTGTCCTCGGTCAGGAGGTTGACGACGAGGGCGATGCGGCCGATGTCGGTGACCGGGGACTGGCCCTTCTCCCAGGCCTCGCCGTCCTCGAAGAAGCCGGGGAAGTTCCGGGCGTCCGAGAACGGGACGTACTCGTGCGGCATCCAGTCCTTGGTCACCTTCAGGTGCCGGTTGAGTTCCTGCTCGACTACTTCTTCCAGGGCGAACAGCAACCGGGCGTCGGTCCAGTCTTCCGTGCTGCCGAGATGGGGAGAGGTGATCGTCACAGAGGCTCCAGGGGGGACGAGGAGTTTTTCTTACGGATTTCGTGCGTAGGGGTTACGCGGTCGCAGAGCGGGTGCTACCTACCTACGGTCTCGTAGGTTACGTTGCCGTAGGTTAAGCCCTCCGTAAAGTGCTCGAGACGCCGGGCCCCATGGGCATCTCTCGCATCAGGCGCCCCAGGACTGGTCAGGCGTACAGCTCCCTCAAGCGTACCGAGAGGCATGTCACACAGCCTTCGAGCTTCTCAAACTCGCGGATATCCACCACGACCGGATCGAAACCAAGGTCCGCGAAGAGCTCCGCACTTTTCGGCGCGCTGGCAGCGAGCAGCAGCTTCGAGCCGCCGAGCAGCACCACATGGGCCCCCGACTCCTCGGGCACCGGCAGGAAGCGGGGGAAGAGCGAGGGGGTGTCCACGAGCGGTGGGTGGCCGATGACGGTGCCGTCCGGCAGCGCAGTCACCGCGGACTTCAAATGCAGGACCTTACTGACGGGTACGGTCACGATCCGCGCCCCCAGCGGCTCGAAAGCGGCCCTCAGCTGCCGCACCCCCGCCGCGTTCGTCCGCCCGCCACGCCCTACGTAGATTGTGTCGCCGACCTTGAGGATGTCGCCGCCGTCCAGCGTGCCCGGATCCCACACCCAGTTCACCGAGGCGCCGAGCCGGGCCACCGCCTCCTCCACGGCCGCCGTCTCCGCCCGGCGCGACTCGGCGCCGGGACGGGCGATCAGCGCCACGTTGCGGAAGACGACGACCGCGTCCTCGACGAAGACCGAGTCCGGGCAGTCGTCGGCGGGCTCCACCTCGACGGTCTCCCAGCCGTGCGCCCGCAGCGCGTCCCCGTACGCCTCCCACTGCTCAAGGGCGAGAGCGGCGTCGACCGGGGCCCGCTCGATGTGCGTGACGAGGCCTTCGGCGAGGCGCGGGCCGGGACGGCGGATCAGCGCTTTCTGGCTTGGCACGGGGTGTTCTCCGTAGGGACGCGGCGGCGGGGGCGCCCCGCCCGGCACGGCGCCGGGCCGGGGTGTTGCCGCACATCATGCAGTGCGTGAGGGGTCCAGGCCCAGGTCTCGCCGCAGATGAGCGGCGGTGAACGAGCCGTCCGCCCCGATCAGCCGCTGAGGTGTCCCCTCGAAGACGACGCGTCCGCCGTGCTTGCCGCCGTCGGGTCCCAGGTCGATCACCCAGTCCGCGTGCTTGACGACCTCCAAGTTGTGCTCGACGACGATCACGGTGTTCCCCGCGTCGACGAGCCGGTCCAGGAGGGCGAGCAGGCCGTCCACGTCCGCCATGTGCAGGCCGGTCGTCGGCTCGTCCAGGACGTACGTGGTGCCCGAGCGGTGCAGCTGGGTGGCGAGCTTGATGCGCTGCCGCTCGCCGCCCGACAGGGTGCTCAGCGGCTGCCCGAGTGTCAGATAGGTGAGCCCCACGTCACGCAGGGCGCGCAGCCGGCGGCGTACGGCGATGTCGTCGACGGCGGCGAGGAAGTCAAGGGCGCGCCCGGCCGTCATGTCCAGGACGTCCGCGATGGAGCTGGAGCCGACGGTCAGCCGCAGCACCTCGTCCTTGAAGCGGCGCCCCTCGCACGCCTCGCAGGTCGTCGTCACCGGGTCCATGAAGGCGAGGTCGCTGTAGATGATCCCGCGCCCCTGGCAACGCTCGCACGCACCACGGGAGTTGAAGCTGAAGAGCCCCGCATCCTCGCCCGTCTCCCGCGCGAAGAGCTTGCGCAGCGAGTCCATGATCCCGAGGTACGTCGCCGGGGTCGACCGTCCCGAGATGCCGATGCCCGACTGGTCGACGACCACGGCGTCCGGATGCTCGGCGACGAACACCCGCGACACCAGCGTGCTCTTGCCGGAGCCCGCGACCCCCGTCACCGCGGTGAGCACCCCGGTCGGCACGCGCACGCTGACGTCCTTGAGGTTGTGCAGGTCGGCGCCCTTGACCCACTGCCCGCCGACGGCCTCGCGCGGGCTCTCCTTGACGCCCGTCGAGCGCCGCAGATGCCGGCCCGTGAGCGTGTCCGCCCGCCGCAGCTCGTCCGGTGTCCCCTCGAAGACGACCAGACCACCGCCGGTGCCCGCGGTCGGCCCCATGTCGACGACGTGGTCGGCGACGGTGATCACGTCCGGGTCGTGCTCGACGACCAGGACGGTGTTGCCCTTGTCGCGCAGGCGCAGCAGCAGGTCGTTGAGGCGGCCCACATCGCGCGGGTGCAGGCCGACGCTCGGTTCGTCGAAGATGTACGTCATCCCGGTCAGGCTGGAGCCGAGATGGCGGACCATCTTCAGGCGCTGGCCCTCGCCGCCGGACAGGGTGGACGTCTCGCGGCCGAGGCTGAGATAGCCGAGGCCGATCGCCTCGATGCGCTCAAGCGCTGTCACGGCCGCCGCCGCGACCGGGCCCGCCACCGGGCCCTCGATCCGCTCCAGGGCGGCGATGAGGTCGGTGACCTCCATGCGCGCGCAGTCCGCGATGCTCAGGCCGTCGATACGGGTGGCTAGGGCCGCCGCGTTGAGCCGCGCCCCGTGGCAGACGTCGCACTCGCCCTCGACGAGGAAGCCCTGCACCAGATCGCGGGTCTTCTGGGAGAGCGCCGACAGATCCCGGTTGAGGTAGAGCCGCTCGAAACGGTCGGCGAGCCCTTCGTAGTCGATGTCCCGCGCCCCGCCCGTGTTGTCGACGCTGACCTTGCCGCTCTTCTTGCCGCCGCGCATGAGGAACTGCCGTTCCGCCGCGGTGAATTGGCCCACCGGCTTGCGCGTGTCCAGGTCGGGGGTGTTGGTGTACGTCTGGCCCTGCCAGGTCCCCGCGGCGAACGGCGGGAAGAGGATCGCGCCGTCCGCCAGGGACGTGGCGGGGTCGATGATGCGGTCGTAGTCGGGCCGCACTGTCTTGCCCAGGCCGTGGCACTCGGGGCACATGCCCGACGGGTCGTTGAACGAGTACGCGGTGGCCGGCCCCGCACTCGGTGTGCCGTGCCGCGAGAACAGCACGCGCATCACCGAGTAGATGTCCGTCATCGTGCCCACCGTGGAGCGGGAGTGGCCGCCGATCGGCTTCTGGTCGACGACGATCGCGGGCGAGAGATCCTCGATGCCGTCCGCATGCGGCCGTTCGTACTTGGGCAGCCGGTTGCGGACGAACCACGTGAAGGTCTCGTTCAGCTGACGCTGCGACTCGACCGCGATCGTGTCGAAGACGACCGACGACTTCCCCGACCCCGAGACGCCGGTGAAGACCGTGAGCCGGTCCTTCGGAATACGCAGGCTCACCTCCTTCAGGTTGTTCTCACGGGCTCCGGTGATGGTGATGTATTGGTGCATACAGACGAAGCTAGCCAAAATACCCGACAGCTTCTGACGTGATTTCCTTCATTTCTCCGTCGAGAAGCAGCCAGCGCGTGATGCCGATGGACTCAAGGAACGGCACGTCGTGACTGGCCACGATCAGGGCTCCCTCGTACGACTCCAGGGCCGTGGCCAGCTGTTTCACGGATGCCATGTCGAGGTTGTTCGTCGGCTCGTCGAGCATCAGGAGCTGCGGCGCGGGCTCCGCGAGCAGCAGCGCGGCCAGCGCCGCCCGGAACCGTTCGCCGCCCGACAGGGTCGCCGCCTGCTGGTCGGCCCGCGCGCCCTTGAACAGGAAGCGGGCCAGGCGGGCCCGGATCCGGTTCTTGGTGGCTTCGGGTGCAAAGCGGGCCACGTTCTCGGCGACGGACAGATCGTCGTCGAGTACGTCGAGACGCTGCGGCAGGAAACGCAGCGGGACATGCGCGAGCGCCTCCCCTTCCACGGGGTCGAGCTCCCCGTTGATGGTGCGCAGGAGCGTCGTCTTGCCCGCGCCGTTGCGGCCGACCAGCGCGATCCGCTCCGGCCCGCGTAGCTCGAACTGGCCCTGCACGCGCGCTCCGTAACGCAGGGTCAGACCGCTCAGCGTGAGGACCGTGCGGCCCGGTGGAACCGCTGTGAACGGCAGGTCGACGCGGATCTCGTCGTCGTCCCGCACCGCCTCGACGGCGTCGTCCAGGCGCTCCTTCGCCTCGCTGAGTTTCTCCTCGTGCATGATGCGGTGCTTGCCCGCGGACACCTGGGCCTGGCGCTTGCGCTCGCTCATGATGACCTTCGGCTCGCGCTTGGTGTCCCACATCTTCTGGCCGTACCGCTTGCGGCGGGCCAACTTGACCTGCGCGTCGGCAAGTTCACGCTTCTGCTTCTTGAGGTCGGACTCGGCGACGCGCACCATGCGCTCGGCCGCCTCCTGCTCGGCGGCCAGCGCTTCCTCGTAGGCGGTGAAGTTGCCTCCGTACCACTTGACCTCGCCGTCCCGCAGATCGGCGATCTGGTCGACCAGGTCGAGGAGTTCACGGTCGTGGCTGACCACGACCAGGACTCCCGGCCAGGAGTCGACGGCCGCGTACAGGCGTCGACGGGCGTACAGGTCAAGGTTGTTGGTGGGTTCGTCGAGCAGCAGGACATCGGGCCGGCGCAGCAGCAGCGCGGCGAGCCGCAGCAGCACGGACTCGCCGCCCGACACCTCGCCGGTCGTGCGGTCGAGGCCGATGTGGCCGAGGCCGAGCTGATCGAGGGTCGCGACGGCGCGCTCCTCGACGTCCCAGTCGTCGCCGACCGCCGTGAAGTGCTCCTCGGCCACGTCGCCCGCCTCGATGGCGTGCAGGGCGGCGCGGGCCGGGGCGATACCGAGCACCTCGTCGACGCGCAGACCGGTGTCGAGGGTGACGTTCTGCGGAAGGTATCCGATGTCACCCGCGACGCGGATCGCACCCTCGGTCGGCATCAGTTCACCGGCGATGAGCTTCAACAGGGTTGATTTACCTGACCCGTTGACGCCGACGAGCCCGGTCCTGCCGGGCCCGAAGGCCGCCTGGAGCCCGTCGAAGACATTGGTGCCGTCCGCCCAGGTGAAGTCGAGCGCCGTGCAGGTGATGGAGGTGGGGGAAGTAGACATACAGGCCTCGCGATTGCGTGAGATGAAGCGCGGTCAGGGGCAACGCGTTTCGGGACACCGCGGGGCGCGACAGCACTACGGAGGCAGAGTCATCAGCGGGGGAGGGCGGAAAGAAAGGCCCTGCGCCGGGGGACGGCTCGTACGCCGAGGTCGCACGCTACGCACACGGCCGAGCCGTGTGACGCGGTGACTCCAGACCTCAGACGAGCAACGTCCTACTCCTATCGGCGACAACAGAACCGCTGTACACCGTAGGGCGCGACTCGGCCGCCGTCAACGTTTTATCGTGACCGCGAACAAGGAGGCCCCATGCCCTACGGCTCGCTCTCGCTGCCGACCCGGATCTACCTGCTGGCCTGGGACACCGGCCGGAACAGGATCACGGGCGCCCCCGATCTGCACTTGGCCGTCCGGGCCTGCGCGCTCGCCGAGCTGGCCCAGCGCCGGCTCGTCACGGACGTGGACGGCATCGTCACACCGGTCTTCGGCGCACGCACCGGTGAGCCCGCGCTCGATGGTCTCCTGGAACTCATCGAGGAGTCCCGGCCCCGCACATGGCGCGGCTGGATGACGCACAAGGCCCGCGACACCCGGGCCGCCGTCCGCGACCAGCTGGTCTCCGAGGGCTATCTGCGAGCCGAACGCACGCGGGTCTTCGGGATCTTCCCCGCCAGGCGCTACGAACTTCAACGCGCCGGATACGTGGAGGTCCTGCACGCCGAGGCGCTCGCGGTCCTGCACGGTCCGGTGCCGGTGTCCGAGGTCCCCGAGGGAGACGCGGCCCTGGTGGTCTGCGCGGCGACGGGCAAACTGCGAGGCGTCGTCCCGGGCAAGGACCGCAGGCGCTACAGCGACCGCATCGACGAGCTCACCGACCGCAGCGGGGCCTCGGCTCCGGGGCTTCCCGAGGTGATGCGCGCGCTGCGCAAGGCGCTGGCGTCAGCGGTGTCGTCGGCGGAGGCGGCCAGGTCGTCCAGTGGTGGGGGCGGCGGGGGCTGAGGGTGTGGGGCTGACGCGGGCCGGGTTCAGCGGGCGTCCCGCATCAGCTCGGCGAGATCCTGGTCCAGGTCGAGGTGCAGATGCTCCTCGCCCGTGGGGACCAGGGCCAGGGAGCGGTGCAGGAAGCGGCGCACCTCACCGGTGCGGATGTGCACGATCGCCGTGCCCTCGGGCGCGTGGAACTCCACGACGGTGCGGTCGAAGCCGTACGGCCGCACGCGTACGTCGCCGTCGCCCACCGCCTGCTCCATTCCCTGGGCGAGCAGTTCGCGGGCGAAGGTCCAGTAGACCTCCACGCCCTCCAGGGTCGCCGGGGCGGGAAAGCTCATCCGGACGGCGAACGGATCGGCGCGGTCGTAATGGAGCGTCGCGGGGATGGTCGACATCCGCGGCGCGGCGGCAACCAGGCGGGCCTCGACGGCTTGCTCGATGTGGTTGGACAACGCCTGCTCCCTTACTCACGGCTGGACGACTCGGGTCGCACTCTCATAGACGTCGGAATGAGGGAATCCGTGCACGCGAACACAGAGTGACCTCGGTCACCGTGGCCTCTTCACCGTCTTCACAGAAACCCCGGCAGGAATCCCGCGTTCCGGTGGTAACTTCGCCCGCCATGACGTCCTTCATGAAGTCCTTGGGGAAGACGAGATGGGCGCGGTCCACGGGCCGTGCGGTGACGGTGGGACTGTGCGGGGCGGCTCTCGCCGCGACGGCACTGGCGGCGCCCGGGCTCGCCCAGGCGGCGCCGGAGCGTCCTTCGCGGCCGGGCGCCGGCTGGGATCTCAAGGACAGCGGCACCGACGCGCGCTTCCGGGGTCTCGCCGCCGTTACCGGGAACACCGCCTGGGCGGCCGGTTCGAAGGGCACGGTGCTGCGCACCTCCGACGGCGGCGGGAGCTGGCGGAACGTCTCGCCGCCCGGAGCCGCGGATCTTGAGTTCCGCGACATCGAGGCGTTCGACGGCCGCCGCGCGGTGGTCCTGGCCATCGGTGAGGGCGAGGCCTCCCGGGTCTTTCGCACGGCGGACGGCGGGGCGACCTGGACGGAGTCCTTCCGGAACACCGACCCGAAGGCCTTCTACGACTGCATGACGTTCTTCGACCAGCGCCACGGCCTGGCCATGAGCGACCCGGTGGACGGCAAGTACCGCATCCTGTCCACCGCGGACGGCGGCCACTCCTGGAAGGTCCTGCCCAGCGACGGCATGCCGGCGGCCCAGGAGGGCGAGTCGGGCTTCGCGGCGAGCGGCCAGTGCCTGGTGAGTTCGGGCTCCCGTGACGTGTGGCTGGCCACCGGCGGCGCGGCACGGGCGCGTGTGCTGCACTCCGCCGACCGAGGCCGCACCTGGACGGCCACCGACGCGCCGATCCCGGCGGGCGATCCGGCACTCGGGGTCTTCGGCCTCGCCTTCCGGGACCGTACGCACGGCATCGCGGTCGGCGGTGACTACCGCGCCGGTCAGCCCTCGCCCAGGGCCGCCGCCACGACCCGCGACGGCGGCCGCACCTGGACCCCGTCCGCCGAGCCCGTGCCCGCCTACCGCTCGGGGGTGGCCTGGCTGCCGGGAAGCCGCCGGGGCGCGCTCGCGGTCGGGCCGACGGGCACGGACGTCACGTCGGACGGCGGGCGCAGCTGGCGGACGGTCGACGCGGGGTCGTACGACACCGTGGACTGCACCCGCGACCGGACCTGCTGGGCGTCCGGCGAGAAGGGCCGGATCGCGCGCTGGGAGCGGTGAAGCGGGGTCAGGGCAACTGCTGCCGGTAGGGGGCGAGTTCGGGGGCCGTCTTGGTGGCGATGAACTCCGTGACGCGGTAGGCGCAGACTTCGGCGAGCACGAAGGGATCGCTCGCCGTGATCTTCTCGATCTCCGCGCGGTCCTCGCCCACGGCGAGGATCACGCCGCCGTCGCGCGGGTTCTTGCGCCCGGAGGCGATGAAGACGCCCTGCTCGTACAGCTGGTCGAGCCAGGCGACGTGGGCTTCCAGCGCCTCGTCGACGGCGGACACGGGTGCGGTGTAGGTCAACTCAAGAACGAACATGATCGCGAGGCTACCGCCGGGCGCCGACAGGCGCGCCCGCTGGGATGTTCGCTTTGCATCACATTCGTAGCAAGTGTGAACGCATCTCGTGTGTACGGTGCGGAACCGCCTCGACCGCTTGCGTAGTCGACTCGTATGCTGACCGCTCAACCGGCCGCTCCATACGCTGACTTCGTGGTGGGCGGCCGACCCATTTCTGCCAGGAGTTCACTTTGCTGTACAGGAAGACCGCTTTGCGCGTTGCCGCGCCCGTGGCTGTGCTCGCCCTCGCCCTGACGGGATGCGGCGGCGACGACAAGGCGTCGGGTTCCGCCGACGAGAAGCCGCAGGCGAAGGCGAGCTCGAAGCCGTCGCCCAAGTCCGGCGGGCAGCTCGGCACGGGGGAGAGCGCCACGGGCAAGGTGAAGGAGGGTGACGCAAAGGTCACCTACGAGATCACCGCGCAGAAGGTGGACCTGGGCACGGAGGCCGACACCAAGAAGATGGTGGCGGACCCCAAGGAGGCCAAGGGCCTGGTCCCGGCCATCGCCTACGTGAAGTACACGCACAAGTCCGGCCCGGCCCTCACCGAGACCCCCGACGCCAACGACGGCGCCAGGGTCTTCGCTGACGGTCAGCGCGGAACCCTGGTCATCGGCGCCGCCGAGGACGCCCCCGGCTGCGAGGACGCCTCGTCCATCGAGGGCTGGAAGCAGGGCGAGAGCCACGTCCTGTGCGAGACCTACCTGGTCCCCAAGGACGCGAAGGACCTGGAGATCCAGTGGTCCGAGGAGGACGGCGAGCCGTTCATCTGGAAGTTCGCGGCCAAGTAGGCGACTGAGCGCCGTACGGCCGGGCGGGCTGCTCAGCCCGCCCGGCCGTACGGCGAAAAGGCCTAGTCTTGACCGCACCATGACGACCCACACCGCTGCCCTGGCCCGCGTCCCCGTGGGCTGGCCCACCGACGAGCCGACCGCCCGTGCCGTCCAGGACGAACTCCGCGCCCGGGTCGTACACGACGAAGCGGGACCGCCACCGGGCACGGGACACGTCACGGGGGTCGACGTCGCCTACGACGACGAGCGTGACGTCGTCGCCGCCGCGGTCGTCGTGCTCGACGCCGCGACGCTCGACGTCGTCGAGGAGGCGACCGCGGTGGGGAGCGTGGCCTTCCCCTACGTGCCGGGGCTGCTCGCGTTCCGCGAGATCCCCACCGTGCTGGCGGCTCTCGGAGCACTCGAAGCCGACCCCGGCCTCGTCGTCTGTGACGGCTACGGCATCGCCCATCCCCGCCGGTTCGGCCTCGCGAGCCACCTCGGCGTGCTCACAGGCCTGCCCACGATCGGCGTGGCCAAGAATCCCTTCACGTTCACGTACGAGGCTCCCGGCGCGCCGCGGGGCAGCGCGGCCCCCCTGCTCGACGGGGAGGAAGAGATCGGCCGCGCCCTGCGCACCCGCGAGGGCGTCAAGCCGGTCTTCGTCTCCGTCGGCCACCGCGTGAGCCTGGACAACGCCTGCGCCCACACCCTGCACTTGGCGCCGCGCTACCGCCTGCCGGAGTCGACGAGGCGAGCGGACGCCCTGTGCCGACAGGCCCTGCGCACCACCGTCAGCGCGACGCCACCACCCGGAAGCTGAGCCCCGCCGCCGTCAGCCGCGCCGTCAGCGCGTCGCCCATCGCCACCGCCGGGGTCACCTGTCCGCAGACCGCGGGCAAGTCGTCGTCGAGGGCGAGGCACAGCGCCGCCTCGCCGAGCATCTTCGCCGTCTCGTCGTATCCCGGGTCACCGCCCGAGACTTCGGTGAAGACCCGCTTGCCGCCTCCCTCGCCGACGAACCGCACGGAGAACCAGCTCGCCGCCCTGCGCCGCTCGCTCGGACCCTCGCCCGGCTTGAGCCGCGACGACAACCACCGCCGTGCGGGCGGCAGTTGAGCCGCCGTCACCAGACCCGCGACGGCCGCCGCGCCGCCAAACGCGAACGGCAGCGTCTTGACCGCCGCGTAGTGCCGGTAGCGGAAGTCGGGCCCGTAGCGCTCAAGCGCCCGCGCCGAGCGCTGCACCACCTGCGGGTCGATCGTCGGCAGGGGCAGGGCCCAGGCGCCGACCTCGCCCGCGTACCGGGGCGCGCTCGGCGGGGCGTACGCCTTGCGGCCCACCAGACGGGGCTCGTGCCGGCGCCGGTCGCGCGCGGCGGCCAGCATCTGCGGGCCCCGCGCGAACTGTTCGAGGGCCGAGGCGAACGTGCCGCCGGAGAACGTCGCGTTGCTGCGCACGAAGCCGTCGACCCGCAGCGGCACGTCCTGGGGAAGCTGCCCCACCGTGAAGTACGCGCCCAGGTCGTGCGGGATCGAGTCGAAGCCGCAGGAGTGCACGAGGCGCGCGCCCGTCTCCCGTGCGCGGCCGTCATGCCGCACGTACATCAGGTCGACGAACTCCGGCTCACCGGTGAGGTCCACGTAGTCCGTGCCCGCCTCCGCGCACGCGGCGACGAGCTCCTGCCCGTACGTGAGATAGGGCCCGACGGTCGTGGCCACCACGCGCGCGTGGCCCGCCATCTCGCGCAGGGACGCGGGGTCCGCCACGTCCGCGCGCACGAGGGGGAGCTCCGCACAGGCCGGATGGGCTTCGGTGAGCTTGTCCCGCAGCCGCTCCAGCTTCCCGGTGTCACGCCCCGCGATCGCCCAGCGCAGCCCGTCGGGCGCGTTCGCGGCGAGGTACTCCGCGGTGAGCACGCCGACGAAACCGGTCGCCCCGAAGAGCACGATGTCGTACGTGCGGTCCGCCGCACGCTCCTTGCCGTTGCCGTTCTGACTGGTCATGGCACCTCTCTGCCGTGAGCCCCGCGCCGATGTCGGTGGCTGAGGCTAGCGGAATTGGCTAAGCGCTTGCTTGCTAGGGTCTTGTGCAGAGTGGAACACGTTCTTAGCATCGCTGGTGTTACATCAGTTGTGTCATAGCGCTGGGGGCTCAATGGCAGTGCCGGACAAGAGCGTTCACGGGCCGCTCGCAGGGGTGCGCGTGGTGGAGCTGGCGGGCATCGGGCCCGGCCCGTTCGCGGCCATGCTCCTCGCCGACCTCGGCGCCGATGTCGTACGCGTCGACCGCCCGGGCGGCGGCGGCCTCGCGGTCAATCCCGAGTACGACGTCACCAACCGCAACAAACGCTCCGTGATCGTCGACCTCAAGGCGGCGGACGGCGCGGAACGCGTCCTGGACCTGGTCGACCGCGCCGATGTGCTGATCGAGGGCTACCGGCCCGGCGTCGCCGAGCGCCTCGGAGTCGGGCCCGGCACCTGCCACGCCCGCAACCCGAAGCTCGTCTACGGACGGATGACCGGCTGGGGTCAGCAGGGCCCGCTCGCCCAGCGCGCCGGGCACGACATCGCGTACATCGCGATCACCGGCACCCTCGGCATGATCGGCGACCCCGGCGAGCCGCCCACAGTCCCCGCGAACCTCGTCGGCGACTACGCGGGCGGTTCGCTCTACCTCGTCGTCGGCATCCTCGCGGCACTGCACCACGCGCGCGCGAGCGGCACCGGCCAGGTCGTGGACGCCGCGATCGTCGACGGCACCGCCCACCTCACGTCGATGATCCACGGCATGCTCGCGGCCGGCGGCTGGCAGGACAGGCGCGGTGCCAACCTCCTGGACGGCGGCTGCCCGTTCTACGGCAACTACGAGACGGCGGACGGCAATTACATGGCCGTGGGCGCCCTTGAGCAGCAGTTCTACGACGAGTTCATCGCCCTGCTCGGCCTGACGGACGAGGCACCCGCCCGCAAGGACCTCGCGCGCTGGGGCGAACTGCGCGAGGCGGTCGCCGCCCGCTTCAAGACCCGTACGCGCGAGGAGTGGACGGCGGTCTTCGAGGGTTCCGACGCGTGCGTCGCGCCCGTGCTCTCCCTGCGCGAGGCCCCCCGCCACCCGCACCTCGCCGCCCGCGGCACCTTCGTCGACCACGGCGGCATCACCCAGCCCGCCCCCGCGCCCCGCTTCTCCGCGACCCCCACGGACATCCGCTCAGGCCCCGCCCAGCCGGGCGCGGACACCGAGGCCGTGGCCCGCGACTGGGGCGTACCGCGACTGAAGGACACCCTCACGAAGGAAGACGACTGATGGAGATCTCCGCACCTCTCGCCTACGCGGGCGATCCGCGGCAGGCCGCCGACGACATCGCGGCCCTGGAGTCCGCGGGCCTGGACGCCGTCTGGGTGGCGGAGGCCTACGGCTTCGACTCGCCCACCATCATGGGCTACCTGGCCGCGCGCACCGAGCGTATGAGGATCGGCGCCGCCATCCTCAACGTCTACTCGCGCACCCCCGCCCTCATCGCCCAGACGGCAGCCGGACTCGACGCGATCTCCGGCGGGCGGGCGATCATCGGACTCGGTGCGTCGGGCCCGCAGGTCGTCGAGGGCTGGCACGGCAAGGCGTACGACAAGCCGCTCGCCCGCACCCGCGAGGCCATCGAGCTGACCCGCCGCATCCTGCGCCGCGAGGTCATCGACCACCACGGCATCACGGACATGCCGCTGCCCGAGGAAAAGGGCGGCAGGCTGGGCAAGCCGCTGAAGATCCTCACCAAGCCCGTCCGCTCCGAAGTGCCCCTGTACGTGGCATCGCTCGGCCCGGCCAACGTCCGTATGACCGCCGAGATCGCCGACGGCTGGCTGCCCACCCTGTTCATCCCGGAAAAGGCCCACCAGGTGTGGGGCGCTTCGCTCGCCGAGGGCAAGGAGAAGCGCGATCCGGCGCTCGGCCCCTTGCAGACGGTCGCGGGCGGACTGCTCGCCATCGGTGACGACGCGGCTGCCGTACGGGATTTCGCCCGGCCCCAGATCGCCCTCTACGTAGGGGGCATGGGCGCTGTGGGGAAGAACTTCTACAACGACCTCGCGGTCGCGTACGGCTACGAGAAGGAAGCGAGGCGCATCCAGGAGCTGTATCTGTCGGGCAAGAAGAAGGAAGCCGAGGCCGCCGTCCCGGACGAGTTCTGCGAGCTCATGTCGCTGTGCGGGCCCGAGGGGTACGTCCGCGAGCGTGTCGAGGCCTTCCGCGCGGCAGGCGTCGACATGCTCAACGTCATTCCCGTCGGTCCCGAGCCGGCCAAGTTGATCGAAACCGTCAAGGGCTGGCTCTAGGAGGCCGAACGTGAAGCGACAGATCTTCTCCGCGGAACACGAGGCGTTCCGCGAGACCGTGCGCACCTTCCTCGCCAAGGAGGTGCTGCCCCACTACGAACAGTGGGAGCAGGACGGCATCGTCAGCCGTGACGCCTGGCTCGCCGCGGGCAGGCAGGGGCTGCTCGGGCTCGCGGTGCCCGAGGAGTTCGGCGGCGGCGGCAACACCGACTTCCGCTACAGTGCCGTCATCGCCGAGGAGTTCACGCGCGCGGGCGCGGCCGGGCTCGCGGTCGGCCTGCACAACGACATCATCGGCCCGTATCTGACCTCCCTGGCCACCGACGAGCAGAAGCGGCGCTGGCTGCCCGGCTTCTGCGCCGGCGAGATCATCACGGCCATCGCGATGACCGAGCCGGGCGCGGGCTCCGACCTCCAGGGCATCCGCACCACCGCCACCGATCAGGGCGATCACTGGCTGCTCAACGGTTCCAAGACGTTCATCTCGAACGGCATCCTCGCCGACCTCGTCATCGTCGTCGCCAAGACGTCGGCGGAGGGCGGCGCCAAGGGCCTGTCCCTGTTGGTCGTCGAGCGCGGCGCTGAGGGCTTCGAGCGCGGCCGCAACCTCGACAAGATCGGCCAGAAGTCCCAGGACACCGCCGAGCTGTTCTTCAACGACGTACGCGTCCCCAAGGAGAACCTCCTCGGCGAGCTCGACGGCGCCTTCATCCACCTGATGACGAACCTCGCGCAGGAGCGCATGGGCATCGCCGTCGCCGGGATCGCCGCCGCCGAGCACCTCCTGGACATCACCACGACGTACGTGAAGGAGCGCGAGGCCTTCGGGCGCCCGCTCTCCAAGCTCCAGCACATCCGCTTCGAGATCGCCGAGATGGCCACCGAGTGCGCCGTCACCCGTACGTTCCTCGACCGCTGCATCGTCGATCACTCGAACGGGGAACTCGACGCCGTGCACGCCTCGATGGCCAAGTGGTGGGCCACCGAGCTGCAGAAGCGCGTCGCCGACCGCTGCCTCCAACTGCACGGCGGCTACGGCTACATGTCCGAGTACCGCGTCGCCAAGGCCTTTACCGACGGCCGTATCCAGACGATCTACGGAGGGACGACCGAGATCATGAAGGAGATCATCGGCCGCTCTCTGCTGGCCTGAGCCTTCCCCACCCTCACCTGCACAGTTCTTGCGAAAGGCTGCTGTCTTGACCACCGAAGCGTACGTATACGACGCGATCCGCACCCCGCGCGGACGCGGCAAGGCCAATGGCGCCCTGCACGGCACCAAGCCGATCGACCTCGTCGTCGGCCTGATCCACGAGATCCGGGCGCGGTTCCCCGACCTGGATCCGGCGGCCGTCGACGACATCGTCCTCGGCGTCGTGGGCCCCGTCGGCGACCAGGGCTCCGACATCGCGCGCGTCGCGGCGATCGCCGCCGGGCTGCCCGACACCGTCGCGGGCGTCCAGGAGAACCGCTTCTGTGCCTCGGGTCTCGAAGCGGTCAACATGGCCGCGATGAAGGTGCGTTCGGGCTGGGAGGACCTCGTCCTCGCGGGCGGCGTCGAGTCGATGTCGCGCGTCCCGATGGGCTCGGACGGCGGCGCCTGGTTCGCCGACCCGATGACCAACTACGAGACGGGCTTCGTGCCGCAGGGCATCGGCGCCGACCTGATCGCCACCATCGAGGGCTACACACGGCGTGACGTCGACGAGTACGCGGCCCTGTCCCAGGAGCGCGCCGCCGCTGCCTGGAAGGACAACCGTTTCGAGAAGTCCGTGGTGCCGGTGAAGGACCGCAGCGGCCTGGTCGTCCTCGACCACGACGAGTACATGCGCCCGGGCACCACCGCCGATTCGCTCGCCAAGCTGAAGCCGTCCTTCAAGGACATCGGCGACCTCGGCGGCTTCGACGCCGTCGCGCTGCAGAAGTACCACTGGGTCGAGAAGATCGACCACGTCCACCACGCGGGCAACTCCTCCGGCATCGTGGACGGCGCCGCGCTTGTGGCCATCGGCACGAAGGAGGTCGGCGAGCGCTACGGGCTCGCGCCGCGCGCCCGGATCGTCTCCGCGGCCGTCTCCGGCTCCGAGCCGACCATCATGCTCACCGGCCCCGCGCCTGCCGCCCGGAAGGCGCTCGCCAAGGCGGGGCTGACCATCGACGACATCGACCTCGTCGAGATCAACGAGGCCTTCGCGGCCGTCGTCCTGCGCTTCGTCAAGGACATGGGCCTGTCCCTGGACAAGGTCAACGTCAACGGCGGCGCGATTGCGTTGGGCCATCCCTTGGGCGCGACCGGGGCGATGATCCTCGGCACTTTGGTCGACGAGCTCGAGCGGCGGGACCTGCGGTACGGCTTGGCCACGTTGTGCGTGGGCGGGGGCATGGGGATCGCCACGATCGTGGAACGGATCTCCGGCTAGGCGCCGTGGGGCTGTTGTCCGTTGCCGACTGCGGGTGCGTCGTGGTTGCTCGCGCAGTTCCCCGCGCCCCTGAGGCATGCGGCTGCGCCGCGCCTCATGAAGGCGCACGCAGTGCGCCCTTCAGGGGCGCGGGGAACTGCGCGATCAGCCCCCACTCACCGGCAGTCGGCGACGAACGGCACCACCCACCCCAGTAGCCGCTCACCCCGCTCATCACAGACTTCACGGAGACCGAACCATGACGCAGAGCACCACCATCCGCTGGGAGATGGACGCCACCGGCATCCTCACCCTCGTCCTCGACGACCCCAACCAGTCCGCGAACACCATGAACCAGGGGTTCAAGGACTCCATCGCGGCGATCGCCGAGCGCGCGGAGGCCGAGAAGGACTCCATTCGCGGCATCATCTACACCTCCGCCAAGAAGACCTTCTTCGCGGGCGGCGACCTGAAGGACATGATGCAGGCGGGCCCCGAGAACGCGCAGCACGCGTTCGAGGCGGGCGTCGCCATCAAGAGCTCCCTGCGCCGCATCGAGACCCTGGGCAAGCCGGTCGTCGCCGCCATCAACGGCGCGGCCCTCGGCGGCGGTTACGAGATCGCCCTGGCCAGCCACCACCGCGTCGCGCTCGACGCGCCCGGCTCCAAGATCGGCCTGCCCGAGGTCACCCTCGGCCTGCTCCCGGCGGGCGGCGGCGTGACCCGCACCGTACGCCTCATGGGCATCGCGGACGCGCTCCTGAAGGTGCTGCTCCAGGGCACGCAGTACTCCCCGAAGCGCGCCCTGGAGAACGGCCTCGTCCACGAAGTGGCCGCCACCCGCGAGGAGATGATCGAGAAGGCCCGCGCCTTCATCGACGCCAACCCGGAGTCGGCCCAGCCCTGGGACAAGCCCGGCTACCGCATCCCCGGTGGCACCCCGGCCAACCCGAAGTTCGCGGCGAACCTGCCCGCCTTCCCGGCCAACCTGAAGAAGCAGATCAACGGCGCCCCCTACCCGGCCCCGCGCAACATCCTGGCGGCGGCCGTCGAGGGCTCGCAGGTCGACTTCGAGACCGCGCTGACCATCGAGGCCCGCTACTTCACCGAGCTGGTCACCGGGCAGACCGCGAAGAACATGATCCAGGCGTTCTTCTTCGACCTCCAGGCCGTCAACTCCGGCGCCAACAGGCCCAAGGGCATCGAGGCCCGCAAGGTCCGCAAGGCCGCCGTCCTCGGCGCCGGGATGATGGGCGCGGGCATCGCCTACTCCTGTGCCCGCGCGGGCATCGAGGTCGTCCTCAAGGATGTGTCGGCCGAAGCCGCCGCCAAGGGCAAGGCGTACTCCGAGAAGCTGTGCGCCAAGGCGGTGCAGCGGGGGCGTACGACCCAGGAGAAGGCCGACGCGCTGCTCGCCCGCATCACGCCGACCGCCGACCCGCGGGACCTCGCGGGCTGCGACGCCGTGATCGAGGCCGTCTTCGAGGACACCTCGCTCAAGCACAAGGTGTTCCAGGAGATCCAGGACGTCATCGAGCCTGACGCCCTGCTCTGCTCCAACACCTCGACGCTGCCCATCACCCAGCTCGCCGAGGGCGTCACCCGGCCCGTCGACTTCATCGGCCTGCACTTCTTCTCGCCCGTCGACAAGATGCCGCTCGTCGAGATCATCAAGGGCGAGCGGACCGGGGGCGAGGCGCTTGCCCGCGCCTTCGACCTCGTACGCCAGATCAACAAGACGCCGATCGTCGTCAACGACTCGCGCGGCTTCTTCACCTCGCGCGTCATCGGGCACTTCATCAACGAAGGCGTCGCGATGGTCGGCGAAGGCATCGAGCCCGCGTCCATCGAGCAGGCGGCGGCCCAGGCGGGCTACCCGGCGAAGGTCCTCTCCCTGATGGACGAGCTGACCCTCACCCTGCCGCGCAAGATCCGCAACGAGACGAAGCGCGCCGTGGAGGAGGCCGGCGGCAGCTGGGCCGGGCACCCATCGGACACCGTCATCGACCGCATGGTCGACGAGTTCGAGCGCCCCGGCAGGAGCGGGGGAGCGGGCTTCTACGACTACGTGGACGGCAAGCGCGCGGGTCTCTGGCCGGGCCTGCGCGAGCACTTCACCAAGCCGGGCACGCAGATCCCGTTCGAGGACATGCAGGAGCGGATGCTGTTCTCCGAGGCGCTGGACACCGTGCGCCTGGTGGAGGAGGGCGTCCTGACGTCCGTCGCGGACGCCAACATCGGTTCCATCTTCGGCATCGGCTTCCCCGGCTGGACGGGCGGTGTCCTCCAGTACATCAACGGGTACGAAGGCGGCCTCCCCGGATTCACGGCACGCGCGCGTGAGTTGGCCGACCGCTACGGGGAGCGGTTCACGCCGCCCGCGCTGCTGGTCGAAAAGGCCGACAGGGGCGAGAAGTTCAGCGACGCCTGAGTTTGGTTATCGGCGCCTGACCCCAGTCATCGACGCCTGACCCCGGCCCCGCGCAGGACACGCACCCGGGAGTGGCTCAGCTTTCCTTGAGCCACTCCCGGAGCTCCTCCTTCAAGGAGCGCTGGAACGCGGTCACCAGGGCCTGCACCACCATCGGCTGCATATGGGCCGACAGGGAGCGCATCGCCGCCACGTGCTCCGGGTCCGACTCCCGCTCCCGGTAGGGGCCCCACACCTCGTCGCGGAAGAGCCGGGACATCTCGTGGGCCGCCGCGCGGGTGTGCTCCATCAGGACCGTGCGCGCCGCCAGGATCGTCTCGTGCGCGATGGGTACGTCGAGCAGCTCAACGCCCAGGCGCAACAGCCCCGGATCGACGCGATACGCCCCCAGGGTCTCCGTGGTCGCGACGACGCCCATCGCCGCGAGCCGGTCCAGGTCCCCGTCCGTCAGCGACCGGCCCGCCCTGCGCTCCAGCTCCGGCAGGTCGGTGTCCTCGGCCGAGTCGGGGGCCCACGAGGCCACCACCGCGCGGTGGATGGCGAGGTCGTGGGCGCTCAGGTCGGGCGGAAGCTGCTCCAGGTACCGCTCGATCGCGGCCAGTGTCATGCCCTGGTGCTGCAACTCCTCGATGAGCCCGAGCCGGGACAGATGCTCCTGCCCGTAGTGACCGACCCGGCGCGGGCCGATCACGGGCGGCGGCAGCAGACCCTTGGTGCTGTAGAAGCGGATCGTGCGGACGGTGACGCCCGCGCGCGCGGCCAGTTCGTCGACCGTGAGCGTCGGCTCTTCGGTGTCCGACGTCGTCGACATCGTCATGGCAGCGCCTCGCCTCCCCAGTTGTGCACCAGCGGTTGTGCACCGGCGGTCGTGTACCCCTAGTTGTGCACCGGCGGTTGTGCGCCGATCCAGTGCAACAGTATTGCTGTCTCACCACTGTTGTGAAAGCGTCCCGGCCAGTCACTTGCTTCGTCGATGACGCCAGGAGGCGGTCATGACCACGATCCTGCGACTCCCCGGTGAACCCGCCGACCTCACGCTTCCCGCCCTGCTGCTGCGCAACGCCGAGGACCACGGCGACCTCCCCGCGCTCTCCTGGCGCACCACGCCCGGAGGGGAGTGGACGACACTGACCTGGCGTGAGGCACGCCGCAAGATCGCCGTCCTGGCCGCCGGGTACGCGGCGCTCGGCGTACGGCGCGGCGAACACGTACTGATGATGATGGGCAACCGCCCCGAACACTGGCTGAGCGACCTCGCCCTCGTGCACCTCGGCGCCGTCCCCGTCACGGTGTACGGCACCTCGGCCCCCGACCAGATCGCGCACATCGCCCGGCACAGCCGTGCCCGCTTCGCGATCGTCGAGGGCGCCCGCGAGCTGGCCCGCTGGGAGCCCCTCCTGGCGGACAGCACGGCACCACTGGAGCGCCTGGTCGTCGTCGAGGGGGCCGAGGCGGGCCCGCACCGCGCGTACGGCTCCCTGCACGCCACCGGAGGCCGGCTGTTCGATCCGGACGCCTTCGAAGAGGGCTGGCGCGAGTCCAGGGCCAAGGACCCGCTCACCGTCGTCTACACCTCGGGCACCACAGGCGACCCCAAGGGCGTGCGCATCACGCACCGCAACGTCGTCCTCGACAGCGTGGCCCTGGACGCCGTCGTCTCCCTGCCCGATCACGTCGAGCACATCTGCTACCTCCCCTTCGCCCACATCGCGGAACGGATGCTGAGCATCTACCTGGCGGTGTTCCGTGCCGCGCACGTCTACCTGTGCGCGGACCCGGCCGCCGTCGCGGCGACCGCGCGCGAGCTGCACCCCGCGCAGTTCTTCGGGGTTCCGCGCGTCTGGGAGAAGCTCGCCACGTCCGTACGGGCCGCGCTCGCGGGCCTTCCCGACGAGCGGCGGCAGGCCATCGAGGCGGCGAACGAGACGGCACGCGCGCGTGTGGCGTACGTGGAGCGCGGCGAGGACCCGCCCGCCGACGTCGAGGCTGCCTACCGCGAGGCCAAGGAGAAGATCCTGGACCCACTGCTCTCCCTGGCGGGCTTCGACCGCCTGGTGTGGACGGCGAGCGCGTCAGCGCCCATGCCACAGGACGTGGTGCGCTTCTGGGCGGGCTTCGGAATCGTGATCATGGATGCCTGGGGCCTGACGGAAACGACAGGTGTCGCCACCACCAACAGCCCCGCCGGCTTCCGCCTCGGCTCGGTCGGCAAGCCCCTGACCGGACTCGAGGTCCGCACCGCCGACGACGGCGAGATCCTGGTGCGCGGCGAGACGGTCTTCGACGGCTATCTCCTGCCGGACGGCGGCGTCGAGCGTGCCTGTGACGAGGAAGGCTGGTTCGCCACCGGTGACATCGGGCGGATCGACGAGGACGGCTTCCTCTGGCTCACCGACCGCAAGAAGGAAATCATCGTGACCTCCACGGGCAAGAACGTCTCGCCCGCGCTCGTCGAGAACACCCTCAAGGAGCACCCCCTCATCGGCCAGGCCCTCGTCCACGGAGACGGCCGCTCCTACCTGGTGGCGCTGCTCGTCCTCGACGCCGAAATGGCCCCCGCGTGGGCCGCCGCGCGGGGGATCACGGGCGACCCGGTGGAGAGCGAGGCCGTGCAGGAGGAGATCGCGCGGGCCGTCGAGGAGGCCAACGCGCGCCTCAACCGCACCGAGCAGATCAAGCGGTACCGGCTGCTCGGCGAGGAGTGGGGCCCGGAGACGGGGGAGCTGACACCGTCCCTGAAGCTGCGGCGCAGGATCATCAGGGAGAAGTACGAGGACGCCATCGACGCTCTGTACGCCACGTGATTCACGAGCCATACACCCGGTGGTCATCGCGTGTACATCCCCTGCCCACCATGTGAGAAGTGCCGCTATGTGACGTGCGCCACCGCATGCCGGGGGATCTCTGGGGGAAGGTGTCGCGTCGGTCCACGCACGACAGGGGTGTCGTGGGCCGGAGCACATCCGGACACCGGAGTTTTCCGGGCACCAGAGAGTAGACCCCCCACGTGAGCAAGGAAGCCGTAGACACGGCCGCTGCGGACGCATCCCGCACAGATGCGTCCCAGGCCCCCGCGGACGCGGGCGACGCCGGTTACAGCAAGGACCTCAAGGCCCGTCACGTCAACATGATCGCCATCGGTGGCGCGATCGGAACTGGACTCTTTCTCGGTGCGGGCGGCCGCCTGCACTCCGCGGGCCCCGCGCTCGCCGTCGCGTACCTCGTGTGCGGCATCTTCGCCTTCTTCGTCGTACGCGCTCTCGGCGAGATGGTCATCTACCGGCCGTCGTCGGGTTCGTTCGTCAGTTACGCGCGTGAGTTCCTCGGCGAGAAGGGCGCCTACGTCGCCGGCTGGATGTACTTCCTCAACTGGTCGACCACCGGCATCGCCGACATCACCGCGATCGCGCTCTACACGCACTACTGGAGCTTCTTCACCGACATACCCCAGTGGGTGCTCGCGCTGATCGCCCTGGCCGTCGTCCTCGTGATCAACCTGATCTCGGTGAAGTACTTCGGCGAGATGGAGTTCTGGTTCGCGATCGTCAAGGTCGCCGCCCTGGTCGCCTTCATGCTGATCGGCATCTTCCTGCTGGTCACCCAGCACGACGTCGACGGCCAGACGCCCGGCCTGAGCGTGATCACCGACAACGGCGGCTTCCTGCCGCACGGCCTGATGCCGGTCGTGATCGTCATGCAGGGTGTCGTCTTCGCGTACGCCTCGCTGGAGCTGGTCGGCGTCGCGGCGGGCGAGACGGCCGAGCCGCAGAAGGTCGTCCCGCGCGCGGTGAACTCCATCATGTGGCGCGTGGGCCTCTTCTACGTCGGCTCTGTCATCCTGCTCGCGCTTCTGCTCCCCGGGTCGGTGTACTCGGCGGACCA
The DNA here is from genome assembly GCF_043200355.1 of Streptomyces sp. NPDC048436. NCBI lineage: Bacteria > Bacillati > Actinomycetota > Actinomycetes > Kitasatosporales > Streptomycetaceae > Streptomyces > Streptomyces sp. NPDC048436. The sequence continues at coordinate 714,662 of NZ_JBICXP010000003.1, forward strand.
GAGCCCCTTCGTGACGGTCCTGTCCAAGATCGGCGTTCCCGCGGCCGGTGACGTGATGAACCTGGTCGTCCTCACGGCGGCCATGTCCTCGCTGAACTCGGGCCTGTACTCCACGGGCCGCATCCTGCGCTCGATGGCGATGGCGGGTTCGGCGCCGAAGTTCACCGCCAGGATGAACCGCAGCCAGGTCCCCTACGGCGGCATCCTGCTCACCTCCGCGGTGTGCGTGCTCGGCGTCGGCCTGAACTTCCTCATGCCTAGCCAGGCCTTCGAGATCGTCCTGAACGTGGCGTCCCTCGGCATCATCAGCACCTGGGTGATCATCATGATCTGTCACCTGGCGTTCGTCCGCCGCGCCAAGGAGGGCCTGATCAGCCGCCCCAGCTTCCGGCTGCCGGGCAGCCCGGTCACGGAGATCGTCACGATCGCCTTCCTGCTCGCGGTCCTCGGCCTGATGTGGAAGGACCCCGAGATCGGCCGCAAGACGCTCTACCTCATCCCGATCATCGCGGCGGCGCTGGCCGTCGGCTGGTACGGAATCCGCAAGAGGGTGGACCGCGAGACAGCGGGCCTCACGAAGTAACGGCCAACGGCCAACGACTCACAGCCCCGCGCCCCGTAAGGGGCGCGGGGCTGTGGCATACCCTCTGGCGCCCACCCCGACGCCGCCGCCCGGTAGGCGCCAGGCGGTCGCATACTGGAATACGCCATGAAGACCGAGGACCACCGCGACCCAGCCCCGCCCCCGCCCGGCGGCATCCTCTGGAGCATCGCCGGGGACATCCGCGTGTTCCTGACCCTCCCCGCCGCCCTGACCATGCAGGTCGCGCACCCCGCTGTCGGCGCCGGGGTCGACGAGCACTCCGTCTTCCGGACGGACCCGTGGGGCCGGGGCGAACGCTCGGTGCGCTCGGTGCTGCTCTGGGTGTACGGGGGTCAGGAAGCGGCAGCGGAAGGCCGCAGGCTGCGGGCCCTGCACAAGACGATCCAGGGCACGGACGCGCACGGCCGCCGCTATCACGCGCTGCAGCCCGCGAACTACGCCTGGGTGCACGCCACGGGGTTCCCCGTCTACCAGCACGCCCAGAAGTATCTCGGGCGGCGGCCCTTCACCGAGGCGCAGGAGCGGCAGCTCTACGCGGAGTGGCTCCAGGTGGGGCGGATACTCGGGATACATGACCGGGACATGCCCCAGTCGATCGAGGAGTTCTGGCCGTACTACCGCAAGATGCTGGCCGACGAGCTGGAGGAGACGGAAGTGGTGCGCGACCTGGTCGCCACCGACCGCCCGGTCCCACCGCCCGACCGGGGGCCCTTCCTCCTGCGCCTGCTCCTCCGCACCCTCTGGCCGGCCCTTCTGCCGCCCCTGGCGCGCTTCCGCCGCTTCGTCACGATAGGCCTGATGCCGCCGGACGCGCGGGAAGCCATAGGTCTGCCCTGGACCCGGGACCAGGAACGAAGGCTGCGCCGCTTCTGCCTCGTCGTACGCACGGTGGTCCCGCTGCTGCCGGAGCGGCTGCGGTATCTGCCGATGGCCCGCGAGGCGAGGCGGCGGCGCTGACGCGCTGAAACCCACGCCGCCCGACTGCGGGGCAATCGGGCGGCGTGGGCGGGAAACATCCGCCGCGAAGCGGCGGCTCGGTCTCAGTGACCGTGCACACCATTCGTGGCAGCGATCCCCTTCCACGACTTGGGCGCGGCCGGGACCCCCGCGGTACGCGAGACCCCGGCACGGTCGGCGGCCGGAGCGGACGGCTTCGACGGCTGGTAGAGCCACGCGTCGAACAGCGAGGCGAGCGGCTTCCCCGAAACCTTCTCCGCGTACTTCACGAAGTCACCCACCTTCGCGTTCCCGTACGCGTGCTCCTTGGGCCAGCCCTTCAGAATCGCCGAGAAGGACTCCTCGCCCACCGCGTTGCGCAGCGCCTGCAGGGCCAGCGCACCGCGGTCGTAGACGGCGATGTCGAACTGGTTGTCCGGGCCCGGGTCGCCCGGCTTGACCTTCCAGAAGGGGTCGTCGGCGGGGTGCTGGGCGTACACGTAGTCGGCCAGTTCCTGCGCCGTGCCCTCGCCCTCCTTCTCCGACCACAGCCACTGGCTGTACCGAGCGAAGCCCTCGTTGATCCAGATGTCCTTCCAGCCGTCGACGGACACGCTGTCGCCGTACCACTGGTGGGCGAGCTCGTGCACCACGACGGAGACGTTGGAGCCGTTCGCGAACTGCCTCGGGCTGTAGAACGGCCGCGTCTGGGTCTCCAGGGCGAAGCCGCTCGTCACGTTCGGGACGTACCCGCCAAGGGCGTTGAACGGGTACTTGCCGAAGACCGTCTCCAGCCACTCCGCGACCTCGGTCGAGCGCTCGATGCTCGCCCGCGCGGCGCCCGCGTTGTCGCCGAGGTCCTTGCTGTAGGCGTTCAGGACCGGCAGACCGTCCGCGGTCTTGTCGGTCGTGATGTCGAACTTGCCGACGGCGAGCGTCGTCAGATAGCTGGCCTGCGGCTTGTTCGAGCGCCAGTTGAAACGCGTCCAGCCGAGCTTCGAACTCTGCGACTGCAGCACGCCGTTGGAGATGGCCTGCGAGCCGTCCGGCACGGAGACCGAGACGTCGTACGTCGCCTTGTCGAGCGGGTGGTCGTTGGACGGGTACCACCAGGCGGCCGAGTCCGGCTCCTGGGCGGCCACGCCACCGTCCGGCGTACGCGCCCACGCCGTGAAGCCGTTGATCTTCACCTCGGACGGCTTGCCCGCGTAACGGACCACCACGGTGATCGGCGTGCCCTTGGGCAGTCCGGCCGCCGGGGTTATCTCCAGCTCCTGCTCGCCCGACTTCTTGAAGGCCGCCTTCTTGCCGTTGACGCGCACCTCGCTGACCTTCAGGCCGAGGTCGAGGTTGAAGCGGGAAAGGTCCTGCGTCGTTACGGCGTTGAGGGTCGCCGTGCCTTCGAGCAGGTCGGTCTTCGGCTGGTACTTCAGCCGCAGGTCGTAGTGCGAGACGTCGTAGCCGCCGTTGCCGCCTGCCGGGTAGTAGGGGTCGCCGATACCCGGGGCTCCAGGCGTGAAGTCAGCGGCCGATGCCGGGATCGCCAGCAGCAGGGAGGCCGCCAGCGCGCCCGGGGCGATGAGTCTGCGGTGCACAAGAGCTCCAAGTCGTAGGGGCACTTCGGTAGATGGGTCGACCATATTGAGCGCCCTGGCCACGCGTCATGTCCATGGTCGCTGCTGTCACACGATCGCCATTCGGCCGACATGTGCCAAAACACCCCATGAGCCTGACGCCGTCGCGTAGGGCCCTCTGTCGCGCGGGAGTTGACCGGTGTACCTTCCGCGCCATGCCGATACGTGCGCGTCGCACGCGCTTGATCCGGAGATCCCTTGTGACGGCCGCTCTGGCCGCCCTGCTGTCCACACTCATGTCCCCGGGCGCCGCACAAGGGGCGCCCGGCGCCCCGCGTGAGAGCAAGCCCGTCTACTCGTACGAGAGCGCGATCCGGGAGTCCGTCTGGGTCGACACCAAGATCGACGGCGACGACGACGGGAAGACCGACCGCGTCGCCGTGGACATCGTCCGCCCCCGCGAACCCGCCCAACAGGGCCGGAAAATACCCGTGATCATGGATGCCAGCCCGTACTACTCCTGCTGCGGGCGCGGCAACGAAAGCCAGAAGAAGACATACGACGCGGACGGCAACCCCGTCCAGTTCCCGCTCTACTACGACAACTACTTCGTGCCCCGCGGCTATGGCTTCGTCGCCGTCGACCTCGCGGGCACCAACCGCTCCGACGGCTGCGTGGACGTCGGGGGCCGCTCCGACATCCAGTCCGCCAAGGCCGTCGTCGACTGGCTGAACGGCCGGGCCCGCGGCTACACCACCCGCACCGGAGGCAAGGACGCCAAGGCGTCCTGGACCAACGGCGTCACCGGGATGATCGGCAAGAGCTACGACGGCACCATCGCCAACGGCGTGGCCGCCACTGGAGTGCGAGGGCTCAAGACCATCGTGCCCATCGGCGCGATCTCCTCCTGGTACGACTACTACTTCGCCAAGGGAGCCCCGCTCTACGACAGCGGCCCCGAGTGGCTCTCGGACTACGTGGAGAGCCCCGAGGCCAGGGCCCGCTGCGCCGCCGTACAGAAGAGACTTGTCGACGAAGCGCCGCGCACCGGCGACTGGACCCGGCTCTGGGACGAGCGCGACTACACCCCGGACGCGGACAAGGTGAAGGCCAGCGTCTTCGCCGTACACGGCATGCAGGACCTGAACGTCCGCACCAAGCACTTCGGGCAGTGGTGGGACGCGCTCGCGGACGAGGGCGTCGACCGCAAGGTATGGCTCAGCCAGACCGGCCACGTCGACCCGTTCGACTTCCGTCGCGCGGAGTGGGTGCGCACCTTGCACCGCTGGTTCGACCACGAACTCCTCGGCTACGACAACGGCGTCGACCGCGAGCCGATGGCCGACATCGAGCGCGCCCCCGGGCAGTGGACCACCGACCGCGTCTGGCCCCCGCGCGCCACGGACACGGTGAAACTCCGCCCCGGCAAGGGCACTTCACCGGGCGTCGGCACCCTCGGCACACGTCAGGGCACCGGCAGCGAGACCTTCACCGACGACCCGAAGCTGAGCGAGACCGACTGGGCCGCCCAGATCGACACCTCGGCCCCGTCCAAGGCCGGGTTCATCAGCAAGCCGCTCGGCGGCGACCTGCGCCTGTCCGGCTCGTCCGAGGTGACCGTCACCGCCACCCCGACGACCCGCACCGCCCACCTCTCCGCCGTCCTCGTCGACCTCGGCCCCGCCACCATCCGCGACTACGCCGGCGCGGGCGAGGGCATCACCACGCTCCCCGAACGCACCTGCTGGGGCCCGAGCACCGGCGGCGACAGCTCCTGCTTCAAGGAGACGAAACCGAAGACCGCCGACGTCGACTACACGGTCTTCAGCCGCGGCTGGGCCGACCTCGGCAACTTCGCGGACGACCACAAGGGCCGCCCCCTCACGCCGGGCAAGCCGCACACCATCACCCTCGACCTCGCCGCGAGCGACCACGTCGTACCGAAGGGGCACCGCCTCGCCCTGATCATCGCGGGCACCGACAAGGACCTCATCGACCCTCCGGACTCCACCCCGACGCTCGCCATCGACCTGTCCCGCACCTCCGCGAAGGTGCCGCTGGTGGGCGGCGACGACGCGTTCAGCACCGACTCGGCAACCGTCGCCCCGCGCGAATCCCGTCTCGACGGCGTGGCCCCGCCGCGTCCGTTCCGCCCCGTCCCGGGAGGCAGCACTTCATGAGGCCCCGCATCCGCACCCTGGCGCTCGCCTGCGCCACCGCCGCGCTCGCCGCGCCGCTCGTGACAGCGCCCGCGCAGGCGACGCCGACCCCGCCACGCACCGGCTTCGAGGAGAGCAACGGCGCCCGCTGGACCAGTCAGCCCGAGGAGCAGGACTTCCTCGCCGCCGTCGACAAGGCGACCGACCGGGTCTCGATCGCCCGCATCGGCACCACCAAACAGGACCGGCCCCTCCAACTGGTCCGCATCGGGGACCGCCCCACGAAGAACACCGTGCTGCTGATCTGCAGCCAGCACGGCGACGAGCCATCGGGCCGCGACGCCTGCCTGTCGACCATCCGCGATCTGGCGTACGCGAAGGACAAGAAGACGCGGAAGTTCCTCTCCCACACCACGCTCCTCGTCGTCCCCACCGCCAACCCGGACGGCCGCGCCGCCGACACCCGCGGCAACTCCGACGGCGTCGACATCAACCGCGACCACATAGCCCTGCGAACCGCGGAGGCCCGCGCCATGGCCGCGGTCATCCGCGACCGGCAGCCCGACTCCATCTACGACCTGCACGAGTACGGAGCGACCCCCAAGTACTACGACAAAGACCTGTTCGACCTGTGGCCGCGCAACCTCAACACCGACGAGGCCGTGCACGACGAGGCCAAGACCCTGTCCGAGGACTATGTGAGGCCGGCCGCCAACGCCTCGGGCCACACGACGGGGACGTACGGGATCTGGACCGACCCGGTGACCGGTGAACCGATCAAGCAGACGGCGGGCGACGGCCAGGAACGCATCCTGCGCAACGTATCCGGCATCAAGCACGCCGCCGGTCTCCTCATCGAGAGCCGCGTCGACCCCCTCACCGACGCCGAGAAGAAGGACGAGGCGCTGAACAACCGGCGCCGTGTGAACTCCCAACTCTCCGCACTCAGCGGCCTGTTCACCTACGCCGACGCCAGGCGCGGTCAGCTGGAGGCAGCCACCGCCGCGGCCCGTCTCGAAGGCTTCCGTGACCGTGGCCCCATCTACCTCGGCGGGGCGGACAACGACCCCGCGGAGCCGTCCGAAGTGATCCAGGACCCGGCCTGCGGCTACCGGCTCGACGCCGCGCAGTACGGCGACATCAAGGACGAACTCGCCTTGCACGGAGTCAAGGCCAAGCGGGCCGGAGCGGGCGCCTATGTGCCATTGCGGCAGTCCGCGCGCGCCCTCGTCCCGCTGCTCCTCGACGAGCGTGCCCCCTACCACCTCGTCACGGGCAGGCCCGACACCAAGTGCTGAGCAAGTGGTAGGTGCGTCACATGTGGTAGGGGGTAGCGGAGTACAGAGATTGCACGTGATCGACATCCGCGAAAGGTGTACTTGTGACGCAAGACCAGCAAAAAGCGGACGACGGGGGAAAGGGGCCGATCATGGCTCCCTCCCCCGACGGCCGACATCCACAGACCGACCGGATCGTGTTCGGGGTGACGGCTGTCCTCACCCTGGCCTTCGTGGTCTGGGGCGCCGTGGCGACGGACTCGCTCGAGAGCGCCTCGACGAAGATGCTCAACGGCCTGATCCACAACGGCGGCTGGGCCTTCATGCTGGCCGCGAGCGGCTTCGTCGTCTTCGCGCTCTGGCTCGCGGTCAGCAGGTACGGGAAGATCACCCTCGGTGAGGAGGGTGAGGAGCCGGAATTCCGCACCGTCTCCTGGGTCGCGATGATGTTCAGCGCCGGTATGGGCATCGGTCTGATGTTCTACGGAGTGAGCGAGCCGCTCGCGCACTTCACCACGCCACCGCCGGGCACGGACCCCGCCGACTCGGCGGCGAAGATGGAAACGGCCATGGCCACCACCCTCTTCCACTGGACGCTCCACCCATGGGCGATCTACGCGGTCGTGGGTCTCGCCATCGCGTACAGCACGTTCCGGCGTGGGCGCAGGCAGACCATCAGTGCCGTCTTCGAGCCGCTCATCGGCCCGAAGCACGCCCACGGCGCCTGGGGCAGGGTCATCGACATCATCGCCATCTTCGCCACGCTCTTCGGCTCGGCGGCCTCCCTGGGGCTCGGCGCCCTGCAGATCGGCAGCGGCTTCGAGGTGCTCGACTGGAGCAAGGATGTGCCCACCAGTCTGCTCGTGGGCATCATCGCCGTACTGACCGTGGCGTTCGTCGCCTCCGCCATCTCCGGTGTGGAGAAGGGCGTGCAGTGGCTTTCGAACATCAACATGGTGCTCGCGCTGCTGCTCATCGTGTTCGTCTTCATCGTGGGCCCGACCGTCATCGTCCTCGACCTGCTGCCGACCTCGATCGGTGCCTACCTCGGGGACCTGCCCCAGCTGGTCGGGCGTACGGAGGCGTCCAGCGGCAAGGGCGTATCGGACTGGCTCGGCAGCTGGACGGTCTTCTACTGGGCCTGGTGGATCTCCTGGACGCCCTTCGTCGGCATGTTCATCGCCAGGATCAGCCGCGGGCGCACGATCCGGCAGTTCGTGGGCGGCGTCATCCTGGTGCCGAGCACCGTCAGCCTGCTGTGGTTCGCCGTCTTCGGCGGCACCGCCATGAAGGTGAAGGAGCGCGGCGGGCTCGCCGACGCGAGCACGCCCGAGGGCCAGCTCTTCGGCCTGCTGCACGAGTACCCGATCGCCACGGTGACCAGCCTGCTGGTGATGATCCTCGTGGGCATCTTCTTCGTCTCGGGTGCCGACGCCGCGTCGATCGTCATGGGCACGCTCTCGCAGAAGGGCGCGCTCGAACCCGGCAAGTTCGTGGTCGTGTTCTGGGGCGTCGTGACGGGAGCCGTGGCGGCGATCATGCTGCTCATCGGTGACGGAACGGGCAACGCCCTCACGGGTCTGCAGAATCTGACGATCCTGGTCGCCGCGCCCTTCACCCTGGTGATGATCGGGATGTGTGTGGCCCTGATGCGGGACCTGCGCCACGACCCGCTGATCGTGCGGGGCGAGCACGGCACGGAGGCCGTCGAGAAGGCCGTGATCGCGGGCCACGAGCAGTACGACGGCGACTTCGAGATCCGCATCGGCCCCAGCGACACCGGGGACGACGAGGACGTCACGGTCAAGCCCGTCTGAGTTCGCGCCGGTTCAGGAGGCGGCCGCCTCGTCCGCGAGGCGCGCCGCCTCCCGCGCGCAGCCCCAGGCCACGGTGACCCCGGCACCGCCGTGGCCGTAGTTGTGCACCAACACCCTTCCATCAGGGCGCAGTTCACGCTCGATCCGTACCGCGGGGCGCACGGGCCGCAGCCCCACCCGATGGTCGAGGACCCGGGCCCCGGCTATCTCGGGCCGCACGGCGGCGCACCGCTCCACGATGGCCTTGGCCACCACCGGATCGGGTTCGAGCGACCAGTCGTCCTCCTGCGCCGTGCCGCCGAGCACGAGCCGGCCCGGCTGCGGGAAGAAGTAGGTGGAGGTCTGCCCGCTGGGTCCGGCCGAGGCGAACCAGGTCCGCACCCCGGGGTTCTCCACCAGCACCAACTGCCCCCGAACCGCCCGCACCGAGAGGTCGGGGACCAGGCTGCGCGCCCCGATCCCCGAGCAGTTGACCACGCAGCGCGCCTCCGCCAGCGGCTCGTCGAGGCTCTCCGCCGAGCGCGCCTGCACCGTCCCGCCGGCCCGCGCGAGGCGCTCGCGGAGCCACCCCAGATACACGGGCATGTCGATCAGCGGCACACGCGCCCACACCCCCGGCCCGTCGAACTCGTCCCGGGTGGTGGGCCGCAGCCCCGTCACCTCTGCGGCCCACGGGCCGAGGTCGTCCAGTCGCGTGTCGCCCTGTACTCCGTCGACCATGCGTACGCCGGTCTCCTCGGGCCGCGACGCCAACTCCTCGTAGAGGGCGAGGGACTGGAGCGACCAGATACCCACGGGCGCGGCCGGTTCGATGCGGTACGGCCACCACAGCGCACCCGCGACGGCCGAGGTCGTCCGCTCGGCGGCCTCCCGCGCCCACACCCGCACGCGGCGCCCGCCTTCGGCCAGCAGCACGGCGGTCGTCAGGCCCACGACACCACTGCCCACCACGATCACATCGTTGTCATCTGTCCCGTCCATCCCAGGAACGTAGCGGATTGACGCAATGCCGTGCTCACATCACGTCGGAGATGGGGATACTCACACCATGTCTGCCGAGTACGCGACCTTCGGACTGGCACCGGCCATACGCGCCGGTGGGGTTCTCGCCAACGGTGAATATCAAGTCCACCGGGATTTCGTCGACTTCATCGTGGACGGGCGCCCGCTGCTGTTCCAGCTCTCCGACCTCGACGCCGTCTCCCCGCTCGCCTCCGACGTACCACCCGCGATCTTCTCCCACCACGTGCGCGGCCTCCTCCTGGAGACGGCGGCGCCCCTGAGCGAGGGCCGTCACGTCATCTATGGCTGTCCCGAGTGCGAGGGCCTGGAGTGCGGGGCGGTCACGGCGGTCATCGAGAGGGCACCGGACGGCACCGACGCCTACGTATGGCGTGACTTCGCCTGGCAGACGGCCGAGCGGGCCGATCTGGAGCTCAACGGCTACCACGGCATAGGGCCCTTCCGCTTTCAGGGCGACGAATACCGCGCGGCGCTCGGCCAGTTGCTGACCGCCGGTGAACCGGCCGCCCGCCGCAGGGTGCTCCTGATCGGCGCCCGCGTCGCCGTCCTCGCCAAACTCGCGGCGGCGCTGCGCACGATCGGGGTCGGCGCGGACATCGCGGCGGACGCGACGGGCGTGCCGCCGGACGAGCTGCGCACGTACGGGGCGGTGGCCTTCGGGCGGGCCGTCCCGGCGGCGACGCGCGACAGCGTGCGCGCGGCGTTCGAGGGGGCGGGGCTCCAGGTCGCGTACGTCGACGGCCTCGCCCCGATCATCCCGCTCCTCGTCGCGCAGATAGAGCACGCCCTTGACCGCAGCCCGGAGGCGCAGCGCCGCCTGACGCGGCTCGCGGCAGCGGACGGTTCGGCGGCGGTCGAGACCACATCGACATGCCGGGTCCAACTCATCGCCTACCGCCAGGACCGGCTCTTCCGCACCCAGGTCCACGAGGTCTTCGAGGGCGTCCTGGAACCGGGGTCGCACCGCATCGAGCTGGACGCGAAGGCGACGAAGGGGGAGTCGTACGTGGTGGCACGGACGACGGACAGTGTGCTGGTGGCGCCGATAGTGCGGTAGCCGGCGGCCGGCAGCCGCGAGGACCGCCGATGTTGTGACGCGGCACACATCGGCGACCTGTCGCCCACGGCGATCGCGCGAAGCCCTTGATGACGTGATGACGGGCGTCACTTGCGAGCTCGCCACCATCAACGGCGAACTGGGCGCCCTGTTCAAGCTGGGCGACCGCGTCGCGGGGCGCCTGACCTACGACCTCGCCGAGCGGCTTGTCCCTCTCGCGGCGGCCCGGCCCCGCCGCGCCCGTGCTGCCGGGCAGGCAGTCCCGGGCCTCGCCTAAACTCGACCCCCTGATGACCGCAACCCTCGTCGCCAAGAACCTCGCCGCCGGCCACGGCGACCGCTCCCTCTTCTCCGCCCTCGAACTGGTCGTCGCCCCCGGCGACGTCATCGGCCTCGTGGGCGCCAACGGAGCGGGCAAGTCCACCCTCCTGCGCCTGCTCGCGGGCCTGGACACCCCGGAGACCGGTGAACTGCGCCTCTCGCCGCCCACCGCGGCCGTGGGCCACCTGCCCCAGGAGCCGGACCGCCGCCCCGGGGAGTCCATCCGCGCCTTCCTCGCCCGCCGCACCGGCGTCGACGAGGCCCAGCGGATCATGGACGAGGCCACCCAGGGCCTGGTCGACGGGACCCCGGGAGCGGACGACGCGTACGCCGTCAGCCTGGAACGCTGGCTGGCGCTCGGCGGTGCGGATCTGGACGAGCGGGCCGAAGAGGTCACCGCGTCCCTCGGCCTCGGCGTCAGCCTCGACCTGCCGATGACCTCCCTCTCCGGCGGCCAGGCCGCCCGCGCGGGCCTCGCGTCGCTGCTCCTCTCCCGCTACGACGTCTTCCTCTTGGACGAGCCGACCAACGACCTCGACCTGGCGGGCCTCGACCGCCTGGAGAGCTTCGTACGAGGACTGCGTGCCGGCACGGTGGTCGTCAGCCACGACCGCGAGTTCCTCACCCGCACCGTCACCAAGGTCCTCGAACTCGACCTCGCCCAGCAGCAGATCAACCTCTACGGAGGCGGCTACGAGGCGTATCTGGAGGAGCGGGACGTCGCGCGCCGGCACGCACGCGACGACTTCGACGAGTACGCCGACAAGAGGTCCGCCCTTGAGGGCCGCGCCCAGATGCAGCGCTCCTGGATGGACAAGGGCGTCAAGAACGCCCGGCGCAAGGCGGGCGACAACGACAAGATCGGCCGGAACTTCCGCAGCGACGCCAGCGAGAAGCAGGCGTCGAAGGCACGCCAGACGCAGCGCATGATCGAGCGCCTGGACGTCGTCGAGGAGCCCCGCAAGGAGTGGGAGCTGCAGATGGAGATCGCGTCGGCGCCGCGCTCCGGCAGCGTCGTCGCCACCCTTCGCGACGCGGAGGTGCACCGCGGCGACTTCACGCTAGGACCCGTGACGCTGCAGATCGACTGGGCGGACCGGGTGGCCATCACCGGCGCGAACGGCTCGGGTAAGTCGACCCTGCTCGGCGCGCTTCTGACCCGCATCCCCACCGACGCGGGCCACGCGGCCCTCGGCTCCGGGGTGCTCGTCGGCGAGGTGGACCAGGCCCGCGCGCTGTTCCACGGCACGGAGTCCCTCCTGGACGCGTTCTGCGCGGCCGTGCCCGACACCGAACCGGCCGAAGTGCGCACGCTGCTGGCCAAGTTCGGCCTGAAGGCGGCGCACGTCCTGCGCTCCGCGGCCACCCTCTCCCCGGGCGAGCGCACCCGCGCGGCCCTCGCGCTCCTCCAGGGCCGTGGCGTCAACCTCCTGGTCCTCGACGAGCCGACGAACCACCTCGACCTGCCCGCGATCGAGCAGCTGGAGTCGGCACTGGAGGCCTACGAGGGCACGCTGCTCCTGGTCACGCACGACCGCAGAATGCTGGACGCGGTGCGGGTGACGCGGCGGCTGGAGGTGACGGAGGGCAAGGTGACCGAGCTGTCACCCTGACCTCCGCAGCTCCCCCCCGACTCAGCGCTTCTTGGGGTCCAGAAGCCCGGCCCGCCGCAGCGCGTCAGCCATCGCGTCATTGGCAGGGGGCGGCCCCTGCCGCTTCGGCTGCCGCTGGCCCTGACTTTGGCCGTCCTGCTGGCGCGGGGGTCGCTTGCCCCTCTGCTGTGGGGGACGCCCGCCCCGCGTCGGCTGCTCGCCGTCGGCAGGGCTCGCCTCGTCGTCGAGGCGGAGCGTCAGCGAGATCCGCTTGCGCGGGATGTCGACGTCCATCACCTTCACCTTGACGATGTCACCCGGCTTTACCACGTCCCGCGGGTCCTTGACGAACGTCCTGGACATCGCGGAGACATGCACGAGCCCGTCCTGGTGAACACCGATGTCCACGAACGCGCCGAACGCCGCCACGTTCGTGACGACCCCTTCGAGCACCATCCCGGACGCGAGGTCGGAGATCTTCTCGACGCCTTCCTTGAAGGTCGCCGTCTTGAACGCCGGACGCGGGTCACGTCCGGGCTTCTCCAGCTCCTTGAGGATGTCGGACACCGTGGGCAGACCGAAGGACTCGTCCACGAACTCGTCCGCCCTGAGCGAGCGCAGCGTCGCCGTGTCGCCGACGAGGGAGGCGACCTCACCGCCGGTCTTCTTCGCCATCTTGCGCACCACGGGATACGCCTCGGGGTGCACGCTGGAGGCGTCCAGGGGGTCGTCGCCGCCGCGGATGCGCAGGAAGCCCGCGCACTGCTCGTACGCCTTGGGGCCGAGCCGCGCCACGTCCTTGAGGCCCTTGCGGGAGGCGAAGGGGCCGTTGGCGTCGCGGTGCGACACGATGTTCTCGGCGAGCCCGGCGCCGATGCCGGAGACCCGGGCGAGCAGCGGGGCGGACGCGGTGTTCACGTCCACGCCGACGCCGTTCACACAGTCCTCGACGACCGCGTCGAGCGAGCGCGACAGCTTCACCTCGGAGAGGTCGTGCTGGTACTGGCCGACGCCGATGGACTTCGGGTCGATCTTCACCAGCTCGGCGAGCGGGTCCTGGAGGCGGCGGGCGATGGACACGGCGCCGCGCAGCGACACGTCCATGTCGGGCAGCTCCTGCGAGGCGAACGCCGACGCCGAGTACACCGAGGCGCCCGCCTCGGAGACCATCACCTTGGTGAGGTTCAACTCCGGGTGCTTGTCGATGAGTTCACCGGCGAGCTTGTCCGTCTCGCGGGACGCCGTGCCGTTCCCGATCGCGATCAGGTCGACCGCGTGCTCCTTGGCGAGCTTCGCAAGCGTGGCCAGGGCCTTGTCCCACTTGTTCGCAGGGACATGCGGGTGGATGACGTCCGTCGCGACGACCTTGCCGGTCGCGTCGACCACGGCGACCTTCACACCCGTACGGAAACCGGGGTCGAGCCCCAGCGTCGCGCGCGTGCCCGCCGGTGCGGCGAGCAGCAGGTCGCGCAGGTTCGAGGCGAAGACCCGCACGGCCTCGTCCTCGGCGGCCGTCCGCAGCCTAAGGCGCAGGTCGATCCCGAGGTGCACCAGGATGCGGGTCCGCCAGGACCAGCGCACCGTGTCCTGCAGCCACTTGTCGCCCGGGCGCCCGCGGTCCTGGACGCCGAAACGGTGGGCGACCATCCCCTCGTACGAAGAAGGCCCTTCCGTGGCCTCCTCCGGTTCGAGGACGAGGTCGAGCACGTCCTCCTTCTCGCCGCGCAGCATCGCCAGGATCCGGTGCGAGGGCAGGTCCTTGAAGGGCTCGGCGAAGTCGAAGTAGTCGGCGAACTTGGCGCCCGCCTCCTCCTTGCCCTCGCGGACCTTCGCGGAGAGCCGGCCGCGCACCCACATGCGCTCACGCAGCTCGCCGATCAGGTCGGCGTCCTCGGAGAACCGCTCGGCGAGGATCGCGCGGGCACCGTCCAGGGCGGCCTGCGGATCAGCGACGCCCTTGTCCGCGTCCACGAAGGCGGCGGCCGCGGCGAGCGGCTCCACCGAGGGGTCGCCGAGCAGCCCGTCGGCCAGCGGCTCAAGGCCCGCCTCGCGGGCGATCTGCGCCTTGGTGCGCCGCTTCGGCTTGAACGGCAGATAGATGTCCTCGAGCCGCGCCTTGGTGTCCGCCGCGCGGATCCGGGCCTCAAGATCGTCGCTCAGCTTGCCCTGCTCGCGGACCGATTCGAGGATCGCCGCACGCCGCTCCTCGAGCTCCCGCAGATAGCGCAGCCGCTCCTCGAGCGTGCGCAGCTGCGCGTCGTCGAGCATCTCGGTCGCTTCCTTGCGGTAGCGAGCGATGAAGGGCACCGTCGAGCCGCCGTCGAGCAGGTCGACGGCGGCCTTCACCTGCCGCTCCCGTACGCCGAGTTCTTCGGCGATCCTGCTTTCGATGGATGCTGGAGTGGACGTCTGCAGAGGTGCCACGTTTCCCGCCTTCTCACTGGGGTTGCCGGGCAATTGTGGCAGGTGGCACCGACAGCGGGGGGATCAGACCCGGCGTGCCCGCCCCGGCCGACGCCCCGAACGGCCTCCGGAACGGCCTCCGGAACGAGAGGCTCCGCCGAAGAGCCGGGCAACTGCGCGGAACGGCAGCGTCACCACTGTGGCGAGCGCCGCGCCGATCTGACGCAGGACATCTGCGATCGCACGGAACACGGGACTACCCCTTTCGTCGCCCGGTCCGGCGCCAGACGCACCCGACCGGAGGCGAACGGGTACCTCACCCAGTGCGGTGCATGCTCGGCGCGGCTGCCTACTCCTTGCCGAGCAGATCCGCCGGGAACGCCCCGGACTTCAGCGCCGCCCCGGCGAACACCGACCCCAGCTCCGTCAGGCGCTCGACGCCCGCGGCCCCCAAGTGCTCGTACGGCGCCCGGTCGAGGCGGTCCGTGGCCTCCTCGACGTCCCGGCGCAGCGCGACCCCGGCCTCCGTCAACTCGGCCTTCCCGTCGTGCAGTCCGCGGGCGCGCAGCCGCTCCACCGCGGCGTCCCAGTCCTCCTGGCTCCAGCCGCGAATGGCGACGTTCCACTTCGGCGTCATGCCCTTGCCCGTCGCCGTGTGGCTCACCAGGGCCTCCACCCCGTCGAGTTCGCTGTCCATGAGGACCGCGAGGTGCCCGTCCCCCCGGTGCTCGCGCAGCAGCGTGGCCGCGTGCCAGAGCGCGAGGTGCGGCTCCTCGGGGACGGGCAGGTCCGCGTGGGCGGCGTAGAGCGGGCGTGCGGCACGGGAGCAGGCCTCGGTGGCGCGCAGCGCGAGCCCCGCCGCCTCCGCCATCTCGGGGGACGTGAGGGCCTCCTCCCCGAGGAGGCGTCGCAGCGTCGCGTCGACGGCACGCAGGCGTGCGGCGAGGACGTCTTCGGGGGACGCGGTACGCCAGATGCCGGGGACGTGCCGGGCCACGAGGTCGTACTTGTAGTTGTAGAACGCCGCCGCGACCACTCCGGGGCCGACCGGACCCATCGCCGCCGTGCGTACGGCGAAATTGACGGCCCTGGGGTGGCTGATGCCGAGGCCGGCCAGCTCGCTGCCCACGTCGGGGGAGAAGTAGTGCGTCGAGTGCAGCGAATTGAGCACGGTGTGACATCGGCGTCCCGCGCGGGGGTGGAGGGCCGTGGCCGGGGCGGGGGGCGTAAGAGAAGTCATGACCGCACGTTACCGACTGGTTGGTATGACGTGAAGCCCCGGGCTCGGCATCACCGGCCCCGACGGGACCCATGGCAGGAAAGGTGGGCACCTCGTCATTGCGGCCATCGCGCCCGGGCCCAAGAATCAGGGACATGGAGCAGCGAACCGTCCTGGTCGTCCTCTACGACGGCGTCCAGAGTCTCGATGTCACGGGCCCGGTGGAGGTCTTCGCGGGCGGCGCCGCCCACCGCGGCGGTGACGTACCGGCGTACCGCATCCACACCGCGTCCCTGGACGGCGCCCCCGTACGCACCTCCAGCGGACTGACGCTCGTCCCGGACTCCTCCCTCGCCGACGCCCCCGTACCGCACACGCTCCTCGCCCCGGGCGGCACAGGCAGCCGCACCGCCGACCCCCGCCTGATCGACTGGCTCCGCACACACGCCCCGCGCGCGCAGCGCCTGGTCTCGGTCTGCACCGGTGCCATCCTGCTCGCCGAGGCGGGCCTCCTGGACGGCCGCCGGGCGACGACCCACTGGGCGTACTGCGACGCGCTCGCCCGCGACCACCCCGCCATCGAGGTCGACCCGGACCCGATCTTCGTACGCGACGGCCATGTGGCGACGTCCGCGGGCGTGACCGCCGGCATCGACCTGGCCCTTGCCCTGGTCGAGGAGGACCTGGGCCGCGACGAGGCGCTGACCGTCGCGCGGTACCTCGTCGTCTTTCTGCGGCGCCCCGGGAACCAGGCGCAGTTCAGCGCCCAGCTCGCCGCGCAGACGGCCAGGCGTGAGCCCCTGCGCGAGGTCCAGCAGTGGATCACCGAGCACCCGGACAGCGATCTCTGCGTCGAGTCGCTGGCCGCCCGCGCCCGGCTCTCGCCCCGGCACTTCGCCCGCGCTTTCCTGACGGAGACCGGGATGACCCCGGGGAAGTACGTCGAGCGCGTCCGCGTCGAGCACGCCCGCCGCCTCCTGGAGGACACCTCCGACGGCGTCGAGGAGGTCTCGCGCGCCTGCGGCTACGGCACCCCCGAAGCCATGCGCCGGTCCTTCGTCAAGACCCTCGGCGCGGCGCCCGCCGAGTACCGGCGGCGCTTCCACGCCCCGCCCGCCGCCCGGACGGCGCCCACCCGCAACGGATAGGCACCCCATGCAGATCGCCATCGCCCTGTTCGACCGCTTCACCGCCCTGGACGCGGTCGGCCCGTACGAGACCCTCAGCCGTATGCCCGGCGCCGAGACCGTCTTCGTGGCCCACCGCGCCGGTCCCGTGCGCAACGACAGCCGCTCCCTCGC
This sequence comes from Streptomyces sp. NPDC048436, assembly GCF_043200355.1. Taxonomy (NCBI): domain Bacteria; kingdom Bacillati; phylum Actinomycetota; class Actinomycetes; order Kitasatosporales; family Streptomycetaceae; genus Streptomyces; species Streptomyces sp. NPDC048436. Next base: position 731,945 of record NZ_JBICXP010000003.1, read on the forward strand.
GCTCGTCGCCGAGCGGGCCTTCGCCGACGTACCGGCCCCCGACATCGTCGTCGTCCCCGGCGGCCCAGGACAGAGCGACCACATGGAGGACGAGACGCTCCTGGGCTGGCTCCGCTCGGCGGATGCCACCAGCACCTGGACGACGTCCGTGTGCACCGGCTCCCTCCTGCTCGCCGCCGCGGGGCTGCTCAGGGGCCGCCGCGCCACTTCGCACTGGCTCGCCCTCGCGGAGCTCGAGCGGTTCGGCGTGGAGCCGACGGGGGAGCGGGTGGTGTTCGACGGCAAGTACGTCACGTCGGCCGGTGTCTCCTCCGGGATCGACATGGGGCTCGCCCTCGTCGGCCGTATCGCGGGAGAGGAGCAGGCCCAGACCGTGCAGCTCCTGACGGAGTACGACCCCCAGCCGCCCTACGACGCCGGATCCCCGCAGAAGGCGCCTGCGCACCTGGTCGAGCGATTCCGCGCGGGGAGCCGATTCGGCCAGTAGCGGGGCAGTCGCTTCAGCTCGCAGTGGTTTCGCCGGGCGTCCACGTGAAGCGCGGCTCGCGGCGATCGAGGAAGGCGGCGACCCCCTCCGTGGTGTCGCCGCCCGCGCGCGCCTGTTCGCTCCAGTAGGCGTCCCGGTCCAGACGCCCCGCCGTGAACTCCTTGGCCGCGGCCTGCGTCAGCTGCGACCGCGCGGCCAGTACGGCGGTGAACTCAGCGACCCGCTTGTCGAGCCCGTCCCCGGGCAGCACCTCGTCCACCAGACCGGTGCGCAACGCACGCTCCGCCCCGATCAACTCGCCCGAGAACAGGAGGTACTTGGCGGTGGCAGGTCCCACGAGCGACACCAGGCGCCGCGTGGACGACGACGGGTAGACGATCCCCAGCTTCGCCGGAGTGATCCCGAACAAGGCGTCCTCGTCCGCGAACCGAAGATCGCAGGCCGCGGCCAGCTGGCTTCCGCCGCCCACGCAGTAGCCGCGCACCGCGGCGAGCGTCGGCTTCGGGAAGGCCGCGAGCGCCTCCTCGGCCCGCACCGCGAGCTCCTGCGCCTCGCCCGGCGACTGCCGCAGCGAGGAGATGTCGGCGCCCGCGCAGAAGGTCCCGCCCTCGCCGGTCAGCACGACCGTACGGACGGCCGGATCGGCGGCGAGCCCCGCGAGCAGCGGCGGCAGCCCGCGCCACATGTCCGTCGTCATGGCGTTGCGCTTGGCCGGATGGTCGATGACGACGGTGGCGACGCCGTGCGTGACGGCCTGCCTCAGCTGCGACTCCATGCGCCGGATGCTATCCGCACGCCTCGAACGTACGATCAAGAAGGGGCGGCCCTGAGAACTCTGCTCGGCGGGGGAAGCAGGACGGAGACGCTGATGGCCCGACCCAAGTCCGCCAAGACGGCCAAGATGGCCAAGACCGACGGCACCGCCACGCCGGGCGCCCAAGGCACCCAGGACGCCAAGCAGCTCAGCCGCAGCCTCGGCTGGCTGGCCCTGCTCGGCGTGATCCTCGCGCTGGCCGGGATCGTCGGCCTCGTCTACACGGGCGTCGCCACCCTCACCTCGATGCTCCTCTTCGGCTGGCTGCTGCTGATCGGCGGCTGTGTCGGTCTGCTGCACGCGGTCCAGTCGCGCGGCACGAACTTCTTCTGGCTCGGTGTCGTCGTGGCCGCCCTGAACCTCGCGGCCGGCGTCGTGATCATCCGCAGGCCCGAGGTCGCGGCGGAGGCGCTGACGATGTTCGCGGCGCTGCTCTTCCTGACCGGCGGAGTGTTCCGTCTGGTCGGCAGCCTGGTGGTGCGTGGCCCGCAGTTCGGCTGGACGCTGGTGCAAGGAGCTTTCGGGCTGCTGCTCGGCATCCTGGTGCTCGCCAACTGGCCCAGCAGCAGCCAGTACGTGATCGGCTGCTTCTTCTCGCTGGCGCTGCTCTTCGACGGCCTCGGCTTGCTCGCCGCGGGTCTCGGCGGGCGCCGGATCGTGAGCATGGTGGCCGATGGGCCGGGCGGGCCGGAAGCCGTACAACCCGAAGAACGCTAGAGGGCGAAACCAGAGGGACAGGACTAGTCGCTCAACCGACGAGTTCGGACGCCAGTGCTCAATTGCCGTCGATAGTCGCTGACTTCTGGTCAGTCATTCGGTCCGGACCAGCGCATTCTCAACACTCGATGTGTGGTGACAATCGAGCGCAAGGGCGGGGACCGGACGATGGGCGACGACGGGAGGGGGCCCGGCCCACTCCCTCGGGGGAGCGGAAAAGTGCCGTACGAGGGCGTGTGGCGGTTCACCGCCGCCGCCGTCGACGCCTCGGTGCCCCAGGCGCGGCACGCCGTACGCGATCTGCTCGCCCGGCAGGGCGTGCCCGCGTCGGACGACCTCGTGCAGGGCCTGCTCCTGATCGTCTCCGAGCTGGTCACCAACGCCGTACGGCACGCCGCCCTGCTCTCGCCGATGCTCGCGGTGGAGGTGGCGGTCGGCGCGGAGTGGGTGCGGGTCTCCGTGGAGGACGACCACCCCTACCGCCCGACCGCCCTGGTGGCCGACCACGGTCAGACGGGCGGCCGCGGTCTTCTCCTCGTCCGGGAGATCACGAAGGAGGCGGGCGGCGCCTGCGACGTCGAACACACCGCGAGCGGGGGCAAGGTCATCTGGGCAGCCCTGCCCCTGAAGCCCAACGGCACCGCCTAGAGCGGGAGTTGGGTCACCACCCGGCGGAAGGCCCCGTCAGCTCCCGGATCGCGGGCCGCGCCGAGTCCAGGACGGTCATGAACCACGCCGAGAACGTGCCGTTGGCGTGCCGCTCCGCCAGCTCGGCGGCCGTCACGAACGCGGTCTCGCCGACCTCGGACTCGTCGGGCCGCAGCGGCGACTGGACCATCCCCACGAAGAGATGGTTGAACTCCTGCTCCACCAGGCCCGAGTCGGGGTCCGGGTGGTTGTAGCGGACGGTGCCCGCCTCCGCCAGGAGCGAGGGCGAGACGCCCAGCTCCTCGTACGTCCGGCGCGCGGCGGCCGCGAACGGCGCCTCACCCGGGTAGGGGTGCCCACAGCAGGTGTTCGACCAGACGCCGGGGGAGTGGTACTTGCCGAGGGCGCGCTGCTGCAGCAACAGCCGCCCCTGCTCGTCGAAGAGGAAAACAGAGAACGCCCGGTGCAACTGCCCGGGCGCCTGATGCGCGGAGAGTTTCTCCGCTGTGCCGATCGTCCTGCCGTCCTCGTCGACGAGTTCCAGCAAGATCGCTTCTCCGGTGCCGTTCGACGAACTGTTCGCCGCGGTGGCAGGTGTGATCGGCATACCCATCCTTCGCTTCGGTCTACGAACCTCAAGTCTGCCGTACGTGAGTGGCGCTACCGGCAAGGAACCACCGAAGCCACTCCTCAGTGGCAGAGCTTCGCCTCGTGCTCCGCGTGACCGACCGGCTCCAGCTGGAAGGTGCAGTGCTCCACGTCGAAGTGGTCGCCCAGGCATCCCTGCAGCTCGTGCAGCATCTTCTCGTGGCCGATCCCGTTCAGCGTCTCGGTGCTGACGACCACATGCGCTGACAGGACCGGCATGCCCGACGTGATGGTCCACGCGTGCAGGTCGTGGACGTCCTCGACGCCCGGCAGATCCAGTATGTGCGAGCGGACCTCGGCCATGTCGACGCCCTTGGGTGCGGACTCCAGGAGCACGTTCAGGGTCTCGCGCAGCAGCTTCACCGTACGCGGCACGATCATCAGGCCGATGACCAGCGAGGCGATCGGGTCCGCCGCCTGAAAGCCGGTCGTCAGGATGAGTACCGCCGCGACGATCACGGCCAGCGAGCCAAGCGCGTCGGCCATCACTTCGAGGAAGGCGCCCCGCACGTTCAGGCTGTCCTTCTGGCCGCGCATCAGGAGCGAGAGGGAGATCATGTTCGCGACGAGGCCGATGACGCCGAAGACGATGGTCAGTCCGCCCTCGGTCTCCGCGGGCGTGATGAACCGCTGGACGGCCTCGTACAGGACGTAGCCGCCGACCCCGAGCAGCAGCAGGCAGTTGGCGAGCGCGGCAAGGATCTCGGCGCGGGCATAGCCGAAGGTGCGGTTCTCCGTCGCCGGGCGGCCCGCGAACTGGATCGCGAGCAGTGCCATGCCGAGACCGAGCGCGTCCGTCGCCATGTGCGTCGCGTCCGCGATGAGCGCAAGTGAATCCGCCATGACGCCACCGACGATCTCGACCACCATGACGGTGATCGTGATCGAGAGCGCGATGCGCAGCCGACCTCGGTACGCCGCCGTCGCCGTCCCCCCGTGCGTGTGTCCGTGATCGTGCCCAGCCCCCATGGAAGCCGCCTCCGTGTGCTCGGTATCGGTCGTCTGTCCCCTGGTCGCGTCGTTGCCGCGATCACAGTGAACTACGGGTGGGGGGTATCCGGCAACACGGCACTGAACACCGTTGTCATATGCTCTGACCTGCGGAAATGACCGCAGGTCAGAGCCCTGACGTGATCAAGAGCGGCGCGCCTCGGGGTGGTGGAGGCACCAGCCGGCCCACGCGGACTCGACCATCTCGCGTACACCGCGCCGGGCCGACCAGCCCAGCTCCTTCGCGGCGAGGCGCGCGTCCGCGACCGCGCGCGGCGCGTCGCCCTCGCGGCCCGGCTCGACGAGCGCGGGGCGGTCGTCGCCGGACACCTCCCCGATGAGCGTCACAAGTTCGCGTACGGAAACGCCCTCACCGCGGCCGATGTTCACCGTCAGATCGCCCTCGGGGACCGACATGAGACGGCGGGCCGCCGCGAGGTGCGCGTCGGCGAGGTCGGCGACGTGGATGTAGTCGCGGACGCAGGTGCCGTCCGGCGTCGGATGGCCGGCGCCGAAGATGCGCGGCGCCTCGTCGCGCGTGAGCCGGTCGAAGACCATCGGGATCACGTTGTAGACCCCGGTGTCCGCGAGCTCGGGAGTCACCGCGCCCGCCACGTTGAAATAACGCAAGCACACGGTCGCGATGCCATGCGCCCGGCCCGCGGCCCGCACCAGCCACTCCCCGGCGAGCTTCGTCTCGCCGTAGGGGTTGATCGGCACGCAGGGGGTGTCCTCGGCCACCAGCTCCACGTCGGGCGGGTTTCCGTACACGGCGGCCGACGAGGAGAAGACGAACCGCTTGATCCCGGCCTCGGCCACCGCTTCGAGCAGCGTCACCAGGCCGCCCACGTTCTCCCGGTAGTAGCGCAGCGGCTGCTCCACGGACTCGCCGACCTGCTTACGGGCCGCGAGATGCACCACACCCGTCACCTCGTGCTCGGCGAAGACCCGCCGCAGCAGCTCACCGTCGAGCGATGAGCCCCTAATGAGAGGGATGTCCGAGGGGAGGCGCTCCGGCACTCCGGCCGAGACGTCGTCGAGGACGACGACCCGCTCCCCGGCACCGGCCATCGCCCGCGCCACATGTGCCCCGATATATCCCGCTCCACCTGTGATCATCCATGTCATGGGCGTCGACTTTATGTCGTTTGTGCCGGTCGCATGAAGCGCGGTTTGTGGGCGCCGCCCCCGATCGACCATGATGATCGAGTTGACGGAGGCCTTCGCAGGTCGTGCTTATGGGGCCGTAAACGGGCGGTGAACGCCCGCTTCCCATCATCCGATAGCCTCTGCCGACGTGCCGCCCGGCCGCTGCCGGCCAGGGGCGCCCCTCATCATCACGCACGTGCCCGGCGCGAGCCGCGCCGGCAATCAAGGAGTGAGTTCGTCTGTCGACCGCCATCCTGACCGGTCAGCCGGTCCCCGGGTCGCCGCTCGAAGGCGATCTGCGGTCCCTGGGGTTTGACGTCCGCATCGCATCCGACGCCGCGGACACCGAGACACTGCTCGCCGCCGTCCCGGCCGGACAGCGGGTCGCGGTCGTCGACGCGCGCTTCGTGGGCCACGTCCACGCGCTCCGCATCGGCCTGACGGACCCGCGCTTCGCCGCGTCCGCCGTCCCCGGCGCCGTCACCGCGCAGCCCGAGGCCCGCACGGACCTGACGAGCGCGCTGCGTACGGTCACCGGCTCCGGCAGCGGCGGCGGCTCCGCCCTGACGGTGGAGGCGCTCGCGGACCACGTCTCCGAGACGCTGGCCGCCGAAGGCCGCGACGTCCACCGCCCCGACCTCGGCACCCTCGTCGCCACCGTGCCCAGCGATCCGCAGGCGCGGAACGAGGCGCGGCAGGCGGTGGCGGCCGTGGACGACGAGGCCGTACGCCTGCGGACCGCGGTCAAGTCGCGGGACGGCTTCTTCACCACGTACTGCATCTCCCCTTACTCGCGCTACCTCGCCCGCTGGTGCGCGCGCCGCGGCCTCACCCCGAACCAGGTCACCACCGCCTCGCTCCTCGTCGCCCTGATCGCGGCGGGCTGCGCGGCCACCGGCACCCGCGGCGGCTTCGTCGCGGCCGGCCTCCTTCTGCTCTTCTCCTTCGTCCTGGACTGCACGGACGGGCAGCTCGCCCGCTACTCCCTGCAGTACTCGACGCTGGGCGCCTGGCTGGACGCGACGTTCGACCGGGCCAAGGAGTACGCCTACTACGCGGGCCTCGCACTCGGCGCGGCCCAGGGCGGCGACGACGTATGGGCGCTCGCGCTCGGCGCGATGGTCCTGCAGACCTCCCGGCACGTCGTGGACTTCTCCTTCAACGAGGCGAACCACGACGCCACCGCCAACACCAGCCCCACCGCGGCCCTTTCGGACAAGCTCGACAGCGTGGGCTGGACCGTCTGGCTGCGCCGGATGATCGTCCTTCCGATCGGTGAGCGCTGGGCGCTGATCGCCGTCCTCACCGCGGTGACCACCCCGCGGATCACCCTGATCGTGCTGCTCATCGGCTGTGGGCTCGCCGCCTGCTACACCACGGCGGGGCGCGTCCTGCGCTCGCTCACCCGCAGGGCGACCCGCACCGACCGCGCCGCACAGGCACTCGCCGACCTCGCCGACACCGGACCGCTGGCCTCCGCCTTCGCCGCGCTGCGGCCCGGTGGTCTGCCGCTGCCCGCGCCGCTGCTCGCCTTCACCGGCGGCGCCGTGCTGGTCTGCGTGGCGGGACTCACGTCCTACGGCAGCCCCTGGGTCGTCGTCGCCGCGGTGATCTACGTCATCGCTTCGGGCCTCGCCGTCGCCCGCCCCCTCAAGGGCGCCCTCGACTGGCTCGTCCCGCCGTTCTTCCGCGCGGCCGAGTACGGCACGATCCTGCTGCTCGCCGCCAAGGCGGACGTGAACGGCGCCTTGCCCGCGGCTTTCGGACTGGTGTCCGCTGTCGCCTACCATCACTACGACACGGTGTACCGCATCCGCGGTGACGCCGGAGCACCCCCGCACTGGCTGGTGCGGGCGATCGGCGGGCACGAGGGCAGGACACTGCTGGTCGCTGTCGCCGCAGCTCTGCTCACGGACACAGATTTCACCGTCGCGCTCACGGCACTCGCCGTGGCCGTGGCACTCGTGGTGCTCGTCGAGAGCATCCGCTTCTGGGTGACCGCGCACAAACGTGGAGCACCCGCCGTACACGATGAAGGAGAACCCGCATGATCGGCCTCGTGCTGGCGGCCGGCGCCGGACGGCGTCTTCGCCCCTACACCGACACGCTCCCCAAGGCCCTGGTGCCGGTCGACGGTGACACCACCATCCTCGACCTGACCCTCGGCAACTTTGCGGAGATCGGACTGACCGAGGTCGCGATCATCGTCGGTTACAAGAAGGAAGCGGTCTACGACCGCAAGGCGGCGCTCGAGGAGAAGTACGGCCTCAAGCTCACGCTGATCGACAACGACAAGGCCGAGGAGTGGAACAACGCCTACTCCCTCTGGTGCGGTCGTGACGCGATCAAGCACACGGTGATCCTCGCCAACGGCGACACCGTGCACCCCGTCTCCGTCGAGAAGACGCTGCTCGCCGCCCGCGGCGACGGCAAGAAGATCATCCTCGCCCTCGACACGGTGAAGAACCTCGCCGACGAGGAGATGAAGGTCATCGTGGACCCCGACAAGGGTGTCCAGAAGATCACCAAGCTGATGGACCCGGCGACCGCCACCGGTGAGTACATCGGTGTCACGCTCATCGAGGGTGACGCCGCCGAGCAGCTTGCCGACGCCCTGAAGACCACCTTCGAGCGCGACCCCGACCTCTACTACGAGGACGGCTACCAGGAGCTCGTCAACCGCGGCTTCAAGATCGACGTGGCCCCGATCGGCGACCTCAAGTGGGTCGAGATCGACAACCACGACGACCTCGCCAAGGGCCGGGAGATCGCGTGCCAGTACTGACGAGGCTCATCCCCTCGCCGGTCGTCGTGGACATCCGGCCGGGGGCGCTCAACGACCTGGCCGGGGTCCTGGCCGACCAGCGGATCTGCTCGTCAACCGGCAAGCTCGCCGTCGCGATCAGCGGCGGCTCCGGCGCGGTGCTCCGTCAGCGGCTCGAACCGTCGCTGCCCAGCGCCGATTGGTTCGAGGTCGGCGGCGGCACGCTCGATGACGCCATCAAGCTCGCCGACGCCATCAAGAAGGGCCGCTACGACGCGGTCGTCGGCCTCGGCGGCGGCAAGATCATCGACTGCGCCAAGTTCGCCGCCGCGCGCGTCGGCGCGCCGATGGTCGCCGTCGCGACGAACCTGTCGCACGACGGCCTCTGCTCGCCGGTCGCCACGCTCGACAACGACGCGGGCCGCGGCTCGTACGGAGTCCCGAACCCCATCGCGGTCGTCATCGACCTCGATGTGATCCGTGAGGCCCCCGTACGTTTCGTGCGCTCCGGCATCGGCGACGCCCTGTCCAACATCTCCGCGATCGCGGACTGGGAGCTCGCCGCCCGTGAACGCGGCGAGGACATCGACGGCCTCGCGGCCGCGATGGCGCGCCAGGCGGGCGAAGCCGTCCTGCGGCACCCCGGTGGCGTCGGCGACGACGCCTTCCTTCAGGTCCTCGCCGAGGGGCTGGTCCTCACCGGCATCGCGATGTCCGTGTCGGGCGACTCCCGCCCGGCGTCCGGCGCCTGCCACGAGATCAACCACGCCTTCGACCTCCTCTTCCCCAAGCGCGCCGCCAGCCACGGCGAGCAGTGCGGCCTGGGCGCGGCCTTCGCGATGTTCCTGCGCGGGGCACGCGAGGAGTCCAAGTACATGGTGGAGGTCCTGCGCAGGCACGGCCTCCCCGTGACGCCGGAGGAGATCGGCTTCACCGTGGACGAGTTCGTCCAGGTCGTGGAGTACGCCCCGCAGACGCGCCCCGGGCGCTACACGATCCTCGAGCACCTCAATCTGAATTCCGACCAGATCAAGGACGCATACGCCGACTATGCCAAGGCCATCGGTAGCTGAACTCCGCCCCGTCGTTCACCCCGCAGGGGTGAAGGACCGGCGCAGCGGTGAGCACTGGGCGGGACGCCTGTACATGCGAGAGATCTCGCTGCGCTGCGACCGCTACCTGGTGAACACCAGGATCACGCCCAACCAGCTCACGTATCTGATGACCGTGGCCGGCGCCCTCGCCGCCCCGGCCCTCCTCGTGCCGGGCATCTGGGGCGCCGTTCTCGGCGTGGTGATGGTCCAGCTGTATCTCCTGCTGGACTGCGTCGACGGCGAGATCGCCCGCTGGCGCAAGCAGTACTCGATGGCCGGGGTCTACCTGGACCGTGTCGCCGCCTACCTGTGCGACGCCGCGGTCCTGGTCGGCTTCGGTCTGCGCGCCGCCGACATATGGGGCTCCGGCCGCATCGACTGGCTGTGGGCCTTCCTCGGCACGCTCGCCGCGCTCGGCGCCATCCTGATCAAGGCGGAGACCGACCTCGTCGGCGTCGCCCGTCACCAGCAGGGCCTGGCGCCGGTCAAGGAGTCGGCCTCCGAGCCGCGCTCCTCCGGCATGGCCCTGGCCCGCAAGGCCGCGGGAGCCCTGAAGTTCCACCGGCTCGTGCTCGGCATCGAGGCGTCGCTGCTCATCCTGGTCCTCGCGATCGTGGACTCGGTCCGCGGCGACCTGTTCTTCTCGCGGCTCGGCGTCGCCGTCCTCGCCGGCATCGCGCTCCTTCAGACCCTGCTGCACCTCGTGTCCATCCTCGCCTCCAGCAGGCTGAAGTGAGTACGGCAGCGAACCGGCCCATGAAGGTCGGAGCCGTCATCATCACGATGGGCAACCGGCCCCAGGAGCTGCGCGCCCTGCTCGACTCGGTCGCCAAGCAGGACGGCGACCCCGTCGAGGTGGTCGTCGTCGGCAACGGCGCCCCCGTCCCGGACGTCCCCGAAGGCGTACGCACCGTCGAGCTGCCCGAGAACCTGGGCATCCCCGGCGGACGCAACGTGGGCATCGAGGCCTTCGGCCCCGGCGGCACCGACGTCGACATCCTCCTCTTCCTCGACGACGACGGCCTGCTCGCCAACATGGACACGGCCCAGCTGTGCCGTGAGGCCTTCGCCGCCGATCCGGAGCTCGGCATCATCAGCTTCCGCATCGCCGACCCGGAGACGGGCCAGACCCAGCGCCGCCACGTGCCGCGGCTGCGTGCGGCCGACCCGATGCGCTCCTCCCGGGTGACGACCTTCCTCGGCGGCGCCAACGCCGTCCGTACGCAGGTCATGGCCGAGGTCGGCGGGCTGCCCGACGAGTTCTTCTACGCCCACGAGGAGACCGACCTCGCCTGGCGTGCCCTGGACGCCGGCTGGATGATCGACTACCGCGCCGACATGGTGCTCTTCCACCCCACGACCGCCCCCTCCCGGCACGCGGTCTACCACCGGATGGTCGCCCGCAACCGCGTCTGGCTCGCCCGCCGCAACCTGCCCGCGCTCCTGGTCCCGGTCTACCTTGGTGTGTGGATGCTCCTGACCCTGGCGAGGAAGCCGTCGGGCCCCGCGCTCAAGGCCTGGTTCGGCGGGTTCAAGGAGGGCTGGACGACGCCCTGCGGACCTCGTAAGCCGATGAGGTGGCGTACGGTGTGGCGCCTGACCCGACTGGGCCGACCTCCTGTCATCTGACAAGCTCGGGTCTGAGAACATCTGGGCCGTACCCCGGTCCCTGGCCCACGCCTACGCCCGACCGGCTGCGCATCTGAAGACGAAAGTTTCCACTCGTGAGTGAGACAACGCATGACGGCGGAGTCGCGGTGACAGCATCCCCGTCGACACCGCCGCCCGATGACGGGCTCTCCCGGGCCGATCTCGCCGCCAAGTACGGTCTGACCGTCAGCGGCGCACGGCCCGGACTTTTCGAGTACGTCAACCAGCTCTGGGGACGGCGCCACTTCATCCTCGCCTTCTCGCAGGCGAAGCTGACCGCCCAGTACAGCCAGGCCAAGCTGGGCCAGCTGTGGCAGGTGGCGACGCCGCTGCTCAACGCGCTCGTCTACTTCTTGATCTTCGGTCTGATCCTCAAGGCGGACCGGGGTTTCGAGCGCGAGGTCTACATCCCGTTCCTGGTCACGGGCGTCTTCGTCTTCACCTTCACGCAGAGCTCGGTGATGGCGGGTGTCCGGTCGATCTCGGGCAACCTCGGCCTCGTGCGCGCCCTGCACTTCCCGCGGGCCTCGCTGCCGATCTCCTTCTCGCTCCAGCAGCTCCAGCAGCTGCTGTTCTCGATGATCGTGCTGTTCATCATCACGATCGGCTTCGGCAGCTACCCCAAGCTGTCGTGGCTGCTGATCTTCCCGGTCCTCGCGCTCCAGTTCCTGTTCAACACGGGCCTGGCGATGATCATGGCGAGGCTCGGCAGCAAGACCCCCGACCTCGCGCAGCTGATGCCGTTCGTGATGCGTACGTGGATGTACGCGTCCGGCGTGATGTTCTCCATCCCGGTCATGCTCAAGAGCAGGCCGGAGTGGATCGCGGACATCTTGCAGTGGAACCCCGCGGCGATCTACATGGACCTGATGCGCTTCGCGCTGATCGACGGGTACGGCAGCGAGTACCTGCCGGCGCATGTCTGGGCGGTCGCGGCGGGCTGGGCCGTGCTGGTCGCCGCCGGCGGCTTCGTGTACTTCTGGAAGGCTGAGGAGCGTTACGGCCGTGGCTGACGAACCCGGCGTCGACAGGACGCACATCCCCACCGTCATCGCCGACGAGCTGCACATCGTCTACCGCGTGAACGGCGCGAAGACCGGCAAGGGCAGCGCCACCTCAGCGATGAGCCGCATCCTCAGGCGCGGCGAGGAGCGTGGCGTACGCAAGGTGCACGCCGTGCGCGGCGTCAGCTTCACCTCCTACCGCGGCGAGGCCATCGGCCTGATCGGCTCGAACGGCTCCGGCAAGTCGACCCTCCTGCGCGCCATCGCCGGCCTGCTGCCCGCCGAGCAGGGCAAGGTCTACACCGACGGCCAGCCCTCGCTGCTCGGCGTCAACGCGGCCCTGATGAACGACCTGACGGGCGAGCGCAACGTCATACTCGGCGGTCTCGCGATGGGCATGACGCGCGAGCAGATCAGGGAGCGCTACCAGGACATCGTCGACTTCTCGGGCATCAACGAGAAGGGTGACTTCATCACCCTGCCGATGCGCACCTACTCCTCGGGCATGGCGGCCCGCCTGCGCTTCTCCATCGCGGCGGCCAAGGACCACGACGTACTGATGATCGACGAGGCGCTGGCGACGGGCGACCGCAAGTTCCAGAAGCGCTCCGAGGCCCGCATCCGCGAGCTCCGCAAGGAGGCCGGCACGGTCTTCCTCGTCAGTCACAACAACAAGTCCATCCGCGACACCTGCGACCGCGTGCTCTGGCTCGAACGCGGTGAGCTGCGCATGGACGGACCGACCGACGAGGTCATCAAGGAGTACGAGAAGTTCACGGGCAAGTAGCCCGCTCGGTACACCCGCACGCGACAGGGCCTCGCCGGAGTCAACCCGGCGGGGCCTCGCTGCGTCCTGAGTCCCGACTGCCCCGGGAGTTCACCCAAGTCCCTGGATTCCAGGGAAGTTTGACGCCAATCGGTGTGTTGTTGTGACGTGCAGAACACCCCGACGACGCACGCCGCGTTGTACAACGTAAGCTGTACCGGTGCTGATTCGCGGCAAGTGGGGCGATATCGTGCGGCGCCCCGGCTCATGGCCCGGTCCGTCTCGCGGAGGACCGGGCGGCGTGTCCGAAATAGGATGTATTGGGTCGGCAGTGTAGAACGGGAGATGTGACGGCAATGGCTACGGATGATCTCCAGCTGCGCGACGCATCCGCCGTCCTCGCGAAGGCCGCGGACGAGAACTTCCCCGTGGCGCCTTTCTTCCTGCCCCGCGCCTGGCGCGACGACCTCATGGCCGTCTACGGCTTCGCCCGCCTCGTCGACGACATCGGCGACGGCGACCTGGCGCCCGGCGGCGCCGACGCCCGGTATCTGGGCGTGGACCCCGAGGCCGCCGACGACCGGCTCGCACTCCTGGACGCCTTCGAGGCCGACCTGCACCGGGTCTTCGACTCCACACCTCGCCATCCGCTGATGCGCGCCCTTCAGCCCACCGTGCGGCGCTGCCGCCTCACGCCCGAACCCTTCCTCGGCCTGATCGCGGCCAACCGCCAGGACCAGCTCGTCACGCGCTACGAGACGTACGACGACCTCCTCGCCTACTGCGAACTGTCCGCGAACCCCGTGGGCCGCCTGGTCCTCGGCATCACCGGCACCACGACCCCGGAGCGGATCCGCCGCTCGGACGCGGTGTGCACCGCACTCCAGATCGTCGAACACTTGCAGGACGTCGCCGAGGACCTCGGCCAGGGCCGCATCTACCTGCCCGCACAGGACATGAAGCGGTTTCATGTCCAGGAGCGGGATCTGGCCGCGCCGACAGCAGGCGCGTCGGTGCGCGCACTGGTTGCATATGAAGCAGAACGCGCCCGCTGCCTCCTGAATGAAGGCACCCCCCTGGTGGGTAGCGTCCACGGCAGGCTGAAGGTGCTGCTTGCGGGCTTTGTGGCTGGGGGGAGGGCGGCGGTCTCGGCGATCGCCGTTGCCGGATACGACGTACTTCCCGGACCGCCCAGACCCACCAAGCCGCGCTTGCTGCGCGAGGTGGGGGCGGTTCTGCGAGGAGAGGGGTGAGCCGGACTGTGGAGTCAGGCCCGAACGTGTCCGCGCCGGTACTCGCCGCATACAGCTACTGCGAGGCCGTGACCGGGCAGCAGGCACGCAATTTCGCGTACGGCATCAGGCTGCTCCCGATGCCCAAGCGCCGCGCGATGTCAGCGCTCTACGCCCTCTCGCGGCGCGTGGACGACATCGGCGACGGGGCGCTCGCCCCTGACGTCAAGGCCGACCGCCTCGACGACACCCGGGAGCTCCTCGCCCGGATCCGCGAGGGCCAGGTGGACGAGGACGACACCGACCCCGTGGCGGTCGCGCTCGCGCATGCCGCGGCGCACTTCCCGATCCCGCTCGGCGGCCTCGACGAGCTGATCGACGGCGTCCTGATGGACGTCCGCGGCGAGACGTACGAAACGTGGGAGGACCTCAAGGTCTACTGCCGGTGCGTGGCCGGGGCCATCGGGCGGCTCTCGCTCGGCGTCTTCGGAGCGGAGCGGGGGGCGCTCAACGCCGACCGCGCGCCGGAGTACGCCGACACGCTCGGCCTCGCGCTCCAGCTCACCAACATCCTCCGTGACGTACGCGAGGACGCCGAGGACGGGCGTACGTACCTGCCCGCCGACGACCTCGCCAAGTTCGGCTGCTCCGCCGGATTCTCCGGCTCGGAGCCGCCCGCCGGTTCCGACTTCGCCGGGCTCGTGCACTTCGAGGTGCGCCGCGCACGGGCACTGTTCGCCGAGGGGTACCGACTGCTTCCGATGCTCGACCGGCGCAGCGGGGCCTGCGTCGCCGCCATGGCGGGCATCTACCGGCGGCTTCTCGACCGCATCGAGCGGGAGCCGGAGGCGGTCCTGCGCGGCCGTGTCTCGCTGCCGGGCCGCGAGAAGGCGTACGTCGCCGTACGCGGTCTCTCCGGGCTCGACGCGCGCACCATCTCCCGACAGACCGTCAGGAGGCGTACGTGATGGGCATCCACGGCGAATGCGGTGAACGCAGGGCAACCCCCCGCAACCGGTGGGCAACCCTCCGCTCACCCCTGGCGTCCCAGATGGCAACGGCCGAGGGGGAGAGTGCGTGACCAACGACGACATGCGGCCCGGTGGGCCGGACGCGGAGGGCACAGGCCGCCCGGGTAGGGCGGCCGCTGTAGTGGTCGGCGGCGGTCTCGCCGGGATCACCGCGGCGCTGTCGCTCGCCGACGCCGGGATGCGCGTCACCCTGCTCGAAGGACGGCCGCGCCTGGGCGGGCTCGCGTTCTCCTTCAAACGCGGGGAACTGACCGTCGACAACGGCCAGCACGTCTATCTGCGCTGCTGCACCGCCTACCGCTGGTTCCTCGACCGCGTCGACGGCGCGGCCCTCGCACCCCTGCAGGAACGTCTCGACGTGCCCGTGCTCGACGCCGACCGTAACCGGCTCGGGCGCCTTCGCCGCACCGCGCTGCCCGTGCCGCTGCACCTGGCGGCGAGCCTCGCCACGTATCCGCATCTGTCGCTCGCGGAGCGCGCAAACGTGGGGCGCGCCGCGCTCGCCCTCAAGGCGCTCGACCCGGCCGACCCCAAGCTGGACGGCCAGGACTTCGGCAGCTGGCTGGCCGCGCACGGTCAGTCGGCGCGCGCCATCGAGGCCCTGTGGGACCTGGTCGGTGTGGCCACGCTCAACGCGGTGGCGGGGGACTCCTCGCTGGGCCTGGCCGCGATGGTGTTCAAGACCGGGCTGCTCTCCGAGCCGGGCGCCGCCGACATCGGCTGGGCGCATGTGCCCCTCGGTGATCTCCATGACACGCTCGCCCGCAAGGCGCTTGACTCCGCGGGCGTGCGAACCGAACTGAGGACACGAGTCACCTCCATCTCCCGTACGGACAACGGGGGTTGGAAGGTCGAAGTTCCCGGCGAGGAGATCGAGGCCGACACCGTCGTGCTCGCCGTACCGCAGCACGAGACGCACGACCTGCTCCCGGACGGCGCCCTTGACGAGCCCGACCGGCTGCTGGACATCGACACCGCGCCCATCCTCAACATCCACGTCGTGTACGACCGCAAGGTGCTCAAGCGGCCCTTCTTCGCGGCCCTCGGCACACCCGTGCAGTGGGTCTTCGACCGGACCGACGCCTCCGGGCTCACCGAAGGCCAGTACCTCGCACTGTCCCAGTCCGCCGCCCAGGACGAGATCGACGCACCCGTCGCCGCGCTGCGCGAGCGCTATCTGCCGGAGCTGGAGCGCTTGCTGCCCGCTGCGCACGGTGCGGAGGTACGGGACTTCTTCGTGACCCGGGAGCGCACGGCGACGTTCGCGCCCACTCCCGGTGTGGGCCGGCTGCGGCCCGGTGCTCGCACCAAGGCTCCCGGCCTGTACCTGGCCGGGGCGTGGACCGCCACCGGGTGGCCCGCGACCATGGAGAGCGCCGTCCGCAGCGGCATCAATGCCGCCGGCGCCGCTCTCCGTGCACTGGACCGCCCCCGTGACCACCTCTTCGACGTCGAGGAGGCCGCGTGATGCCAGACCTTCTGGGGTCAGGTCCCCAGAAATCCAGCACCGGAACAAGAGGAGAGACTGTGCCGACTGTGCCCTCGGCCGAAGCGGCTGCCGACACGGTGGACGTGACCTCACTGCTCGAGCGCGGAAGGACGCTGGCCACCCCGGTGCTGCGGTCCGCCGTGGACCGCCTCGCGCCGCCCATGGACACCGTCGCCGCCTACCACTTCGGCTGGATCGACGCCGAGGGCAACCCCTCCGACGGCGACGGCGGAAAGGCCGTGCGCCCCGCGCTCGCCCTGCTCTCCGCGGAGGCCGCTGGGGCCGCGCCGGAGGTCGGCGTACCCGGAGCGGTCGCCGTCGAACTGGTGCACAACTTCTCGTTGCTGCACGACGACCTGATGGACGGCGACGAACAGCGCCGCCACCGCGACACGGTGTGGAAGGTGCACGGCCCGGCCCAGGCCATCCTCGTCGGCGACGCCCTCTTCGCGCTCGCCAACGAGATCCTCCTGGAGATCGGCACCGTCGAGGCGGGCCGCGCCACGCGCCGTCTGACCTCCGCGAGCCGTGCCCTCATCGACGGCCAGGCGCAGGACATCTCCTACGAACACCGCGAGCGGGTCACCGTCGAGGAGTGCCTGGAGATGGAGGGCAACAAGACCGGCGCCCTGCTCGCCTGCGCGGTCTCCATCGGCGCCGTCCTCGGCGGCGCCGACGACCACACCGCCGACACCCTGGAGAAGTACGGCTACCACCTCGGCCTCGCCTTCCAAGCGGTGGACGACCTCCTCGGCATCTGGGGCGATCCGGAGGCCACCGGAAAGCAGACCTGGAGCGATCTGCGCCAGCGCAAGAAGTCCCTGCCGGTCGTGGCCGCGCTCGCCGCCGGTGGCCCCGCGTCGCAGCAGCTAGGCGAGCTGCTCGCGGCGGACGCCAAGAGCAACGACTTCGACAGCTTCTCCGAGCAGGAGTTCGCCGCACGCGCCGCCCTGATCGAGCAGGCGGGCGGCCGCGAGTGGACCGCCGAGGAGGCCCGGCGCCAGCACACCGTCGCCATCGAGGCCCTTGACACCATCGATATGCCGGAGCGGGTGCGGGCGCAGCTCGTCGCGCTCGCCGATTTCGTCGTCGTACGGAAGAGATGATCACTATCGGGCAGATATAGCGCTCGCAGTCGCCGGCCGGCGCCCAACGCGTCGGCCGACGGCGGACCCACAGCAGAGAAGACGACTGCACGAAGGGGAAGCCATGACAGCGACGACCGACGGAAGCACCGGAGCGGTGACGCCCCGCGCAGCCTCGGCCAGCCAGCCACTCGACACGACCGCCACGACGACCACGCCACGTGAGGCCGCCGCGCGCGCCATACAACGCTCCACCGCCTTCCTTCTGGGGAAGCAGGACGCCCAGGGCTGGTGGAAGGGCGACCTCGCCACGAACGTGACGATGGACGCCGAAGACCTGCTGCTCCGTCAGTTCCTGGGAATCCAGGACGAGAAGACCACCCACGCCACCGCGCTCTTCATCCGCGGCGAGCAGCTCGACGACGGAACCTGGGCCACGTTCTTCGGCGGCCCCGGCGATCTCTCCGCCACCATCGAGGCCTATGTGGCGCTGCGTCTGGCGGGCGACGCCCCCGACGCCCCGCACATGGCCAGGGCCTCCGCCTGGATCCGCGACCAGGGCGGCATCGCCGAGAGCCGCGTCTTCACCCGCATCTGGCTCGCCCTGTTCGGCTGGTGGAAATGGGACGACCTGCCCGAACTCCCGCCGGAGCTCATCTACTTCCCCAAGTGGCTGCCGCTCAACATCTACGACTTCGGGTGCTGGGCCCGGCAGACGATCGTGCCGCTCACGATCGTGTCCGCCAAGCGCCCCGTGCGGCCCGCGCCCTTCTCGCTGGATGAGCTGCACAGCGACGCGCGTGTACCGAATCCGGGCAAGCCCCCTGCTCCCATGGGGAGTTGGGACGGCGTCTTCCAGCGGCTCGACAAGGCGCTGCACCTCTACCGCAAGGTCGCCCCGCGCAAGGTGCGCAAGGCCGCGATGAACAGTGCCGCTCGCTGGATCATCGAACGCCAGGAGAACGACGGCTGCTGGGGCGGCATCCAGCCGCCCGCCGTCTACTCCGTGATCGCGCTGCACCTGCTCGGCTACGACCTGGAGCACCCGGTCCTCAAGGCGGGCCTTGAGTCGCTCGACCGGTTCGCGGTCCGGCGCGAGGACGGCGCCCGGATGATCGAGGCGTGTCAGTCGCCGGTCTGGGACACCTGCCTCGCGACCATCGCGCTCGCCGACGCGGGCGTGCCCGCCGACCATCCGCAGCTGATCAAGGCGGCGGACTGGATGCTCGCCGAAGAGATCGCGCGGCCCGGCGACTGGTCCGTACGCAGGCCGCAACTGGCCCCGGGCGGCTGGGCGTTCGAGTTCCACAACGACAACTACCCCGACATCGACGACACCGCCGAGGTCATCCTCGCGCTGCGCCGGGTGGACCACCCGGACCGTGCGCACCTGGAGAACGCCATCGGCCGCGGTATGCGCTGGACCCTGGGCATGCAGTCCAAGAACGGAGCCTGGGCCGCCTTCGACGCGGACAACACAAGCCCCTTCCCCAACCGGCTGCCGTTCTGCGACTTCGGCGAGGTCATCGACCCGCCGTCGGCCGACGTCACAGGACACGTCGTCGAGATGCTCGCGATCGAGGGCAAGGCCCATGACCCCCGTACCCGGCGTGGCATCGAGTGGCTGCTCGCCGAACAGGAGGCGGACGGCTCCTGGTTCGGCCGCTGGGGCGTCAACTACGTATACGGGACAGGGTCCGTGGTGCCCGCGCTCACGGCGGCGGGTCTGCCGGGTTCGCACCCCGCCCTGCGCCTGGCCGTCAGCTGGCTGGAGTCGGTGCAGAACGACGACGGCGGCTGGGGCGAGGATCTGCGCTCCTACCGCTACGAGGAGTGGCGGGGCCACGGCGTCTCCACCGCGTCCCAGACCGCCTGGGCGCTGCTCGCGCTGCTCGCCGCGGGGGAGAGGGACAGCAAGGCCGTGGAGCGCGGCGTCGCCTGGCTCGCCGAGACGCAGCGGGACGACGGCTCCTGGGACGAGCCGTACTTCACCGGCACCGGCTTCCCCTGGGACTTCTCCATCAACTACCACCTCTACCGCCAGGTGTTCCCGCTCACCGCGCTCGGCCGGTACGTCAACGGGGAGCCGTTCGCGGGGCTTTCGGGCAAAGCGAGCCTCTCGGGCAAGGGGGGCTGATGGGCCGCACCCCGGCCGGGCCGGACCCCGCACCGCTGCTGATCGCCTGCGCGCTCGGCATCGAGCGCCTCGCCCTGCGCACGGGCGACCGCGGCGGTTCCCGCGGGCGGATCACCGTGCTCCGTACGGGGATGGGCCCCAAGAACGCCGAACGCGCCGTCACCGGCGCGCTCGGCAAGGAGCCGCTGCGCCACGCCGCCGTCGTGGCCACCGGCTTCTGCGCTGGGCTCGCACCCGGCATGCACCCCGGCGACCTGGTCGTCGCCGAGGAGACCCGGAACGCGCACGGCAGCACGCCCTGCGTCGGTACCGAGCTGCTGGTCAAGGAGTTGGAGCGGATCGCGCCCGGCCGCACCGTGCACACCGGCCCGCTCACCGGCTCCGATCACGTCGTCCGCGGACCCGAACGCGCCGATCTGCTCGCCACGGGCGCGATCGCGGTGGACATGGAGTCCGCCGCGACGCTGCACAGCGCCCTGCGAGTGGGACCCCGGCCGGTTGCGGCCGTCCGGGTGGTCGTGGACACCCCACAGCACGAACTGGTCCGCATCGGCACGGTGCGCGGTGGAATATCGGCCTTCCGCGTTCTTCGTGCAGTGCTTCCCGCATTTTTCGAATGGCACCGTTCTTCGTAGCTCCCCCGGAGGTGAGCCAGATGGCCATGCCGCTGCGCCAGACCGTCAAGGTCGCGACGTATCTCTTTGAACAGAAGCTGCGCAAGCGGGAAAAGTTCCCGCTGATTGTCGAGTTGGAGCCGCTCTTCGCGTGCAATCTCGCGTGCGAGGGATGCGGAAAGATCCAGCACCCGGCCGGAGTGCTCAAGCAGCGTATGCCGGTGGCCCAGGCCGTGGGTGCCGTGCTCGAATCCGGCGCGCCGATGGTGTCCATCGCCGGTGGCGAACCGCTGATGCACCCTCACATGGACGAGATCGTCCGGCAGTTGGTGGCCAAGAAGAAGTACGTCTTCCTCTGCACCAACGCCATGCTGCTGCGCAAGAAGCTGGAGAAGTTCACGCCTTCCCCTTACTTCGCGTTCGCCGTGCACATCGACGGAATGCGGGAGCGGCACGACGAGTCCGTCGCGAAGGAGGGTGTGTTCGACGAGGCGGTGGCGGCCATCAAGGAAGCCAAGAAGCAAGGATTCCGGGTCACCACCAACTCGACCTTCTTCAGCAACGACACCCCGCAGAACATCATCGAGGTCCTCAACTACCTCAATGACGAGCTGCAGGTCGACGAGATGATGCTGTCGCCCGCCTACGCCTATGAGAAGGCGCCGGACCAGGAGCACTTCCTGGGCGTCGAGCAGACCCGCGAACTCTTCAAGAAGGCCTTCGCGGGCGGCAACAGGCGGCGCTGGCGCCTGAACCACTCGCCGCTGTTCCTCGATTTCCTCGAGGGCAAGGCGGACTTCCCGTGCACCGCGTGGGCGATCCCGAACTACTCGCTCTTCGGCTGGCAGCGCCCCTGCTATCTGATGAGCGACGGGTACGTCCCCACGTACAAGGAACTCATCGAGGAGACCGACTGGAGCAAGTACGGCCGCGGCAAGGACCCGCGGTGCGCCAACTGCATGGCGCACTGCGGCTACGAACCCACCGCCGTCCTCGCCACCATGGGCTCCCTGAAGGAGTCCATCCGCGCCGCCCGTGAAACGGTCTCCGGAAACCGCGGGTGACGTCATGACCGCTGGAACGCCTGTGGCACTGGGCCTTCCTGAGCTGCCGGTCCGGCCGATCTCGGAGCGCCGTGTATCGCGGCGCATCGAGGTCGGGCCGGTGGCGGTGGGGGGCGGTGCGCCCATCTCGGTGCAGTCCATGACGACGACGCGTACGTCCGACATCGGGGCGACGCTGCAGCAGATCGCCGAACTGACGGCGTCCGGCTGCCAGATCGTGCGGGTTGCCTGTCCTACGCAGGATGACGCGGACGCGCTCGCGACGATTGCGCGGAAGTCGCAGATCCCGGTGATCGCCGACATCCACTTCCAGCCGAAGTACGTGTTCGCGGCGATCGACGCGGGCTGTGCGGCGGTGCGTGTGAACCCCGGCAACATCAAGCAGTTCGACGACAAGGTGGCCGAGATCGCGCGTGCGGCGTCGGCGGCGGGTACGCCGATCCGGATCGGCGTCAACGCGGGGTCGCTGGACGCGCGTCTTCTCAAGAAGTACGGGAAGGCCACTCCGGAGGCGTTGGTCGAGTCGGCCCTGTGGGAGGCGTCGCTCTTCGAGGAGCACGGCTTCCGGGACATCAAGATCTCGGTGAAGCACAACGACCCGGTGGTCATGGTCAACGCCTACCGCCAGCTCGCGGCGGCGTGCGACTATCCGCTGCACCTCGGTGTGACGGAGGCCGGTCCGGCTTTCCAGGGCACGATCAAGTCGGCGGTCGCCTTCGGCGCGCTGCTGAGCGAGGGCATCGGCGACACCATCCGCGTCTCGCTGTCCGCCCCGCCCGCCGAAGAGGTGAAGGTCGGCATCCAGATCCTGGAGTCGCTCAACCTCAAGCAGCGCCGCCTGGAGATCGTCTCCTGCCCGTCCTGCGGCCGTGCCCAGGTGGACGTGTACAAGCTGGCCGACGAGGTCACGGCGGGGCTCGACGGCATGGAGGTGCCGCTGCGTGTCGCCGTCATGGGATGTGTCGTGAACGGGCCGGGGGAGGCCCGTGAGGCGGATCTCGGTGTCGCGTCCGGCAACGGCAAGGGGCAGATCTTCGTCAAGGGCGAGGTCATCAAGACCGTCCCCGAGTCGAAGATCGTCGAGACGCTCATCGAAGAGGCGATGAAGATCGCCGCACAGATGGAGGACGACGGCGTCACCTCAGGGGTGCCCGACGTCACCGTGAGCTGAGACAACCAGAGAGGGGGCCCGAGCATGACCATTCTGGACACCATTCGGGGGCCGCGGGACCTGAAGGCGCTGACCGAGGCCGAGCTCGATCAACTGGCCGAGGAGATCCGGGAGTTCCTGGTGCACGCGGTCGCCAGGACCGGAGGTCACCTCGGGCCCAACCTGGGGGTGGTGGAGCTCTCCATCGCCCTCCACCGGGTCTTCGAGTCGCCCGTCGACCGCATCGTGTGGGACACCGGCCACCAGAGCTACGTACACAAACTCCTGACCGGCCGGCAGGACTTCTCCAAGCTGCGCGGCAAGGGCGGCCTGTCCGGCTACCCCTCGCGCGCGGAGTCCGAACACGACATCGTCGAGAACAGCCACGCCTCGACGGCGCTCGGCTGGGCCGACGGTCTGGCCAAGGCGCGGCAGGTCCTGGGGGAGCGGGGCCATGTCGTCGCCGTCATCGGCGACGGCGCGCTCACCGGCGGCATGGCGTGGGAGGCGCTGAACAACATCGCGGCCGCGAAGGACCGGCCGTTGATCATCGTCGTCAACGACAACGAGCGTTCGTACGCCCCCACCATCGGCGGCCTCGCCAACCACCTCGCCACGCTGCGTACGACCGACAGCTACGAACGGGTCCTGGCCTGGGGGAAAGACATACTCCAGCGCACACCTGTCGTCGGACACACGCTGTACGAGTCGCTGCACGGCGCCAAGAAGGGGTTCAAGGACGCCTTCGCGCCACAGGGCATGTTCGAGGATCTGGGGCTCAAGTACGTCGGGCCGATCGACGGGCACGACACGGCGGCCGTCGAGTCGGCGCTTCGACGTGCCAAACGCTTCCACGGGCCCGTCCTCATCCACTGCCTCACCGAGAAGGGGCGCGGCTACGAACCCGCGCTCGCCGACGAGGCCGACCGGTTTCATACGGTCGGCGTGATGGACCCGCTGACCTGCGAGCCCCTCGCCCCGTCCAACGGGCCCTCCTGGACCTCGGTGTTCGGCGACGAGATCGTACGCGTGGGCAGGGAGCGTCCCGATGTCGTGGCGATCACCGCGGCCATGCTGCATCCGGTGGGCCTGACGAAGTTCGCCGAGGAGTTCCCCGGCCGGGTCTGGGACGTCGGTATCGCCGAACAGCACGCCACGGTGTCGGCTGCCGGGCTCGCGACCGGCGGCCTGCACCCCGTCGTCGCCGTCTACGCCACCTTCCTCAACCGTGCCTTCGACCAGCTCCTGATGGACGTCGCGCTGCACGAGTGCGGCGTCACCTTCGTCCTGGACCGGGCCGGTGTCACGGGCGTCGACGGGGCCTCGCACAACGGCATGTGGGACATGTCGATCCTCCAGGTCGTGCCGGGCCTGCGAATCGCCGCGCCACGCGACGCCGACCAACTGCGCGTGCAGCTGCGGGAGGCGGTCGCCGTGGACGACGCGCCGACGTTGCTGCGCTTCCCCAAGGAGTCGGTGGGGCCCGCCGTTCCCGCCGTGGACCGCATCGGCGGCATGGACGTGCTGAGCCAGGACGACCGGGACGCGGACGTGCTGTTGGTGGCTGTCGGCGTGATGGCGCCCGTCTGCCTTCAGGCCGCCGAACTGCTGCGGGAGCGGGGCCTGACCTGCACCGTGGTGGACCCGCGCTGGGTCAAGCCGGTCGACGCCGAGCTGCCCGCCCTCGCCGCACGGCACCGTGTCGTGGGGGTCGTGGAGGACAACAGCCGGGCGTCCGGGGTCGGCGCCGCGGTCGACCTCGCGCTCGGCGACGCCGAAGTCGACGTACCCGTACGGCGGTTCGGCATCCCCGAGCAGTTCCTCGCACACGCCAAGCGCAGCGAGGTGCTCGCGGACCTCGGGCTCACGCCGGTCGAGATCGCGGGGCGGATCAGCGCCACCCTGTCAGCCAAGGAGCACGCAGAATGACCAAGGAGTTCGACCTCGGCAAGCTCCTCGCCGAGCGGGGCGCCGAGCGCTACGAACTGCACGCGAAGCATCTGAACCATCAGCTGCCGCGCATGCTGCACACCATCGGCTTCGACAAGGTCTACGAACGGGCCGAGGGCGCGTACTTCTGGGACGCGGAGGGCAACGACTACCTCGACATGCTCGCCGGCTTCGGTGTGATGGGGCTCGGCCGCCACCACCCCGTCGTACGCAAGGCGTTGCACGACGTCCTCGACGCCTCGCTCGCCGACCTGACGCGCTTCGACTGCCAGCCGCTGCCCGGCCTCCTCGCGGAGAAGCTGCTGACCCACAGCCCGCACCTGGACCGGGTCTTCTTCGGCAACAGCGGCACCGAGGCCGTCGAGACGGCGCTGAAGTTCGCGCGGTACGCGACGGGCAAGCCGAGGGTGCTGTACTGCACGCACGCCTTCCACGGCCTGACCACCGGCTCGCTCTCGGTCAACGGCGAGTCCGGCTTCCGGGACGGCTTCGCGCCGCTGCTCCCCGACACGGCGGTCCCGCTCGGCGATCTGGACGCCCTGCGCGCGGAGCTGAAGAAGGGCGACGTGGCCGGGCTCATCGTCGAGCCCATCCAGGGCAAGGGCGTGCACGAGACGCCGCCCGGCTATCTGCGCGCCGCCCAGGAGCTGCTCCACCGGCACAAGGCGCTGCTCATCGCCGACGAGGTGCAGACGGGCCTCGGCAGGACCGGCGACTTCTACGCCTACCAGCACGAGGAGGGCGTAGAGCCGGACCTGGTGTGCGTGGCCAAGGCGCTGTCCGGCGGCTATGTGCCGGTGGGCGCGACCCTCGGCAAGGACTGGATCTTCAAGAAGGTCTACTCGTCCATGGACCGGGTGCTCGTGCACTCGGCGAGCTTCGGGTCCAACGCGCAGGCCATGGCGGCGGGGCTCGCGGTCCTCGCCGTCATGGACGACGAGAAGACCGTCGAGAACGCGCGCGTGACCGGTGAGCTGCTCAAGAAGCGGCTCGGCGCGCTCGTCGACCGTTATGAGCTCCTGCGCGAGGTGCGCGGCAGGGGACTGATGGTCGGCATCGAGTTCGGGCGGCCCACCTCCCTGAAGCTGCGCAGCCGCTGGACGATGCTGCAGGCGGCGCGCAAGGGGCTCTTCGCGCAGATGGTGGTCGTGCCGCTGCTGCAGAGGCACCGCATCCTCACCCAGGTCTCCGGCGACCACCTGGAGGTCATCAAGCTGATTCCGCCGCTGACCGTCGGGGAGCAAGAGGTGGACCGCTTCGTGGAGGCCTTCACCGCGGTGATGGACGAGGCGCACGGCGGGGGCGGGCTGATGTGGGACTTCGGGAAGACGCTGGTGAAGCAGGCGGTGGCGAACCGCTGAGGCAGAGGACCGGAAGGTTTTTGCCTCTGAGGCAATAAAGTTGCCTCGGAGGCAAGGCCCTGGCTCAATCGAGGCATGAGCAATGCCGAGCCGGAACCGCTCGACGCGGAGGCCGACGCCCTGCCTGCCGTCGCCCCGCAACTGCGTGAGCTGCGCCGCCGTGCCGCGCTGACCCTGGAGGCCGCTGCCCGCACCGTCGGACTCTCGCCCGCCCATCTCTCCAGGCTTGAGACCGGGCAGCGCCAGCCGTCCCTGCCGATGCTGCTGGCACTCGCCCGCACCTACGGTACGACGGTCTCCGAGCTCCTCGGAGAGACGTCCGCCGACCGGGACGCGATCGTCCGCGCCGCGGACATGGAGCCGACACGGGCGGGCGGCTGGACCTACTGGCAGGCGGGCGCCCCGGCACGCTCCATGCAGGCCCTGCGGGTGCACGTGCCGCACGGCGCCCAGGGTGACATCGTGCGCGTCCACCCGGGCGAGGAGTGGCTGTACGTCCTCCAGGGGCGCCTGAGGCTGCGGCTCGGCGACACCACGTACACGCTCGACCCCGGCGACAGCGCGCACTTCGACTCGCTGACCCCGCACCGGATCGCCGCCGCGGACCACCTCGGCACCGATCTTCTCTTCGTCCACACCCTGCTGCAGAGTCCCGCCACCGCACTGTGCCTCGGCGGGACCTCGCACAGCTCCACCATGGGAGACCCGCGATGACGGAACCTGAAGCGCAGCAGCCGGAGCGGGCGGTGCCCGCCAAGAAGGTCATGTCCATGGAGGAGAAGTTCCCCCGCGGGCTTTGGGTCCGGCTGATCGTCTACGTGGCCGTGGGCCACCTCTTCGCGGCCTTCGTCTACCTGCTGTTCACGCTGGGCGCGCAGAACCAGTAGAGGCCGGTCGAGTCAGGCGGAGTCAGTCGAGAAGGTGCGCGCGGAGCCGCTCGCGGATCTCCGGGGTCACCTTGAGGCCTTCGGTGAGGTAGGTCTCCGTGTCGCCCCAGGTCTGCTCGATCGTCTCGAAGGCGGCGTCCAGATACTCGACGCGGGCCTCGAAGAGCGGGCTGAGCAGCCGCATGATCTCGGGGGACATCGCGTCGGGGGAGCTGTCGCTTCGGCGCACCTTGTAGCGGCGGTGGGCGGCGTTCGACTCCAGGTAGTCCGCCTCGATGGCGTCCCGCTCGACGCCGATGGCCAGGAGCGTGACGGCTATGGAGAGGCCCGCGCGGTCCTTGCCCGCGGCGCAGTGCATAAGGGCGGGCACGCTGTCCGCGGCCATCTCGCGCAGCACACGGCTGTGCTCGGCGGTGCGGTCCTTGATGATCACGCGGTAGGTCTCGGCGAGGCGGTCCGCCGCCTGGCCGTCCGAGAGGGCCGCGCGCAGCTGGTCCAGGTCGCCGTCGCGGACCATCGTCCAGAACTCGGCGCCGTGGGCCGGGTCGGTCAGCGGCAGGTTCACGTTGCGTACGCCGGGCAGCTCGACGTCAGGGCCCTCGAGCCGCTGGTCGGCCGCGTTGCGGAAGTCGAAGACCGTGTGCAGGCCCAGGGTGGAGAGGAACGCGGCGTCGGCCGCCGTGGCGTGGGCCAGGTGGCCGCTGCGGAAGAGCCGGCCCTGCCGGACCCTGCGGCCGTCCACGGTCGGAAGTCCGCCCACATCACGGAAGTTGCGGACTCCGGCCAGCTCCGGCTCCGCCGGCTCGGTCGTCGTCAGCTCTGTCGGCGGGACCTGCTGCGTCACGGGGGCTCCTCCCGTCCGGCCGCCGGCGCGACTCGCCGGTGGGGGTGCGACTTCGACCATACGACATGGGTTCCTGGGGCAATCACTGCTGGTGCATGAGCGTTGCCTCACAGGTGATCGGCCTTGATGATGTGCGTACGCGTGCGTGCCTGTCCGGATCGGGTCGGATCTGTGGAGGGTTGATGATCGAGGTCGGCGAAGACGGTCGTACGTGGCTGCTCTCGGGCCCCACCAGCAGTTATGCGCTGCGGCTCACCGACGACGACGAGCTGCTGCATCTGCACTGGGGGCCGCGTATCGCGCCGGCCGACGCCGAGGCGCTCGCGGCGGAGCCGCTGCCCGCGGAGTGGGCCTTCGAGTCGCGGCTCGACGGGCGCGAGGAGTACCCCGCCGAGGGTGGGCGGCGCTTCGTGCGTCCCGCGCTCTCCGTACGGGGCGCCGGAGTGCGCGGCAGCGAGTGGCGGTTCTCGGGGGCCCAGACCTCGGGAGCCCAGGCCGAGGACGACGAACTGCGGCTGCGATTCACCGATGCCGTCCACCAGTTGGGGATCACTCTGGTCTACCGGTCGCGCGGGGACGTCATCGAGCGGTTCGCCGTCCTGCGCCACGAGGGACCTCCCGACGCCCCTGAACTTGAGCTGCTGCGCGCCGACTCCGCGACCTGGACGCTGCCCACGCGCGAGCGCTGGCGGCTCTCGCAGCTGCACGGGCGCTGGGCGGCGGAGTCAAGGCTCGTGCGCTCGGAGATCACGTACGGCGAGCAGGTCATCGGCAGCCGCCGCGGGCACACCGGTCACCAGCACCTGCCCTGGGTCGCGCTCGACGCGGAGGGAGCGACCGAGGAGCACGGCGAGGTCTACAGCTGCGCGCTGGCCTGGTCGGGGTCCTGGCGGATCGCGGTGAGCCAACTCCCGGACGGCGCCGTGCAGATCACCGGCGGCAGTGGACACGACGACTCCGGGCAGGAGCTGCTCGCTCCCGGCGCGGAGATGGTGACGCCGGTCTTCGCCGGGTTGTGGAGCGACGGCGGCTTCGGAGGGGCGAGCCGGGCCTGGCACGCCTACCAGCGCGCGCACGTGATCCCGGACGCCGACGAACCCCGGCCCGTGCTCTACAACTCCTGGGAGGCCACCGGCTTCGACATCTCCGAGGAGCAGCAGCGGGCGCTCGCGGGTCGGGCCGCGGCGATGGGCGTCGAGCTGTTCGTGGTGGACGACGCGTGGTTCGGGCGGCGTGTCAGCGACCGGGCCGGGCTCGGTGACTGGACGCCCAACCCGGACCGCTTTCCCAGCGGTCTGAAACCGCTCGCCGACGACGTGCACGCCCTGGGCATGCGGTTCGGGATCTGGGTCGAACCGGAGATGGTCAACCCGGACAGCGATCTCTACCGGGCGCACCCCGACTGGGTGCAGCACCAACCCGGCCGCAGGCGCACGGAGTTCCGCAACCAGCTGGTGCTCAACCTCGCCCGCGCGGACGTACAGGAGTATCTGTGGGAGCAGCTCGACGCGCTTCTCTCCAGTGCGCCGATCGACTATGTGAAGTGGGACTTCAACCGCTGCTTCACGGACGCGGGCTGGCCCGGCGATGACTATCCGCAGCGGATCTGGAACGCCCATGTGCACGCCCTCTACGGGCTGTTGGACCGGCTGCGGGCCGCGCATCCCACCGTCGCCTTCGAGTCCTGCTCGGGCGGCGGCGGCCGGATCGACCTCGGGATCCTGTCCCGCACCGACCAGGTGTGGACCTCCGACAACACCGACCCCCTGGACCGGATCGCCATCCAGCACGGCTTCAGCCAGCTGCACCCGGCCCGGATCATGGCCGCCTGGGTGACGGACAGCCCGAACACCCAGCTCAACGGCAGGGCCAGCTCACTGCGCTTCCGTTTCGTCAGTGCGATGGCGGGCGTCCTCGGTATCGGCGGGGACCTCACGCAGTGGGGTGCGGAGGAGCTCGCCGAAGCGGGTGAATGGGTGAGTCTCTACAAGGAGATCAGGCCCGTGGTGCAGCTGGGCGACCTGTATCGGCTCCGCCCGCCGTCCCAGGCGCTGAGCGCCGTGCAGTACGTTCACGGCGACGAGACCGTCGTCCTCGCCCTGCTGCGGGCGCAGGCCTACGGGGAGGAGCCGCCCAGGCTGCGGCTGCGGGGCCTCGATCCCACGGCCGCGTACGTCTGCCGGTCGACGGGGGCGGTGCACCGGGGCGCGGTGCTGCTGCACCACGGACTGCGGACGGGACTGCGCGGAGACCTGGACGCGGCGGTGTTCCGCTTCCGGCGGGTGCGACCGGCGCCGTGACCTGCCGCGTATTCCTGAACTGCCGTTTCCTGGACTGTCGCGTATTCCTGGCTTGGGTGAATCTTGACCGGTGGCTTATCTCACCCCCCGTCAACCCCTCCCTACGGTGGCGTAGGACACTTAGCGAGGTGAAAGATGTGACGACGTGACAGCAGAGTCGACAACCTTCATCCGTGACACATTCACCTCCTACGCAGCGGTCGGCGACAGCTTCACCGAAGGCGTGGGGGACCCCGGGCCTGACGGGACGTTCGTGGGCTGGGCCGATCGCCTCGCCGTCCTGCTCGACGACCGGGTGCCGGAGCACACCTTCCGGTACGCCAACCTCGCCGTACGCGGCAAACTCCTCGACCAGATCGTCGCGGACCAGGTGCCCCTGGCCAAAAAGCTCGGCCCCGACTTCCTGACGTTCTGCGCCGGCGGCAACGACATCATCCGGCCGGGCACCGACCCGGACGAGGTCGCCGAGCGGTTCGAGCGGGCCGTCGCCGATCTCACCTCGGCGGTCGGCACGGTCATGGTGACCACCGGCTTCGACACCCGCGCCATGCCGGTCCTCAAGCACCTGCGCGGCAAGATCGCCACGTACAACGGCCATGTCCGCGCGATCGCCGACCGGTACGGCTGCCCTGTCCTCGACCTGTGGTCCCTCAAGACCATCCAGGACCGCCGCGCCTGGGACGGCGACCGGCTGCACCTCTCGGCCGAGGGCCACACCCGCGTGGCGCTGCGCGCCGCCCAGGTCCTGGGCCTCGAAGTGCCCGCCGACCCGGACCAGCCCTGGCCCACCCAGCCCCCGCGCGGCACGCTGGAGGTGCGGCGCGACGACCTGCACTGGGCGCGCGAGTACCTGGTGCCGTGGATCGGGCGGCGGCTGCGGGGCGAGTCGTCGGGCGACCACGTGGAGGCGAAGGGCAGCGTGGACCCGTACACGGTGAGGATGCACATCGAGGCTGCGGCGTCCTGACCGAGCCGAGAACCCGGTGACGCGAGCCGTCCGCCCTCGTCCGCCTTCGGGGGAGAGCGGGCAGGCGGCTTCGTCGCGCCGGAGCGACGACAGGCCCATGCGGGTCCCTTCGTACGGCCGCTGTCAGACGTGGTGCACATAATGGAGATCTGACCTACCCCTTTCCAGGAGGTGCTGTGTCCCGTTCGCTGAGCTCTGGGCTCCGCTCGCTGAGGACCGCTGCCTTCGGCGCGGATCCGGCCGGCGAGCGCCTCGCGAGGATCCACCGGTCGCCGAACTTCGCCGATGGGTCCTTCCAGAACCCCGAGGGGGCGCGGACCCGGCCCACCGGTTCGACGCTCGAGTTCGCGAAGATCTACTTCCGCAAGGAGGAGCGTGCCAGGCGCGGCCCCGCGGGCACCGTCCCCGTGCATGCCACGACCCTCGCCGACCTCGCGAGGCCCGCGGTGAGCGGGTTGCGTCTCACCTGGATGGGGCACTCCAGCGTGCTCGCCGAGATCGACGGACAGCGGGTGCTCTTCGACCCGGTGTGGGGCGAGCGGTGCTCTCCCTTCTCCTGGGTCGGGCCCAAGCGGCTGCACCCCGTGCCGGTGCCGCTCGCGGCGCTCGGCCCGGTGGACGTCGTGGTCATCTCGCACGACCACTACGACCACCTGGACATGCCCACCATCAAGGCCCTGGTCGGCACGGACACCGTGTTCGCGGTCCCGCTCGGCGTCGGCGCCCACCTGGAGCGCTGGGGCGTCCCCGCCGACAGGCTGCGGGAGCTGGACTGGAACGAGTCCGCGAAGGTCGGGAACCTGACCCTGACGGCGACGCCCGCACGCCACTTCTGCGGTCGCGGCCTGCGCAACCAGCAGCACACGCTCTGGGCGTCCTGGGCCGTCACGGGCTCCGAGCACCGGATCTACCACAGCGGGGACACCGGCTATTTCGACGGCTTCCGTGACATCGGCGCGGAGCACGGACCGTTCGACGCCACGATGATCCAGATCGGGGCGTTCAGCGAGTTCTGGCCCGACATCCACATGACGCCCGAGGAAGGGATGCGCGCGCACCTGGACCTCCAGGGCGGGCGGCCCACCGGTGTGATGCTGCCGATCCACTGGGGCACGTTCAACCTCGCGCCGCACCCGTGGTCCACGCCGGGCGAGGGCACGGTCGCCGCGGCGGACCGCGCCGGGGCGAAGATCGCGCTGCCGGTCCCCGGAGAACCGTTCGAGCCCGCGTCCGACTCCGTACCGGCGAAGCCGTGGTGGCGCGGGGTCGCGATCGAGCCGGAGGGCGGCTGGATCGCCCGCGCGGAGGCCGCCGTCGTCGACGGGCTGCGGGCCGAGCGGCCCGAGGGCTCAGAGGGCACAGAAGGTACGGGAGAGCCCGAGGCCGCGCGGGTCGGCTGAGGCGCGACGGGGCCGGGCGGAACCGGCACTGGTCATGACTGCGGGGCGGTGCGCACGACGCGCCGCCCCACAGTCATGAGCAGCGCCGGATGGGTTTGACGCCTCGGAGGAGGAGCCGCATGGAACACACGTCCGAAGTCGTATTCGGACTGCCGTGCGACGTGTCATACCAGAGCGGGATGTCGGCCACCGGACTTTGTCAACTGCCCCCCGCACTTGATGCGTTGGTGACTACCGTGAGTATCCGCCGGTCGACGCAGGGATCATGCTCTGGCCCTCCCGACCGGCACGGCGATGCCGCGAAGCCACGCGTCGCGCGACCGTCGGAGCCCGTACCCTGACCGAGGACGCTGATGTCTCACCTTCGTGCACCGGCCGCCCGCGCAGACCGCCGTGAGGGCGGCAGGCACGGCAAGCCCGGCAGCCGTCCCGTCATGCCGCTGCCCGAGGCCCGGATACGGCCCCAACTCCTGCGCATCGCCGTACTGCCCGTCATCGCCGTGATGCTCTGCGCCGGTGCCGCGGTCCTGTTCATCGTCCGTTCGACCCCCGCCCCCCTCGGCCTCCCCCTCCTCCTCATCCTCGCCGCCGCCGGTGC
The DNA here is from genome assembly GCF_043200355.1 of Streptomyces sp. NPDC048436. NCBI lineage: Bacteria > Bacillati > Actinomycetota > Actinomycetes > Kitasatosporales > Streptomycetaceae > Streptomyces > Streptomyces sp. NPDC048436. The sequence continues at coordinate 764,785 of NZ_JBICXP010000003.1, forward strand.
CATCAGCCTCGCCAGCATCGTGATCGCCGCCGTCGCCGCCGACCGCACCGCGGCCTCCGTACGCGAACGCGTCGGCTCCCTGCGCCGCACCACCGCGCGCGGCCAGGCCGAGCTGCGCGAAGTCGTCGAACAACTGCGCCGCGGCGAGGGCCCGCCCACGCGCAGCGCGCCCACCAGATCCGCCCAGGACGGCGACGAGTTCGGGCTGCTCGCCGACGAGCTGGCCCGAGCCCAGGACGTCGCCGTCACCGCCGTCGTGCAGGCCTCGCAGCTCTCCAGCCACGCGGGCAGCGAACAGAAGGTCGAGGTCTTCGTCAACCTCGCCCGGCGCCTGCAGTCGCTCGTGCACCGCGAGATCTCCCTCCTCGACGACCTGGAGAACGACGTCGAGGACCCGGAGCTGCTCAAGGGCCTCTTCCACGTCGACCACCTCGCCACCCGCATCCGCAGGCACGCCGAGAACCTCGCCGTACTCGGCGGCGCCATCTCGCGCCGTCAGTGGAGCAAACCGGTCTCCATGACCGAGGTGCTCCGCTCGGCCATCGCGGAGGTCGAGCAGTACTCGCGGGTCAAGCTGGTGCCCCCGATCGACGGCACCCTGCGCGGCCACGCCGTCGCCGACGTCATCCACCTGCTCGCCGAACTCGTCGAGAACGCCACCGTGTTCTCCGCCCCGCACACCCAAGTCCTGCTGCGCGCCAACCTGGTGACGGCCGGACTCGCCGTCGAGGTCGAGGACCGCGGGCTCGGCATGCCCGTGACCGAGCAGAACAAGATGAACCACCTGCTCGCCGACCCCGACCAGGTCAATGTCGCCAGCCTGCTCCAGGACGGGCGGATCGGCCTGTACGTGGTCTCCGCCCTCGCCCGCAGGCATGGCGTCTCCGTCCGGCTCCAGACCAACATCTACGGAGGCGTGCAGGCCGTACTCATCCTGCCGCAGGGCCTGCTGGGCGCCGAGCCGCAGCATGAGCCCGTCACCGCAGGACATCCGCAGCGCGCCCCGGAAGCCACACCACCGGGCGCCCCCGGCTCCGTACGGGAAACGCCACCGCCCCCCATGGCGGCCCCCCACCCCGAGCCGGTCTCCGTACCGCGGCAGCCGCAGCGGGACTCACCCCCGAGCGCGCCGCAGGCTCCGGTGGTCCCTGGCTCCGGGCCCGCCCCGCTCCCCGTACGGGGCAGGGAGGGCAGGGCGACCCCCGCCGAAGCCGTGCCGGGCATCCGGCCCGAGGACCGGCAGGCCGCCGCCGAGCACGCCGGGACTCCGCCGACCCCCCTCAACGGCGCCGTGCACGGGAGGGTGGGAAAGCCCCGGCTGCCCAAGCGGCGCGCCCAGGAACACATCGCGCCCCAACTGCGGGACGCGCCGCCGCCCCGCCCGGAGAGCGAACACCACATCGGCCACGACCCGGGCCTGATGGCCGCCTTCCAGCGCGGCATCGGGCTCGCCGCCGCCCAGGAAACGCGTGACCAGGCACCCGAACCCGACCAGAGCGTTCCCCGCGACGGGGGCGACAGCCTCCTCCGCGACGGGGGCGAAAGCGTCCTCCGCGACGGCGGCGACCTGGGTGGCTGAAACCTCGCCATCCCACCAGCACCACGTCTGCCCCGGCAGACCCTCGTACCCCAAGGAGTCGATCCACCATGGCGAGCGATGCGCCGACCGCGCAGGTATCCGACCTCGACTGGCTGATGAGCGGCCTCGTACAGCGCGTGCCGCACACCCACAGCGCGGTCCTGCTCTCCTCCGACGGACTCGTGAAGTCGGTCCATGGCCTCGACCCGGACAGCGCCGACCACATGGCGGCCCTCGCCTCCGGGCTCTACTCACTGGGGCGCAGCGCCGGCATCCGGTTCGGCGACGGCGGTGACGTGCGCCAGGTCGTCGTGGAACTCGACTCCACCCTCCTGTTCGTCTCCACGGCGGGCTCCGGTACGTGCCTCGCGGTGCTCGCGGGGCGCGACGCGGACGCGGCGGTGCTCGGCTACGAAATGACGATGCTGGTCAAGAGCGTGCGCCCCTACCTGATGACCGCACCCCGGCAGGCCACCGGCGAACCCGCCCCGATGAGGCATTGAGCGTGGCGGCCCCGCACGACGGGCCCTGGCTCGACGAATCCGCCGGACGGCTCGTCCGCCCCTACACGGTCAGCGACGGGCGGACCCGGCCGACCGCCCAACTGGACCTCCTGACCCAGGTGATGGCCACCGGGCGCCCGGTGCTCGGATACCTCGGCCCCGAGCACACACAGGCGCTCGGGCTCTGCGCGGCACCCACGTCGGTCGCGGAGATCGCGGCGCAGCTGAAGCTGCCCGCGGTCGTGACGAAAGTGCTGCTCTCCGATCTCGTCGACTGCGGGGCGCTCACCCTGAGAGCCCCGGACTTCTACCACAACCCCACCGACCGGTCCCTGTTGGAGGCAGTGCTCGATGGACTACGACGACAGCTCTGACCCCTTCCCCACCGCATTGAAGATCCTGATCGCGGGAGGATTCGGGGTCGGCAAGACGACCTTCACGGGCGCGGTGAGCGAGATCGCGCCACTGAGTACGGAGGAGCTCCTCACCACGGTCAGCGAGGGCACCGACGACCTGTCGGGCGTCGAGAACAAGACCACGACCACCGTGGCCATGGACTTCGGACGTATCACCCTCGACCCGGAGCATGTGCTGTATCTCTTCGGGACGCCGGGCCAGGAACGCTTCTGGTTCATGTGGGACGAGCTCTCCGAAGGCGCGCTCGGCGCGGTGGTCCTCGCCGACACCCGCCGCCTGGAGGACTGCTTCGCGGCCGTGGACTTCTTCGAACAGCGTGGCATGGGCTTCATCGTCGCCATCAACGAATTCGACGGCGGCTACCGCTACGAACCCGAAGAGGTGCGCTCCGCCATCGACCTGGATCCGCAGGTGCCCGTCGTGCGGTGCGACGCGCGGATCTCCAGCTCGGGCATCGCGACCCTCCTCACCCTCGTCAAGCACCTCCTCGCCCACGCCCCGGCCGCACCGAGCTACGGAGCCCACACCTGATGTACGACTCCACCGCGCATCTGCTGCTCACTCCCGTCGACAAGGAGGCGCCGAACCGGGTGCGGCGGCTGCGCAGACTCGGCATAGGACTCCGCCCCGAGCTCGCCTTCGACGCCTTCGCCGACCGGCTCGCCGAGGTGACGGGCGCGCCGTACTCCATGGTCAACTTCATCGACGAGAACCGGCAGTTCTTCGCGGGCCTGCACACGCCGGACGACACGGGGGCCGGTCACCTGCTGACCTCCGCGGCGGCCGCGGAGAACGCGGCGTGCCGCTACATGGCACGCGACCACGGGTACTGCCCGCATGTCGTCGTGCGGCGCAAGGCACTCGTCCTTGAGGACGTCTGCGACTATCCGCGGTTCGCCGGGAATCCGGTGGTCGACGAGATCGGGATCCGCTCCTACCTGGGCGCGCCGCTCATCGACCGTACGGGCATCGCGCTCGGCACGGTCTGCGTCGTGGACGTCGAGCCGCGCCCCTGGGGGAGGGCGGGCCTTGAGACGATCAAGGCGATGGCGGCGGAGCTGGTCGAACAGATCCACCGGCGGGAGGACGGCGGGATCTGACTCGCAGTACTTACAGTGCTCACAGCACAGTACTCACAGCTCCAGGACGGTGTCGTCGGGGAAGCGCAGGCGCACGGTGTCGCCGTCCACCGAGCAGATGATGGCCTCCCTCAACGCTGTTGGCCGGACGCTGTCTTGGGACAGTGCGACGAGCGTGACGTGGATGCCGGAGCCGCCCGGATGTCCGGCCAGGGTCAGATACGGCGTCGCCGAGTGCGGCCCGTAGGCGTTGGCCGCCACCTCACGGGCGATGCCCGCCTCCTCGTCCCAGCCGTGCAGCGCGACGACGGCGCTGGTCAGCCCGGATCCGGTGCGGGTCAGGGCCCAGCCGGGGCCCTTTTCGGCGTACGGCTGTGCCTCGTCGGCCACCGCGTAGCCGCCCTCGCGGATCGTCACCCCTTCCGGTGCCTGGAGCCGGTGGACGCGGATCTCCCACGGGCCGTGCAGCGCGCTGGTCGTCTCGACGGGGAAGTCGCCTTTGATGCCGGCCAGTTGGGCGTCGTGGCGGGAGGTGGCCACGCGTCCCTCGCAGCGCACCGGGTGAATTCGGCGGCGGCGTGAGGGGGTGCCGTCCGGCGCGAGCAGCGCGAGGTGGTTGTCCACGGTGCGTTCCCAGGCGCTCGGGGCGGTCTCGGGGGCGGTCGCGGATGAGTAGCCGAACTTGGCATAGTGCGGGTCGTCGGCCGCGGGGCCTTCCAGGGGGTTGTGGTCGCTGCCGTGGTTGACCAGACGGACGATGCCGTCGTGGCGCGTGCCGTGCAGGAGCCAGCCCGGCTCGGGGAGCGCCGTGTACTGGTCGGACTCCTCGACGGGGAGCGGGAGTTCGCGCTCCGTCCACACCGGGTGGTCGGCGGGCAGCAGCAGCCCGAGGAAAGCCTTGCTCGCCCAGTAAGGGGAGGCCGGGCCCGAGTAGGCCTGGGTGGCGGGCAGGAACGTGCCGTACCAGCCGAGCGGAAGCAGCCCGCGCTCGTCGGGGACGCCGCGCTCCACGAAGTGCCGTGCGGTGCCGGACGCGAGACGCCGGGTGAGACCGGGGGCCAGGGGCGTGCACCCCGCGAGGGCGCCCATCCATACGGGGGCGGTCGCCGCGAAGCGGTACGTCAGGGAGCGGCCCTGGTGGACGGGGGCGCCGTCGGCGCCGAAGAAGTGCGGGTAGGTGGTGAGGAACTGGGCGAGGCGCTCGCGGTAGACCTTGGCGCGCCCTCCGTCGTCCGGGCCCGCCATGCGTGCCCAGAGCAGCGGATAGAGGTGCATCGCCCAGCCGATGTAGTAGTCGAAGTTGCGCCCGTCGCCGTCGCTGTACCAGCCGCCGCCGCGGTACCAGTCCTCGATCCGGTCCAGGCCGCCGTCGACGTCCTCCTGGCGGTACGGGGCGCCGACGGAGGCCAGGAACTGCTCGGAAACCACTTGGAACAGGCGCCAGTTGTTGTCCCAGGTCCTGCCTCCGACGAAGCCGGAGAACCAGTCCACGACCCGCTCCTGGACCCGGGGATCGAGCTTGTCCCAGATCCAGGGGCGGGTCTCGTGCAGGGCGACCGCGATGGACGCCGCCTCCACCATCTGCTGTGAGCAGTCGCTGAGTTCGGGCCAGGCCTCGCCGCTCGCGCTGTCGCGGTCCGTGCCCGTTGTCAGACCCTGCGCGTAGCGTTCCAGGAGGTGGGGGTCTACCTCGCCGCCGGCTCCCGCGATCCGGAAGGAGGCCAGGAGGAATGACCGCGCGTACCCCTCAAGGCCGTCCGACACGACCCCCGACCAACTGCCGCGCCCCGGCAGGCGGTACTGCGCGAAGTGCGGCGTCGCGTACGGGACGAGCGCCTCCAGCTGCCGGTCGGCGAGCGCCTCCCAGTGGGACCGGGTCCAGCCCGTGAGCGGGGACAGGATGCGGTCGGTGGGCGGCAGGGACAGGTGCGGCGCGGGCCCGGGTGCTGCGGGCCTGAGTGGTGCGGGCATGGCGGGGCCGTGCTTCCTTTGTGGGGGAGGCTTCTGCGTGAGGGCGCCGGTCACCTCAGGTGCGCGGTGTGCGTGTGGCCTCGCGAGCCCGCGACGCGGACCGTGACGACGGGGCGGCGGCCTGGGGTGACGGTGACCGTGTCATCGGCGCGGACCACCTTGCGTACGGCGAAGGGCAGTTCCAGGGTCAGCGTCGTGCTGGTGCGGCCCGGGTCGGCCACGGCCAGCGATATGCCGTCGCCGCCGCGTCGCGCGATCACGGTGCAGGGGCCCGACGCCGCGATCCCGGCCGCGCTGCCCGGCCCCCAGAAGTGCGCGGCGACGAGGCCGTGGCGGCGGGCCTCGACGGCCTGGGCCGTGGCGTTGTTGGCCAGGATGCGGACCGGCCGTGAGTGGGCCCAGACGGCGGTGGCGGTGGCGCTCGCACCGGGCAGGAGGACATAGGCGTACGAGGACGCGGCGGGGGAGACGCCGTGATCGAGCCACAGGGTCAGATAGCGGCGGGTGACGGGGGTGGTGCTGCCTCCGGTGTCCGCGCCGGTGTTGACGGCCCGCCAAGTGCCGGTGCGCTCCTCGCGCAGGGCGTGGAGCCCCGTACTGGACTCGGGGAAGACGTAGCCGCCGGTGCCGTCCAGGTGGGCCCAGCGGACGCCGGGCAGGGGCGCCGACCAGCCCGTGCGTGAGGGCTGGCGCCGGCCGTCGACTGTGAGCCGCGGTGCCCCGTCCGCGTACAGATTGCGGTTCTCGACGACCGTCTCGATGGCCCGCCCGTCGCTCGCCGTGATGTCCGCGCCCAGGGCGACGACCGCGTTGTCGAGGAAGAACCACGCCTTCCGGGCCCGCAGAGTGCTGCCGTCGGCGAGGAGTTCCATCGCGGCGGCGCCGTAGGTGCCGTCGAGCACCGCGCCGCCCGCCACGGCGTTCTTCGGGCGGTAGGTCGCCGTCCCGCCGCCCGAGCCGATGTCGGCGCGCTCGCGGGTGTCCACGGTGGTGCCCGGCAGGCGGTAGGGATCGACGGTCGCCCAGAAGCCGTCCCCGAACTGGCCCAGGTCGTCGCCGTCGTACAGGTAGGCCATGCCGTCGCCGGTGTACCAGCCGTGCAGGTTCTCGCCGTTGCCCGCCTCGTACGCGGCGATCCGCTGGGAGGAGAGGGAGAGCGTGAGCGCCCAGCCGGGGCGGCGGTGCACCACCCGGTCCATGTCCGCGAAGGTGAAGTGTCCGGTGAGCCGGCCGGCGGCCGGTATGGCCGTGTCGTCGAGCACGGTCTTGGCGCGGGCCAGCGCGGGGACGCCGACCAGGCCCAGATAGGGGTGGGTCTTGTTGCGGCGGATCCAGCCCTTCGCCAACGCCCGCCAGCGTGCGGCGTACGCGGCGGGGGCCCCGTCCGCCAGTTGCAGGATGTTGGTGAGGGCCGCCGCGCCGTCCTTGTGGTCCGGCGCCTTCTCGCGGGAGATCGCACGGCCGCGCAGCGCGTCCATCATCAGGCCGTCGAAGACGACCGGCGAGAACGTCCTGTCCACCGCCTCGTAGAGCACGGAGGTCTTCGGGTCGCTGACGGCCCACTCGGAGCCGGTGAGCAGCGCGATCAGCTGGCCGGCGCTGCCGAGCAGGACACTGCCGTACGTTCCCGTGTACGCGACGGAGCCGTGCTGCACGAATGACCCGTCCTCGTAGAAGCCGTCGCCCGAAGTGACGTACGTGAACAGGCTGTTCTTGCCCCCGTCCCGGACGTCCGAGAGACCGTCGCGGGCCAGGGCCAGCGTGGCCGTGTCCCGGGCGAGGAGGCCGCGCAGGGCCACGATGACGGCTTTGTCGGCGCGGTTGGCGCCCGTCTCGGACAGCGTCGGGGCGTTGGTACGGCGGTCGGGGCTCGGGCAGAACTTCGCCACCGTGGCGACGTACGCCGACAGGTCGGCCGCGGGGAGCCGCTCGCGCAGCAGCACACAGGTGTCCATCAGGGCGCGGGGCGCGCCGATCTCCCAGAACCACCAGTTGCCGGATTCGGGGCGGCCGGTGTTGTAGCCCTCGGCGTGCAGGAAGCGCAGGGCGGCGAGCAGGGTGTCCGCCACCTCGGCGCTGTCGCTGAGGGAGGTGCCGGGGGTGGCCCAGGCCGTCGCGATGGTGCGCAGGCGCGTATAGCTCTGGCCGAAGTTGCCGGGGTCCTTCGCGGGGGAGAGGTCGGCCCACAGGGCGGTGCGGTCCTCGGAGCGGTCCAACTCCCGCCACCAGCCGGAGGCTTGGGCGTCCAGGGTCTTCAGGGCCGCCGCGAAGTCCGGGTCGGTGGCGTCGAAGGCGCCGCCGGTGAGTTGCGCTGCCGCGCGGGTGAGGAGGGTGTCGTACGGGTCCGCTTCGTCCGCGGCGGCTGCGTCGGTGGCTTCGGCTGTGGCTGCCCATGCCGTGCCGCTCGTGGCCGGCGGCAGGAGCGCGGAGGTGGCACCTGCGGCGAGGAGTGCGCGGCGGCGGGGGCCGGCGGGTCCGGTGGGTCCGGTGGGTCCGGCGGGTCTGGGGAGGGGCTTGGGCATGCGGGACTCCCAGGGGTGTCAGGCGGGGGAGGAGGCGGAGGACCGAGAGGCGTGGGCGATTCCGCGACAGCATGTAAGCGGTTGCTATGTCGGGGCAAGAGGGCCCGGCATCTTTCTATGTTCTTTCTGTCCGGTGGAGGTCTGGAGGGCGCCCATCGCACGTCAACCGGTTACATCAGGCGGTGTTGACGCTGACGGTAAGCGATTACTACGTTGCGGCCCCATGGCTGAGAACAGGACCCGAACCGTACGCGCCCGTAGTACCCGGACCCTCCGCGCCGCGACGGCGACCGCAGCCGCGGCCGCCACCCTCGCGCTCGCCCTCCCCGCCCACGCGGCCCCCTTCGAGCCGACCCCCGGCTCGGACGGCGTCGGCGACCCGCTGTTCCCGACGCTCGGCAACGGCGGCTACGACGTCCGCCACTACGACCTCTCCTTCGGCTTCACGCCTGTGACGTACGACTTCACCGGCACCATGAAGATCAAGGCGAGAGCCACCCAGGACCTGCTCTCCTTCAACCTCGACGTCGACTCGCTGGCCATCGACACGGTCAAGGTCAACGGCAGGAAGGCCACATGGGCCATCGGCCCGGGCCGGACCGGCCAGGAGCTCACCGTCACCCCGGCGGGCGCCCTGCGCGACAACCGCGCCTTCGACGTCGAACTGACCTACCACGGCAACGGCAAGACCAAGCCGGTCGGCCAGCCGCGCTGGCGCTACATGTCCGACGGCGGCTTCGCGTCGGCCGCCCAGGCCTCCCGCGCGGACACCTTCGCGCCGGTCAACGACCACCCCTCCGACAAGGCCACCTGGTCCTTCCACCTCACCGCCCCCGACGGCTGGACGCCCGCCGCCAACGGCAACCTCACCGGTGCCCGCGAGGCCGCCGGGTCCAAGAAGACGTGGGACTTCTCCCTCAAGTCCCCGATGGCGCCCGAGCTGTTGGGGATCTCCGTCAACAAGCAGACTTATCTCTACGGACGCGGCCCGCACGGAGTGAAGCTGCGTCACCTCGTCCCCGAGGACCAGCAGGCGAAGTACCGGCCGATCGCCGAGGAGACCGGCGGGCAGCTCGCATGGCTGGAGAAGACCCTCGGTGTGCGCTATCCGTTCGACACCTACGGCGTGCAGATCGTGCGGGACGGCTACAGCGACGCGTTGGAAAATCAAACCCTGTCACTCTTCGGGCCGTCGTGGTTCGACCGCCCCACCTACTCGACCACCATGGTCCACGAGCTGACCCACCAGTGGTTCGGCGACTCCGTCACCCCTTCCACCTGGCAGGACGCCTGGCTGAACGAGGGGCCGGCCGTCTACTACGCGGCCGTGTGGGCGGACCAGAAGGGCTTCCAGCCCATCGAGGAGAAGATGAAGACCGCGTACGCCAAGCTCGACGCGGTCCGCAAGACCGACGGCCCGCCCGGAAAGCCCACCGGGCTCGGCGGCTTCAACATCTACGACGGTGCCGCGGTCTCCCTCTACGCCCTCGACCAGCAGATCGGGATGGAGAAGTTCGAGGCCGTGATGAAGGCGTGGCTGACCAAGCACCGGCACGGCAACGCCTCCACCCAGGACTTCATCGACAACGCTGTCAAGGTCACCGGTGACGCCTCGGTCGGTACGTTCCTGAACCACTGGCTGTTCGACCTCGACAACCCGCCGATGCCGGGCCACCCCGACTGGGGCGTGACGAAGTGAGGCGCCCACGCGTCACCGCGGTGTGCGTGGCCTTCGCGGCCGTAGCGGCTGCCGGAGCCGTCATCGCCCCGCAGAGCGCGGCACAGACAGCCCAGGCAAGCCAGGCCTCCCCGGCCCCCAAGATCCTCCACGTGGCACCGAACGGCTCAGGCGCCTCCTGCACCGTCGCCCGCCCCTGCTCCCCGGAGGCCGCCCGCGACGCGGCGCGCGCCGTCAGCGGACGGGACGTGCGCGTCGAACTCGCCGACGGCACCTACGAGATGAGCGATCCGCTCACACTGGGCGCCGCCGACTCCGGGCGCGACGGGCACGCCGTCACCTGGACCGCCGCCCGCGGCGCCCGCCCCGTACTGTCCGGTGGGCGTGCCCTGACCGGATGGGACAAGGGGACCGACGGCACCTGGACGGCCGACGTCCCCGAAGGCATCACTCCGCGCCAGCTCTTCGTGGACGGGAAGCGGGCGCTGCGCGCGCGGGGCGAGGCCTGCGCCGCGAACATCTGTGACGCGACGAAGACCGGCATGACGGGCGCCACCGCCACCGGCATCAGAGAGTGGCGGCGGCCCACCGGCGCCGATGCCGTCATCAAGGTCCGCTGGCGCGACTACCACTGCCGGATCGCTTCCGTCGACGGCGACCGGATGACCTTCGCCCAGCCCTGCTGGACCAACTCCGCGAGCGGCACGAACCGTACGGGACCGGCCTGGGACTCGACCACGGTCGACTCGTCGCGCTACTCCCAAGTGGCCTTCTTCGAGAACGCCCGCGAACTCCTCGACGAACCCGGTGAGTTCGTCTGGGACGCCGAGGACCGCACCGTCACCTACCTCCCGCGCAAGGGCGAGAACATGAGCCACGCGCGCGTGCTCACCCCGGTGACCGAACAGCTCATGGTCATCGACGGCGCCCACGACCTGCGCGTACAGGGCATCGGATTCGCCTACGCCGCCTACCGCCGGCCCTCCACCGACGAGGGGTATGCGGGCACCCAGGCCGGTCTCACCCTCACCGGGGCGAGCGGCCCGGTCGATCACGCGGGGCGTCACTACACCAAACCGAGCGCCGCCCTCACAGTGCGCGGCGGGCGTCATGTGGCCGTAAGCGGCGGTGAGTTCACGCATCTGGGTGGCGCCGGAGTCGTCCTCGAAGCGGGCACCAAGGACACGTCGGTCACGCGCTCACGCTTCAGTGACCTGTCCTCCGGCGCCGTGTACGTCGGCGACACCGAGCCCCAGCCGGCCGCCGAACTCGCGGGTGAGCGGAACACCGTCGCGTACAACACGATCCGCGGCGCCGGAGCCGAGTACACGGACGCGGTGGGCATCTGGGCCGGATACGAGGCCGAGCTGACCGTCGACCACAACACCCTTGAGGACCTGCCCTATTCGGGGATCTCGGTCGGCTGGGGCTGGAACCAGCCGGAGGCCCAGAAGTCGGTCCTGCGGGACAACCGGGTGACCGGCAACAGGATCACCGACGTGATGCGCGTCGAGCACGCCCAGCACGACGGCGGCGCCATCTACACCCAGGGCGCCCAGCCCGGCACGGTCGTCTCCGGGAACTACATCAACCGCTCCGCCTACGGGAACACCGAGCGGGACGGCAACGGCATCTACCTCGACGAGCAGTCCTCGTACATCCGCGTCGAAGGCAACGTCATCACCCGCATCGGCTACAAGTGGGTCTCCAACTGGGCCGATTACGGCATCCAGAACCACGCGAGCGGCAACTGGACCGACACCGACGCACCCGCCCTCACCGGCACGGGATCGACGATGAACGACAACCACACCAAGCTGGACCGGCTGCCGCCCCGGGCACTCGCGGTGGCGGCACGCGCGGGCGCGCGCGAGGTGGCGGCCGAGCAGCTCCGCCCGGACCTCGCCCGCGCGGGCACGGCGTCGCAGTCCTCCACGGACGGCGCGGCCACCGCGTCGTACGCCACCGACGGGGACACCACCACCGACACCCGCACGCTCGCCGAACCGGGCGCCTGGTGGCAGGTCGACCTCGGTGACACGCGGCGCGTGGGACAGGTCGAGGTCTGGAACAACACCTCCATGACGACGGCCGGCTTCGACGTCCAACTCGCACGGACCGCGGACTTCGCCGACGCCACGACCCTGCACGTCACCGGACGAGCCCTGCGGCCCACACTCCTCGACACGGACGCGGAAGCCAGATACATAAGGATCAAGCTCACCGGCACGGGACGCGTGGCGCTCGCCCACGTGCTCGTCCATCCGGCCCGTACGTAGGCAACACCCGCACCCGTACGTGGGCAACACCCGCACTCGCACAGCTCTTTGCACGGAAAGGCACACCATGACCGACCTCCGTCTCGGCGTCCTCGGCTACGGCCTGCGCGGCTCGCTCGCCCGCACCGCACACCGGCCCGGCGCGGGCTCCCGCGTCACCGCGCTCGCCGACCACGACGTCACCGCGCGGACGGAGGCGGCCGTGGCCTTCCCCGGCGCCCTGATATCCACCGACCACCGCAAGGTCGTGGAGGACCCCGACGTCGACGCCGTCGTGATCCTCACCCCCGACCACACCCACGCACAGCTCGCCTGCGAGGCGCTGCGCGAGAAGAAGCCCGTCTTCGTGGAGAAGCCCCTGGAGATCGGCATCGAGGCCTGCGACGAGATCCTGCGGACGGCGTTCGAGACGGGAACCCGCCTCTACGTAGGTCACAACATGCGCCACATGCCCGTCGTCAGGCTGATGCGGGACATCATTCAGCGCGGCGAGATCGGCGAGGTCAAGACCGTCTGGGTACGCCATTTCGTCGCCTACGGAGGCGACTGGTACTTCAAGGACTGGCACGCCGAGCGGCAGCACACCACCGGCCTGTTGCTCCAGAAGGCAGCCCACGACATCGATGTCCTGCACTGGCTCGCGGGCGGCTACACCCGCCAGGTGCAGGCCCTCGGCGACCTCATGGTCTACGGCGACAACCCGCACCGCCGCGAGCCGGGCGAGCCGAAGACGGAGGACTGGTACACCAAGGACGGCCACTGGCCGCCGCACACCCAGCGCGACCTCAACCCCGTCATCGACGTCGAAGACGTATCCCTGGTCAACATGCGCCTCGACAACGGGGTGTTGGCCTCCTACCAGCAGTGCCACTTCACCCCCGACTACTGGCGCAACTACACCGTCATCGGCGACGCGGGCCGCCTGGAGAACTTCGGCGACGGCCCCGGGGGAGTGGTGAAGGTCTGGAACGCGCGCCGTTCGACGTACCGCCCGGACGCCGACGCCGAATATCCGGTGCCGGACGCCCAGGACGAGGGCGGGCACGGCGGCTCCGACCCGCTCCTCATCGAGGAGTTCGTACGTTTCGTACGCGAGGGAGGGCGCACCGACACGTCGCCGGTCGCCGCCCGGATGGCGGTGGCGGCGGGCGTCCGCGCCACGCAGTCGCTGCGGGACGGCGGAGTGCCGCGCGAGGTGCCGGAGCTGGATCCGGAGCTCGTCGCGTACTTCGAGCGGGGCCAGCGGCGGGCCTGAAGGACCCGGGCCTGAAGGAAAGCTGCGGCGGCGCTTAAGAAATCCTCGATGGACCAGGGCGCCGCCGTAGGGAAGATTCCTGTGTCGTCGGGGGTAGAAGCGACGTACGACAGGAGCCGTTGCGTTGAAGGCGCTGGTCAAGGAGAAGGCGGAGCCAGGGCTCCGGCTGATGGACGTACCCGAGCCGGTGATCGGCCACGGGGACGTTCTGATCAAGGTGCTCCGCACCGGGATCTGCGGGACCGATCTGCACATCCGGGCCTGGGACGGCTGGGCGCAGCAGGCGGTCGCGGCGCCGCTGGTCGTTGGACACGAGTTCGTCGGCGAGGTCGTCGAGACCGGCCGTGACGTCGCCGACATCAACATCGGTGACCGGGTCAGCGGCGAGGGCCACCTGGTCTGCGGCAAGTGCCGCAACTGCCAGGCCGGACGCCGCCACCTGTGCCGGGCGACGGTGGGGCTCGGCGTCGGCAGGGACGGGGCGTTCGCGGAGTACGTCGCGCTGCCCGCCTCCAACGTGTGGGTGCACCGCGTCCCCGTGGACCTCGACGTGGCCGCGATCTTCGACCCGTTCGGCAACGCGGTGCACACCGCGCTGTCCTTCCCGCTGGTCGGCGAGGACGTGCTGATCACCGGAGCCGGACCGATCGGCCTGATGGCGGCGGCCGTGGCCCGCCACGCGGGCGCCCGCAACGTCGTCGTCACCGACGTCAACGACGAGCGTCTCGACCTCGCCCGCAAGGTCGGCGCGAGCCTGGCCCTCAACGTCGCCGAGCGCTCGATCGCCGACGGCCAGCGCGAGCTGGGCCTGCGTGAGGGCTTCGACGTCGGCCTGGAGATGTCCGGCAACCCGGTCGCGATGCGCGACATGCTCGCCAACATGACCCACGGCGGCAAGATCGCCATGCTCGGACTGCCGGCCGAGGACTTCGCCGTCGACTGGTCCCGCGTCGTCACCTCCATGATCACGATCAAGGGCATCTACGGCCGCGAGATGTTCGAGACCTGGTACTCGATGTCCGTGCTGCTCGAAGGCGGCCTCGACCTCGCCCCCGTGATCACCGGCCGCTACGGCCACCGTGACTTCGAGGCGGCCTTCGACGACGCGGCGAGCGGCCGCGGCGGCAAGGTCATCCTCGACTGGACCTCCTGAACCACCACCGCCTCAGCTGCTGAAGGAATCAAGCATGTTCGACTCCGTACGCGACGACCTGCGCACCACCCTCGACGAGATCCGCGCCGCCGGACTGCACAAGCCCGAGCGCGTCATCGGCACCCCGCAGTCCGCCACGGTCGCCGTCACCGCGGGCGGGCGCCCCGGCGAGGTGCTGAACTTCTGCGCGAACAACTACCTCGGCCTCGCCGACCACCCCGAGGTGATCGCGGCCGCCCACGAGGCGCTCGACCGCTGGGGCTACGGCATGGCGTCCGTACGCTTCATCTGCGGTACGCAGGAGGTGCACAAGGAGCTTGAGGGGCGCCTGGCCGCGTTCCTCGGCCAGGAGGACACGATCCTCTACTCGTCCTGCTTCGACGCCAACGGCGGTGTCTTCGAGACGCTCCTCGGCGCGGAGGACGCGGTCATCTCCGACGCCCTCAACCACGCGTCGATCATCGACGGCATCCGGCTGAGCAAGGCCCGCCGCTTCCGGTACGCCAACCGCGACATGGCCGACCTGGAGCAGCAGCTGAAGGAGGCGTCCGAGGGCGGCGCGCGCCGGAAGCTGATCGTCACCGACGGCGTCTTCTCCATGGACGGCTACCTCGCGCCGCTGCGGGAGATCTGCGACCTCGCCGACCGCTACGACGCGATGGTGATGGTCGACGACTCGCACGCCGTCGGCTTCGTCGGCCCCGGTGGCCGCGGCACCCCTGAGCTGCACGGCGTCATGGACCGCGTCGACATCATCACGGGCACCCTCGGCAAGGCGCTCGGCGGCGCATCCGGCGGTTACGTCGCGGCCCGCGCCGAGATCGTCGCGCTGCTTCGCCAGCGGTCGCGCCCGTACCTCTTCTCGAACACGCTCGCCCCGGTGATCGCGGCGGCGTCCCTGAAGGTGCTCGACCTCCTGGAGTCGGCGGGCGACCTGCGGGAGCGGCTCGCCGTGAACACCGCGCTGTTCCGCTCGCGGATGACGGAGGAGGGCTTCGACATCCTGCCGGGCGACCACGCGATCGCCCCGGTGATGATCGGTGACGCCTCCGTCGCCGGACGCATGGCCGAGCTGCTCCTGGAGCGCGGCGTGTACGTGATCGGCTTCTCGTACCCGGTGGTGCCGCAGGGCGCGGCCCGCATCCGCGTCCAGCTCTCCGCCGCGCACTCCACGCAGGACGTGAACCGTGCGGTGGACGCCTTCGTGGCGGCGCGGGCGGAGCTGGAGGGCGCGGAAGCCTGAGCGTGAGGCCGATGGTTCCGGCGCGACCGGCGGTTTGGGAGAATCGACCTCATGATCGAAGCGCGGCGGCTGCACATCCTCCGTGCGGTGGCCGACCACCGCACGGTCACGGCCGCTGCCGCCGCGCTCTACCTCACGCCCTCCGCGGTCTCCCAGCAGCTGACCGCCCTGGAGCAGGAGACGGGCCACCGCCTGGTCGAGCGGGGCGCGCGGGGGGTCAGGCTGACCCCGGCCGGCGAGATCCTGCTCTCCCACACGAACGCGGTCCTCGCCCAGCTGGAGCGGGCCGAGGCGGAGCTCGCCGCGTACAGCTCGGGCGCGGCGGGCACGGTGACCGTGGCGTCCTTCGCCACGGGCATCGCCCTGGTGGTCGGCCCCGCCCTCGTCCGCCTCTCGGCCGGGGCGCCCGGCATCCGGGTACGGGTCCAGGACGCGGAGGGCGACGCGAGCCTGCCGATGGTGCTCGACCGGCAGGTGGATGTCGCCGTGGCGGTGGAGTACCGGGGCGCGCCGGGTGTGGACGATCCGCGGCTGACGCGGGTCCCGCTGTACGCCGAGCCGTTCGACGCGGTGCTCCCGGTGACGCACCGCCTCGCGGACGCGGAGCGTGTGCCGCTCGCCGAGCTGGCCAAGGACGCCTGGATCGGGCCCTTCGCGGGCAACCCCTGCCATGACGTGGTGATACTCGCCTGCGAGGCCGCGGGCTTCCAGCCCCTGCTCGAACACTGGTCGGACGACTTCAGGGCGGTCGTCGCCCTGGCATCGGCGGGAGCGGGCGTGGCTCTGGTGCCACGCTCCGCGCTGCGGGGGATGGACGTCTCCGGGGTGGTGATCCGCCCGGTGGAGGGCGTGGCCCCTACGCGCCGGGTGTTCGCGGCGGTGCGGTGCGGGGCGGAGGAGCATCCGCTGATCCGTCCGGTGCTCGATGCCTTGGGGGAGGCCGCGGAGTAGGGGTCGCCGACGTAGGTGCCGCGGTGAGGTCGTTCCCCGTACGGTCCCGCCCGGGGTCCTCACCACGCAAGCGGCAGCGCCTCCGGGCCCCGGTTGATCGAGCCGCGGCGCCAGCGCACCTCTTCGGGCGTGATCGCGAGCCGCAGGCCGGGGGCCATGCGCAGCAGCGTGGAAAGGATCACCTCCGACTGCATCCGGGTCAGCGCCGCGCCCAGGCAGTAGTGCGCGCCGTGCCCGAAGGCGAGGTTGGGGGACTCGTCGCGGGTCAGCTCGAAGCGGTCCGGGTCGGTGTAGACCGCCGGGTCGCGGTCGGCGGCCAGATACGAGACGTAGACGGCCTCCCCGGCGCGGATGAGCACATCGCCCACGGGCACGTCCTCGGTGGCGATCCGGGGCAGCCCCACGCCGTTGCGCTGCGGGATGAACCGCAGCAACTCCTCGATGGCGGTGGGCAGCAGCTCGGGTTCGGCCCTCAGCCGTGCCAGCTGCTCGGGGTGGGTGAGCAGCGTGTACACCATCGTGGTGCACTGATTGCGGACCTGGTCGAGGGCGTTGAGGACGATCATCACAGCCAGCGAGATCAGCTCCGGGCGGCTGAGCGCGCCCTCGGCCTGCGCCTGCGACAGCTCGCTGAAGAGGTCGTCGCCCGGGTGTTCGAGGCGGTGGTCCGCGAGCTTCCTGAAGTGCCCGGCGATCTCGGCCTTGACCGCGTTGCTCTCCTCAAGTGAGCGGTCGCTGGAGAGGATGACGCTCCGCCAGGCCTGAAGCCGGCCGAGGTCGGCCTCCGGCACCCCGAGCAGTTTCCCGATCACCTGTTCCGGCATGGGCCCGGTCACGTACTCGGCGAGATCGGCGGGTGCCCCCTTGGCCAGCATCTCCCCGACCAGCCGCTCCGCGATCGCCTCCGCCTCCACCTTGAGGACCGCGACCCGCTTGCGGTTGAAGGTCTGGGCGAGGAGCCGCCGCAGCCGGGTGTGGTCGGGCGGATCGGTGCGGCCGATGCCGCCGACGGGGGCGACGACGTGCGGGGTCATGCTGGTCACCGGCCGGTCGACGGTCAGCGCCCGGCTGAACCGCGGGTCCGATGTGACCTCCTTGACGTCCTGGTAGCGGGTCACCAGCCAGGCGTTGCCCTCCCCGAACCGCATCCGTACCAGGGCGACGGGCTCCGCGCGCAGCAGCCGGTGCAGCAGCGGGTCGAACTCCAGCTCCTCCAGGTGCTCCACCGGCCAGAAGTGCTCGACGGCCTCCGCGGAGGTGCGCCGGCTCAGCTCGCCGGTGGTGATGTCCTCGCTCATGACGTCACCCCGACGTCCGCCATCGGGGCCTGGACGGGAGGCGAGTGCCGCAGCGGGGTCAGCTGCTCGATGTCGTACCGCACGCGCAGCTCCTCCACGGCCGCCGGGTCGATCCCGCCGCCGGCGAGGAGCTCCAGCAGCTCCTCGAAGTAGCGCTCGTGGTCCGGGGGAGGGGATGCCTGGAAGAGCATCCGGGCGGGGCGTCCTGTCGGGTTGGCGAAGGCGTGCGGGCAGCCCGGCGGCACCAGGATCATCGTCCCGGCCGTGGCCCGGATGTGGCGCAGACCGGACGGCGACTCCCACTCCCGCCAGTCGTCGCGGGTGCGGACCTTCGGCTCGAATGCCAGCACGTCCAGCTCGCCCTCCAGCAGGTAGAACAGCTCCTCGCTGCGGCTGTGGGTGTGCGCGCCGACGTCGAAACCGGGCGGCACCACCACCTCGAAGGTGGAGGCGACCGTCGAGTGCGCCCCAGTGACCTTGAAGGTCACCTGCTGTGCGGCGGTCCTGACGGTCCGGCCGCCGCCGGGCGGGATCACCAGACCCTCGGTCGGGCGGGTGGACGGGCCGGGGTCTTTCACGGCTCTCTCCTCTGGGTACGGCTCCTCGACGGTCCTCACCACTGCACCGGCAGTTCCCTGGGTCCGCGGATCAGCGCCCCGCGCTCCCACACCAGCTCCCGCTCCGGCACGGCCAGTTGCAGACCGGGGAAGCGGTCCCAGAGCGAGCGCAGCAGGATCTCGGACTCCATCCGGGCCAGAGTGGCGCCGGGGCAGTAGTGGGGGCCGTGGCCGAAGGCGACGTGCGGGTTGTGTGTCCGGTCGAAGTCGAGCCGCTCCGGGTCGGCGAACACCTGCGGGTCGCGGTTGGCCGTGAGGTACGAGACGTAGACGGGGTCACCCGCGGGGATCAGCACGCCGCCCACCTCGACGTCCTCCAGGGCGATCCGGGAGAGGCCGACCGCGTTGCGGTGCGGGATGTAGCGCAGCAGCTCCTCCACGGCCTGGGGGAGGAGCTCCGGTTCGGCGCGCAGGCGGGCCAGGTGGCCGGGCCGGGTGAGCAGCGCGTACACCATGTTGGCGCTGTTGTTGCGCACCGCGTGGGCCCCGCCGATCTGGATGAGCACGGCGAGGCCGACCGCCTCGTCCTGGTCGAGCACCTCGTTCCCCATGGCGTCCGCCAGCACTCCGGCCAGATCCTCCTCGGGCTCGGCCCTGCGCCGTTCGATGAGGTCGCGGAAGTACGCGGCCATCTCCGCCTTGGCCTGCTCGCTGGCCTCACGGCCGTGCGCGGCGGAGATGATGGTGTCCGACCAGTGCGCCATCTTCGACTGGTCCTCGTCCGATACACCCATCAGCGCGCACACCATGGCGAGCGGGAAGGGCCGGTTGAGGTGGGCCATCAGGTCGAGCGGTCCGCCCCGGTCCGCCATCCGGTCGAGGAGCCGGTCGGCGACCTGCTGGGCGTGGTCGCGCAGGCGGCGCATCGAGCGGGCGGTGAAGGCGCCGGCGACCACGCGCCGCATCCGGGTGTGGTCCGGCGGGTCCGCGAACCCGACGGCCCCGTCCATCGGGATGAAGTGCGGGGCGAGCCGGGTGACTTGGCGCCCCATCACGGCCTGCCGGCTGAAGCGGGGGTCCACGGAGACGAACCGTACGTCGTCGTAGCGGGTCGCGAGCCAGGCGTGGCCCTCGCCGTTGGGCAGTCGCACCCGGGCCACCGGCTCCTCGTGCAGCAGCCGGGCGAGCAGTGGGTCGAAGGCGAGGCCGGGCAGGTCCGGCGGTGCCCAGAAGTGGGTCTGCGGTTCGGGCATGGTGTTCTTTTCCTGTCTCGGTGGTGCGCGGTCAGACCGCCGGCTCCGGCGAGGCGGCCTTCGGTACGGCGGACTCCTCGGGCGTCACGGACCTGCCCGACGCTCCCTGGACGGTCCAGTGCCCCAGCGCCACCTCGGCGGTGATGCCCGGCCCGAACCCGGCGATCAGGCCCTTGGCCCGGTGCTCCGCTCCGCCCTCGTCGAACAGCCGCCCGAGCGCGTCGAGGACGACGGCGCTGGCGATGTTCCCGTACTCGGTGAGCGTGGCGCGGCTGAAGCGGAACGCCCGGGGCGGCACGCCGAGGTAGGTGCAGAGGTCGTCCAGGATGCGCGGTCCGCCCGCGTGGACGATGTAGAAGTCCAAGTTGGAGGCGTTCCAGCCGTGCTGGTCGGCGAGGGTGCTCAGGACGGGCGCCAGGTCCTCCATCGTGCCGGGGACCCTCTTGTCGAGCAGAAAGTGGAATCCGGTTTCACGCACCGCGTACGCGATCCAGTCCTCGGTCTGCGGTACGAGGTAGGAGCCGTTGCGCTCCAGATGCATCCCGGTGCCGCCGGAGCCCCGGACGACCGCTGCGGCCACGGCGTCGCCGAACAGTCCGTTGGACAGCAGGGTGCCGACGCCCACGTCGGTCGGCTGGTAGCTCAGCGAGCAGAACTCGCAGGCCACGATGAGGACGTTGGTCCCCGGGTAGGCGGTGCAGAAGTCGTGCGCCCGGTTGATCGCGCTGCCGCCTGCCGCACAGCCGAGCTGGGCGATCGGGACCTGCCGGGTCTCCGGCCGGAAACCCATGGTGTTGATCAGCCAGGCCGTCAGGGAGGGCATCATGAAGCCCGTGCACGAGACATAGACGATCAGGTCGATGTCACACGGCGACAGCTCGGCCGTCTCCAGCGCCTGCCGCACCACTTGCGGCACCCGTGCCTTGGCCTCCGTCTCGTAGAGCTTGTTGCGCACCTCGAAGCCCGGGTGGCGAAGCGTGTCCTCGAGAGGCTGGACGAGATGCCGTTTGGCCACTCCGGTGTTCTCGATCAGGCGTAGTGCGAGTGCGAGCTGGGGATGGTCGGCGTGAACGGTGCGCACCAGATCGAGGGTCTGTTCAGAGGTGATCACGTGCTCGGGCACCGCGACGGCAGGTCGGCACAAGACGGCCATGGGCGGAACATCCTGAGGGGTAGACGGCGCCCGGTCTCGTGGCGGGGTTCGGGCGGGCTGCCGGACAGCCGTGGTGGATCATTTCAGACCTAAAGGGGAAGGCCCAGCAAGTCGGCCTGAAACTGTACATAAGTTTCATTCGAGTGGCGGGCGGGACGCCGGACCGTCAGAGGTCGGCGGCGCCGGAGCGAACGGCGGGGAATGGACGTATGCCGTCGGCGTTACTGGACGGGCGAGCCCCCTTCGTCCCGCGCCGCGAAACTTCGAGCCGATCTATTGACCCTGCGGTCGGCCAGTCATTAGCGTGGCGGACACCTCAGAAAGCGCTTTCTGAAAGCGGTTGACGCTTCCGCACCAACGCTCCGCAACTGCCTCCGAAGTTCGCTGAATGCCAGGGGAGTTCTCCGTGAGCCAGAGCGCACTGCAGGCAACTCCCGTCAAAACGGCAGGCGTTGCCGACCGAAGCCGCCCCACCCTGCGGCAACGTACGGCCGAAGCGGCCGAGAAGAGCTGGCGGCCGCTCGTCCTGCTGCTCGTCTGCTTCGGTGCCTGGTGGCTCGTCGCCGCCACCGAAATGGTCGAGGCCTATCTCGTACCCTCGCCCGGCGCCACCCTCGACGTGATCCTCGACAAGCCCGACTATCTCTGGCAGCACAGCTGGGTCACCACGTACGAGACCCTGCTCGGCTTCGTCATCGCCGTGGGCGTCGGCATCCTCTCCGCGGTGCTCATGGTCTATTCGACCACCGTCGAGAAGACGCTCTACCCGATCCTCCTCTTCGCCCAGGTCGTGCCGAAGATCGCGATCGCGCCACTCTTCGTCGTCTGGCTCGGCTTCGGGATCGCACCGAAGATCCTCATCGCCGTGCTCATCGCCTTCTTCCCCGTCGTCATCTCGATGGTCACGGGACTGAAGGCCGTCGACCCGGAGATGCTCCAGCTCTCCGCCACCATGGGCGCGCGGCCCTGGCAGACCTTCCTGAAGATCCGCTTCCCGGCGTCGCTGCCGCATCTGTTCTCGGGTCTGAAGGTGGCCGTCACGCTCGCCGTCACCGGAGCCGTCGTCGGTGAATTCGTCGGCGCGAACGAAGGCCTCGGCTATGTGATCCTCCAGGCCAACGGAAACCTCGACACCCCGATGCTCTTCGCGGGCCTGCTCGTCATGTCGCTGATCGGCGTCGTCCTCTTCGTACTCGTCGAGATCGCCGAGAAGCTGCTGCTCCCGTGGCACGCGAGCCGCAGGGACGTGGCCGCCACCACGGCGTACTGATCCACGCCGCCAGCACCAGCCACCCGTACGCGAGAAGGGCCGTCCCATGCACGCGCGCAGACTGCTCACCGGCCTCGTCCCCCTGGCACTCGTCGCGGTGACCGCGACGGCCTGCGGCGGCGACGACGACAAGACGAGCACCAGCGACTCCGGCAAGAAGCTCGACAAGGTGACGCTGACGCTCAACTGGTATCCGTACGGCGAACACGCTCCGTTCTACTACGGCAAGAAGCAGAAGATCTTCGAGAAGCACGGCATTGACCTGGACATCAGGGCGGGCCAGGGCTCGCAGAAGACCGTGCAGGCCACCGGCACCGGGCAGACCGACTTCGGCTGGGCGGACACCCCTGCGGTGCTCGCGGGTGTCGATCAGGGGGTCAAGGTCAAGAGCCTCGGGGTCTTCCTGCAGACGACGCCCGCCTCCGTGCAGTTCTTCGCGGCGCAGGACGTCGAGGCGCCCGCCGACCTCAAGGGCAAGACGATCGCGGGCACGGCGGGCGACGCGCTCACCAAGACCTTCCCGATCTTCCTGGAGAAGAACGGCATGGAGCTCTCCGACGTCAAGGTCCAGAACACCGACCCGGCGGGCAAGATCGCCGCGGTGATCTCCGGCAAGACGGACGCGCTGCTCGGCTACGCCAGCGACCAGGGGCCCACCATGCGGAACAAGGCCAAGAAGGACGTCTCGTATCTGCGCTTCTCCGAGAACGGCCTCAACTTCTACTCCAACGGCCTCATCGCAGGACCCAAAACCCTTCAGGGCAGGGGCGATCTGGCCAAGCGCATGACCGCCGCCGTGAGCGAGTCATGGGCCGCCGCCGAGAAGAGCCCGGAGCCCGCGGTCGCCGCCATGGAGGGCGCGTCGGAGCAACTGCCCCCGGAGTCCGTGCTGTCCGAGCAGTTCAAGACGACGCTGACCCTGCTGCACACCGACGCCACAGAGGGGAAGGCGCCGGGCGCGAACACGGAGGCGGACTGGCAGCAGACCATCGACGTCTTCGCGGAGGCCGGCATGGTCAAGAAGGCCAAGCCCGTCGCCGAGTACTGGGACGCGGCCAAGGGGATCAAGGGCTGAGGGGCGGCAGGGCAATGACGAAGGATGCGACTCTCAAGATGAGTGACGAGCCACGGGCCCCGGTCGACAAGGCGGGACGCGCGCCATCGGGGGCGGCGGCGGGGCCTTCCGCCGTACGCCTCGATGACGTCGCCGTCCGCTTCCGTACGAAGAAGAAGGACGTCACCGCATTGCGGGACGTCTCCGTAGACGTCGCCGCGGGGGAGTTCGTGGCGATCGTCGGGCCGTCGGGCTGCGGCAAATCCACCCTCCTGAAGCTGGTCGCCGGACTGCTCGCACCCTCATCGGGCGACGTGCTGCTCAGCGGCGAGCGGGTGCGCGGTCCGCGCCGCGACATCGGATACGTCTTCCAGCGGGCCGCCCTCCTGGACTGGCGCACCGCGCGGCGCAACATCCTGCTCCAGGCGGAGATGCGCAGGATCCCCGCCGCGTCGGCACGCGCGCGTGCCGACGATTTGATCCGCATGACCGGACTCGACGGCTTCGAAGACGCCTATCCGCACGAGCTGTCCGGCGGCATGCAGCAGCGCGTGGCGCTCTGCCGCGCCCTCCTCCACGAACCACCCGTACTGCTCATGGACGAGCCCTTCGGAGCGCTCGACGCGCTCACCCGCGAGCAGATGAACGTCGAGCTGAACCGGATATGGCGCGAGACCGGCACCACCGTGCTCCTGGTGACCCACTCGATCGCGGAGGCCGTCTATCTCGCGGACCGCGTCGTCGTGATGAGCCCGCGCCCCGGCACGGTGACGGAGATCATCGACGTCGGCCTGCCGGCGGAACGTTCGTACGCGACGACGCTGGCGACAGGCGAGTTCCGCGAGGCCACGGGCCGGATCCGCGAGCTTCTGGGGGCGGTGTCCGCGCACGAGTGAGGCGTGAGCCAAAGGTCCCGACGTTTGCCGTTCGTCTCATATTCGGGATAGCGTGCCGAATATGGAACATGATGGCGTCGACGACCGGCTCGCCGCCCGCCTCGCCGAACTGCGCGCGGAACGCGGCTGGTCCCTCGGCGAGTTGGCGGACCGCAGTGGCGTGAGCCGCTCCACCCTCTCGCGGGCCGAGCGTGCGGAGATCAGCCCCACCGCGTCCCTCTTGAACCGGCTCTGCGCGGTCTACGAGCGCACCATGTCGCAGCTCCTGAGCGAGGTGGAGGCCGAGCCCGCGCAGCTGGTGCGCGCGGCCGAGCAGGGCGTCTGGACGGACAGTGCCTCCGGCTTCGTGCGCCGCTCGGTGTCGCCGCCGCACGCGGGCCTGCGCGGCGAACTCGTCGAAGGGCGCCTGGATCCGGGCGCCGACGTCTCCTACGACCGACCTCCCGTACCCGGCCTCGAGCAGCACATCTGGGTGCTCGAAGGGGCGCTGGAGGTCACCGTGCAGGGCGAGGCGCACACCCTGGAAGCGGGGGACTGTCTGCGGTTCCGGGTGTGGGGGCCGACGCGGTTCCGGTGTTCGGGGAAGCGGGCCGTGCGGTACGCGCTGGTGGTGGTCGCGGGATGAAGTCACTGGAACGGCCGGTGCCGACCCGTCTCACCTCCGCTCAACTCCACGCGTCTGCGGACGACTTGGCGGACCTCCTCGCCGACGTCGTGGACGGCGGAGCCTCCCTCGGCTTCCTCGCGCCCTTCGACCACGCGGCAGCCGCCGACTGGTGGCGCGGCCTGGCCCCTGCGGTGGCGGAGGGGCGGCTCGCGGTCTGGGCCGTGCGCGAAGCCGAGCGGATCACCGGGACGGTCGGCGTCAGCTTCGTGGACAAGCCCAACGGCAGGCACCGCGCCGAGATCATCAAGCTGATGGTCCACAGCTCCGCACGCGGCCAGGGCCTTGCCCGCACGCTCCTGGCCACCGCGGAACAGGCGGCGGCGGACGCGGGCGTGACCCTCCTGGTCCTGGACACGGAGACCGGCAGCCCCGCCGAGTCCCTCTACCGGTCCGGGGGTTGGACGGAGGCCGGGATGATCCCGGACTACGCGACGGACCCGGCCGGGGCACTCCACCCGACGACACTCTTCTTTAAGAAGGTGGGTGGTTCGGGCGCACCCCGACCGGACCGGGCACGTCAGTACCGCAGCGCCGCCAGATACGCGTAACTGTTCCGCGCCGTGGCGAACGGATCGGCGGGGCTGTCGTGCTCCACCAGCCACTGCTTGACGCCGCCCACGCGCGCGTGGTCGAACATCGCGGCGAAGTCCAGCGTCCCCGAGCCGACGTCGGCGAAGTCGCCGTCCGGTGCCATGTCCTTCACGTGCAGCGCGGGGAACCGTCGCGGATGACGTACGAAGTACGTCCCCGGATCCGCGCCGCCCTTCGCCGCCCAGTACACGTCCAGTTCGAAGCCGACCAGATGAGGATCGGTCTCGGTGAGCAGGATGTCGTACAGGCTCGTGCCGTCCACCACCACATGGTCCGTGCCGTGGTTGTGGAAAAGGACCGGGCCGAGCCCCGCGTCGCGCGAGGCCTGCCCGATCCTGTTGAACTGCCGTGTCGCTTCCCGGAATCCGTCCGGTGTGTGCAGCGCGCCGGGCAGGCTCGGCACCACCGGCCACTTCGCGCCGAGGGTGTGCAGATCCTCCAGGGCCCGCGGCAGGCCGCTGCCCTTGAGGATGTCGTACGAGACGTGCTCCAGGACCGCCCGCAGGCCCACCGCGTCGAGCATCCGCCGGATGTCGGCGGCGCCGTACCCGTGCCGGCCGCTCACGCCCACGGTCGCGTACCCGATGCCGGCGAGCCGCTCCAGGGTGCCCGCGAAGTCCTGCGCGAGGACGTTGCGCATGGTGTAGAGGTGCATGCCGATGCCACCGCGCGGGATGCGCCGGCACCGTGACGCCTCACCCGCGCGCGCGGGCAGTGCGGTACCGAGCGCTGCCGCGAGCCCCATCGACGTACCGAGAAAGGCGCGTCTGGTCCCGTTCGGACCGGTTCTTCTCTCCATGGTCGGCCTCCTCACTTCGCCGTGATCCGGACAGCGCCGGTCGTCGTGTCGCCCTTGTCGTCGGTGACGGTCAGATGCGCCGTGTACGTCCCCGCGCGCGCGTACGCGTGCTCGGCGTTGCCGCTCTCCGCACCACCGGGCTTGGAGTTGTCGCCGAAGTCCCAGTGGTACGAGGCCGCGGTGCGGCCCTGGGGGAGCCGCACCGTGCTGGTGAGCTTGACGGTGAGGGGCGCCGTGCCGCTGCCCGGGGCCGCCTTGACCGTCACCTTCGCCCCTGCCCTCTTCTCGACTCCGGGGCCGTTGAAGCGCAGCCAGTCGACCGAGAGGAGATCGGCCTTGTCGGAAGACCACTCCGGGTTGGTGAAGACGGCGTACAGCTTCGTCGTGCCGTCGTGGTCGGCCAGTTCGGTCGTCGGCGAGACGAAATTGCCCCAGCCGCCCGTGTTCGGCACGCTCACCTTGCCGAGCAGGTCGCCCGTCGGTGACCCGGCGCGGAACTCGATGTCACCACCGAGACCGCCCGAAGAGGCCCCCACCGTCACGGAGTCGACGCCCTTGAGGTGCACCGGGTCGAAGGAGACCCAGTCCCCGTCCTCGATCTCGATGATCCGCTTGCCGCCGGACGCGTCCGCGCGGTCACCGATGTCGACGCCGTTGTGCGCGCCGCCGGTGGCGGTGCGGTGCTCGGCCTCGCGGAAGGAGGTCCGCAGCGTCAGGGAGGCGGAACCGGTCAGGGCGGGCACCCCGGGCGCGCCCTTGTCCTCGTACTGGGCCGTGATCCCGTAGTAGAGGTTCTGGCCCGGCCCGTGGCTGTCCCCGGCGTCCGTCACGATCTCGCCCGTGCAGCCGGTGTAGTTGTCCAGCGGATGCAGATGGGTGTCGTGCCCGAGCTGGGACTGGACGACGACCTTCTTGCAGTCGACAGGACCGTCCTCCCTGTCCGTCACCTTGATCTTGAACGGAATCGTGTCGCCGAAGCTGAACGTCCCGCCGTTGGGCGGCTGTTGGATGCTCACCACGGGCCGGGTGTTCCCCACGGTGATCTCCTGCACGGCCAGACTGCTCAGCTCGTCCTGACCCGTGACCTTCAGGCGCGCGCTGAACTGCCCCTTCTTGGTGTATGTGTGAGTCGGGTTCGCCTCGGTCGAGTCGGTCGTGCCGTCGCCGTCGAAGTCCCACGCGTACGTGACGGGCTTACCGCCGGGCAGTCCCGAACCCTCGCTGGAGAACTTCACCTCAAGGGGCGTCCTGCCGTTGTCCGGAGTGGCCTTGACGCGGGCGTCCGGCAGCCGTCCGTCCGCCACGTAGTCGATGCGGTAGATGCCCGCGCCTTCGTTGCCGCCACCACGGCCCGTGCCGCTGCCGAGCCCGAAGTCGATGACGTACATCGCGCCGTCAGGACCGAAGTCGGCGTCGAAAGGCTGATTCCATTTCATGTCGCCGAAAATGGAGTTGACCGACTGGAGATCGCCCGCCTTCGCGGGGGCAAAGCGCGGGTCGGTGAACGTCTGGTCCTTCTCCTGCATCGAGAAGACCTTGAACCACTGCCGCGTCAGCTCGTAGTTGAACCACTTTCCCTCGAAGTACTCGGGGAACTTGGTCTTGTACGTGTTGGCGGCGTCGTAGTCATAGACGGGGCCGCTCATCGGACCGCCGCCGCCCGTACCGAGTTCGGGGAACTGCTCGGAGGCGGAGTAGGCGTACCAGACGTTCGCGGGCTTCGCGGGCGGCAGATCGCGCAGGCCCGTGTTGTTCGGCGAATCGTTCACGATCTTCGCGCAGTCGAATTTCGCGCCCGACTTCTTCGCTGCGAAGTCGTAGTCGTTGAACGGGGTGTTGTCGCCGACGCAGTAGGGCCAGCCGTAATTGCCCGCCTTGGTGATGCGGTTGAACTCGACGGTCCCCTCGGGGCCCCGGTCGGCGACGGCGGCCTTGGCGTCGGGCCCGTAGTCGGCCATCAGCAGGGCGCCGCTCAGCGGGTCGGTGGTGATGCGGAAGGGGTTGCGCATGCCCATCGCATAGATCTCGGACCGGGTCTTGTCCGTTCCCGGCGCGAAGAGATTCCCCTCGGGCACGGCATACGTACCGTCGTCCTTCGGGGTGACCCGCAGCACCTTTCCCCGCAGGTCGTTCGTATTGCCGGCTGTGCCTTGCGCGTCCCAGGCGCGGCGGCCTTCGCGCTCGTCGATCGGGCTGAATCCGTCCGACGCGAACGGATCGGTGTTGTCACCCGTCGCGATGTACAGGTCTCCCTTCTTGTCGAAGGCGATCGAGCCCGCCATGTGCGAGTTCGCCCGGCCCTCGCCACGCCACGTGGGAATGGTCAAGAGCCGCTTCTCCGTGGCCGGATCGATCTTTCCGCCCGCTTCGGTGAAGCGCGAGAGATTGATGCGTTTCTCGGTCTTGTCGGAGTTCAGGAGATAGACCCAGTGGTTGTCCTCGAACTTCGGGTCGAGCGCGAGGCCGAGCAGCCCGTCCGACTGGCTCGTCATCTCGGGGGTGTAGTCGAAGTCGAGCGCCGTGGAAACCTTCAGCGTCTCCTGGTCGATGATCTTCAGCTTCCCGGTGCGCTGGATGAAGAACACCCGGCGGTCGGGGGCCACGGCCAGCTCGAAGGGGTCGGCCAGGTCGTTGGTGGCGAGCGGCGTGCGCTGGAAGGCGCCGGTCTTGGTGGCGGTGCAGTCGCCGGGCTTGTTGCCGGCGGCCCACTCGATGCCGCCGAGGATGTGCTTCAGGAAGCCCTCTTCCTGGAAGGCCGACTTGGCGTGCCCGCCCGCCGTGTACCAGGAGCGTCCGCCGTCATAGTTCTGGCACCAGGACCACGGCTGGTCGACGCCCTCGTCGAGCCCGGTGACACCGTCGCGCACCTTGACCTGGGCGAGCGTGTGCACCTTCCCCGTGGGATTCGCGCGCCAGTTGTACCACTCCTCCGTACGCTCCCAGAGCTCGGGAAGGCCCTTGGTGGAGGGGTGCGCGTGGTCGAGGACCTTGATCCGCCCGGTCTGTACCTCGGGGTGCTTGTCGAAGATCGCGCCGACAAGCCCCTCGTACCAGCCCCAGTCCCGCTCACTGGCGGACGCCGCGTGCAGACCGACCCAGCCGCCGCCCGCGCGGACGTACTTCTGGAAGGCCGCGCGCTGCTCGGCGTCGAGCAGATCGCCCTTCTCCGGGGTGGAGTTGGTGTTGTTGAAGACGATGGCCTGGAAGCGGGCGAGGTTGGCGTCGGTGAAGGCGGACGCGTCGTCCGTGGCCTCCACTTCGAAGCCGTTCTCACTGCCCAGCCTCTTGATGGCCTCGACGCCGGCGGATATCGAGTCGTGGGGGAAGTTCGTGACCTTGGAGAAGACGAGGACGCGGAAGGGGGCGTCGTTCGTATCCGGTTGCGCCGACGCGGGAGGCGGTGCGGTGAGGCCGAGGCCGAGGCCGATGACCAGGGCCAGCAGGGCGAGGATCGCGAGGAGGGGGCGGGGTCTTGGCGCGTGGGGTCCGGATCTGGGCCGGAGGGGGTTGCGTCTGGGCGCGGTGGTACTCGTGGAACTCATGGCGCTCCCTGGGCTGGCGGGTGGAGACGGCTGCCGGTAGCCGGGTTTGCGGTGAGTGCGAGTTGCGCGAGTGCGCGAGGGCTGGGAAGCGCGGCTAGAAAGCGCTTTCCCTTGCGCGTTGCTCAGCGTAGGTTCCGCTCTGACGGAGGGTCAATGGGTCGGAAGGGCCTGGCGTGAGGAGGGAGCGGTCGGGGGGGGGCAGGGGTGCTGCGGGATCGGGTTCGGCGGGCGGGGGTGCTGCGGGATCCGAGTTGCCGGGCGGCGGTGCTGCGGGATCCGGTTTGCGCGGCACTGGTATGAGGCCCCGCAGGCGGGGGAGGGTCTCAGGACCAGGAACTGAAGCAATCCGTACAGGGGAGCCTTCCGCAATGCCTGACCAAGCCTCGACCGCCGCCCCCGCGTCTGCCTCCGCGCCCGCCCCCGCCGCGTATACCGCTGGACTCGTGAACGCGGCGGACGGCGTACCCGTCGCCACGTACACCTGGCTGCCCGACGGCGGCAGGCCGCGCGCCTTCGTGCAGATCGCGCACGGCGCGGGCGAGCACGCCCTGCGCTACGACCGCTTCGCGCGCCACCTGACCTCGCACGGCTACGGAGTCATCGCCTCCGACCACCGGGGACATGGGGCGACGGCACAGGCGACGGGTGGGTACGGGGTGACGGACACGTCTTCCGGTTCGGATGAGACGCCTGGCACCCCCGGCTCGTCGGGCGACAGTTGGCGCGCCATCGTCGACGACCTGAAGGCGATCGGCGACCAAGTACGCACCCTGTACCCCGGAACCCCGGTCTTCCTGCTCGGCCACAGCATGGGGTCGCATCTGGCCCGGGACTACGTCCAGGAGTACGCCGACGACCTCGCGGGCCTGATCCTCTCCGGGACGTTCCGCTCCCTGCCCGGGGTCGGGGTCGACGAGTCGATCGCCCGCCTGGAGCGCGAGATCGCCGAGGAGGGCCGCGCGGCGCTCTCCTCGTACCTCCCCGAGCTCTTCGCCGCCTTCAACGACCCGTACGCGCAGCGCACCGGCTTCGAGTGGCTCACGCGAGACGAGGCCGAGGTCGATGCGTACGTTGCCGACGAGCGCTGCGGATTTCCCTTCTCCGCCGGGCTCTGCCTGGACTGGGTACGTGCCGTGCGCAAGATGAACGACCCGCGCAATCTGGCCCGGATCCCGGCGGACCTGCCCGTCCACATCGCCGTCGGCACCGAGGACCCCTGCAACCAGGGCATGACGCTGGTCCATGAACTCGTGGAGGACTTCCGGTACTTGGGGGCGGACGACCTCACCTGGCGGGGGTATGAAGGGGCGCGCCACGAGATCCTCAATGAGACCAACAGGGACGAGGTGCAGGAGGATCTGAGGGCGTGGCTGGACAAGCACGTGCTGTGAGGCGCGTCGTCGGCCGGGGGCCCGCTGTCAGTGGCGTTGGCTACCGTTCAGGGCATGTCTCGGACTCATGCCAAAGCCCAGGTCACGGGCGACGACGTACGCCGTATCGCGCTGGCCCTGCCGGATACGACGGAGAAGATCGCCTGGAGCATGCCCACCTTCCGGGTGGCCGGAAAGATGTTCGCCACGCTTCCCGAGGACGAGACGTCCATCGCCGTTCGGTGCCCGAAGGAGGAGCGCGACGAGTTGGTCCTGGCGGAGCCGGGGAAGTTCTGGATCGCCGATCACGAGGCGATGTTCGCGTGGGTCCGCGCCCGGCTCTCGGCCCTCGACAAGGGTGAGCTGACCGACATCCTCGCCGACTCCTGGCGCCAGGCCGCTCCCACCCGACTCCTGGAGTCCTACCCGGAGTTGGGGGTCCCGCCGGTGGGCTAGTGCGTTGGTGCCGGGTGGCTGGCTGCCATGCCCAGGGGCTCCTGAAAACGGCTCGACGGCTCTGCGGAGTCCTGACACAGTGGCGCACTATGTCGAATGCCGAGCTTGTTACCGCCGTGGACGTGCGGCTCATGCAGGGCCTGGCCCAGCGTGTCACCGCCATCCGCCCGGACCTCGTGAACGGTGACGCGACGTTCGGCGAGCTGGCCTGGAACTGGGGCAAGGGGCACGCCGGAGCCGGGGCGGGCTGGACGCGTCGGCTGTGGTTCTCCGGCGGGGAGCTGGTGGCGTGGGGATGGGCCCAACTTCCGCACCGGTCGGGGAAGGAGGTGTCCGGCACCGGCGCCTATCTGGCGTATCAGATCCATCCCGATCACGCGGGCCTCGTCGACGAGGTGATCGACTGGTACGACGCTGCGGCTGCCGACCTCGAACGTACGGTGATGCCGAGCGCCGCCGATGAGTTCGCACTGAAGCGCTGGGCGGCGCACGGCTATGAGACCGACCCCGCGGCGCTCGGCGACACCGGTTCCTGGACCCAGCTCAACGAGCGAGACCTCACCGACGTGGAACAGCCGGTGCTGCCGGACGGTTTCCGGTTCCGCACCGCCGACGAGGCCGGGCCGAAGGCCGCGGTCCAGGCCCACCTGGACGCCTGGCCCCGATCGACGTACACGGTGGAGGCCTACCAGGGCGTCCGGCAGACGACGGGGTACCGCGGCGACCTGCACATCCTGGTGGAGGCACCGGACGGAACGATGGCGTCCTCGACGATCATGTGGCTGGACGAAGCGAACAAGACGGCCGAGTTCGAGCCGGTAGGGACGCGCCCGGACTACCGGCGTCTGGGCCTGGGAAGGGCGATGCTTCTGCACGGGATGCGCGTGGCCCGGTCGGCGGGTGCCACCCATGTGACGGTCGCCTGCCTGGGCGCGCCGGGGCATCCGCAGGCGCGGGGGCTGTACTACGGCGTCGGTTTCCGGGAGTTGACGCGGGACGCGCCGCTCATCAAGACCTAGCCCGCGCCTCGCGCGCTCGCTGAGGAGTGGGGGATGGAGCCGGGGTGCGGGCGGCGGCTCCTCACCTCGCTCCGCCACGGCATCTTCTGCCCCGTCAGCAGGCAGTCAGCAGGCGGTCAGCAGGCCTCAGCAGGACGATCTATGCCCGGCGCCAGGCGACCAAATCCGGTCGTCCGCTGTCAGTGCCCCGTGTCATGATCCGGGGCGGCACGGAGGTCGAGACCCGTGGACTGCGGGCCCGCCGCTTCTGCCGGGGGAGGGGACAGGGGTGCCGTCAGGGGGCAAATGGATCGACGTCGGCCGGGACGACGGGGAGGCGCGTGGCGGCCGAGAGGGTACGGGAGTGCCTGGCGGCGGGGAGGGTACGGGAGTGCCTGGCCGTGGGACGGCCGCCGGGCCCCTTGGCGACCGGAAGGGCACGGAAACGCCCGGCCGCCGGACGGACGCGGGTGCGCCTGGCGACCGGAAGGATGCCGGAACGCGTGGTGGCCAGGAGGGCATGGAAGTGCCCGGGGGCCCCACGGACGCGGGTGCGCCTGGCGACCGGAAGGATGCCGGAACGCGTGGCGACCGCAAGGGTGCACGGCTGCCCGGCGGGGATGACGGGGAGGGCGCGCGGCTGCCCGGCGGCGGCCGCAAGGGCGAATGGATGCCTGGCGGGAGCCGCCAGGGCGAACGGCCGCTGAGCGGGGGCCGCAAGGAGGCACGGCTGCCTGGCGGGGATGACGGCGAGGGTGCACGTCCGCCCGGCGGGGGCCGCCAGGGCGAACGCACGCCGAGCGGGGGCCGCAAGGAGGCACGGCCGCCCAGCGGGGACGACCGCAAGGAGGCACGGCAGCCCAGCAGGGACGACCGCACGGGCGCACGGCGGCCCAGCAGGGACCGCCAGAGCATCTGGTCGCGGGACTTCGGCTTCTTCTTCGCGGCGCGATCCGTGGCCAAGCTCGGCGACACCATGCTGCCCGTCGCGCTCGCCGCGGGACTGCTCCAGCACGGGCATGGCGCGGGTGCCGTAGGACTCGCGATGGCCGCCACGACCGTCTGCTTCGCGGGGCTCGTGATCTTCGGCGGAGTCTTCGCCGACCGCGTAAGCACCCGCCTGCTGATGATCGGCGCCGACGCCGTCCGGCTCGGCACGCAGTCCGTCGCGGCGGTCCTCTTCTTCACCGGCCACGTCGTCCTCTGGCAGATCTGCGTGATCGGCGCGGTCAACGGCGCCGCGGGTGCCCTCTTCCAGCCCGGCGTCGCCAGCACGGTCCCGCGCCTCGCCACCGACGTCCAGAAGGCCAACGGCGCGATACGCGTGGCCGAGTCGGCCGCGGCCCTGGCAGGACCGGCCGTAGCGGGCGTCCTCGTGGCCTTCGCCTCGCCCGGCGCCGTCTTCGCCGCGCACGCGGGAACGTACGGCCTGAGCGCCCTGTGCCTGCTCCTCCTCCGCCTGCCACCCGCACTCCCCGGTGCGCTCCCGCACAGCAACGGCTTCCGGGCCGATCTGGTGCAGGGCTGGCGGGAGTTCAGGTCCCACACCTGGCTGTGGGGCGTCATCGCCATCTTCTGCCTCCTGATGATCACGACGACGGGCCCGCTCACGCCCCTCGTGGCGACCCTCGTCGTCCAGGAGCACGGCTCAGGCGCGTACGGCCTGATCAACTCCGCCCTGGGCGCCGGCACCGTACTCGGCGGCCTGGTCGCCCTGCGGCTGCGCCCCCACCGCATGCTCCGCGCGGGCTCCGTCGCCCTGATCGGCTACTGCGCGTTCCCCGCGGCGGTCGGCGCCCAGCTGGGCGTCCCGCTGATGGCGGCGGGCGCCGCGGTCGCGGGCGCCGGACTCTCCTTCTGGGGCGTGATGTGGGCGACGAGCGTCCAGACCCAGGTGCCCCCCGACGTCCTCAACCGCATCCACGCCTACGACGTCGCGGGATCCATCGCCCTGCTACCGGTCGGCCAGGCCCTCGCGGGCCCCGCAGCGAACGCCTTCGGCACGGAACAGGTACTGATCACGGGCGCGGTGACGACGGTCGTCGTATGCCTGGCGATGCTGTCGGTGCCCGCGATACGCGGGTTGGTGCGGGTGGATGCCAGAAACCCGGTCTCAGGCGGCGGGCCGACGCGCGAAGTGAGAACGGCCGATCGAGAGCCCGCCACACGAGAGCCCGCTGTACGAGAGCCCGCCACACGAGAGTCCGCTATACGAGAGCCCGCGCCCCCAGAAAGCCGGTGATCCGCTCACGCAAGGACCGTACGTCGAGCCCATGCGCGGCCATGTGCTCGTCGACCTGCCCATAGCGGCGCAGCTCGGCACGGCCGACACCGAGCCCGAGCACCCGGTGCGGGACATCGGCGAGGGCGTCGTTCGCGGCGGCGGTGGAGGTCCCGGCCAGATAGGGCTCGACGACCACGACATCGGCCACCGCCCCGGCCGCCGTCGCCCGCCGCAGCGCCTCGACGTCGAAGGGCCGCACCGTGGTCGCGTACAGCACGGTGAGATCGAGCCCCTCACTCGCGGCGAGTACGTTGTCCAGCATCGGCCCGACGGCGATCACGACCCCGCCGCCCCCCTCACGCACGGTGTGGAAGTGCTTCCCGTCGACCGGCAGCCCACGCCCGTTGGACTGCTCCGAGAGCCGGACGTACACCTTGTCGTCGCCCGCGGCGACAGCGTGTCGCAGCAGCGTCTCGGCCTCGTCGGGATGCCCCGGCACCTGCACGGTCCAGCCGTCGAGCGTGTCGAGCAGCGCCACATCGCCCGGCGACATGTGCGTAAAACCACCGGCGGGCCAGTCGAAGGAGGCGGCCGCGCTGACCAGTACCCCGCCCACGCCCTGATGCCCGAAGTCCAGCTTGACCTGCTCGAACGGCCGCTCCACGAGAAAGCTCGCGAACGTGTGTACGACGGGCCGCAGCCCGGCGAGCGCGAGCCCGGCCCCGGCCCCGATGAGCAACTGCTCCCGGATGCCGACATTGATGACCCGGTCCGGGTGCTTGCGCTGCGTCTCCTTGAATACGTCCGTGCCGATCTCGGCGAGGACGACGGCGACGCGAGGATCCTCGTCGAGCAAACGGGAGACGACGGGGGCGAAGCGATCACGCATGGTGTCCATGACAGAGGAACCTTCCAAGAGAAGCGGAAACGAAGCCGTTCGGGGCCACGCGGACGGCGGACGACCGATCACCCTCGAGCAGGCGTGGGCGCGCCCACGCCACCCTTCGGCTCGACCTGGGCCACGACCACCCGCGGCCGGCCCGGATGCGGCGCGGTGAACGCCGCGTACAGCGCGTCGTGATCGCGACCGTCGACGGTCGCGGTGGACCACCCCGCCACCTCGAAGCGCGCGGCGATGCCACCGGGCCGCGCATGGCGCGCGGAGGCGTTGTCGATCACGACGGTGTGCAGCTGTTCGAGCCCGGCCGGCCCGGCGAAGGCGATCGCTTCGTGATTGCTGCCCTCGTCCAGCTCGGCATCCCCCACGAGGACCCACACCCGCGCGTCCCGGTTCCCCTGCGCCCGAAGCCCGAGCGCGGTCCCGACGGCGATCGGCAGCCCATGCCCGAGCGACCCACTCCCGATCTCGACCCCCGGCACGAGCACCCGGTCCGGGTGATGCCCCAGCGGAGAGTCGTACGCCCCGAACCCCTCCAGCCAGTCGACGGGTACGAAGCCCTTGGCGGCGAGGACGGCGTAGTACGCCATGGGCCCATGCCCCTTGGAGAGCAGAAACCGATCGCGCTCCGGATCGTCCACGCGCTCGGGCGTGACCCTGAGCACCCGGTCGTAGAGGACCCAGAGCGCGTCGAGAGTGGAGGTCGCGGCGGGCCCGTGCTTCTCGTCCCCTGTCATCAGCGCCATGAGGCGGGAGAGATCTGCGTGTCCGTAGTCGTATCCGGGTTCCGTGGTGGTCGTCATGACACAGAGCGTGCAACCTCAAGTAGGCTTGAGGTCAACGCCCCGCGAAAGGTGTGAGCGATCACCGCCCGGAGTGCGGTATTGTTTCGGTGCACGTTCGGCCAGGGGAAACCCCAGGTCACACGGGCACCGGGACGTGGCGCAGCTTGGTAGCGCACTTGACTGGGGGTCAAGGGGTCGCAGGTTCAAATCCTGTCGTCCCGACTAGTTCGAACTATCGAACGTCGCAGGTGAAGGGCCGTTTTCGAACGGCCCTTTTTCTGTTGCCCGGTCGCTCCCAGGTGGGAGCGGGGAGCGGGAGCACGCCCCCACACGACCCCTTACCTGTTTGCTCCCACTCGGGCGGCTGCGCACATATTCGGTTTCTTGGGAGTGAAGCGGTGACCCCATATCCGGAGGCCGGGATATGGGGCCATGCGAATCCTTGACCCCATGTCCGGTTCCGTTTGGCGGGTATGTCGCTTTTTCGGTGATCGTGGTTGCGGGACGCATGGAATTGTTGAATGCGGAAGCGAGAGGTTCAAAATCCGTCGGAGGCGCGGGTGGCTGGAGCTTCTCTGAGCTACAGCGGGAACAACTCGTCCTGGAAGCAGTCGGCGATGCCGCGCCGGGGATAGAACAGCCCGAGGAGTATGAAGGTCCGGGGCGCTTGGCGAGGTTTCCCGACGAAGCGGTGGACGGCCTTGTCGGTCTTGAAGATGCGGGTGTCGCGGTGTCGGCCGTCAGGCACGTGGGGGCCGCAGCGCTGCCTGCATGATCGTTCGGCAGCGTTCCCAGGAGGCGGGGATGAGGTGGCCGTAGATGTCGACCGTGGTCTTGATCGACCGGTGTCCGAGCCAGCGGGAGACTTCGTGTACGGGAATGCCGTGGCCCAGGGCACTGGAGGCGAAGAAATGGCGCAGGCAGTGCGGCGTGTACCAAGGGGTGCCGTCGGGGTGGACGAGTTCTGCGTCCCGGAGTGCCTTACGGAAGTGGTAGGCGTACGTGGTGGCCGTGGGCATGGTCCCCTTTCCGCGGACGCGTGGCGCGAACAGCACCTCGTGGCCGGACCGCTCGACGTACCCCACATGCGTAGATGCGCCTCGATCTCTTGATTGAGGAAAGGTGGCAGCGGGACGTCCCGGTACTCCTTGGCGGAGCGGTGCTTGAGCGGCACGAACCGCGTTGCGCAGTCCATGCGGTGCCCCTTGGCACTGACCTGTCGGCGCAGCCGCAGAAATTCGGAGCGGTGGCAGTCGGCTGTGAAGGCGAGGGCCTCGCTGATCCGTAGCCCCGCCCCAGCTTGCAGGTAAACGGTCAGCCGATAGTGCGGCGAGATGTGCTCAGCGATCAGATCGACTTCTTGCAGGGTGGGCAGCAGGTCCTCGTCGAGCGCGGGGGATGCCCTGCGGGGGAGTTTGACGCCGTCGGTGGGGTCATCGGGCCGTCGCTTGTCTTTGACAGCGCTTTGAAAAAGGCTCGAGACCGTCTTCATGCGGTCGCGTACCGTGCTCGCGGCCAGATCCTGGCCAAGGGCAGTGACGAGCACGTCGATGTCGCATCGCTCGATTCCGGCGATGGGCCGATCTCCGAGCGGTGGGAGCACGTGGATGCGCAGAAAGCTCTCGTAGTTGCGGTAGGTGGAGTCGCAGATGACCTGGCGTTGCAACCATTGCTTGGCGTAGGCGCGCAAGGGGATTTGTCCGCTCGGGGGTCGAGGAAGAGACCGTCGTACTTGTCTCGTTGCAATCGTGCGGCGTAGGCGTCTGCCTGCCACTTATTCTCGAAGCTCCGTTCACGTTGGCGGCCTCCGGCGCTGCGCGGTTCGCGATAGCGCACGGTCCAAGGGTGTCCGCATCGGGCCTTCTGGCAGAGGTAACGAGTGCTGCGTTTGTCGCTTTTGCATCGCTGCTAGACGGGCATCGAATCTCGCTTCGGTACCGGTGGGCGCCTGCAGTTGCTGCTCAGTGGCGCAGCGTCGGCGTCTGGAGGACACCACACGTCCTGGGCAGTTACTTCGGCGGGTTCCAGGCGCAGGCTTACTGGGCTACGGCGCCCTGGCGTGGCGGGCTGCGCCGGATGGAGCAATAGAACCTTCGGTGATGGGCCCATGCATGCCGTAGTGCAAAGCTCCGGAAGGACAGCGGTGTTCGTTGCTCGTTCGGTGTCGGGAACACGCATGCCGCGCTGGCAGTGGGACGCGACCGGGCCTCGGCTGTTCTGACGGCTCATGGCCAAGCGGTCGGCGATTGCTGGCTGCACCCTGACAAGTGGCTCAGCCCCCGCTGCGGGCATGATGCGGCTTGATCAGAGCGAGGTGCCGGGCAGCGTCGTGTCGGGCCGGTTCAGTAATGGGGGCCGGCGCAAAACCTGACGGGGTAGTGACATCAGGAGACGACCAGGGGCGCCCGGCTTTGCGCAGTGAACGTAGTCCGTTTCGTGCCTAGTTGCCGCTCCAGGATGACGAACTGATGGCGCAGGGCGAGGGTCTCCACATCCTTGTTACGGTCGCTCACCGGACATCCTGGAGATACGGGTCGCCGCCCTGCTGGGGGCCCACCCTCTCGCGAAGGTCCTGACCTCCATGCCCGGGGTCGCGGTCAGGACCGGTGCTCGCATCCTGGCCGAGGTCGGCGATGCCGGCGCGTTCCCCACCGCCGCCCACCTGGCCTCTTACGCGGGACTGACCCCCACCACCCGCTGATCGGGAACCTCCATCCGGGGCGAAGGACCGCCCCGCGGCGGCAAGAAGATGCTCAAACGGGCCCTGTTCCTGGCCTCGTTCGCCTCGCTGAGCAGCCCCGAATCGCGGGCCTGCTACGACAGGCGTCGTTTTCCGTCCCGCGCCCATCTGTCTTGTTGCACCCTGTCCTGTCGGTCTTCCCGCTCGGCAGCGAGGGCCTGGTGCCGAGCGCGGGCGGTGGCACGTTGCCGACACTGGCGCTGTTCCTCGGTGAGTTTGGCCATGGCTACGGGCGCCGCACCTGGGGCACAGTGGCGGGACTCACCCCGCTCCAAACGCTTGCGACGCCATCGACTGCTTCCGCGTCCCGTCTGCCAAAGCCGTCAGGACACGGCGTTTGATCTCGGCGCGCTGCGGGCTGGTGACGAGCGAGTTGGGCAGAAAGTCATCGCGCCCTTCGTGGGGCCGCAGCACGGCGCGAACGTAGCCGTACTTGGACTGGTGCCCCTCGATGAGGAACTGGCTCACTGTGGCCTTGGCTTCGGCCGAAGCAACGACACGAGGGCATTCCCGCTCCCGTTCGCGCAGCACCTGGGTGATCTGACGGGCGTACCGCTTGTACTCAAGACGCCGCTGCTGGAAGGGATCACGTCGACTGAGTGGCTTGACCTCTCGTAAGGGGGTCACTCTTCCCTAGACGAGGAAGGGCCGACGGACCAACGGGGCGCTGCTGCTGCCATTCGGCACCCCAGCCGTCATCCTCACTCTCTTCGCTTCCGCAACCCAACCCAGCGATTCCAGATTCTCCCGGCGCGCCCGACGCGGTGATGTTGAGCAACGGCTTCGCAAATGGACTGGAGAGCATGGCTGCCGAACTGAAGCGGCGCATTTTACCCGCAAATCACCAAGAGGTGACCTGCATCCGGGAGCGGCCCCCCTCGAACGAGGCTTCCACCTCGACCGTGCCCCACGGGACATCTATCAAGACAGGGAACTCAGCCGCAGCTCTCATCCCCGCCACGAGACAACAGCCCTTTATCCTCTCCCAGGAGGCGCAGTATGCCGAAGACGGCAGCGACAATCCCCGACGCCAGGCGCACGGAGTCCCACGGTTCAAAGCACCGGACAGTCGGAGAGGTTCTTGCGTCAGACAACGACAACCTGAATCACTCTAGCTACGTCAAAACCAACCCGGTGATGGCGTTCGAGGCGCTCACCGCTGAGTACGGACTCCGGGTGGTGGCGTGGGACCTATCCACACTGGATCATAAACTCCGTGAAAGCTACGTCGCCGCCTACGTGGAATTGAACGGCGATCGGGTCTTCGTCGTCCCCGTCGACCAGGACCCGCACCTTCGCCTCTCAGCCCTCAACCACGTCCTCACGCATCATGAGGTGACACCGGTATGACACTCACCGACACCTCCGTGTGCGTCTACGAGGGCGGCCCAGCCGTCACGGTCCGCTCCGGCAAGACCGGCGAGCAGTACGGGTTGTGTGCTTCGTGCGCTGACAGTACCGATCGCACCGACGCCGTCAGCGAGGTCATGGAAGGCTTCCGTACCCGCATGCGGGAAGCCGGACGCCTCGACGAACGCATTGAGGTCTTCATCAATGCGGTGATCGTCTGCGCGCCGCTGGCGCCCGGCAGCGACCCGCTGGCCGGGATCAGCGCCGTCTTCCTTTACCTCGCCAAGCGAACCGGAGTCGAAGCAGAGGTGACAGCATGACCTCGCTCTCCGCCGCGCACGTCATTGCCCAGCTTGAGGCCGACCATGTCGCTGCTGGCGCGATCGGGCTCGGCAGCCCAGCCCTCGACGCCTTTTACGGGGGAGTTATCGATGTCGTCGCCGGCTCCCCCGACCCAATAGCCGCCATCAGTGCCATCGCCGAGCTCATCTCCTGCGAACGCCGCGAGCAACACGCCTGTCCGAGCTACCGCGACTGCACCGAGACCGGGCCGCACTTTGACCACTGCCGCCACAATCTGGAAGTAACAGGCAGCAACGGCCGCCCCGTCCTGGAGTGTGGCATGGTCGCAAACTCCGGCGAAAACATGCGGTCGATCGTCTACATTCGCGACGAGGAGTTCACGGATGTTGTCTCCGTCCGTGCGAAGACCACCGAGCTAAGAAACCTGTTGCATCAGGATGATGAGATGGCAGACCGGGTCTTCGCTGACGGGCATGATCGATTACACGGAAGTACTGGATGAGCCAGGCTTCTGTCGCCGCCGACACCGGCAACCCTGAAGCCGCTCAGAGCAGGGGGACATCGAGGA
This sequence comes from Streptomyces sp. NPDC048436, assembly GCF_043200355.1. NCBI lineage: Bacteria > Bacillati > Actinomycetota > Actinomycetes > Kitasatosporales > Streptomycetaceae > Streptomyces > Streptomyces sp. NPDC048436. The sequence goes on from NZ_JBICXP010000003.1 coordinate 806,187, forward strand.
GAAGTTCGGCGCGCAGGGCTTCCTGAGGAATTCTGCGTCCTGCAATAAGAAGTCGACGGGCCTGCTCTCGGAGGTCTTCCGGGAGCCAAGCGGATGCTGCACGGGACCTCTTGGCTGCCAGCCCGTTCTCCCTCACGCGATGGCTGGGCCAGCAGTAGCGCCCACAGTCTTTGTGCCGGGCCTGCTTCGACACTGGCGTCGTGGACGATCGCGCATACCGTTGCCGCGATTTTCAGGCCGGTTGAGTCCAGGTCTCCCATGTAGTCGAGGCGCATGACCGGAAACGGGAGGGCGGAGATGGATTCGAGGGGGGGCGGTGTTGCGGCCCTGCACCCACGCGACAGCCGCCCAGGGTGCCGGAGTCCTGGCACGTAGCACTTTGAGCAGGGTTCGATAGGTGCTGTGGTTTTCCACGCAGACCATCGGCACGGGCGCCTGGGAGATCTCTTTGCCCCGTCGAACAGTTGGGCGGGGAAGGTGGCGCTGCCGATGGGGAATTGCGTGTAGTTTCACAGGGGCGTCAGTGGTGAGGGTTAGGCGCCCCGGTGTTCGGGAAAGCGGGGCATGGGGCCGGAGCGATGGCGTCCACGGGTCCGGGCGGGGCGAACCACTGGTGCCAGTAGAAGGCGATGGCGCAGTTGACCTGGGTCTGGTGGCGGCGGATGGCGCGGTCGGTGCGGACCTGGAAGTCGGCCCAGCCGAGTTCGTCCTTGATCTGCTTGTAGCTCTGCTCGATCCACGGCCGCAGAACGCAGAGGCGGAGGATCTCGGTGAGGCCGGCCGGCGGGTGTGGGCTGGTGGAGGCGCGGGCGGCGTTGGGGTGGGGCAGGTTGGTGGTCAGGTACCAGGTGGCCTTCTCCGGCAGGGTGGCCGGGTTGGTGGGCCACGACCAGGCGGCAGGGTGCGTGGGGGCCGTAGCCGCCGAGGCGGGCATCGGCGGCCCACCAGGTTTTGGTATGGCCGTCGCGGAAGTGACGCTCAACTGGTGTGCAGTCGCCGGGATGTTTAGCGTTGCGCCAGGTCATGGCGCGGGCTGCGTCGACGGGGGCGTGCGGTTGGTTGGCTCGTGCCCGGGTGACGCGGTGCGGTTTGAGCGCGACCACGTAGGCCAGGGCGGCCTCGCACTGGGCGAGGTACCAGTCGTCGCTGACGGAGTAGGCGCAGTCGGCGACCACCGCCCGGCAGCCGAAGCCTGCCTCCCCCCCCCCCCCCCCCGCGGACCGCGAGAGCGGCACCGATCTGTGGTTTTGTGGGGAAGGCCGGGGCGGAGCCGGTGCGGGTGAAGTGGTGGGCGGGGGTGTAAGGGGTCGCGTGCACGTGCAGCGGGTAGTACACGCGGCCGTCGGTCCATACCGTGGTCACCGTGACGATGCCGTTGTCCGTCTTGCCCAGCCGGCCCAGCCACTGCCGTGTGCGGAGCCGTCGCCGCCTGCTCGCGCAGCAGCTCGAGCCGCCGGTTGCCGATCTACTCGGCCTCCCAGGGGGACTCGGACAGGAAGAACTGCAGACGCTGCACCCCCGGCATCCCCGCACCCGCCACCGGCTCCGCCCCTGCCAGGCACGTGATCGTCTTGTTCCGCTCCCGCGGCGCCAGCAGCCCGGTCAGATACTCGCGGAAACCCCGCCGCTGGGCCAGACTGAAGAAGAGGTCGTCGAACCGGGCCGCGTACTGCTCCAACGGCCCCGACGCAGGCGGACACGGGCGTCTTCCCGGCACCCGACGCACGGATCGATCTACCTCCGCTGGGGTGGCGCAATAGGATTTGGGACCCGTCGATTGAAGACCCACACTCCCTGCGTGTGGGTGGCTCCGATGACTCGTCCCGCGTTCCGCAGCCATGGATTGGCCCGCTGGAACGGTGCGAAGTTGTCGTTCGAGACGATCACCCCACCTACTTCGTCGGCGATGCTGATCACTAGGGCGTCGCCTCGGCCCTCAGTACCGGCCGGCGGCTGTACCACGGTTCCGTCGGCGATGGCCGCCTCGACGGACGGCCGTTCCCCAGCAGTGACGTCGTGCCGGAGGGTGGCGTCGACTACTACGTGGATGTCGCGCTGAGGGTGCTTGAACTGCAGGGACCGCACGGCCGTCTCCAGAGCCGCGAAGCTCGGCTTGCCGCCGGACGCACGTGGCGGCCGCCCGTTCCAGGCGAGATTGGATCCGTCGACGACGAGTGGTGCCGTGTCGGCCTTCTGACCGACCGAGTGAGGGGTGGAACGCGGTGGAGCGGGTTTGGCCACATTCGCGCTGTGTCCATTGGCCTGCGACTGCTGGGGATGAGTCGGGGCGGCCGTAGACCGGACGGGAGAGGTGAGGGCGAGCAGCCGGTCGAGTTCCTCCTTCACTTCCGGCAGAACGTTTCCGTCCCCGAAGACCTTCACCTCGCCGTCGAGGACGACCTGGCCGGTCTTCTGGAGAGTCGCTGTGACGGTCAGTAGACCTTCCTTGCTGTAGGTGTACTCCAAGTCGAAGACACCGTCTTCGGCCTTGCAAGGCTCGGGGTATGTCAGGACGAGGTCGGTCAGTTTCACGTTGTCCGGATGGTCGACCTCACGGTCCGGGTCGCCCTCCCAGACCTCGACGGTCAACTGCGAGACGTTGTGCTTGGTCGGTTCGTACGACTTCATGCGTTGTTGAGGCAACCGCTGGTTGCGGTCGATGAGGGCGCTGAAGCTCCGTCTGCCCCCGCGGTCTTTGGTGACGGTTCCCAGGGCGTGTGCGTTGACCACGCGGATGATGCTCTTCAGCTCGCCGTCCATCGCGGCGGCGCTGATCGCCGCGCCCTGGGCCACCGCGGTCATCGGGTCGCAGAGGGCGGTGTCCACGAGTTCGCAGTCGAGTGCCTCTGCGACGGCGGCGCGCACGGCGGGGATCTGGCTGCTGCCGCCAATCATCAACACCGCGGTGAGGTCCTGCGGATCGATCCGCGCCTGCTCCAGGCACTTCTCCACCGGGTCGAGCGCACGGTTGATGAGGTCCTGGATGGCCTCCGAGAACTCGTCCTGTCCGATTTCGACGTGGGCGCCGTCGGGGGTGCGGATGCCGACTGATTCCTGGTGGGACAGCAGGATCTTGGCCCGCTCGATCTCCAGGGCGAACGCTCGCTTCTCGGAATCGCTCCAACGCCCCTGTGAGGGTGCGCGGTCGAGGACCATGCGGCGCAGTCGGGCGTCGATCTCCAGGCCGCCCAGGCGGTTGACGCCTCGGCTTGCCTTCTCGTCGAAGAAGCCGTCGTCGTGCAGGAGGAGGGTGGCGTCCATTGTGCCGCCACCCCAGTCGAAGACCAGGAACTCGCCGTCGACCTCCATCTCGTGTGCGTAGGCGATCGCCGCCGCTGTCGGTTCGTTCAACAGGGTGCGGACCGTGATCCCTGCGGCTCGCGCGGCCTCACGTGTCCGGAAGCGGGCTGCCCCCGTCGCGTTGGCGGGCACGGTGATGACGGCCTCGCGGATCTCGGTAGCGGCCTCCTCTTCCGCCGCTCCCGCGATGGCATGGAAGACACCGGCGGCGGCCGTGGTAGCGGCGAACCGCTCGCCGCCGAGCTTGACGAACGGCTCCTCGCGCAACATCCTCTTGCACGCCTCGACGGCTTGCTCGGAGCGGAGCTTCGCCTCCCAACCGAACAGGGCGCCCGGCCGCAGAGAACTCGTTCCGACAACCGACGGGTAGAGCAGCTCGAACCCCCGGCGCCCCCAGTTGGCGTCTAGGCCCTGCCCGCCGATCTCCAGTACTTCGACATATTCGCCGTTCCACTGCGCGGCGACTGAGTTGGTGGTCCCGAAGTCGATTCCGGCTGCCGTCATGCTTCTTCCCCCGCCTGCACATCCGCGGGTCCGGCAACGCGCCGCAGCTGCCCCGCGAGAATGACCTTCCCCGTCAACTCGTCCACATAGGCCGGACTCAGCAGCTCGAAGGCGTCTCCCTCGCCTTCGGTCACCACGAACCGGTCGCTCTCTTCCGGCTCTGTGACCCGTAGCAGCCGGAGCTCCCGCAGGTGCCCTGTCATCGCGCCCTCGATGGCCTCGCGGCTCGCCCCAGCCCTGGACCAGAGCAGAGCGTCGATCTCGGCAAGATGCCCGGAGAACTGGGCGCGAGTACGGAACTCGTCCAGGACTGCTCGGCGCACCGCCGCGGTGAGCGCACTGGCTGGGGGCCCCTCGTCGGACCCCGCGGCCTCAAGAGCCTCCGGTACGCGGGCCGCCACCCCCTTGATGACCGTCATCGCGTCGATCGGATCAGGTCCAGGAGGAGCCTCGGCGACACTGGCCTCCGCGGGATTGACCGAAATACCCGTCCGTTGCCGTCGCTCCTTACGGCGCTTCAGGCCTCCGGGCCTGTGCGGTGGCGGCGAGTCATGCGCACCGGGTTGCGTCTGGCCGCACGCAGGGCAGAGACGGTGCGGTCGCTCTCTTTTGGGGATCTTCTTCTTGGGAGGCATCAGGGCTGTTCTGTCTGGTTCGGACGGATGTTGGGGCAAGGCGATGGCGTTGGTCGGGTCATTGTGTGGAGCTGTGGCGGTCGAGGCGCGGCGCGGTGGTGCGGAAGTTGGCGAGGAGTTCTACTGCGGCACGGGCACGGATGGCCTCCAGCTCGCTGCCGCTTGTCACCGGAGTTCGACGGGGCATGGCTTCCACCTGGGGCACCAGATGCTGCGGCACCTGGGATGGCAGAACATACCGGGATCTGTCGAGCGGTAGTTGGTAGAAGACGTCCCAACCTGCTTCCCCGCGCTGTGCACCACGGATGCGTTCCTCGGCCATGTTCAGTTGCGACTGGGCTTTCGCATCGCCCTCGTGCTGTCGGAATATCTCCCTGCAGCGCTGCTCCCAACCGTCGGCTCCGTGTTCCAGGCCGATGTCGAGGAAGGGGTTGCTGAACGGACCGCGGTCGTTTCTTCTCATCCCTCTCCAGGCGCGGAAGAGCCGAAGGTTGCTTTCGGCGACGGCTCCGCCCTGTGCGGCGGCCCTGTCGACGTAGTCCTCTGCGGCCTCGAGAAGCTTGTCGCGTTCCGTGCGCGAATCGGCTTGTTCGCTCTGCCTCGCCGCCGCGTACGCTGCAAGGGCGTAGCCCTCCTGCACCAGCTCCACGGGAACCTTGCGGCTGCCCGAGCCGTCCCGGGTGAGGGAGCGAGCCTGCCGGGCCGCAGCCTCTAAGCCACCAGTCTTGACCAAATCGTACGCACGGTTCACGGCGACGAGGGCGTAGAACGGACTCCGCCCAGCGTCTACGAGCTCTCCTGGGCTCCAGAGAGTGGCCATCAGCAGCCAGAGTCCACGGTCTTCGACCATGCCCGCCGGCCACTGCCCGGACAGAGCACCCGACTTGAGATCGCGTAATTCGACCTGCTGGGCTCGGGGCAGGGCGGCATCGAGCGCGGCCATGGAGGTCACGTCGCCATCCATTACGACGTCGCACAGCAGGTCCCATACATCGTCCGGTTCTTGGCGGACCAGGGTCTCGCCGAGCAGAAAGGACTGCCGCCGCAAGTAGGCCTGCCAGTTGCGGCGCTTGGCCTGCTCGCTTGTGACCTGGCCAGGAGCTAGACGCGCGAGGAGGTAGAGGGCTTCCCCCTCATCCCGCTTTGTCCAGGGCGCATCCTCGCGCACGAGGCCCCCGTGGTCGATCAGATCGTCGAGGACGGAGAGGGGTGCCCAAGGGAGAAGCTCGTCGAGAAAGCGATTCGGTACGGGGACGGCGCCGCGTGTCGCTGCGGTCGCGAAGAGGGAGAAGGCTGGTCCGCCCGCGACCGCGTGGGAACGCTTACTGACGAGGTCCAAGCCGGGCGCCGTAGAGCACAGCAGCCTGCACCGGTCCAGGCCGGCCTCGTTAAGCCATCGCACATCAGCGGCCCAGAGGCTCCGCAGATGAGCGAGGACCGACTCCGGCGGCATGGCGCTCAAACCCGCGTGCACCGCGGGCATCAGGGCCTCGCGGTCAGGGTCCCCCTGCAGGGCCCGCTCGAGGATCGCTCGCTCCGCACTGGGTACTTCGGTCGCAGCCACCGCCTCCGTGAGCATCGCGAGCACCGACTCGACTGCCTCGCCGCCTCCGACGCCGAGCCAACGCCACTTGCGCTGAACGAAACCGCTGACTCCAGAGACAGCCTGGTTCTCCCTGCGGTCACGCGCACGTGCCAACCGCTCCTGCTCAGCGGCTTTGGCCGCGTGACGCGCGGCAACCGGGTCCGTTATGTCGTACACGCCGACAGGCTATCCGCAAGATCTGACAATCCGTATGGCTTCATGCGTATCGTGACCTTCGGCGATGGACTCTCACCCCCAGTGTTCCTCCTGGTAGCGCAGGAGGTCGTCGCCGTGGAGTTGCTTGGTGGCGTTGCCGACCCGGACCCAGAAGTCGGTTGCCTCGTTGCCGCCCTTCGTGGGCTTGGCGAACACCGGTCGACCCGCCGCGGCAACACTGATCTGACAGACGACCTGGCCGGACACTTCGGGGAAGTGGACGCGGACGGTGGTCGCTGTCGGGGTGGACAGACCGTTGTCCAGGAGTTGGCGTACGAAGAGCTCGTACCCGTCAACACTGGCCTGCGACTCCAGGGTGGCGAGATCGCTCTCGATGCCGAGGACAGTCGAGTCGTCGGCCACACCGATGAACAGATTGCCGCCTTCGCCGTTCAGGAAACCGCAGACAGCCTTGACGATGTTGTGCCGTAAGGATTTGTCGGCTTGTTGCGTGTACACGTTCCAGCGGGCACTGGCCTTGAATTCGGTGCTCTGGGACTCGCCGGCGGTGATGATGTCGGCCGACGCGGTGGGGACATACGCAGGCCGTTCCTTGATAAGGCTCTCGAACGCTTCCTGCACCACCCGGGCGATCAGCTGGCGCCGCCGTTCCAGGAAGGTCGGGTAGTCAAGCTGCTCCCAGCCGACTGGGAGCGCGTGCCAACGTACCTGCCGCTCGAGTACCACCGGGTCCATCGCGTCGGTGATCCTCGGCCAGTAGTCGTGCGGCGCGTCGGTGTTGGTCATCTCGCTTGCCGGCCATGTCACGTAAGCCATGTTGGCGATGGCGTTGACCTGCCGCCGGTCGGTGATGCCCAGCCCGGCGAGCGTCTTGGGGTGGAACAGGTGGTACCGATCGACGCCCTTGGCCGGTTTGACCGAGGGGTCCAGAAGATCACGGATTCGTAGGCTGCCGCACAGCATTTCGGCGTCGAGAATGTTCAGCGCAGCCTGGTAGGCGAACAGCACCGGTGAGCGCGACGAGGAGGTGTCCAGCCGGTTCGGCAGCGAAATGTTCCAGTAGTCGCCAGTGAAGTTCGCCGCGATGATGCGGTCGAGTTCCGCGGAGAAGGCTTGGCCGTCGCCGTGAGGCAGACTGCCGATCCGCCCCAGGTCGAACTCCATCTGCGACTCTGGGGAGTTGGAGTACCGGCCGGTGGTGTGCGCCATGAAGAACCAGCGTGCGATCACCGGACGGAGTTCGTCGGCCGTCAACCCGAAGTCGTGGTGTCCGATCAGCCAGATCGTATAGCCGTACAGCAGGGCGTTGTCGGAGGTGATCATCTTGCGGCTTCGAAATCCGGCCTCCGTGACGCACTGAAAGAATTCGTGCCAGTTGGTCAGGTCCAGGACCTTCGTGTGCGCTTTGGCCAACCGGTCGAACTGCTCCTGTCGCCGTGTGACGGTGACCTTGCCGGTTTCGAGGTCCTTGCCCCGCAGGACGCTGTAGACGTGCTGCAGTCGGGCACGCCTGAAGGCCACAGCGACCGCGACGCGCAGGAGTTGGTCTGGCCGGGGATCCAGGAAGGCGTTCCGAGGGCTCGGGCCTGGGAGTCCCGCGATCACCGCGGCCCGGCTGAAATCTTCGAGCTGGCGCCGGCCCTTCTCCCAGTGCACCGACATCAGGGTGAGGATGAAGTCGGACTGGTTGAGCTTCACGCCCTCGGAGTTGATGCGAACGAAGATGTCGGCTACCTGCTCCTCGTCGGCCGAAGCGCCCAGCTCCACCACCTGAAAGCGAAACTCGTGCGGGTCTCGGACTCGGTCTATTCGTTCTTCGAGTTCGTCCTTGGCGGCGTCGGACAGGGCCTGTCTGCTTGCCTGTTCCAGGCGTTGGAAGAACTTCCGGACGGTGGGCTTGTAACCGCCTTGGGTCCAGAGTGCGGTGATGTCCGGAATGAAGTGGGCGTCACGCTCGATCGCCGCATCTGTGACCTCGAACGTCTGATCCTCCGGACGAAAGGCGATGCGCACGTTGATCTCTTCGAAGGACTTGGTGACGATCTTGCGGCCTGTCAGGACGGCGAAGAGGGCGGTGAGCCGCTGCTGTCCGTCAACGACCAACAGCTGGGGTGCCCGATCCCCAACTTCCGTCCCGATCTGCCGTGTCCCCACCTCGGCTCCGGTCTCCCAGAACATCAGGGTGCCGATCGGGTAGCCCCGATACATCGAGTCGAAGAGATCCCGAGTCTTCGCCGCCGACCAGACGAACGGCCGCTGAATATCCGGGAGTCCGATCCGGCCGCCTTCGATGTTCTCGATCAGGTGCCGGAGCGTGTAACCCGTATCGCGGTACAGAGTGGGTGGCACGGCCAAGAGCTCCTAGTGTCCGAGGTCGGTTGGTCGGCGGAAGCAGGAAGAGTGTGGAGCCAGCATCAGACTTCTACCACGCGGACTCGTCGCGCCGCAGCGCCAATAGCGCCTGTCGCAAGGTAAGTTGGGGTAAAGCCCACGATCGGAATGGCCCGGGAGCTACGCGAGTTCGGTGACCGATCTGGGCATTCGCGGGTGACGGTCCTCGTCCTGCATCTTCTGCATGAGGTCGAAGCCGTCCTGCGCTGTGATCAAGCCCGCCTTGACGGCCTGCTGCATCATGTCGAGTGTTTCCGCTGTACGCAGGCCCTGCTCGCGGGCGTAGTTCAGCGACTCTCGGTCGTCCGATATCCAGCAGGCGTTTTCGAACTCGGCCCAGTGTGTGATGACGTAGCAGGTTTCGGCCTCGCCGAGGTGTTGCAGGGGGCGGTCGTCGGAGCCGCCGAACACGGCGGTGCGGATGCGGCGTATGCGGGCCGCGTCCGCTGCGTCCGTGACTCTGAGTGCTTCGCCGAGCCAGCCCTGCAGTTGGATGTTCTGCAGGGCCGGGAGCCAACGTGCCGACCTTCGGGCTTCTCGCGCCACGCTCTGGGTCCACCTGCCGCGGCCGCCGAGTACTGCGCGGAGGATTTCGAGGCGCTCGATGGCGGCGAAATTGCACAGGACGGTGTTGTCAGGGAACAGGAATTCGCTCATGCGACACCGCCGGTCCTCTGCTCCGTCTCGATCCTATTCCTGAGTTCGTCCACATCGATGCCGAGCAGCGTGGCGTAAGGGCGCAGCGTGGACTTGCCGGCCTTGTAGGCGGCGAGTGTGTCGCGTGCGAGCAGCCCGGGTAGCCGGGGCTGCTGCGAGAGCCTTGTGCGCCTGTCGAACTCCTCGCCACGACCAGCGAGTTCCGCGGCCTCGACGGCCGTCATCCGCTTGAAGCGATCGCACATGCCGGAGTCGACCATTCGCAAGTGGAGCATCCGGTACGCCAGGCTGGTGGGGCTGACCATCAGTTCGCAGGCCAGGGTGGCGAAGCTTTCGCGGCTCAGGCCTGTGGCCTTGATGGCTCCTCGAAGGGTGTCCTCGGGCATGAGGAAGGCGGATGCGAAGGCGTTCGCGCACTGCTCGCTCGGATCCCGCTTCTGAGCGGGCGCGAAGATGTCCCGGTCGAGGTGGACAGACTGGTTGTCGCCGGCGAGGAGGTGGCCGAGTTCATGGGCAAGGGTGAAGCGCTGACGTGCGGGGGCGGATGTAGCGGCCAGGAGGATGAGCTTGGCGTCGTCGGTGGTTCCCGTGAGGCCGTCAAAGCCGTCGCTGTGCTGGACAACAGCTACATCGGCGCCGAAGACGTCCTCGATCAGCTCCGCCAGATCACCTTCGGAGATTGAGTGGCTGCGGCGCGCGACCTCCTCAAGGGCTACCTGCGCCAGGCTCTCTCCCCGAGCCTTGTAGCTGCCGATAGCGAGCACTTTCTTGGTGACGGGCCGCCAAGGCTGCGGATAGCCGAGCGTGCCCAGATCCGCGCGCCGGGACGTGTACTCCCGTGCTGCCTCTATGGCTTGTGCGGCCTCGCCGGTGGTGGTCCTCGCCGCAACAGCGAGCGGGGGTTCGGCTCCGGTGAGCAGGAAGTCCATCGAGACGTCGAATGCCTCGGCGATGGATGCGAGGTCGCCTACGGAGAAGGGGCTCACACCACTGAGTGACTCGGCGAGTTGCGTGGCCTCCAGGTCTGCTCGCTCGGCGAAGGCGTCGAGGTCCAGTCCTGATTGTTCCATCAGGTTTCGAACACGGTCGGAAGTGCTGGGCATCAGCGGACAGTAGCCGGTCGATTGCACAGCCGACAAGGCAAACAGTGGGCTTGAGTGCTGGCTGACGCGATGGCCAGCACGAGGAAGTAGCCGGGCTGATTCGCTACGCCGCTACGACGCGCTCGTACAGCGTCTCCTGGGTCTCGAAGAGTTCACGCTCCACCGCTTCGGCGAGGTTCGGATTGTCCACCAGGACGCCGAATTCGACATTGGCGTTCTCCGCGCTCCAGGAGAAGTTGGCGCTGGTTACCAGCAGCAGGTGGTGGTCGATTATCAGGAACTTGGCATGGTTTCGGACGTACTTCCCGTCGAAGGTCTTGGTCCGCCAGATTTCGGCCGGGCTCAACTGCTCGGCGACCTCGATGCTGGACGGACCCCATGCCCGCTGGCCGTTGCCGTCGGCCGCCTTGGCGTCCAGGTAGACGCGTACGGCGAGATCTCCGCGCTGCGCGGCCCTCCGCAGTGACGTCCAGAGCCCGGAGGTGCGCTGAAAGTTGAAGGTGGAACAGGTGATGCTGTGGCGGGCGGTGTTCACGAGTTGAGGTACGGAAGAGGTCAGGGGGCCGCTCTGAGCGAGATGGCCGGGCATGGTCCACAGCGGAGTGAGCGTGGTGGGCAAGGCACGGGCGCCCTCGATCGCGCGCAGGGCCAGGATGCGCCGGGTCTCGGCGGCGGTGCGGGTGGCGGCGTCGGCGCCGAGAAGCTCCAGCAGACCGCGGCATTCGGCACGGTGGCCGACGGCGATCACCTTGAGGGCGGCGGTCAGGGTGTCGCCGTCGGCGAGTCTGTCCGCTACGTCCTTGGCCTCGGTGCCGGTGAGGAGTTGCCCGAGTCGTCTGGCTGCGGTGGCTTCATCCATGAGTGGGGAAGAAACCGAGGCCGCTGCCGCCGGGGAGGTCGAGAAGGAAGCGGCGGTCGAGGAAGCGGTTGGCGCGTTCGCAGGAGGTTTCCGAGGCCATGACGCAGCAGTGGCAGGCGGCGCCGTGGAGGAAGTCCTCGGGGTCCTGCGGGGTGCGCATGGCGCAGACGGGGTCGGAGGAACAGCGCTCGGCCTTGTGGAGGGCACTGGCGACGAGGCGTTGGAGCCGGTCGGGTTCGCTGAGCTGGACCAGGCCGCCGAGAGTGCCGTCGCTGTCGGAGGCGGTGGTGCAGATGAGAAGGCCGGCGGCGGGGTCGCGGCCTTCGGCGGCTGGCCAGGCGTAAAGGCGTTCGCTGAGGCTGGCCGCGGAGTAGCCGCAGGTCAGGGCAGCTTCGCGGATGAGGATGTGGGCGAAGGTGTGGACCAGCCAGTAGCGCGGGGGGCGCAGGCGGGTGTCGGGATGGACGTGGACGGCGGTCTCGGAGAAGCGGCGGTTGAAGTTGCGTTCGTGGGAGGCGCGGTGGAGTTCCCAGAGGTCGGTGTCGAGGATGCGCTTCTCCCAGGCGGCGACGGCGGTTTCGTCGAGCTGGAGGAAGATGCCTTCGCCGCGGTCCTCGGTGGCCACGGTCCAGGCCGGGCGCGGGGCGCGGGTGAGGGGGGCGAGGCGGCGCGGGAGGTCACCGACGCGGTCCATGTCGTCGATGCGGGTGAAGCCGACCAGGGCGTTGACTTTGCGGAGGCGTTCGACGGCGAGGACGCGGCCGACCTCGGGGCGTAGTTGTGGGCCGCGTTCCCTGGTGGCGAGGGTCAGGCCGCTCTTGGGGTCCTCGACGCGGGTGGAGAGGATGTCGCGGAGCAGGTAGCGCCATTCGGGGACCAGCAGGTCCACTGGGTCCCAGTCGCGGAGTTGTTCCTCCTGCTCCTCGGGGGTGGCGACCGGAGCGGAGGCGGTGGCGAGGACCTGTTCCAGGTCGTGGTCGGTCAGGCCGGTGACGTCGACCTTGCCGTCGAGGAGGTCGCGGATCATGTCGAGGTTGTGGCGCCACTTGCCGAGCTTCTCGCCCAGTGCGGTACGGACTCGGTCGGCGAGGTCGTTGGCCTTCTCTTCTTTCGACTCGGGCATGACGATGATCGCTTGAGTGGCGGGGAACCACAGGTTGGAGGCGCCGACCAGCATCAGCTTGGTCTGGCTGTTGCAGCCCTTGGGCTCGAAGGCGTCCAGGTGCGGGTGGCGGCCCCGGCAGAGGGGGAGTTTGCGCTGTCCGGCCTCGCCCTGGGCCTCGCCCATGGGACGCCGCTGGTTGCAGGAGGCGCACTTGATCACGGCCGAGGCACCCTTGCCCGCCGTTCGGTCCTCCATCTTCAGCGCGGGCAGCTCGGCCACTTCGCAGGGCCGGCCATGGTGCACCCACAGGTCGTAGGGGAACTCGTCGAGGTGACCGTCGGCGCAGGCCAGGAGATAGCGGGCCGGGATGGCGGTGCGGCGCATCGCCTTCCGGGCACCGTCACCGGCGCGGCCGGTGCACTTGGCGTGCTCGAAGACGGCGAGGTCGGTGCGGAAGGGATGGGTGTTCTTGTAGTCGAACTGGGCGAGCAGCCCGAGCATGTCGCAGCCGGTGCAGCGCAGCCACTGCGGGAAGACCCGGGAGGGGACGCCGAGGTCATTGCCCTCGGCGGAGCGCATGTGCTTCTTCGGCTGCCAGGGGTAGGGGCGCAGCTGGACATCCGGTGAACGCAGCATCATCCGCACCACCTCGCGCAGACGCGGGGCATGGATCTGCGGGGGCGCGGAGTCACGGCGGCGCCAGATGCGGTCCCAGTCGTCCAGACCGGTCGGCATGATCGTGAACTGCGGCAGATCCATGATCGCGCCGGGCCCGTAGGTGTAAAGCAGGGAGCTGGGGCGCGCCGATCCGACCTTCGCCCGGTTGTGCTTGGCGGCCTTCTCCTGCTCCTCCTCCAGATCGGCGAGCGGGTCGACGCCACGGGATGCGTCGTAGATGAAGCGGTTCTCGTCACTCACGACTGGTCCTCCGGCATCCGCCACTGCGGGGCATGGTCGGGCGCGCGGTACACCAGACGCTCCTTGATCGGGCTCACCAACAGATTGATTTCCGGCTGCACTTCACGCATGGAGTTCGCTACGACGAACGGCGCGGCGTCGCGCGAGTCGATGCCCGCCTTTGCGTTCTCCGCGCTCATCATCAGCGCGTCGTGACGGCTCTCGTCCAACACCCGCTCGTAGACGAGGGACTTGCGCAGCTCGCCCAGGGACTTGCGGCGATTGCCCCACTGGTCGAGACGGTTCTCAAGGCGCAGCCGACCGCGCTCGGCCGCGTCCTCGTCCCCGGCCCGTGCGATCCGGCGCACCAGAGCGTCGAGAAGCTCACCGGCGAAGTGCTGCTCGGCCTCGATCCGGCCCGCGCCCTCCTCCGGCGACAGTCCCTCCCGTACGTGCGGCTTCGCCGCCTGTAGCACCCGTGCTGCGCTGACCAGTACGCCATCCAGACCGCGTTCCAGGGAGGTCACCGAGAACGGGGTCACCGACAGCGCTTCGACCTGCGAGTAGAACGTCTCGTGGTAGTGCTTGAATTGCTCGAAGTGCGCCAGATCGCGCGGACGCGCCCAGTTCCCGAGTGCCACCACCAGGCCCGGCTTGTCCTCGACACGGCCGACCCGGGACGAGGCCTGGATGTACTCGGCGGTGTTCTTCGGCTGACCGACCACCAGCATTAGTCCCAGGCGGGGCACATCGACACCGACCTGCAGCATCGAGGTCGCGAGTACCACGTCGTACGGATTGACCTCCCGCTCAGGCCCCTGCTTCTTCGCCTGCCGCAGCGCCCGGCGGTTCGCTTTGCCCGCGGTGGAGTCGAAGGCCGGTTCGAAGGCCACACCCATCTGGTCCAGGGTGGCGGTAATGTCCGCACTGGCCACCCGGGAGGTCAGTTCGGCCACATGCAGCGAACCGAAATTCGCACCGAAGCGACGCGGCAGCCGGGACCAGGGGCGGCCCTTGGCGAGCGCGGTCTGGATGTCGTCGCTCATATACCGGGCCATACCGGCCAGTTCACGGGTGGCGCTGAAATAGCCGACCAGACCCATGTACGGGTCGGCCGCGCTGCCGGAACGGTCCATGAGGAGCTGCCCGGCCGCCAGGAGCACCTCGGCGATCCGGATCTCCGCGGTCGTCAGACGCACCCCGGTCGTACTCAAGCCGATATAACGCCGGCCGGGGGACTTCTCCGAGATCTCCATCTCCTTGGAGAAGAAGGTGTTCCCGGCGTCCAGGACCTGCGGCGGGAAGATGGTGACGTCCCGCCCGTACAGCGCACGCACCTGGTCAGCCGCATTACGGGCGGTAGCGGTGGAGGCGACCAGGAGCGGACGCACTGGACGGCCCTCGGCGGTACGCCAATCGGTCATCACATCGACGGCCACCTCGAACAGGCCCACCGTCGTACCCAGCGCACCACTGATCAGGTGCAGCTCGTCCTGAATCACCAGGTCCGGAGGACGCAGCCGGTTCGCGGGATGCACCGGGGCGGCTGGCCAGCCGTCCTTCTTCGGATGCTTGTTGCCGTCCTTGATATCGCAGTGCTGATAGTCGGGGTGGACGAAACCGTGCCGCTCACAGCGGCGCGAGACGTACCCGAAGAGGGAGGCGGCCTCGCCCTCACGGGCGAGGCGCGCGAACTTGTCCACGGTCGCGATCACGAACGAGGGCGCGAGCCGGTAGATCTCCTCGTCCACCGTGAGCACCGGCAGACCGTCCGCGACCTCGCCCCCCTCGGCGAAGGGACACTCGGCCAGCTCGTCACCGCAGTACACGTACACCCGCCGCAGAGTGGGATCGGTGCCCACATCCCTGGCCTGGATCCGGGTCCCGCACCAGGGGCAGCGCTGGATCTGCAGCACGGTGAGCCGGTAACTGAACCCCTTGTGCGCGTCCGCGATCTGCTTGGCTGCCTCGTCGTACCGTTTGGGGCTCACATCCGTGCCGACCCACAGGCCGATCCGGAACGGCTCCTGGCCCCAGGTCACCGGGTCTTCACGGCGTGCGACCTCGGCCGCGCAGACCAGCGCGGTGGCGCGCTGGAACTGCTGGGCGGTCAGCAGCCGCAGTGTGTAGCGCATCAGCACGGCCACGCCGGACAACCCGTCCAACGGCCCGCCGTCGGACTCCACCACGCCTTGCCGCCGCCGTACCGCGAACGTATACGCCGCCAGACCCAGATACGCCTCGGTCTTGCCACCACCGGTCGGAAAGAACAGCAACTGCGCCTTGGCCAGATCCCCTGATCGCTTCTCGGCCGACGGGTCGGACAGCAAGGGCAGCTGCATCAGCACGAAGGCCAGCTGGAAGGTACGCCAGGAATGCGCCCGTGCGCCCTTTTCCTCGAGGATCGCCTCTCGTGCCTCCTCGATGCCCTCCTCCGGCCGGGCCGCCCGCCGCTCGGCGACCTGCGACTGCACACGCTGATCGGCCATCACCCGGTTCATGAACCGGAAACAGCGCAAGGCCTCCGTGTCTGAGAGCAGGAACGCGAGGCCGTCGGACAGCTGCCGGTGGACGCGTCGCGCCTCGGCCACCGCGTCGAGCCCTTCGGACCGCAGATGCGCGGGAAGAGCCTCCGCCCGCCGCTCCTCGCCGTCCAGCCAGGCCCCGTACCCGGCGACGATCGGCTCAAGGCCGGCCCGCAGATCGTCGGGCGAGGCTGCCTGCAACTTGCCCATGTCCAGCAGGGCCGAGCTGATCTCCTCGGCCCGGGTCTGCGGCGTCTCGCTGACCGGCAGCCATGTCGTCCGTACGCTTCGGGCCCGGCGCGCGCCTTCGTCCGTGTCCCAGTCCACCGAGCAGGTGCGGCCGACAGCGAACTCCAGCCGGCTGCGGTACTGCAGCTTCAAGCGGCGCAGCTCGTCGTCCCACTCCTGGCGGGTGTCGAGCAATACGTCATTGACCGGCAGGAACACCTCCGCGCCGCCGGCGGTGACCTCCAGTTCGGTCTGGTACAGCCATGCCTCGACCGGGATCTTCCGGGGCGTTTCCCGGTCGTTGCAGAGTGCCACCTCGATGAGACGGCAGCCGCGCTCCGCGTCGTCGTAGCGGTCAATACGGAGGACGATCTTGTCCTTCAGGGGGATCTCGGTCGTCCGGGACGGCTTCAGATCGGCCACGGAGATCGTCGTTGCGATGGAGTGCGGCGTGCGCTGGAAACGGCGGAGGGCCGGGGGTGTGGTGCCGTCTTCCGTGCCGGTGCCCTCGGGACCTCCCTCGCCGCGCTTCTCCTTCACCGGCTCGTACGTGCCCCAGGAGGCGATCACCGTGAACTCGTTCAGATCGTCCGGGATCTGGCAGCGCAAGCCCATCGACGCCGGGATCATCAGCCCGCGTTTCTGCGGCTGGTCCTCGACCTCGTCCTCTTCCGACCCCGCACTGCTCTCATCGACGGCGGTGACCGGTACACCCCGGCTGCCGGAGGCGTCCACCGCGTCACCGACGTCGGTCGCAGCCTCCTCGGAACCGGCCTCGCTTGGATCGTCCTGTCCGCTTGGACTGCCGGTGAGGCGGACCGGGGCGATTCGGCCGACTAGGTAGGCCGAGTCCGGGACACCGTCGAGGATCTCGTCCGGGCCGTTCGCGGGGCCGAGGAGCTCGCGCTCCAGGATGTCGACCAGGTTCTCGCGGGCTGTCCAGGAACGGCCGTCGGGATCGTGGGCGAGACGGAAGGCGGGCGCCGGGGGGCGGGCCGATGCAGCACGGTGCGGCTGGCCGCTGCGCGGGGGAGTGCTCATCGCTCGTCACCTTCCTGATCGTCGTCCTCGTCGCCGCCATTGTGGTCGGAGGGATTGACAACGCCCTGCGCGGCGGCGCGACGGTGGTTCTCTTCGAGGAGCCGGTCGAGGATCTCCACGCGGGCAGCGGGGCTCACGGTCCAGCGCTCCATCTGGCGGTAGGTGTGGAAACCGTGGTCCAGGGGGACGTCGTCCCAGCCATAGGCGGCCATGACCGCTTGGTCGAGCTCGACGTGGAGGGCGCGGAGACGGGCTACGTCGAGGTCGGCGGAGTCGGGGATGGCGGGGTCGTTGACCAGGTTGTAGAGCTTGGTCAGGCCGAGGTTGCGGCGGAGCATGATCTCGCGGCGGGTGGTGTCAAGTGCTGCGCCTGCTGAGAGAAGTTGAGACGTCTCCTGCGGCCGAGGAAACGTCTCGAACACATCGGACGGTACGTAGCGGATGTCTGTGCGCATCGTTGAGCCGTATTTGATGGCCCATGCCTGGTGCAGTGATGAGGACAACACCGCCTGGCCTGCATACGAATCCATCGCGAAAACGCCCAAGACGTTGCCGAAGACCTGACGGTTTTGTACCCGCATCGGCATCAAGGTTTTACTGACCAAGGCAATGACGAGCACCTCATCCAAGCCGCGGACTGCCTTTCGCATGGCTGGCCGAGTCTTCTCGTACTGCCACCAGCGCTCACGCACTGCCTTCTGGTTGATCTTCTGGCGTTCAGGCATGACTCGCTCGCGCACCCGCTGATACGGCGCCGAGTATCGTGCCGCCTGACTTTCAGCGCGGTCGTTGAAGTCAATGACCCAACGGGTCGCAGTCAGGTCTGGGCGTGAGTTGAGGTCCTCGCCATTGAGATATGGGAAGACCACATCCGCAGTTTCGGCGTCAGCCTGAACCCAGGCCGCAGCTTCTTCAGGATCAAGTGCGAAACCCTGCCCTCGGGTAATGAATCCCTGGAAGACGACGCCCGTGTTCTCCTTCAGTCGTACGGGGGCACCGTCCACCCTGCCTCCGGCTTCCAGAAGCGTAGTGATCCGCATCACCTCGACATCGTCCGCGACGCGTGGGACCTCAGGCGCGAGATTGCCCCGGCTGCCCCACACCGCCGCGTACTCCAGATTCGCGCTCGCCGCTGGCCATGACCGGCTCTGGATCGCGCGCGTGATGGTGAACCCGTTCTCGGCGAGCCGGTCGAGGCCGACCTGCCGGGAGTCGCCCTGTGCGACCGTGTTCGTCGCGATCAGTCCGAGCCCGCCCCGCTGGGTGAGTAGCGCGTAGGCGCGCAGGAAGAAGTACGCCACTAGGTCGGCGCTGCCCTTCCGGCCGCCCGCGAGGGTGTTGACGAACCAGTCGCGGACGTTCGTCCCCATGCTGCCGGTGAGCTTTTGCCCACCGAGGAACGGCGGGTTGCCGATGATCGCATCGAAGCCGCCGCGCTCCATGACGTCGGGCACGGCCAGGATCCAGTGCAGTGGCTTCCACCGTGTGTAGTCCGTCGTGACCGTCGGGGTGAGTCCGGCTTCCTTGATGCCGTCGAGCATCGTCGAGTTGCGTTCGCCCGTCGCGTTCCCTGCCGGATACGCCATCTCGACGGCGACCCGCAGATTCTCGTACGCCGTGCGCAGGGGCTTGCCCGGCTTCCCGCCCCACCGCAGTCCCGCCGCGACGACCGCGTCAGCCACGTCTGCGAGCTGAGCGGTCATCTCCTGGTAGCGCCGCCACTGTCGCCGTTTGGTGGCGGCTGAGCGCTGGGGGTCGTTTTCGTCGACCTCGGTGGCGAGCTGGCGGCGCAGGCGGGCGGCCTGGTCGAGGATGCCGTCCACGTCCAGGCCGAACATGTTGAGCTGGGCCCCGGCCGTATCCGGGGCGATGTGCAGTTCGCGCAGCTGCTTGGCGCTGGTCAGCCCGAGGAGCGCGTTGCCGTGCAGCACCTTGTCGTCGACGAAGGAGAACGGCAGTTTCGGGTCCAGGGAGACCAGCCACAGCGACAGCTTGCACATCTCGACGGCCATGCCGTTGATGTCCGCGCCGTACAAGCAGCTGGCGACGACGCTCCTTATGGCGTGGACGTGCAGATCGTGCGGGCTCATGCCGCCGGTGGTCTCTTCGCGACGCCAAGCTTCGACGAGGCGGTCGGCGAGGTACCGGGCGGCGGCGACAAGGAAGGCCCCCGACCCGCAGGCGATGTCGGCGATACGCAGGTCGAGAATCTGGTCGGCGTAGATCGGGACCCAGGTGTCCTGGTCGGCACTCTGGTGCGGGCCGGGGGAGTAGACCAGGGGCTCCAACGCGTGCTTGACGACTTCCTCGGCGAGCGAGCGCGGCGTGTAGTGCGCGCCGGCCGAGGCCCGCGACGGTGTCTCGACCAGCAGCACGCCGCCCGGCTCGACCACGAACGGACGCCCGCGCAGGTCGCGGCGGATGATGCCGAGGAACGGCCGCAGCCGCTCGCGCAGTTCGGCGTCCTCGGTGACGTCGCGGAGCGCGATCTCCGCATCGTCGAGGGTGTCGCCCGCCTTCAGCGCCTTCACCAGCGTCGGCTTGGTGGGCGGCTTCGCCGCCGGCTGGTTCTGCTTGACCCAGGCGAGGATCGCCTCCACCAGGGTGGTCTCGGTGGTCTTGGTCTCGGCGAGTTCCTCCAGGACGGCCAGGGGGATCTCGGGCTCGGATCCCGCGCTGCCGGTCAGTCCCAGGACGACCTCGTCTACCGGCTCGCAGGAGTAGCCGAGCAGGCCCTCGTAGATGTAGCCGATCTGCTCGACGTCGATGTCGCGGAAGGAGATCCGGCGATCTCCGCCCGGTAGTTTCGCGTACTGGACGGCGCGCAGGACTTCGAGCATGACGCGGTCGCTGACCGTGATGGCCAGGGTGTCCTGGGCGTCGCGGGCGGTGAGGAAGGGGAATCGCTTGGGGTCGAAGAGCGAGCCGCCGTACTCGGGCAGGCGCAGGTCCTCGAAGGAGGCGCCCCGGTAGAGGGCCTGGGAAGTGGCGAGGAGACGGTGCCAGGTGAGGGTTGTGGCGTCGAGGGCCTGTTCGACCTCCTCCTTCTCCCGGCGGTCAAGGAGGTCGAGTTCGTCGCTGATGCCGTAGCCCATGGCGAACAGGCGGCTCTGCGGGAGTAGTCCGCGTTCTTCTGCGAAGAGGAGGAAGACGACGCGCATCATGACGGTGACGGCGGCTTCGTATACCTCGCCGCGGTTGTCCGGCAGCGGGTCGGGCTCGTTGCGACGGCGGGCTTCCAGGGCGCCTTCGGACAGGGCTTGGACGATGAGTTCGACGGCGTGGCGGACCTGGGTGCCGAGCGCTTCGGTGATCTTCTCGGCGGCGGTGACGGACTCGCCGAACAGCTCGGTGAGGCGGTCGGCCGGCTTTCCGCCGATGAGGCGGCGCAGCTGGAGGAGGGCGAAGAATGCGTTTCGGGTGGGGGGTTCTTCGATCCAGGTCTGGGCGTCGACGATCCCGGAAGCGGCCATGGTCTGCGGGCGCGCGCTGACGACGGCCCACCAGCGGCCGTCGGTGACGACGCCGATGGGGACGTTCGCGGTGCGCAGGAGTTCTTCCATGCGGTCGATGGGACTGGCCGACCAGTTGTCGGTGAGCGGGTCGCGCAGGGAGGCGACCGGGTCGGTGACCAGGACCAGAGCGCCGGTGTCTTCGCCCCGTACAAGCGCGCCGTCGGCTCGTACGGTGACCGCGTAGTCGGGGGAGCGGACCTCGGGGGTGGCCGGGGCAGGCGCGCTGTAGTGGGCGCCCCAGCGCAGGCCCTGGCGCAGTACGAGGTCGACCCAGGTGCCACGGGCCTCGCGGTACAGCTCCAGGGCGGCCAGGTCGTCGGGGTGCTCGTCCCAGTTCTCCCAGGCCTTCTCGAAGGCGGGTTTGGCGTCTTTGACCGCTTCCAGGGCGCGGGCCTCGGGCTGAGGGATGCCCTGGGGCCAGACGCGTTCCAGGGCGGGTACGGCGAGGAACGGGCCGTCGGTGTCGACGAGTTCAAGCCAGGCGCGGTGCAGCTCGGCGGTGCTCGGGGGGCGCTTGCGGCCGCTCATGCTTTCACCGTTCCGTTCTTCTCGGCGCCGTCACCAGAGGCGGCGTCTTCGGGCGTCAGGGCGAACACGACCGCGGCGGCTGACACGTATGGCTTGATGTCGGTGTAGCGCTCGCGGATCATGGCGACCTCGCGGGCCTCTTCCTCTTCCAGGCTGTCGAGGCGTTCGTTCATGTGGTGCAGATCACGGCGACGCTGCTTCTGCTGGTCATCGGTGAACAGCAGCTCCTCCTCGGTGCGGATCTCCTGCTCCAAGCGATCGCGAGACTCTCGCAGGTTGATCCGGAACGCGTCGAAGATCTCGTGGGCGCGGGTGATGTCGGCATCTCGGCGCTGGATGAGGGCCTCGGTGACCTTCTCCTGCCGGGCGGCGCTCTTTCGTTCCATGGCGTTCAGCAGGCGGTCGCGCAGTCGGGCATCGGAGCTGTTCCACTGGTCGGCGAGGCGGGACCGCACGGTGTCGTCGGCCAGGTGCAATTCGGTGGAGTCCAGGGTCTCGTCCAGGACCTGTTCGACCTTGGCCTCGGCCAGAGCCCGGCCCTGCAGGCGGATGCCGGTGAGGAAGACCTCCTCGTGCAGGCGCAGCCCGCCGCGGCCGACCAGAACGAGCCGGGAGACCGCCGCGACGCAGGACTCGGGCAGGTCGGGGGTGACGACTGCGGTGACCCGGTTGACCGGTGACTCCGCGCTGAACAGGGCCGAGCGCAGGGTGCGGGTGGCGCGCTGCATCAGGGCGTGGCCGAGGTGGATGTGGACCAGGTCGGTGCGGTTCTGCGCGGCCTTGTCATCGAAGGTGACCGGGCGCAGGACGCCGGGCTCCAGGCGGGTGTCCAGGCCGCGCAGGGCCGCCTGCCAGGTGCGGCCGAGCGCGGGGAGCTCGAAGACCTGGGCTTCGGTGCGGTCGTCGCCGGTCTCGATCAGCGGCGGCTGGGAGGTCAGGGCCAGCGCGGTGTCCACCACGCGCCGCGCGTTGGCGGGCGTGAGGTGCATGCCGACCTTGCTGTCCTCGTAGGTGTCGGCCATCTTCGTCAGCTGCCGGTTGAGCTCCATGCCACCGGCCAGGACCCGGTTGATGACCTCGCTGTCGGCGTCTGGCGCAGACGGGTGGGCCTTGCGCGAGGAACGGGTGGGGCTGAAGTGCTCCTGGATCTCGGCGTCGATGACCTGGTTGACCTTGCCCAGGTCTTGGGTGGCCGTACCGACCTTGGTGGCGATGATGCCCATGAATCGCATGTCGGCGGCGTACCGGGTGGAGCTGTCGACCGGTTTGAAGTGGAAGATCTTCGGATCCTCTGTTTGCCCGTACCGGTCGATGCGGCCGATGCGCTGTTCCAAGCGGGAGGGATTGAAGGGGATGTCGAAGTTCACCAGGCGGTGGCAGTGCGTTTGCAGGTCGATGCCCTCACCGGCGGAGTCGGTGGCGAGCAGGACCCGGACCTTGTGCCGGTCGGGGCTCTCGGTGAAGCGGGCACGGATCCTCTCCCGCTCCTCGGCCGGGGTCGAGCCCTGGATGATCTCCAGGACGTCGTTGTAGCCGCGCTGACGCAGCACACCGGCGATCCAGTCGAGGGTGGCCGCGTACTCGGTGAATACCACGACTCGCTCGTTCATCCAGTGCGTGCCGTCCGGGCGGCAGACGGCGTTCAGGAAGGTCAGTAGCGCCTCCAGGCGGGAGTCCGCCTTGTGCTCGTAGCCGCGGCCCCACTCGATCAGCGAGTCGATCTCGCTCTGCGTCGCGGTGACCAGCGGGTCGGAGCCCTTGGTCTGACGCAGCGCGGTGAACTCGGGGTGCTCGGCCTCGCCCTCCTCCTCGTCGGACTGACCGCTGCCCATGACCTCGGTGAAGTACTGGTCCTCGTCATCCATCTGGAGCTGGCGGTCACCGCCTTCGGCGCCCTCGTACAGCTCAAGGGTGCGGGCGAAGGACCACGGGCTGGACAGGAAACGCTTCTTCAGCAGCATCGAGACGATGTCGCCGCCCGCGCCCTTGCCGTTCGCCCGGGCGCTTTCGGCCAGGAGAAGCTCCAACCGCTCGAACTGCCGCTGCTCCTCCGCGGTCGGATCGAAGACCAGGCTCTCCAGCTTCCTGGCCTTGAAGCCCTTCTCGGGCAGCTCGCTCTTCAGACGGCGCACTCCGACCTCGCGCAGTGCCTTCTCGTCGATGCTCGCGCCACGGGTGAAGCGACGCCCGTCGATCATCTCCAGGAGGGCGGTGAAGGACTCGGAGTAGCCGTTGTGCGGCGTCGCGCTCAGGAACAGGCGGTGCTCACAGGCCTCGGCGAGCTTCGTCGTCGCGATGGTCCGCTTGCTGTCCACGGCGTAGCCGCGCTGCCCTGGCGCCGTGGTCGGGCTCGCCGGAGCCACGTGATGCGCCTCATCGACGACAAGTACGTCGAAGGCGTAACGGCGGGCGGTGGAGGAGTCGCGCATGTCGGCAAGGACGTCACGCAGCAGGCGCTGGGCGCGCAGCGAAGGCAACCACGCCATGCTCACGATCACACGGGGGAACAGCCGGAACGGGTTCGCGTTCAGTCCGTGGCTGCGCCGTACCCGCGCCATCAGCTCGCTGTTGACGATCACGAAGTCCAGACCAAACTTCTCCCGCATCTCGTCCTGCCATTTCAGCGACAGACTTGGCGGACAGACGATGATCACCGAGCGGGCGCGGTGGCGGAGCAGCAGCTCCTGTACGACCAGCCCGGCCTCGATGGTCTTGCCCAGGCCGACGTCGTCGGCGAGCAGCAGGTTCGTACGTGACGACTTCAGGGCGCGGCTCAGCGGCACCAGTTGATAGGCCTCCACGTTCGCGCCACTGCGGAACGGAGCCTGAAACGAGTCCGCGTCGGCGGAGGTCACGGCGCCCCACCGGACGGCGTCGACGAAGGCGGCCAGGGTGTTCGGGTCGTCGAAGTCATCGGAACGCACAGACTCCGGGAGCCCCTGGTCGGGCTCGAGGGTGTGTCCGACCTCCAGCTCCCACACCACGGAGAGCTCCTGACCGAGGCGGTCCTCCTCCAGCGACTGCAGGCTCACCACGTGAGAGAGGCCGGGTACGCCCTCGTCAGCGGGGCTGCGGGGCAGACCCTGGCGGCGGACGTCGGTGACGGCCCAGGTGGAGCCCCGTACTTTGACCACCTGGCCGGGCTCCGGCACCGGCGGCAGACCCGCCGTGGCGGCCGTACTCGGCTGTGCTCCTTGCGGAGATTCCATAGTGGTCGCCATCCGAGCAGGCTCCTCCATCAGCACTTCACATCCCGGTCCGAACCCGGCCTTATGGCACGCTTTTCGGCGCGCTCAGGCAAGATCGCAGAGGGTTCTCGTGCCTAGTATTCCTGATCACCCCGGGTCTCCTGGGGCCGATCCGGGAGATCGGGAGGCATCCCGGACCGCGGGCCGTTTCGCACACCCGATGGCCAGGCCGTCTGCGACGGGCCGGGGTGCCGCGGCCGGGGACTGTTGGGAGGCGTAGGGGCCGAGGAAGAGCTGGCCTACGGCAAGCACGCCGACCAGGAGTAGGGCGTGGCGCCGGATTTGCACAAGGTATTCAGAAACGGTTCGCGTACAAGGCATGGGACAGGACCGATCGCTCTCGCTCCGTGGGAGCTGGCCCGGAGCAGCAGCCGTGATCGCGCCGTACGCGTTGTCAGTGCGATTCGATGATGGTCCGGCACTGGGACACTGCTTCAGCCGACTGTATATGGCCGCGCTGCATGCGGAGGTAGGTGCTCAGTCCTCCCGGTCAAAGGACCGACGGGCTGCCCCTCGCATGGGAGGGACGGCCAGCCGGTTCCTTCGTCAGCTGTCGATACGGGCGACCTTGCGGCCGAACTTCAGGTAGAGGTCGGCTGCCTCAGAAGTGGCCGTCTCGGACGGTACAGCCGACAAAGTCTGCTGCACGGCACTCATGCGGCGCTCCATGCTCCGACAGCTCACCAGCGCCCAGGCGATCTCCGAACTCGCCGCCATGATCCAGGGATTCCTGGCTGAAGCCGACTGTGGCGAACGCTTCGAGCCGCCGCTTAGCCCTGCTGAACTTGCCTTCTACGACGCCGTCGCCCACCGGGGCATGGCAGAACTCATGGTCGGCGGCGACGAGACCCTGGCTGAGATCGCCTGTGCGCTCGTGGCGGACATCCGTAAGGACCTGTCCGGCGGCGGCAACGCTCCTGGGCCCGATGCCGCTACAGGCCACCAAAGAACTCGGCCATGTCGGACTCGGCTTGACGTAGATCCTCAGCGCTTTGCTGCTCGTCCTCTTCCCATGAAACGGATCGAAAGCCCTCGAGGCCCTCCAACTCGGACAACCGGCCGTGATCCCGTTGGTCTTCGATCCCGTACTCCTCGCTGTACTCTCGCGCGCTGTACAGCAGCCGGAGGTCTGTGCCGGTAATCCGGAACGTGGGGGAGTCCCCGTAGAGGAACTTGTGCAGGGGGCGCTCTACCCGAACTTGCAGTGCGCCGAGGTAGCTATCTGAGTGACTGAGGAGTTCGTGATGAAGGTCAGCGAGATCTCCCTGGCGAATACCTTGTACGCAGGCGAAGGCGATCTCCCGTGTCCTCAACACTGTCTCCCAAGCATCGATCGAATGAGAGGCCCAAACCTTCGGTGATCCTCCCAGCAGTGCCGCCGAGAGGTCAGTCGGTGACATGCCTTGGGAAGTCAATGCGAACGTGGCGAGACTTCGTACGCCGACGGTGATATCACGGCGCACTTCTGGCAACACACGCATGAGCTGGCGGAATGTCTCGCGCTCCAATTGCCCTGGAAGGAGTGAGTTCTCGTCGAAGTGCAGTGCCACGGAGACGTCGTCGCCTGCGCGACCCACCTTGTGCGGGGTGCTTGGTGATGTCGAGCTGTTCACCGTGAAGTCATCGCTGTCGAGGTGCTGGGTCATGGTTCCCCTGCTGTGCATCCTGTACTTCCAGTAAGCGCCGAACGAGGTTTGTGGTCGGCCGAAAACGTGGGCTGACACCCGAATATTCTTCTCCGAAACGGCCACAACCAGGCCGAAGCCTGCATAGCGCGCGGGTTCGCTCTCCGCGGTGACGAGGTCATTGGTCGCCGTGCCGGTGGTCAGCCATGCAGGGTCATACCTGACGGTGATCGCGTGGCCGTCAAGGGGGAAAGAAAGATTTGGACCACTCGACCATGAGCCGTCCGGACGCTGCTGCGGCGTACCGTGCAAAGTATTGTGGCTGCGCATAGTCGCATCGAAGGTCACGTACATGCCCGTGCGAATGTCTGTAACGTGCGCTGTATCCAACGGAACCGCGTGCTCACGCCAGGCTTCGAATGCCGGGCGCAACTCTGCGACGAAGAGGCCGGGAGCGGCACCTTGGTGTCGAAAGGGCTTCTGAGGGTCAAGTCCTGCTCTCTGGGCGACTTGCAGAACGGCGTGCCCGCTCAGGAGCATAGCCACACGGGGCATGTTGACGTAATCAATGGCGCTGTAGCTCATGCTCCACGGCTGCGCCGACCGGCGCAGCATGGCCATCAGGCTTTCGTGATCCCGTTTGATCCTGAGGAGATGCTCGGTGGTGAAAGCCTCGGCTCCGGTCGCCTTATCGATCTTGTCGTGGCAGTTTGGGCAGAGATACATGAGGTTGGATACGGCGTTCCTGTCGGCAGTGGGCATGTTGGCAGATGCCCGTGGGCCGCGATCGCTGAGAGCTCGAATGTGCGCGGCCTGGGCTGTCGCTGTCCGCCCCGAGGTGCCCGGATCCAGCTCGCATCGGCACATGGAGCACATACCGTTCGCTAGCCGCCAGAGCTCTCTGCGAGTGCTGTCGCTAACTTCAGCCGCTCTACCCACGATTCCTCATCTCGCCGGAATGGTCCGCCAGTTGAAGCTCTCGGATCAAGATAGTCGAGTCCTCATCCTGGCCGAGGGTCGGATGTGGATGTGTCGCAGCGCTGACGAGGTGCCAGATGCCAGCTCTTCGCGCGGTACGGCTCGCCCGTTTGTAAGGCTTCGATACCTGCAGGAGCCGCCGCTGTCGGGCCGGCTAGGCCAGGGCAGTCCTCGCTTCCACCGCCGCGATCAGCCAACTCAACCTCATCGTGCCGCGGTGCGCGCCGCATAGTCAGCGGAGTGGCGCATGGCCGCGTGCTGTGACCTCACGTTCGAGTTGGGTGGATACGTCGCCCCATGGCGTGGCCAGAGGGGATAACCCTGCCCAGTATGCGTAGTACGCGCGGACAGCGGCGCTGAGACCAAGCGCGGCCGTGGTGTGGGGGATGGGGGCGGCGACGCGGCGGGTGATGTTGCCCGCGCCGCGGGCGCTTGGAGTGATGCCGTGGCCCAGGAGGAGCGTCGCGGTGCGGATGGCGTCGAGCACGTCTGGCGGGGCGGCGTTGGCGAGGGGGCCGTGGATCAGGTTGCGCCAGGGAAGGCGGGAGCGCGCCCAGGTGAGACGTTCGAGGGAAGTGCCGAGGTCGACGGCGAGGTGGGTGGGGTCTTCGGTGTTCCACAGGAGCACGAGGTCGCCGAGGGGGAGGCCGGCGTGGTCGTAGCGGAGGGTGATGCCCGATACCTGGCGGCGGCTCCAGGTCCGGAGGGAGCCGTGGATCTTGAGATGGCGGGCATGGAAGCCCATGCGGGACAGGGCGGTCAGCCATTCGTCGAGGACGGTGCCGTAGGCGGTGAGTTCGGTGATGGGGTGGACGCGGGAGGTGTTGACGAAGGAGGTCGGGAAGCCGTCGTGGAGGTTACCGTGGGCGTCGCGCTTGCCGGTGAGGCGGACGACGGGCTGCGGGAGGTAGCCCTGGCGGTAGGGGGCGGGGGCGTGCTGCTTGAGGTAGGGGTCGAGGGCCTGGACGGCGGAGATGGTCAGTTCGGTCTCGCGGCCCCAGTGCAGCGGAAGGCAGTGGGCTCGGGGGACGCCGAGGTCGGCGAAGGCGCATGCGAGGGCGGTCAGGAGATCCGGCCAGCGCGCCGCGAGGCGGGGAGGCCGATAGGGGGTGCCGCGTTGCGGGTGTTCGATGATCAGGTGGTCGCCGTCGCGGGTGAACTCCCAGTGGGGCCGAGGCACTTGCGGAGGATGGCGGGGAGCTGGGAGGCGGGGCCGGTCAGCATGGCTGGGTGGCCAGCGCTTTGAAGTGGCTTCGGGGGTAGAAGCGTTGGAGGCCTATCGACTGGACGTCGGTGTGGTCGAGGGATTCGGTGCGGCGGATGGCCTCTGCCAGGGCGTGGGCGGCGCTCTCGTCGTCTTCTTCGGGGTCGGCGATGGTGATGGTGCCGGTGCGGTCGCACAGGGCAGCCTCGGCACACGTGCCTTTGCGCCAGGTGAGGCGGGGATCGGGGTGCCCGCGCGCAGCGATTCACCGAAGACGGCGGCACCGGCCTCCACGTAGGTGCGGGCGTATGTGTAGACGAAGACGGATGCGTCGCGGAACGCGGCGGTCTTCGCCGCGCCGCCGACTTCACCGACCCACTCGACGTGCTCGGCGGTGAGCAGCGCGGCGTGGTTACGAACGTAGGACTCGTCGAAGACCGGGCCGACCAGGCGGATGCGGCGGCCGAGTATCTGGGCGGCGCGCACGGCCAGGTGCGGGGCTTTGTCCTCGTCGATGCGGCCGACCCAGACCAGATCGCGGCCGGGGGCGGAGGGCGGTTCGGTCTCGTTCAGACCGAGGTGGACGGCCTGTTCGGCGATCGGGCGGTGGACGGCGTAGCGCTCGAGCATTTCCGGCGAGTAGCAGTACAGCCGGTCGCGCACACCGTCGAAGGAGTCCGCGGCATGCTGGAATCCGGGGTGGTGCTGGAAGGTGGCCACGTCGCAGTCGAGCAGCTCGCGGGTGCGATGCGAGGCGGGCAGGGTCGGGTACTCGTGGCCGACGATCAAGAGGTCGTAGCCGGTGGCGCGCAGCTCGCGGGCCGCGCGTGAGCCGGGTTCCAGATCCTCCAGGCGTACCGGTCGGCGGGTCCACTCCGGCGCAAGGTCATCGCGCCAGAGCGGTCCGAGGAGGTGCACATCGGCGCCTGCGGCCCGGGCGCCTGCGGCCCGGGCGCCTGCGGCCCGGGCGCCTGCGGCCCGGGCGCCTTCGGCGACTGCCCAGAGCCATCTTTCGATCCCGCCGTATCCGGACGGCGGGAACGCGTAATCGCCGGGGAAGTCGCAGACGCCGACTAACACCTATGCCTCCGAGGGGGTTCCGTCCGCCGCGATCCGGCGGAAGCCGAGGTACTTCACCAGTGATTCGAGCAGCAGGATCGAACCGTCTTCCTGCTGGTGCTGTTCGAGGACGGCGGCCAGGGTGCGGCCGATGGGCAGGCCGGAGCCGTTGACGGTGGCGACGGGGGTGGGCTTGCTGTTCTCGTCGCGGGTGCGGATAGCGGCGCGACGGCCCTGGAAGGTGCCGAAGTCGGAGACCGAGGAGATCTCGCGGTAGGTGTTCTGGCTGGGCAGCCAGACTTCCAGGTCGTATGTGAGCTGGGCGGAGAATCCGGTGTCGCCGCCGGCGAGGGTGATCACGCGGTAGGCGAGGTCCAACTCCTTCAGGCAGGACTCGGCGTGGCCGGTCATCTTCTCCATCTCGGCCCGCGCCGTCTCCGGAGCGCAGATGCGGACCATCTCGACCTTGGAGAACTGGTGCTGGCGGATCAGTCCGCGGGTGTCGCGGCCGTAGGATCCGGCCTCTGAGCGGAAGCACGGTGTGTGCGCGGTCAGCGCGAGTGGCAGGTCGCCCTCAAGCAACGCACCGACGACGTAGGCACGGTCAAGTACGACTTCGACCCGCTCTCCCGCGAGACGATCCGCACTCTCCAGGACGGCTCCCAGACCGTTCTGGCCTACACGGCGGCTGGCAACGTCGACACGTTCAAAGACCCGACCGGCACCATCGACTACACCTGGGACGACGCCAACCGCCTGGAGGTCCTCAAGGACCAGTCCGGACGCACCACGTCCTACGAGCACAACAACAACGACGCCCGCACCAAGACGACCTACCCCGGCGGCACCGTCCAGGCCATCGACCTTGACGCATCGGGCCGACCCGAGAACATCAAGGCCACCTCGCCCACGGGCACCCTGGTCGACCTCGCCTACAGCTACGCCAACGCGGGCAAGGACGGCGCGAAGATACGTACCTCCACCGACGCTGTCTCGGGGCTGAAGACCACCTACAGCTACGACAGCGCCGGCCGCTTCTCCTACGCCAAGGAGGAGAAGGGCGCCACGCTGAACTCCTCCTGGCAGTACTGCTACGACGCCGCGGGGAACCTCACCTCTCAGGGGGATCGACCCCGGCTGCCCGCGCGGCACGACGTACACCTACAACGACGCCTCCCAGCTCACATCGAAGAACGGCTCGACGACCGACTGGTCCTACGACAAGGCCGGTAACGAGACCGCGGGCGCATCCACTTCCGAGGGGACGCGTACGGCGGAGGAGTGGTCCGACTTCTCCCAGCTCACGTCGCTTACCGTTGGCGGAAAGACCTACCCCGCCGACTACGGTTCCACCGACTCCAGCGAGCGGCACCGTCTGGGCGACACCTACTTCCACCCCGGGCCCATCGGCCTGGCAGCAGAGACCACTGCCGGTGTCGACACGGGATTCGTCCGTGAACCCGGGGGCACTCTGAACAGCATGACCCGCAGCGGCAAGGCGTACTACTACCTCACCGACGCCCTCGGCTCCGTCGTCGCACTTACCGACGAAGCGGGTGCGAAGGTCAACACGTACTCCTACAGCCCCCGCGGCGTCACTCGGACGGCGACGGAGAAGGCTGGCGTGAGCTAGCCCTACCGCTTCGCCGGGGGCCACCAGGACCCCACCGGGCTCTACCACTTCGGCGCCCGCTACTACGACACCAACATCGGCCGCTTCAACAGCCCCGACCCCTCCGGTCAGGAGAAGAACCCCTACCTCTACGCCGAAGGCGACCCCGTCAACCGCATAGACCCTGACTGCCTGGCCTCCATCGGCATCAGTGGTGAGGTATGTGCCTTCGGCGCATGCGTCGGAGGAGGCGTGGCCATCAACGACGACGGCTCAGTGCACCCCAGTGTGTCGGTAGGTGCAGGCACACCAGGAGCCAGCGGCGGTGTCGAAGCCAGTGGCAGTGACGCTACTTCCGGTCCATCAGGCACCCTTGAATGCTCTGCCGGCGTTTATAGCGCGTCAATAAGCAACGAGGGCGATACCACGGCTGGGGTCAGCAAGGGTGGATACTCCACCAATCCCAAGTGCTCTGCGACAGTTCAGTACACCTTCTAGAGGAGGATGGCTAAGAATGCTGACCCTGTGTGCAGCTGGTCGCGGTGGTGGCCCTGACTTCCCAGTCTGGGGCCAGATTCTGTTCGTTGCCGTGGCCGTCGTTCTAGGTATCGCCATCGTGACAAAGCTGGTACGCCAACGCAATAAGTGATGTCGTTGGGTGCACTGGCTACAGCCTGTGCACCCAACACTCGTGCCACAGCAAGCAGGCGATTCGTCGCTGAACTCACCTCCTCGTCCGTTGCCGCGGGTACGTCGGCGGGCACTGCCGAGGTGCGTGACGCCTGATGCTGTCTCAAAGGCACCCGCAGGCAAAAAGCCAATCCATGACGTAAGAGGAGAACAGGTGAGGGTACTCGTTGCGATCCTCGCCATCGTCGGGGGAACCACGTTGATGGCACTGCGGAAGCATTTCGGGAACAAGGCGGTAAAACAGCAGAACTTCTTCGGACGGGCGAATGCGGCCGCTGGAGAATCCGTCGCCCGCCTAGGCCCGGTGGTCATCGGATGCTTCCTGCTGATCATTGGCGTTCTGGTAGCCACTGGACTCGTAGAAACCGGGTAGATCGGCGGGTCGGTGCGCCCTCGCAATCGAAGGGGGGGTGCCCCTATGGCTTTGGTCAAGGGGTTGGGGCGGGTTGCGGATCGTAGAAGGTTCCGTCGCGGAGCATGGCGAACAGGACGTCGGCTCGGCGGCGGGCGAGGCAGAGCAGGGCTTGGGTGTGGTGCTTGCCCTGCGCGATCTTCTTGTCGTAGTAGGTGCGCGATGCCGGGTCGCCCAGGGCGGCGAACGCGGAGAGGAAGAAAGCTCGCTTGAGCTGCTTGTTTCCTCTGCGGGAGGGCTGTTCGCCGCGGATCGACGAGCCTGAATTGCGGGTCGCGGGAGCGAGACCTGCATAGGCGGCAAGGTGGGCGGCGGTGGGGAAGCTGGTGCCGTCGCCGACCTCGATGAGGATGCGGGCTCCGGTCCTGACGCCGACTCCCGGCATGGGCGTCAGGACCTTCGAAAGAGGGTGGGGTTCCAGGAGTTCCTCGATGCGGGTAGCCAGGAGTGTGCGCTGGTCGAGGACGGCTTTGAGGGAGCGGGCCAGGCTGGGGACGATCAGTGAGGCCGCGTCAGTGCCGGGAACGACGACGGTCTGATCGTCGAGCGCGGCGAAGACGTCGGTGACAAGTCGCTCGGCCATCCTGGGAGCCTTGGGCCGGATCAGGGTGACCAGTCGCCGCCTGCCGGCCTTCCTCAACTGGCCTGGTGAGCCGTGCTGTTCGAGCATCAGCAGCACGGCCGGGTGCTGGATGCGCGGGCCAAGGACACGTTCCAGTGAGGGGTGGATCTGGGCGAGGAGGCCGTGGAGCCGGTTGGCGATGCGGGTGGCCTCGCCGGTCAGGTCGTCGTCGAAGCCGACGATCATCTCCAGCTCGGCGATGGTCTCGTCTTCGAGGTCGATGGAGCGCAGGGTGTGGGGCATCGACCGGGCGGCGTCCGCGATGATGAACGCGTCCCTCGCGTCGGTTTTGGCCTCGCCGGGGTAGAGGTCGGCGATCCGCCGCATCGTTAATCCGGGCAGGTAGGCGAGCTGGCAGCCCACGTCGCGGGCGACGGCCAGCGGCAGGGCGCCAATGGACGCGGGCTGGTCCACGACCACCAGCATGGCGCCGTACTTGGCCGTCAGCTTGTCGAAGAGCTCGCGGAGTTTGGGTTCGGTGTTGGGCAGCCGCTTGTCGAAGACCTTCTTCCCGGCCGGTGACAGAGCGGTGGCGTGGTGTTCGCCCTTGCCGACGTCCAGGCCGAGGTAGATGTCGATGTCGCTGGTGTCGATCACGTGCGTCCTCCGGTTGTGCTCATCCGGCCTCAAAGCCACGGCACCGATCGCCACATCCACATTACGAAGAGCCTCCCGACCTGCGAAGAAGCCGGTGGTCATGCCCCTAATCAGCGGTCAGTCAGTGCCTCCGGGACCGGTGACACCACCCCCCCCGAATCATGGTCAACAGGAGGGGGAAGTCATGCCGGCCCCAGAGGCCGGAAGCTCCGTTGCGGAGCCAACGAAAACGGTAATGGGGGGCTGGAGCTGACCCTGGTGCCGCGCAAGCCGGGGGTGCCCCAGATGACTGAGGGGTGCTTGGCCGGACGGTTTCCCGATAACTGGGACGCGCTGACGACGCACGTCCTGCCCCGGCTCGACGCCCGCGGAACCCTGCTCACGCCGCAGGGCGCCCGGGTGGAGGTCGAGGGGCAGGCGTGGTTCGAACACGCCTGGGGCGGATCGTGGAACCGAGCCACGCGCGAGCCGGGTGTCGGGGATCGTGCCTGGCAGTGGGCCGGCGTGCAGCTCGACAACGGCTGGGAGATCAGCGCGGCGCATTACTACATCGCGCTGCCCGATTCTGGGGACCGTCGTGGTGAGGAGATGACGGCCACGGTCGTTGCTGCGGACGGGAGCGTCGGTCACCACGCCATGTCCTGGCAGCCCACCCGGCTGTGGACGTCCGCGGCCACGCTCAACACCTATCCCACGGCGGTGCGCCTGACCGTCGCTGATCTCGGGTTGGACCTGGAGGTTGCTGGGCCCGCCACCAGTCACGAGATCCGTACCCTCGCCGCTGGCCGCAGTGTGTGGGAGGGCCCCGCCACGGTGACCGGCACCGTGGGTGCCACCGCGGTGACGGGGGTGGCGTTCCTTGAAACCCTGCCGGTCAATACCGTCGACGACTTCGAGCACTACACGCGTCGCGCCTACGCCATCGCCCGCGAGGAGGCGAGCGCCGTGTATCCCGCCGACCCCGGTGACGACGTCGCGGCCCTCGCTGGCGTGGAGGACGGGCCGCATCTGGACCCGTCCACGCACGAGCGGCTGGACAAGGCCCTCGCCGACCCCGTGCGCCACCTCCTCGATGTCCCGGGTCGCACCTGGCGCCCCTACGCCAGTCTCGCCGTGCTGGACCTGTTCGGGGTGGATCCCGAGCCTTACCGGCCTCTGGCCGCAGCCACCGAACTCCTGCACACCGCATCCGCGATCATCGACGACATCCAGGACGAATCGCCGCTTCGCCGGGGCCGGCAGACATCCCACGTGCGGTTCGGCACGGCCGCGACGATCACCGCGGGCACGTCCTGCTACTTCGCCTTCGAGCCACTCCTCCAGCGCATCCCGCAACACGACGCCGCCACCATGCTGCGCGTCTACCGGCTCTACCTGCGGGCCCTGCGCATCGCCCACGCCGGACAGGCCCTGGACATCGCCGGACACCGTGAAGCCTTCGACCACGCCGTCGACACCGGCGACAACCAGGCCCTGCTGGAGCGCATCCACACCGCGCACCGGCTCAAGACCGGCATGCCGGTAGGCTGCTTCACCGAGGCGTCCGCCGTGCTCGCCGACGCCGACGAGGGACAGATTGCCGCGATCGGTCACTACTTCGAGGCCGTCGGCACCGTTTACCAGATCAGTGACGATGTCGCCGACCTGGACGGAGTGACCACCGCCGAGGACCGCCTGCGGGGCCTGACCACGAAACTCCCCGCCGAGGACCTGCGCAGCGGCAAGGTCAGCTACCCCGCCGCCCACGCCCTCGCTCTGCTCGACGCGGCCGACCGCCGCAGCCTGCGCGCGGCACTGCACACGCACAGCCCGTCTGGGGCCGACAACGCCGTCGCCCTCATCCACGGCTGCGGCAGCCCCAAGACCATCCTCGCCGCATCCCGCGACATGATCGAGCAGGCATGGGCGCCCCTCGCCCCCCTGCTTCCGCCAAGCCAGCAAAAGGCCACGATTCGCGCCCTGGGCTGGTACGCCGCCCAACGCATCCCCGACCAGGCAGCGCCCATGCCCCAGCCCTGCACGGGGTGAGAACCCGGCCCCGTGCCACGGCGAGGCGGCCCGCAAACCACCCGGCCAAGACCGCCCGGTGCGGGAAGCGCCCGCTGGCGGAGTCCGCTCTGTCGGATCGGCGTGGTGATCCTCATCCCGAGGGAGTTGTGGTGTCCCTCAGCGTCAAATGCGGTGCTGGCGAATCTGATCCTCACCCTTCTAAGCTTGCAGACCCTCTGCGCCCGCGGTCTGCCGACGCTGGTAGCCCGCGAGAACGTCGGCGAGAGGCCGGGGCCGGAGCGCCAAGGGGGACCTGCCACAGCTGCGGTTCGTCGTCTCTACTGCCGCCCTTGGTACGGATGCACTGGTACGTCCAGGCAAACTGCGGTCCGTGGGTACAGGCGGTCAGACGCTCGGTGAGCCACGGTCGCCGCAAGCGATCACATCCCGACCGAGCGGCCCACACCAGGTTCCGGTTGCGCCTGACCGCGAACCCGCCGCGACAGCTGGGCGCCATTCGCGTCGGCACTCCAGCGGCCGGCCGATCGCGTGGCTCCGCCGACGCCGCCAGCGGTGAAAACGACGGGCAGGCGCTTGCGACATCCGGTCAGGCGTACCCGCTCCGGCGATGCGTGCGTGCATCCATCCGCGCCGCACGGTGATCTTGTGTGCGCTGCGATGCGCCGGGGAGAGAAAGGATCTCCTTGCCGCGTCGACACCGCGCACTGTCACCGGCTTTGAGGGCTGGGGCTGGGGCCGGATCGCTGACCTCGATCGGTCTACTGGGCAGACCTTGGGGTCACCTGCATGCGCAGTCCGTTCGGGGCCAGTGTGATCGCCATGGACGGGCGGATGCGGCAGCCGGGAACCAGGGTCAGACGCCAGCGGGCTGTGATGGTGGCCAGGGCGATGGTGGCATGAGTCATGGCGAAGTCTTCGGCGATGCACTTGCGGGCGCCTCCTCCGAAGGGGAGGAAGGCGTGGCGCGGTGGCTGTGGACGCCGTTCGTGGTCCCAGCGGTCGGGATCGAAGCGGTCGGGATGCTCGTACAGGTCGCTCCGGCGGTGAATGACGTAGGGGCTGTATCCGATGGTCATGCCGGTGGGAACGTGATGGCTGCCCAACCGCGTATCGGCGGTGGCGGTGCGGGGCACCAGCCAGGCCGGCGGGTACAGGTGTAGCGCTTCCTTGATCACCTGAGCGGTCAGCGGTAGGCAGGGCAGGTGATCAATATCTGCCCCGGCGCCCGCAAGAACAGCATCCACCTCGGCGTGTACTCGGTCTTCGACATCTCGATGCTGCGCCAACAACAGGAGCGCCCAGGCCAGCGTGGTGGCAGTGGTGTCCGTTCCGGCCAAGTAGAAAGCTGTGAGCTGGTCGATAATTTCTCGGTGGGTGAAGCTCTGGTCTTCGGTTTCTGTCGCTGCCGAGGGCCGGACGGCCAAAAGGGCGGAGAGTGGATCTCCGGGGTCGGCACCGCCGCCGCAACGGTCGCGGAGCATCCCCCCGGTGACTTCCCGCAGGCGGATGCCTGCTTGGCGGAAGCGGCGACCGCCAACCAGCGGCAGCCGAGCCAGCGCAGGCGGCAGGACGGTCAAAGGGCCACTGAGCTTGGCGAGGGTGAGAGTGTCCTTGGTGGTTTGGCGCAGCATCCCAGGTGGCGGGGTACCTGAGAACATCGCGCGCACCAAAGTGCGCGTCGTCAGTAGCGTCATCTCGTTTAGGGCATCGAACTCCTGCCCGTCGCGCCAGGCCCCAGTGGCGGCCGCGGTCTCGCTGGTCATCACCTTGGCGTAGCCAGGCAGCCTGCTCGGGTGGAAGACCGG
This sequence comes from Streptomyces sp. NPDC048436, assembly GCF_043200355.1. Lineage (NCBI taxonomy): Bacteria > Bacillati > Actinomycetota > Actinomycetes > Kitasatosporales > Streptomycetaceae > Streptomyces > Streptomyces sp. NPDC048436. Next base: position 843,099 of record NZ_JBICXP010000003.1, read on the forward strand.
CTGGACCAGACGCCGAGTCCGGCGGTGCCCGCTGTGGGGACAGATGAGGAGGCCGTCACCCATCACCTCACGGCCTTTGCCGTACAACTCGGTTTTGTCGAAGGTGCGGTCGCTGACGAGTACTTGGCGCGTCAGTTCCGGTTCACGGACCAGGAGCGCTGGTTCTCTGCCCATCAGCAGCCGGACCACGTCGTGGTCTGGCAGGGAGTCCAGAAACCCCAGCGGGTCACGGAGTAGAGCCGGTACATGGCCGAGCACCGGCAGAGCACCGGGGGCCTTGGGGATGGTCTGCGTCGTCATGTTCGCGAACCCTCCAACGGCGCGCTGCCGGCCGTTCGTCCAGAGCGCCGCGGATTCGAGTAGTGAACGTGCTCCTGAACCGTCACAGCAGGGTGCAGCACGCTGTTCTGTGGGCAGTAGTAGACCATCCGTCCGCGGTATAGAACCGTTCCACTGTCGGCTGCCGCCTCCACGATGCGCAGCAGCGTCGTGCTCTTGTCGGCACCGTTCGCCCCGATGGTGCCGAGCAGTACCGGGCACCGGCCATAAGCCTGACGCACGTCACCCAGACGTACAACGGCACCCGTAGGCAGCGAAGTTGAGAAGTTCATCGTCGTCCTAACGACGAGGTGGCGTAATGGTGTCGGGCACGAACCCACGGCACTGGCACGGGCGCGAGACCCGATTCTGCCTCCACTGAAAGTCGCGGTCACCTGGGCAACTTCGCGGTTCGCTCGGGGTGCGCGGCGGAGACGTAACGCATCGCGGTCTGCTCGGTGATGCGCCTGCTGCCAGCAGGCGAAGTAGTGGTAGGTCCTGGGCCAGGGCGGGAAGTCGTGCGGCAGGTAGCGCCAGGGAACGCCGGTGCGGTCCACATACAGGACCGCGTTCATCAGCAAGTGCAGGTCGTGTTCGGGCGGGCGGCCGATGTCCAGGCCGCGGCCGCGGCGTTCGGCACGCCAGGCCGAGAGCACCGGCTCGATCAGCGCCCAGCGCTCGTCGGGCAGGTCGCTCGGATAGCCGCTGTCGGCAGACATGTTTCAGATGTACCGCGCGGCGGTCGGCCCGACCAGAGGTCAAAGGCCTGCGCCGGGCCACGGGTTGGGATCAGACAGGAGGCATTGGGATCAAACAGCCCTCTGGCGTCTCAAGGCGAACTGAGGGCCCGACTTTCACTTCAGTGCCAGTAGAACGGCCTCCGCAAAGCATCACGTAGCGCCATCAGACAGGGCGAAACGCTCAGTAAGAGCCCGCTACAAGCCGACCACCGTCGCCGCGATCGGGAAACTCCTCAGCCTCATCCTGTCCACGGCCGTCCTCGAACGTCTCATCCCAGTCAACCCTGTGCGCATCCCGCGCCAGCGCGGCCGTACCCGTAACGAGGAAGCCGCCTGGTGCGACGAGTACGACGTCCTCGACATCGCCCGCCGCATCACCCGCCTCGGCAGCGCCAACCTCGGCCTCCTGATTGTCACCGCCGCCTACACGGGCATGCGTTGGGGTGAACTCACCGGCCTGCGCCGCGACGCCGTCGACCTCGACACCGGAACGTTCAGCGTCCACCCCGACCACGGCGCCCTCCACGAGATCAACGGCCACCACTCCTACGGCCCTCCCAAAACCGCAGCCTCCGTACGCACGGTGACCCTGCCGCCCTTCCTCACCACACTCCTCACCCAGGACCTCGCCGCCCACCGCCGCGAACACGTCTTCACCACCGTCACCGGCAAACTCCTGCGCCGCTCCACCACACAACGCCGGTACTGGGCCCCGGCCGTCTCGGGCTGCACCCTCCCGGACGACACCCTCTGGAAGCCGATCAAGCCGGGCCTCACCTTCCACGGCCTGCGCCACTCCCACAAGACCTGGCTGATCGAGGACAACATCCCCGATGTGGCCCAGGCCCGCCGTCTCGGCCACGCCATGAACAACGACATCTACTCCCACGTCGCCCACAAGATCAACACCCGGATCCTCAGAGTGCTAGAAGACCGCTGGCAACGCTCGCTCAAGCCTGGCCGTACGAAGACTCGCAAGCTGTAGGAGGCGCGCTTTGGCCATCCGGGGAACATGAGCAGAGCTGTGACCGCATCTGCTCCCCGCGTTGTTGAGGCCCGGAACATGCTGTGGCTCCGGGCGGCCAGGAACTGCACTACGAGGGCGTCGGCTCATGAAGGTGAGGCCGCTCAACGAGGGAGAGAGGAGGCCCAGGCTCGTTTGAAGCGGCCCGGAGCGTCCTCTCCACCTTGGTGATCTCGTGGGATACAGAAGAAGCTGGCAGATTCTTCGTCTGCTGGTGGTACAGCGCTCGTAGTGGTGCTGACCTGCTGCAACGGTGGTTGTTGCTGCCCGCCGGAGAGCGTTGGTCCGTACATGGTCCGGATCTTGCAGTGAGCTATCCGGATGCCTGGGGTGGGCCCGTCGTGTCGTTCAGGAGGACCGTGACAGACTCTGGCGTCGAGGAAGGGCAGGCCAGTGGCCCTCAGTGGGCTTGGTGACGATCAGCCGCCATACCCGCGAGCCGTATGACCTGCCAGGCCATACGGGCAACGCGGGGTGCCTTATACGGGTCCTTCACGACGTGGCCGTTGGCAGTGGAACCACATGGCACAGGTAGGCACCACGGTGCTGACAACGGCGTGCACCAGGGCGAGATCCCCATGACCGTCGGCCTCTTCCACAACTCGGGGGAGACCGGACCGGGATATCCGATCTACGGCGGGAGCACGAACCGTGCCGTCGAGTACGACTCGGTCACTGAGGTCTTCGCCGGACTCCTGGTGGAGGAACTCTTTCCTGTCATCAGGACGGAGGTCCGGCTGACGGATGGCCCGAAGGGCCGCGTCATCTGCGGCCTCAGTTCCGGTGGCGCCGGTGCCTTCACCGCCACGTTCCATCGCCCCGACGAGTTCTGGAACGTGACCTCGCATTGGGGCCGGGAGGCGCGACTGGTCATCGGCCCGTGGACGCACATGGACGTTGGCAACCGGATCGGCGCGCAGGATTTTGGGATCATGTCGATGCGGGACGCGGGGGTACCTCCGAATGGGAGTTGGAGCGATGACGTGCTGGCATTCCTCCGGCGCCACACTTCGGATGACGCGCCTGCAAGCACCTCGGCGCCGGTACGAATACTCGTGATGGGACGCAACGAATGGCGCGACGGGGAAACCTTGCCTCTGCAGCGCTCCCGTGTCGAACGCTGGCATCTGCATGCCGATGGCTGCCTCAGCACGACGCTGCCGACCATCGATGGAAGGCCGAGCGAGATCGACTACGACCCCGCCGACCCGGTCTCCACGTGTGGTGGGCCACTCGGCCTCGGCCCCGGACCGGGCCCCTTGACCAGGCGCTCGTTGAGTCCCGATCTGACGTGCTCGTCTTCACAACCGATGTGATCGAGGAGGACCTCGAGGTCACAGGGCGGATCTGTGTACGCCTGCATGTCCAGAGCTCGGCGCCGTCGACCGACTGGGTCGCGCGCCTCTGTGACGTGGACGCCACCGGTCGATCGCTGAACCTGAGCGACGGCATCCTCCGTATGGATAGCGGCGCCGACGAGGCTCAGGAGACAGCGATCGATTTGTGGTCGACGAGCAACGTGTTCCTGACCGGACACAAGCTCAGGGTGCAGGTTACGAACAGTCGCTTCCCTCGCTGGGACCGCAACCTGAACACGGGCGACCAGCGCGGAACGGAGTTCGTCACCGCGCACCAGCGACTCTTTCACGATGCCCGCAGTCCTTGGTACTTCGAGCTGACCGTCGTTCCGGAATAGGAGGTGACGTACCTCTTCGGCGACGGAGGGTCGAGTACGCGGCGCAGTAGAGTGGCGCTGGAATCTGCAGTTGTTCGGATGGTTGAGGGGATCGAATGACCAGCGCCGCCGTGAGAAGTGTGTTGACGGGTATGCGGGTGCTGGAGCGGCTTGCGGAGCCAGGGCTGGTGGGTGTGTCAGAGCTGGCCAGAGACTTGCAGCTCCCGAAATCGTCTGTGCAGCGGATGCTCCGCACGCTCCAGGAGGGCGGCTGGGTCACGGAGGTTCACGATCAGGCGACGCGCTGGACACTGACACCCAAGATGTTCCAGCTGGGGCAGCGGCACCAGGCAGGCAACGATCTTTGCACGATCGCCCTGCCGGTGATGGAGCAGCTTCGTGAGGAGACTCGCGAGACCGTCCATCTCGCTGCAATCAAGGGGGATTCGGTCATTGTTCTCGAGTCCCTCGAGAGCCCCCAGGGGGTACGCGCCCACGTCTCCCCTGGCATGACGCTCCCAGCGTTGGCCTCCGCCAACGGGCATGCCCTGCTATCGACATGGTCGGACGACGAGATCGGCGAACTCACATCTCGGGGACTGACCGCATATACGTCTTTTACCCTGACTGATGCTGATGCCCTTGCGTCTGCCATCCACGAGGTCCGTCGGCGCGGCTACGCCGTGAACGATCAGCAGTGGCGAGAAGACGTCCACGCCGTCGCAGCGCCCATCGTGATCGCCGGGGTAGGGATCGCCGGCATTGGCATCTCGACGCCGATTCATCGAATGTCTGCTGCGTTGCAGGCGAAGTTCGGGGGCATGGTGGTGGAGGCTGCCAGCGCCATCGCCCACCGCTTGGGAGAAGCGCCCTGAGCTTGACTCTGTCGGGGATCTTGGAGTTTGCCGGTGCGCCTGCATGATCAGCGGGCATGCTCGGGGATGCTGTCCCAGACCGATGCAGTTGTCGAGGTGTCCGTTGTCGCTCCGTCCAGGCGTCCGCCGCAGGGGCGGGCGGCGTTCTCCAACGCCTGGGTGATCAGCTCGGTCCGCATGTGATCAGCGATCGCCCACCCGGTCAGACGGCACGAGCAGAGATCCAACACCGTTGCGAGGTGGAGGAATTGGCCGCCCCTGATCGGCAAGTATGCGATGTCGCCCACGTACTTGGTGTTCGGCGCCTCGGCGGTGAAGTCGCGCTGGATCAGGTCGGGCACAGCGGCTGCGTCCGGGTCCGGGACCGTCGTCTGCACCTTCACCTTCTTGCGCAGGTGTACGCCGACGTTGCCGGCCTCGCGCACGATGCGATCGACGCGCTTGTGGTTGACCTCCCAGCCATGGGCCTGTAGCTCGGCGGAGAGCCGTAGGAGCCGTCCCACTCGTCGTGGATCCGCCGGGCCTCCCATCCCGGGTCAGCTCGGCGTCGGCGAGCCGGCGCGAGCGCCGCGCCGCCTCGGTGGTCTTCTCGTAGCAGTGAGTGCGGGGATGAGGTTGATGATCGACTGGGACTGTACGTGCCCCGGGTGCGGGCGGCCGACGACGAGCGGCATGAACTCGCCGGCATTGCGGTCAAGTTGGAGTTCTCGACGAAGCCGGATCAGGCCGTGGCCAGGGTGCGCGGCGCCTTTGACTCCGGTATCGGAGCCGATTGGTTCGCCGGTGACGAGGTCTACGGCAGTCGGGCACTGCGGCACAGCATGCGCACGATGGGACTGGGCTATGCGGTCGCGGTCAAGCAGAACCAGGAGGTCGCTCGGGCCTGCACATCGAGGTCCGCAAGGTGATCAACAAGCTCACCCCGCAGAACTGGATGCGCATGGCTACCGGCCAGGGTTAGAAGGGCACCCGCGAGTACGACTGGTCGATGATCGACATCCGTGCGGACGACACCCCCGACGAACATGAGGCCGGGACGTCCACACTGATCGTCCGCAGGCACCGCTACACCCCGAGAGGCATCCTTCTACCTCGACCAACATCACACCACACTCGCGAAGTTGGTCGAGGTGATCTGTTGCCGCTGGGAAGTGGAGGAGACCTTCCAGCTGGGTAAGTCCTTCGTCGGCCTCGAACAGGGCCAGGTGACCTGCAGGAACTCCTAGCACCGCTGGTCTCATGCCCCGAACTGCTGAAGCTGCTCCGGGTGTTCGCCCTGCTATCGCCGGCCCGGGGCGGTGACCACGTGGTGTTCTGGTCCGCCTGTCGACTCCGCCACCAGGCCTGCCACCGACAACGCCACCACCTCGACGACCACGTCGCTGAACAGGAGGGACACAGTGGAACCGCTATCTACGGCTGCCGTATCAGTTCAGTCAGAGGCCTGATGCGCTCGCGAGGCATTTCCCACCGCGGACTTCTCGAAAGACGGGGCTGTCGTCCTGCCCCTCCACGCTGCAATCAAAAGCATCATTCCGCCCAGAGCGAAGAGCATTGATACGCCAGAAGTGCTGGATGTCCCGGAGGCGCTGACGAGACCGAGCGCTAGCACCGGCCCTAGGCCGGCCGCTACGGCAGCACTGGTTTCTTTGGCCACCCCGAGACCAGTGACGCGCGTATTAGTCGCGAACTGACTAGCCATGAACGGGCTCGCCGCTACGGAAAGCAATGGAGCAAGAAAGCCCGTGCCCAGGATCAATGCGATCCAGATCCAAATAGCGGTTCTTGTGTCGAGTAGCCAGAAAAAAGGAAATGAATAGAGGATCACCAAGAGGCCGCCAGTTACAAGGACCCGTCGGACTGGAACTGCATCGCAGAGCCTGCCGCATATTGGAGTCCAAACGATCGCAAAAAGGCTGGCCAATGTCACGCCAAAGCTGCTAACAGCTCCACTGATGTCTTGAAATTCAGACAGATAAGAGAGCGAGAAGGTCTTCCACAGTGTCGCCACGAGCGCGTAACCGCTGTACGTCACGAACACTATGACTAGGCCTTTCCAGTCAGATCTGAACAGGTCTGCCAGGACTTGGAGCCATGTACGCCGCGTTTCCTCTACCGGTAGTTCCGTAAACTCGGGACTCTCCGGAAGCCTCATGCGAATGACGTACCCAACCAGGGCCAGAACGAAGCTGGCAACGAACGGGATGCGCCAGCCCCAGGAGTAGAAGAAATCATCTCCCATCAAATTCAGACCAGCGACCGTCAGTGAAGCAATGAACACTCCCAGGTTGATGCCCAATGTTGGCAGTGAACCGAGTCGCCCTCGGGTGTCGGCGGTAGCGTACTCGTAGGAAATTGCTAGCGCGGAACTGAATTCTGCACCCGCGCCGATTCCTTGAATTATACGCAGCGCTACGAGCAAGATCGGAGCTGCCACACCAATGGATGCATAAGATGGAATCAGTCCCATCAGCCCCGTCGAAGCACCCATCAAAATGAGGCTCCAAGACAGCACCGTCTTGCGGCCGAACTTGTCCCCAATGATTCCAAATATTAGCCCCGCGAAAGGACGCGCAAGGAATCCGACACCGAAAGACGCCAATGCAGCCATAGAGCTGGCTGCGGAATTGTCTGAGGGGAAGAACGTGGGGCCGATGACGAGCACCGCCATAGCCGAGTAAAGGAAGAAGTCGAAGTATTCAAGAGCGGTGCCTACGACAATGGCCGCAGCAGCACGCCTGTTGGATGTCTCGGGCGTTGGCGACGCGGGTTTGGCAACTGGGGTCTCCATTGACTCCGCCTTTCGGTGGTCAGTGCGACGATCCGTGTCTCAGTTCAAAGCGTGCCACCTACTGGCACGACGTCTCGCGCTGTAGAACACTCATGTTGTGGTCGCACCTGCTCGGCGTCAAGGGGTGCGTAGGAAGGGTCTGTACGGTCTCCGGGTCTTCCAGGATTTTCGTACGCGTTGATCGTTCCTAATAGTTCAGCTGAGCAGGATGCGCTGGCACAGAGGCCGGTGTCCGGCGCGGCCGGGCGTCTGACGCCGGATCAGTTTGATCTTGTTGTTGACGCCGTCGGTGCGTCTGTTGTGCTGCGGCAGGGTGAGCGCGGCATCGACGGCGGCGCGATCGCGTGCCAGGCCGGTGGCGAAGGCGTGCAGGAAGGGCAGGTCGGTGTCGCGGGTGCGGGTGATCCACCCGTTGAGGGCGGCGGCGTTGCCCGGGGCCGGGCTGAGCGGAGCGGCGAAGCTGCTGATCTGGGCGGCCAGGGGGAGTTGGTCCTCGCGCAGCCGGTCGGGGCGGCGGGTGAGCATGTGGCTGCCGGGGTAGCCCATCTCCCGGGTCTCCCGCAGAAGGCTGGTAACGGGGACGGCCGGGTCATCGGGCCGGCGCCGGCGCAGGTGATCGCGGTAGGGGCCGACCAGGGTGGGCCGGTACTGCGAGGCCTTGACCATCTGTTCGGGCTTGTCGTGGCGGGCGTAGTGCGCGAGGTTGAGGCGGCGGGCACATTCCAAGAGGCCGCCCCCGGCCTCGCGCAGGTCATGGACCTGCTGCCTGCGCTCGCGGGTACTCGCGGCGCGTCGGCCCTCGGCGATCGCGGGCCCGTAGGCGGCCCAGGAGGCGTTGCGCGCGCCGACCTCCTTCGGGTGTCTCTCGTCCTCTGGGAACGTAGCGGCATGTCACGCGGCGAGTTACTGATCTGTTCGGGATGTTGTCGGGATGGGTGATGGGTTAGGGCGGGCACCTCGGCACGCATCACGCAGTTCAACACGCTCGCCCAGGGCTGGGTGTGGTGCAGCACGCTGAGCAGACGGGCTCCGGCCGAGCCGGCCAGGGCCACCGCCACCGCGGCGATCACCTGCTGCAGAGCCGGAGTCCGGCGCCGGTAGCCCGCCGTCAGCCCGTTCACCTGCTCGGCGAACGTCACCTTCGTACAGTCCGGGCTCTCGCAGTACAGCCGACGCACCTACAGATCGATTACCACCGGGCGGCCGCCGACCGCCTCGTCAGCAACGTGCCGCACGTAACGCAAGTACGCCCAGTCCGAGCACGCCCCGCACCCCGGCCACGCCACCGGAGCGTCCTCCACCCTGACGACACACACCACTAGCCTGCCGCCAACAGGCCCCGCACGACACCGAGTCACGCAAGCCGATCAACAGCTACGAAAATGTTGGAAGACCCATCCGCTGGACAGGCCCGAGCCTGTGTTTGTGTTCCCCAAGTCCGGTGACGCCGAGCTGGCGTTGCTGGCCCCCCGCTTCTTGCAATCCCACGTTGAGCGGTGCGGTGTGCGCTGAGCCGGGGTGGGCCCGGCTGAAGGTCGGTTGCCCGAGCACACCGTGCTGTGGACTGCTGCGGACGTGTGGCTCGACGTCCACGCGGTGGTCGATGTTCCAGTGAGCTGAACGCGCGGGGTGCCCCTTGCGCTCGTGGAGCGCAACGGCGACGGCATCAGCGACGGAAGATCGCAGATCCTCTGCCGATCACTGGCGCGCCTCTCCGCCCCCCCCATTGACAGGTACTCAGGGGTGCGCCACGCTGCGTGTACCGACAGGCGAGACGTTGTGCCGCTGTGTGGAACACGCTCACTCGGGCTTCGCCGCTGAGCGGCGGCGTACGACGACCAAAAGGGACTTCGAATGGGTGCACGAGACACGAACTCCTGGGAAACCGGGATCGCGAAGGTCGAACGAGATGACGTGATCGTCCGGGGCCACCGTCTGACCGAGCTGATCGGCAACACCTCGTACGCCGAGATGATGTTTTTGGTGCTCACCGGCAACCGCGCCACCAGTGGCCAGGCCAGAGTCATGGACGCCATCCTCGTCTCAGTGATGGAACACGGGATCTCCCCGTCCAGCACCGTCACGAGACTTCTCTCGTCGTACGGCGTTCCGATCCAGGCGGGCGTCGCGGCTGGTGTCATGACGTTCGGTGACATCCACGGCGGAGCGGGCCAGCAACTGGCCCACACCCTCCATTCGGTCGTCGCGAGAGTTGCCGCCGATGGAGAGGTCACCGATGAGGCACTTCAGCGTGCGGCGCGCGAAATGGTCGCTGACAGCAGGGCGCGGCGCACTCCCCTCGACGGGTTCGGCCACCCGCAGCACGGCGCTGACCCTCGGACTCCCATCCTGATCGAACTCGCCAAGGAAGTGGGCGTGTACTCGCACCATTGCGCACTGGTCGAGCACCTCGAGCACGAGCTCAGCCAGGCAGTCGGCCGCGTAGTACCCGCGAACATCGACGGCGCCTCCGCGGCCCTGCTTCTCGATCTCGGATTCACATGGGAAGCGGCTCGGATCTTCGTGATCGCCCCCCGGACCGTTGGTCTCGCAGCCCACTACCTGGAGGAGAAGGAGCAAGGGAACACGTGGCGCCACGTGCCCTCCGAGCAGGTTTCGTACACGGGGCAGAGCCCCGACAGCCCGTGAGAAGCCCACGGACACGGGGGCCGATGCCATGAGCGAGACAGCTCGTCGGACGGGGACGACGACTCATACACCGTCCAGGAGGATGTTGTGACTGACGACCAGGACGCACTGCGTGCGGCAGTGCGGGAATTCATCGACAAGGAAGCGCCGCAGGAAACGGTCAAGAAGTGGGACGAGGACGGCCATTACCCCCAGCACTTCTTCGAGCAGCTGGCTTCACTGGGCTACTACGGCCTCCCGTTCCCGGAAGAATACGGCGGCGACGGACGCGGTGTGACCGAGATGCTGATCGTCTCCGAGGAGCTCGGACGGCGAGGGCTCGATTTCGCTGCCGGGTACGGCATCACGATGTACCTCGCTCTCAACATCCTTCGCAACGGAACACCGGCCCAGAAGAAGCACCACCTGTCCCGGGCCATTCGCGGAGAAGAGCGCTACACCATCTGCATGACCGAGCCCGGCGCGGGCAGTGATGCGGCGGGCATCCGTACCTCAGCGCAGCAGCGTGACGGCGCCTGGGTGCTCAATGGCCAGAAGCTGTACATCACCGGGGCTGGGCTGCCTGGAACCATCCTGCACGTCACCGCGCGGACCGATCCGGAAGCAGGACGCCATTCAGGACTGTCCGTCTTCCTGGTACCTGCCGACGCTCCTGGCGTAGAGGTCCGGCGGCTGAAGACGCTGGGACGTCACCTGCTCGGAACCAACGAGGTCTTCTTCGACGATGTTCGTGTCGGACCCGAGCAGATGCTCGGACCCGTCAACCGGGGATGGGACGTGCTCCACTCAGGCTTGGAGTTTGAGCGGGTGTTCACGTGCGGTGGCTACATCGGGGCCCTCAACACCGTGTTCGAGATGACTCGCTCGTACGTCAACGCGCGCGAGCAGTTCAACCGTTCGATCGGATCGTTCCAAGCTGTCGCCCACCCGATCGCCGACATGTATTGCGACCTCCAGGCGGCAAAGCTGCTGACCTACAAGGCCGCAAGCATCATCGACTCAGGTGAGTCGGCCTTCACTGAGGTGACGGCCGCGAAGCTGTTCGGCTCCGAGGCGCTACAGCGTGCGACGAACACAGGCATGCAGCTGATGGGCGGTGCCGGTTTCATGCTCGAGTACGACATGCAGCGGTACTGGCGCGAGGCGCGGGTCGCGACCGTCACCGCGGGGTCGTCCCAGATCATGCGCACCATTCTCGCCCGCGCCGTCGGCGTCTCCAAGTAGCACATGCGCACCCCCAATATCCCCGGCGTGCGCATCAGAACCCAAGTTCCACTACAGCGGGGCGCGGGCTCGCACGGACTTGAAGAAGACGAAGGGAAGACAACACATGGGTGTCCTCGACGGAAGAGTAGCGATCATCACTGGGGCCGGCCGTGGTCTCGGCCGGGAGCACGCGTTGCAGTTCGCGGCCGAGGGTGCGCGGGTCGTGGTGAATGACGTCGGCGGATCGGCGTCCGGCGAGGGGACGGACTCCGATCTCGCGCACGAGGTGGTCGCAGAGATCAAGGCCGCCGGCGGTGAGGCCGTCGCGAACACCGACAGCGTCAGTGACTGGGCGGGCGCTCAGCGACTCATCGAGACCGCGGTCGACACCTTCGGTGACCTGCACGCCGTGGTGAACAACGCAGGCATCCTCCGCGATCGGATGCTGGTCAACATGACCGAGGACGAGTTCGACTCGGTCATCAACGTCAACCTGAAGGGCACCTTCGCCGTCAGCCATCACACAGCGCGGTACTGGCGTGGTCGGTCGAAGCAGGGGCTGGACGCGGATCGAGTCATCGTCAACACCTCTTCGGGGGCGGGGCTGGCGCCTGGAGTGGGCCAGACGAACTACGCCGCGGCGAAGGCCGGGATCGCGGCAATGACGCAGGTCGCGGCCAAGGAACTGGGTCGGATCGGGGTCCGGGTCAATGGAATTGCCCCACTCGCGCGAACCCGGACGACCGATGCGACTCCCGGGCTCAGCGAACGGCTGGCGGAACCCGAGGCGGAGCAGGAGTTCGACGTATACCACCCGAGGAACGTCTCTCCTCTCGTCGCGTATCTGGCGACAGAGGACTGCCCACTGTCGGGTCACGTCTTCCGGGTCGTCGGGGGCTGATCGGGGTGTACGAGGGGTGGCACCTCGTCGACACCTTCACGAGTGATCAACGCTGGAAAGTCGGCGAGATCAGGAAGGCGTTGGCCGACGTACCTCCGGTTCCTGTCGGCGAAGCCACCCGGCTGGCGTGATTGTCAGCGGCAACTGGCATCGGTCTCGAATCGAGATCACGCCGGACGACATCAGATCCAGAAATGGAGGAGACAGCATGAAACGTAGAGCCACCCTCTTTGCGGCGTCCCTCGAGATATCGCTCCAGCGCAGCGCGCGACGCGCTCGCGGAACTGCGGGAACCGGGGGACGACATGGATGAGAAGCAGTCGTCCCCACTGGCTCGAACGAACAGTGCAAGCAGTGGTTCCGCAGCTTCAGACCCGGTCCACGAGGCCAGGCCCCTGTGGGAAGAGTCCGAGGACGGGATTCAACTGACGGGCTGGATCTGTCATACGTGCGGCCAGCGCGGACTCCCGCGTCAGTTTTTCGGTTGCGAACGGTGTGGTGCGTCGATGGACGAGATCGGCGAGTCCAAGTTCGCAGCGCGGGGAACCCTCCGAAGTTTTGCCGTGATCCAACGTCACGCGGTCTGGCCGGTCCCGTTCGTCATGGGCGAGATCCACCTGGACAGCGGTCACACCATCCACGCGTTCTTGTCGGACGAGATCGCCTGGCGCCCCGGAGCGAAGGTCGTCGGCCAGGGCGGCGACGAGCTGCGCCAGTCCTATGTGGTCTTCACGTCAGGGGAACCAAGGTGAGCCGTATTACCGATCTGCGGCCGGTGTATGTCGTCGGCATCGGGCTGCATCCCTACCAGTACCCGACAGGGACTTCCTACATCGAGCTAGGACTGCGTGCGGTCCGTGAGGCTCTCGCCGACGGCGGCATCACCTGGCCGAGCATTGACGCAGCCTTTGTCGGTACCGCCCGCTTGGGCATGGCGGCCGGCGTGCCCATGCTCAGGTACCTCGGCATGACAGGGATACCGGTCTCCCAGGTCGAGAACGCATCAGCCACCGGCTCGACTGCGTTCCGCCAAGCTGTCGCGGAGGTTGCCGGCGGCCTGGCCGAGGCGGCGATCGCTGTCGGCGTAGACAAGCCGCTGGGCAAGATCGCAGCGCCGGACACCGGTATCACTCCGATATCGCCGGCATTCGACGTCCCCTTCGCGCGCTACGCGCTCCTGACGGAGAGGTACCTCGCCGACTCGGGCTACACCAAAGAGCAGATCGGTCTCGTTGCGGTGAAGAACCACGGCAACGGAGCCCTCAATCCCTACGCGCAGCGCAGGAAGAAGCGCAGCCTCGAAGAGGTGCTGCGTCCGCCGTACGTGGGTGGATCGCTGAACAGTCTCCAGATCACGCCCATCGGCGAAGGCGCGGCGGCGGTCATCGTCATGTCGGAAGAGGCGATGCAGCGACACGGTGTGCAGCGAAGCCGCACCGTACGCGTCGCCGCATCCGCCACGTTGAGCGATCAGGCGTTCGATGGCGCAAACGCTGACGTGGCCTTGACGGAGGCCGCAACCAATGCGGCGTACGAGGAATGGGGCGGGGAGCCCGCAGACCTGGACGTGGTCGAGGTCCACGATGCCTTCGCGATCGAAGAGCTTCTGTTCGTGGAGGCGATGGGACTGTGTCCGCCTGGAGAGGGTGCTTCGGAGCTCGCCAAGGGGGCTTTCGACATCGGCGGGCGGCACGCAGTCAGCCCCTCGGGCGGGCTGCTCTCCATGGGGCATCCGCTTGGTCCTACAGGGCTGGGACAGATCGCCGAGATCACTCGGCAGTTGCGCGGAGAGGCAGGCGAGCGGCAACAACCGGACGCCAGCGTCGGCCTGGCACACATGGTCGGAATCGGTCCGGTGTGTGTCGTCCACATCCTGCAGCGATGAGGCAGGGCTGCTGATCGCGGAAGTGCATCACCCGCCCATCACCACCGAGCAGTCACCGGCCTCCCGAGAGGTTCGAGAACCCAGAAAGGGTCATGGCAATCATGGCATCAGACGACACCACCGCCGAGGAGCTCCTGCTGACGCGAAGCGGAGCGGTGCTGTGGCTCACGCTAAATCGTCCGCACGCGCTGAACGCGCTGACGGCAACCCTCGTGGACTCCTTGACCGCCGCGATCAAGGACGGCGGCCGGGATCCCGAGGTACGCGCGATCGTGCTGACAGGGAAGGGCCGCGGATTCTGCGCCGGCGCCGATCTGAAGGACAGCGCCAAGCGCAGCCACGAGAGCGGCGCGGAGTTCGTGCAGAGGATCGGCGAGCTCACGAACCTGATCGAGTCGTGCGGCACCCCCGTCATCGCCGCGATCAACGGGATCACCGTCGCCGGCGGACTGGAGCTGGTTCTCTCCTGCGACGTCGTCGTGGCAGCGGAGTCGGCGGTTCTCGGTGATGCCCACTCGAACTTCGCCATGTTCCCTGGCGCCGGAGCCACCGTGCGCCTCCCGAGGAAGATCGGCAGCAACAACGCGAAGTACCTCATGCTCACCGGCGAGACGCCGTCGGCCCGTGAGTGGATGGCGCTGGGTCTGGTGAGCCAGGTGGTCGCGGACGGAGATCTCCACGACTCGGTCGCGCTACTCGCCGAAAGACTCGCGTCGAAGAGCCCACTGGTGCTGGCGCGCATGAAGCAGGCCCTGAACGACTCGCTCGATCAGCCGGTGCCGATCGGCCTTCGCTACGAGCGCGCCCTGTGCAACGCGCACAGCCACTCCGCCGACCGCGTCGAGGGGCTGGCCGCTTTCCGGGAGAAGAGGACGCCTCAGTTCGAGGGCAGGTAGCGGACGCGCAGTCGAAAACCCCGCCGGAGCCAGTCAATCGCTATCGATGGAGAGGTAAGAACGATGATGTCAAAGGACAAGGGCCCGCTGTCGGGCGTGCGTGTGATTGACGTGGGAACCATGGTGGCCGGGCCTGTCGCCGGCACTCTCCTCGCGGATTTCGGCGCAGACGTGATCAAGGTCGAGCAGCCGGGCCTCGGCGACACGCTTCGACACATCGGACCGTTCGCAGAGGGTGAGAGCCTGTGGTGGAACGTCGAGGGGCGGAACAAGAAGTCGATCACGCTCAATCTGCGCGAGCCCGAGGGCCAGCGAATCTTGAAGGAGCTGGTGAAGGACGCCGATGTTCTCGTGGAGAACTTCCGCCCTGGCACCCTCGATCGCTGGAACCTGTCCTGGAAAGAGCTGGAGCAGGCGAATCCGCGACTGGTGATGCTCAGCGTCTCCGGGTACGGCCAGACAGGGCCGATGGCCACGCGGGCAGGCTACGACCGCATGGGCCTTGCTTTCGGCGGAGTGATGGGAATCACCGGATATCCCGATCGTCCTCCCGTGCGTCCGGGCACGGCTGTCGCCGACTACCAGACGGCACTCTTCGGTGCCTTCGGCACGATGGTGGCGCTGTACAACCGCGACGTGAACGGCGGGCGGGGCCAGCAGGTCGACCTGTCGCTGTATGAAACGGTGTTCCGATTCACCGATGTGATGGTGACCGCGTACGACAAGCTGGGACTCAATCGCGAGCGCACAGGGAACCTCCACTTCGCGGCTGCTCCGGGTGATCATTTCGAGACCAGCGACGGCCGCTACATCGCTCTCACGGTCTCCTCGGACCGCATGTACCGCCGTCTGTGCGAAGCGATGCCAGAGCTGCTGGACGACCCACGGTTCGCGACACACACCGAGCGACTGGCCAACGTGACGGAGATCAACCGGACCGTCGGGGCCTGGATCAAGTCGCTCCCAGTGCCGGAGCTGTGCGAGATCCTGGACGAGAAGGG
The DNA here is from genome assembly GCF_043200355.1 of Streptomyces sp. NPDC048436. Classification (NCBI taxonomy): domain Bacteria; kingdom Bacillati; phylum Actinomycetota; class Actinomycetes; order Kitasatosporales; family Streptomycetaceae; genus Streptomyces; species Streptomyces sp. NPDC048436. Next base: position 859,060 of record NZ_JBICXP010000003.1, read on the forward strand.
ACTCGCGTACGCACTGATCTACTCGGTCGAAGACATCATGACGGACCCGCAGTACGAGTCCCGCGGCACGATCGCGACGGTGGACCATCCGCGGATCGGTCCGCTCAAGATGCCCGCGCCGCAGCCTCGATTCAGCGATACACCAGCCCCGCTGGTACGGCCGGCGCCGGAACTCGGGGCGAACACCGACGAGGTCCTGCGTGAGTACGTGGGCCTCACGGACCAGCGGATCGCCGAGCTGCGCGCGGCAGGCACCATCTAGCGGCTGGAACTGACGGCTTGCCTGTCGACCAGCGTCATTCCCGGCCTTCTGAGGAGTTCTGCGTTGCCCACGTCCCGAGTCACCGCGGTGGTGAACGATCCCGACAGTGTCGTCTCCGCCATCACCAACCGCCTCTCCTGCCGCGCCTTCGAGCGCGACAAGCCGGTCGACCGCAGCGACATCGAAGAGATCCTGCACGTCGCCAGTCAAGCGGCGTCCGGGACGAACACCCAGCCGTGGAAGGTGTACGTGCTGCAGGATCAACCGAGAGACGAACTCGTCGATCGGGTGTGTGCTGCGGACGACGCCATTCACGCGGATCCTTCGCTGGCGTCGCTGTACCGAGAGCAGCCCGACTTCTATCCGGAGGAATGGGTCTCCCCGTACATCGATCGACGCCGCCAGAACGGGTGGAGCTTGTACGGCCTTCTCGGCATCGCGAAGGGCGAGAAGGAGAAGATGCGCGCACAGGTGCAGCGCAACTACCGATTCTTCGACGCCCCGGTAGGTCTGATCTTCACGGTCGAGCGGGTCATGGGTCGCGGGGCGTTGCTGGACTACGGGATGTTCATGCAGAACATCATGCTGCTGGCGAGGGCGCGCGGCATGCACACATGTCCCCAAGCCGCCTGGAACTACTACGCGAAAGTCATCCTTCCCTTCGTGGGTGCGGGCCCCGATGAGCAGCTGGTGTGCGGGATGGCGCTCGGCTACGCCGACGAGGCGGCGCCGGTGAACACGCTTCAGACGCCGCGGGAGTCGGTTGACACCTTCGCCCAATGGGTGGGCTCGGCGACGGTCGGTTCGAGTCGTCATGAACATTCCCGGTAGGCAAGCACTTCCCCCCTCTGAGGAGCATGATGTGGCTTCGTCCGCCCCGGTCTCCGCCCCGGCGCCACCGCAGGGAAGTCCTCCTAGGACCGTCGGCCGATCCACGAACGTCGTCATTGCCGTGCTCGCGCTCGCAGGAATGCTCGCGTCCCTGCAGCTGACGCTCGTCGTACCCCTTATTCCGGATCTGCCCGAGATCCTGGACGTAGGTCCGACGACCGCATCCTGGGCCGTGACCGTCACGATCCTGACCGGCGCCGTCGCGACGCCCATCGTGTCCCGCCTGGCTGACATGGTCGGCAAAAGGCGCATGATCGTTGTCGCACTCACCGCGATTGCAGCCGGGTCCATCCTCGTCGCAGTCGGAGGGGGCTTCGTCACCACGGTGGCCGGACGTGGCCTGCAGGGTTTCGCGATGTCCCTGGTCCCGGTGGGGATCAGCATCATGCGTGACTCGCTGCCACGCGAACGCGTGGGCTTCGCGATCGCCCTCATGAGCGCCACGGTCGGCATCGGGATGGCGTTGGGCCTCCCTCTGTCCGGAGTGCTGTACGGCCACTTCGGGTTCGCCTCCATCTTCTGGGTCGCGGCGATCGGTGGCGTGCTGCTCACTATCGCCGTGCTCCGGTTGGTGCCTGAGTCGACCGTGCGCACACCGGGACGGTTCGACTATCTCGGGGCGCTCCTGTTGTCGCTCGCGCTGGCGGCATTGCTGCTGGCGATCTCCAAGGGCGGCGATTGGGGCTGGGGGAGCCGCACGGTCGTGGGCCTGTTCTGCGCGAGCTTCCTGACGCTTGTCGTCTGGTTCCCCTACGAACTGCGTGTCAACGATCCGATCGTTGATCTGCGTACGGCGGCACGCAAGCCCGTGCTGCTCACGAACATTGCCTCGATAGGCATTGCCTTCGCCCTGTTCGTCAACCTCCTCGCCAGCGGACAGCAACTGCAGATGCCGACAGCCACCGGCTACGGCTTCGGATTGACGGTGACGCAAGCCGGGTTGGCCATGACGCCCGCCGGCCTTGCCATGGTGTTCCTGTCACCTGTCTCCGGGCGGATGCTGGACCGGCTCGGCGGCCGCGTCACCTTGCTGGTGGGCGCCGGGATCGTGTCCGTCGCCTACCTGTTCCGTGTCTTCGCGACGGGCTCGGTTGCCGAGGTGGTGCTCGGTGCGAGCCTGGTGGGTATCGGAGCAGCGGTCTCGTTCGCAGCCATGCCGACCCTCATCATGGCCCATGTGCCGATCACCGAGTCGGCCTCGGCCAACGGGCTCAACGCGCTCATGCGTGCCATCGGTGGGTCGACGGCGAGTGCGGTGCTCGCCGCCGTTCTGTCGTCGGTCAGTGCCACAGCCGCCGGCAAGGCCTTTCCCACGTTGGCGGCATTCGAGGACATGTACTGGATCAGCGCCGCGACGTCTCTGCTGGCCGTGGTGCTGGTCGCGTTCATTCCGACGCGGCGCCGGCGAATCCCCTCCGCCGCGGTCTCCGGCGCGGGTGGCGAGACCGTGGTGCACGGCCGGATCCTGCCCGGCGGTGGCAGAGGCCTGGGGCACGCGGCCATCGTGACCGTCACCCAGCTCGATGGCGAGCCCGTCGACTGGGCACGCACCGACAACGACGGCCGCTACTCAGTGGCCCTTCCCGGATCGGGGCGCTACCTCGTCGTCGCGAATGCTCGCGGGTGGTCCCCCCGAGCAGTTGTCCTGGACTTCCGCGAGGGGGACATGGAGCTGCACGTGGAGCTGACGGAGGAGCTGGCGCTGACAGGTGTGGCGGTTCGTCTTGGCGTGCCCATATGCCGGTCCCTCGTACTGCTCCACCAGGGGACGGGCGAGTTCGTTTCCAGGGAGCGGACGGACGAGCACGGACAGTTCCGCTTCCCGCTCCCTCCTGCAGGTGCCTACATCTTGACCGCGGTGAACGAGTTCGGTCAGCAGGCACATTCCCGCAAGGTGGTTGTGACCGCGCTCGGCGCGCACATCGTGATCGAGGTAGGGCCATGAGCGTGCAGGCACCGGCCCGGACAGGGACAGCGGTAGGAAGCCGTGATCAGAGTCTGCAGGATCGCCGGACCTGCCGGGGTGTCGCCCGGTTTGGCCATCAAGACGGCGACAGACGATCTACGGAGACACCCGCCAGATCATGAAGGAAAATCCTCGGTCGCGACGTCGCCGGCCGCTACGGCAAGGAGAATTCAGATGGTTGCGTCCGTGAAGCTCGGCATGATCCTCAACCATACGGGCAGGTTTGACGAGGCAGTCGAGCTGCTGCTCGCCTACGAGCAGGCCGGCCTCCAGCTGGCCGCCGTCCCGGAGTCCTACTCTTTCGACGCGGTCAGCAAGTTGGGGTACCTCGCGGCGAAGACCGACAGGATCGAGCTGATGTCGGCGATTCTTCCGGTTTACTCGCGCACGCCCGCCCTGACGGCGATGACCGCCGCCGGCCTGGACTACGTCTCGGACGGCCGGTTCACTCTGGGGCTGGGAGCCAGCGGCCCGCAGGTCGTCGAGGGATTCCACGGCATTAAGTACGACGCCCCACTGGGGCGAACGCGCGAAGTCGTCGAGATCTGCCGCAAGGTCTGGCGCCGCGACCCGCTCGCGTACGACGGCAAGTACTACCGCGTACCGTTGGCGAAGGAGTACGGAGGCTCCGGGCTGGGCAAACCAGTGAAGATCATCAACCACCCCGTGCGTGCGGAGATCCCGATCTCGGTCGCGGCTCTCGGAGTCAAGAACGTCGCCCTTGTGGCGGAGATCGCGCAGGGCTGGCAGCCGCTGTTCTTCCACCCCCTCAAGGCCCAGCAGGTGTGGGGAGAGGCCCTCAACGCGGGATTCAGCAAGCGCGACCCGGCGCTGGGTGAGCTCGATATCCAGCTCCAGGTCCAGTTCCACCTGGGTGAGCCGTCGCCGGAGGCTGTGCAGAGGGTACGCAACCAGCTCGCGCTCTACATCGGCGGCATGGGCGCGCGCGACAAGAACTTCTACAACCAGTTGGCATGCCGCTACGGCTACGAGGCCGAGGCCAAAGAGATTCAGGATCTGTACCTGTCCGGGATGAAGGCGGAGGCCGCGGAGGCCGTGCCCCAGGAGCTGCTGGACGCGGTCACCCTCATGGGCGACGAGGACTCGATCCGCCGCCAGGCGGAGGAGTTTCAAGCGGCGGGGGTGCGGACCTTCCTCCTCAACCCGCTGGCCGAGGACCCCGGGGAGCGCGTGGAGCAGGTACGGATCCTGGCCAGGATCGTCGCCGGGGAAACTGTAGGTGGAGCGGTATGAGGACGGTCGTCGCGCTGGGTCGCACCGATCGCGCGGCCGGGGTCTCGCCCGGTGGTTCGCTGCCGCGGTACCAAGTTGGTCCTCGGCAGTCGGGCCGCGGAATGTGCCGTTGAGGTAGCGCGCGACCTGACCGCCACCGTTGTCGGCGACGTCACCGGCGCCGACAACCGTGCCGATACGGCGGTCGTGGATATCGACCTGGTCGTGATGCCCCGGGCCGGCCAGGCCGAGCTGCTGACCTTGCGCCTGCCGAAAACCCCATCTGTGCAGCTCAGGCTACGTGTCGGTATTCGTTCAGGATTCCGCCGAGGCGGTCTCTTCGGCGTACGTCGAGGTGTGAGATTTGTGCGCGGGGGAGCGGTTCGGGGGCGGCGCGCAGAGGCGCTGCCTGATGGATCGCTTGGTGGGGGCGATGGAGGTTGTAGTGCAGCTTGAACTGGCGGAGCGCGTAGCGCAGATGGCGCTCATTCCAGATGAGCGTGCGGTCCAGCAGCTCGTGGCGACAGGTCTGGACCCAGCGCTCCATATGGGCGTTCATGCGCGGGATCCGGACGCCGGTGAGAACGACCTGGATGCCGGCGTTGCTCAGGATCTCGTCGAAGAGGTCGGGGTACTTCGCTTCCCGGTCCCTGATCAGGTACGCGACGCTGGCTTTGGTGTCTGCCAGGTCCATGGCCAGGTTTCGGGCGGCCTGGGTCACCCAAGCTGCGGTGGGGTGTGCGGTGGTGCCGAAGATCCGGACGCGGCGGGTGGCGTGCTCGATGACCGCGAGGATGTACTGGCGCCTGCCGGTCAGGGTGATGGCCTCGATGAAGTCGCAGGCCAGGAGAGCGTTGGCCTGGGAGCGCAGAAAGTCGGTCCAGGTGGTGGCGGCCCGGTCGGGCGCTGGGTCGATGCCCTCGCACGTGAGGATTTCCCAGACTGTGGAGGCAGCGATCTCGATGCCGAGGTTGGCGAGTTCGCCGTGCACCCGGCGGTAGCCCCACGATGGGTTCTCACGGACCAGGCGCAGGATCAGCGTGCGGATCGAGCGGACCGTGGGTGGTCGACCGGGCTTCTTCGGCCGGCATGTGCGGGCGTGGCGTCGCTTGATCAGGTCGCGGTGCCAGCGCAGCAGGGTATCGGGTCGGACCAGTAGCCGTAACCGGCGCAGGGCTTGGCGCGACAGGGGTACCAGCAGAGCGGCAAGCAGCGCCCGGTCCTCCGGAGCGAACCTCACCCGGACCGCACCGAGCTGGCGCTCAAGGACGGTGAGCTGGTGGCGCAGGGCGAGGATCTCCGCGTCCTTGTCGCGGTCGCTCATCGGCAGCAACCGCAGGGCGGCGAACAGGTTGGTGACGGTCAGGTAGGCGAGACGGAGCAACACAAGCGCTCATCCTGCCGCACCAACGAACAGGCTCCTGAGCTGTATGGATGACATTTTCGGCAGGCGCAGAGCCGTGCAGCGGCTCGCGGCTGTGCAGGAGCTTGACAGCGACATCCCGGTCAAGCCGAGAGTCCCTCGCCAATGCCTCCGGATCCGAGTCTCGCAACGAGCCGGTACCTGCCGTCCAGAACCTGCTCACGCATCCTCAACTCCCAGTGTTTCCCGATCTGGCCACGCCCATCGTGCTCTGGTGCTTTCCCTCACTCCCGCCACTCCCGGGCGTTGGTGTGCTGTTGGAGGGAGTGGTCGGCGAGGGTGGAGAAATAGCGGTGGCGGGACCAGACGGTACGGTCGCCGATGACAACGAGACGGCGGCGGGCACGAGTTACTGCGACATTGAGGAGGTTGGGGCTGCTGGCAGCCCACGCGCGCGAGCCGTTCGCGTCACAGGCCGTTCCCAGGACCAGGACGACGACATCGGCCTCCTTGCCTTGGGTGGTGTGCACGGTGCCGACACGGCCGGCCGACAACCGGTTGGAGGTCACCCGGTGCAGGGCACTGGCCACGTCGCGGAACGGGCTCACCACGAACACGGACTCCTCGAGTCGATCCCGCGGTGAACGGCCGGTGCCCTCCGCATCCGGGGCGGTGCCGACCTCCTGAATACGCTGTTCGATCAGGTCGAGAGTGCGCTCGAGGAAGCGGCCCTCCTCGGGGTTCCACTTGCCGCCGGACGGTTTGGCCGGGACGTGCAACCAGAGGCTGCGGTGAAGCAGTTCGTACTCCGCCTCCCGGCCGCCGACCCCGTAGACCATCATGCCGTCGTACGCGATCTCGTTGCTGACCTCGAACATGAGCCGGTCGCAGCGGCGGTGGACACGCAGCGGTGACCCCAACCAGACGGGGCTGGAGTCCGGCGCGCTCAGCCAGGTGCCGTACGGGGTGACACGGTCGGCAAGGCTCTGCACGGACCCGGCCGCGGGAGCCCACTGTTCATCGACGCCGAAGTGCCGGCACAGGCGCTTCTGGCCGGTCCAGGGGAGGGTGACGACCGGTTCGAGCTGGAGGGGGTCGCCGACGACGACGGCGCGCTTGCTGCGCCAAAGCGCACCGACCGCCTGCTGGGGCGATGCCTGCCCCGCTTCGTCGATGAACAGCCAGCCCAGAGCCTCTTGGCCCAGCTCGCCGAACATCCGGCCCAGGGAAGCGAAGGTGGTGGAGACGACCGGGACGATCAGGAAGAGCATCTGCCAAGCGGCCAGTACGGTCGCGGCGGGCAGCCCGGGCGGCGCTGCTCCCTTGACCACGTCCATGGCGGCCCTCAAGTTCTCCCGTACCAGCCGGGGCTCGCAGGCCAGGACCGCTCGGTGCAGATCCAGCGCGGCGAGGAAGAGGCGGGTGCGGGCGGATGCGAACTCGGGGTCCATCCACGGTGCGGACAGCTCACGTTCCTCCATGGCGGCCCGGTCGTCCGGAGCCGCCTGCCAACATTGGCCGGGGAAGGCGGCGCCCCAGCGTGTCCTCGCCTCCTCCACCTGCCGCCGCTGCTGTGCGATGTGCCGCTGGTGTACGGCGATGTCCTGCTCGCTTGCGGACAGTGCACGGCGAGCCGAGGCAAGCCGGCTTGTGGTCGCGGCGAGCTCCTGCTGTGCAGTGCGCAATGCTGTGTTGAGGCGGTGGTGGTGGAGCTGGGCGGTGTATAGGGCATCGTCGAGGCGCCGGCGCTCCGCCTCAGCCTGGAACAGGCCAAGGTCGGCTGCCTCCTGCTGCTGAACGAGGGGATGACGGCGGTCGCGCCAGCGCTCAACGGCGTCGCGTTGGAACCAGCGCCGTAGACGGCCGGGGCGCTGGTGATGACGGTCGTGATCGCGCACGACGCACTCCGCGACGGCGACCGCGTCGGAGGCCCGTCGCACGAGCACGTCACTGTTGTGGCGTGCCGTTTCGGCCGCTGCGACGTCGCCTCGGTGCTCGTCGAGGCGGGCACGTGCCGTCAACTGGCCTTCTGTTTGTCGGGCGTGCAGGTCTTCCAGCCCGTGGAGGAGGCGGCGAGCCGCGGCAGCGCCGTCATGTAGATCGTCGAGGACGGGGTCATGTGTGGCGAGCCGTTCGGCCATCTCAGCGACGCGGGCACGCTCGCGCGCCAGGGAGCGCACCTTGGCCTGCGCTGTCCGGAACTGGGTGACGGCCGCGGCCCAGTCATTGTCGCCGAGCGGCGGTGCTGGGGCATCGTGACCCGGACGGCTAGCTGCTGTGAGTGCCTCTGCCTGTTGGGTGAGCAGTTCACGCAGACCACTGGAGTCCGCTACGGGTTTCCGGTCCTGGCCGGGCTCAAGGCTCTGGGTCGCGAATGAGGGCGTAGGCGCGGCGGCCTGCCGTGCGCGTGGAGGCTTGTGCCACCAGAAGTCCTCCACGAAGTCGTGGCGGAGTTTCCGCTTCCCCAGGCAGGCGGCGATCGCACCCCAGGCGGGGGTGGGGTCGAGCAGCAGGCCAGCGGGACCGGACAGATAGTCCGCTTCCTCGCGCCAGCTGGGACCCACGGCCTTGGCAGCGGGGATCTCCAGGGTCACGTTCTGGACGGCGCCGTTGTTGGAGGAGGCCAGGAGGATCTCGAAGCCGGTCAGTCGGGACACGAGCGGTCGCAACCGGAGCTTGTAGGGCTTCCCGGCGACGGGCTCGGTCTGCCAGGTCTTCGGCTGTTTCTCGAACGCCTTGTCAGGCCGGTCGAGTTCGGCGAGGCGTTCCGCTCGGCGGACCACGATAGCGGCGACGAGGTCACGCAGCATCGTCGTCTTGCCGGTGCCCGGCGGCCCGTTGACCGCATAGATCCCGGCGGCCTCTGACGCGCCGAGCTGCCGCATGATCTGGTTGACGGCGAACTGCTGGCTCACGGCGAGCGGCTGGTCCGGTTCGGCCGGCCAGCGGCCGGGCGGTACCAACTCAGGGTGGATGCCTGTCCGGACGTCGGCCAGGTCGGTGCGTACGTCCGTCCGGGCGGTGGTGTCGATGGCTTGGCCAGGGGTGAGGTAGTGCACCAGGGCCTCGCCGACAGCGCCGTTCGTCGCCGCGTCGGTGACCTTGGCGAGATCGTCGGCGTAGAAACTGTTCATGATGGCGTCACCGGCGGCCTCATCCGCGCGGCCCTCGCCGACCTGCTGACTCTTGACCCGGATCGCGTCCGGGTGCAGAGCCTCCCCGACGCCCAGTCGCTTGGTGATCCATCGTGTGACGGCGACAAGGTCGTGGATGTCGAGCACCTTCGTACCGAGATCCGGGGGCGGTTCGTGCGACGCTTCATGCCCAAGACTCTCGGACGTCTGCTGCTCGGCGGGCATGTCCGCATTCTCCGGGCCGCCTGACCCCGTCGTGCTCTCCGCCGCTGCGTCGGTATCTGCGGGAGCCGCGGCGTGGGTTCGGACGGTGTCCAGCAGAGCGTTGCCCGCCTCGTTGATGACCTTGGCGGCCATAGCGCCGGCGACTGGGCCGAGCCCTAAAGCGGTCGCTGCGGCAGCGCTGATGCCTTCGATGCCGGCCTTGGCCGCGCCGACCGCCAATGTCGACAACAGCCCGGCTACCGGATGTCCCGGACCTTCGGAGTCGTGGGATGCCTCCGGAAGGCCGCCTCGGGGGGAATCGATCGGGGCTGCGCCTTGCGCCGGGAGCCGGATGCGATCGACCGGGATACGACCGTCCGCCGCTTCGAAGACCACGGCGAGCACGGACTTCGCCGTGCCGTCGAACCCCTCCAGCCAACTGTCGTCCTGCGGGCCGGGGCCGAGGGTGCGGCTGACCGCCCAGGCACATGAGGAGAGGACGGCACTGTCCTTGATCAGCTGACCGTCCTGATTGACGGAGAAGCTCAACAGTGCGCTGTGGCCCGAGACCCGGCTGTCGAAGTCCGTCTCCTGCTCCGGGGCACGGAAGGCGTCCAGCAGGACGTCGCGCATCCGAGAGATGTCGAAGACACCGGCGTAGACCGTGTGCTGCCACACGCACCGGGGACGGCAGCTGCGGGAGGACAGCGGACCATCGTCCTCCCACGGCAGCGGCCTACCGTCACGCACGGGGAAGACGTCCCGATCCGCGTTCACCCGTTCGACGCTCGGAGGGCTGAAGTACTCCACCGCACGCCAGTACCGCAGGATGTCGGCCTGCCGCAGCCCTTGTGAGCGACGCTGAGCGACGACCGCCGGTTCTGGAGTGTTCCCCGCAGCGAGTCGGCGCTGCTGATCCGCTTGCCTCACGCCGCCCCCGCTCAGCACCGCTCAGGATGTGGCAACCCGTCACGTCCCTCGGGTTGGCCAGCATAGTGGCGTCTGCGAGAGCGTGATCAGCTGTTGTCGACATCGGGCCGCTGCGGAGCTTGAAACCGGTAACTGATCGACTTCCGGGGCCGACAGAACAGCGCCTATACAGGCCTGGGACCCTCGTCGTCATGCAACAGGCATACGGGCTTGCGCACTTGCGGTCGGGCAGAGCCGGTCGGCGGACTCTGCGTTCAAAGCGGGGTCACGGCCGCCCTGTCAGTACCAACTGGCACGATCGGGGACATGACCAGCTGCACCGGCACTCCCGTCCCGCTTCCGGCCAACCACCGCATCTCCGAGACCTACGCCGAATGGGCGCGCACCCGGGATCCGGGTGCCGAGCCCGCCGCGCGCGCGGTGCTCGACGACGCCGACAGTAAGCGGGGGCGGGCCTGGGAGAAGCCCGGCCGGTTCGTGGACGATATGGAGAGCTTGGCCCGAGGTCTGCCGACGGCCCATCTGCCCTGGTTCTGGGACACCATCGGCCACTGGCTGTTGGAGACGCACCGCCGCTCGGCCGCCCGCGCCTACGGCCAGGCGCGGGCCGCCGAACGCGATCACCGGCTGCACGTCGACCCCGACTGGCGGCGGGCGAATGTACTGCTGTTCGCCCGGTTCGGCGCCCTGCCCGCCATCGAACTCAGTGGTCACCGCACCTGGCTGGCCGAAATCCTCGAACCCGGTGACGCGCATCGCGAGTTCGCCGGTCTGCTGGCCACCTGGGCGGCGTCGCCCGGCGAGCTCCCCGCCGACCTGGCCCGCCGGGTCGGCGAATCGGCCCGCGCCGCCGGCCTCGGCACCGAGGAGGAGGCCCGAGTGCTGGGCAGGCTGCTGGCCGCAGCCCGAGGTAAGGCCGTACCCGACCGGCTGTTCGCCGCCGCCGCCGGACCGCTCGCCGCGCACCCGCCGACGGACGACCAGGCCACCGGGCTGCTTGACCTGTTCCCCGAGTCGAAGAACAACGCGGCTGCCTGGCTGCGGCTGCTCATCAGCTGTGGTGCCGCCGACGCCGCAGCGGCGGCCCGGATCGCTCCCGAGGGCGGCCTCGGCGACTGGCTGCGCCGCTACTGTGCCGGCTACTCGCACCACCGTGTCGCCGGCGGCGGGGTGACCAGCCAGCCCATGCCGACCGAACTCCTCGACCTGGTGAGCCGGTTTGCACCGCTGCTGCGGGCAGCCGGCACCCCGCTCCAACTGCACGAGGACCGCTACCGATGGACGCACCTGGACGCGGACCTGCTCGACCTCTGCCTCGCCGAGGGCATACCCGTCCAGGATCCAGGCGCCGCCATCCCCATGCAGTTCTGGGACGAGCGCTCGCAGCGGGACCTCAAGGCGCTCGCCGCCGACCCGGTGTTTGGGCCCCGTCTGGAGGGCACCGTGCACGCCGGGCTCCGCTCAGGCATCGGTGCCACCGCCGGGCCCCGCACCGGCACCGCCATCAGCCGACTCCCCCACAACCCCGGCGTTGCCGCCGAGGTGCACGCCCGGGTCGAGAAGCTGCTCGACGCCCTGCGCGGGGGAGGCCTCGCCGCCGCCGACGAAGCCGTCGACGAACTACGGGACCTCCTCGACCGGCCCACCGCCATCGCCCTGGACGGCATCGAGGAAGCCCTCGACGCCCTCGACCTCACCGGCCCGCTGGCCCGCACCCTGCGCGCCGGACTGCCCGAGGAGCTGGGCTGGCCCGCCCTGGAGCAGGCCCTGGCCGAGTTCCGGCCGGACGAGACCGTGCACGTCACCTGCACCTGGCCGGTGCTCACCTTGTACGGGGAGGCGCGCGCCATCGCGATTGACCACGCCGGCCGCCGCGGCGATCACATTCTGGAGCTGCCCGACGCCTCCCGTTCCCACACCGTGCACTGGGTAGGCGGCCGGTTCCTCGTCGCGTGGGATGAGGCCGAGGACGACTTGCGGCCCCAAAACGCCTACTGGTCCGACCGGGTCGGTGAGACCTTTGCACCGGAGGAGACGTTCGGGCTGGCCCCCTACAGCGGCAGCATCCAAGGCGGCATCGGCTATCAGTTCGAAACCCCCGACGGCGGTGGGCGCTTCGACGGCGAACGCATCCTGCGCGCCGGTGGCCACGAGGGCATCGGCCACCACGACTACCAGATGTACGACGGCCAGGCCCTCTGGAGCTCCGAGGTATTCGGCGAACATGGCGATGGCTGGGCCCGCTTCGACCCGGACACGGGCGCCCCCACCGACGACCGCACCCTGCCCGCATTCCACCGTCCCACCGATACACCACCCGGAACCGAGCCCTTCCCCGACCACCGGATCCTCGCCGCGCTGCCACCAGGCGCCCCGCCCTCTCCGCTGGGGCAGGACGGGCGACTCACCGGCTGCCGGGTCCACTACCGCACGCCGCATGACGGGCCCTCACCCCGCGAATTCGTGCTGGAATCCATCGACGGGCGCACCGCCTCCTACCGCAGCCGCACCTGGGGCCGCCGCCCCTGGGGCATCCTCGCCCTGCCGCTCGGCGGGGAGGACGCCGTCCTGGCCGGCGAGATCACCATCCGCAGCCACGCCGCCGAGGACAACTCCCTGCTCTGGCAGGTCCAGGGCTTCCCGGGCAGCCGTGACCGCTCCCCGGTACGCGCCACCCTCGGCGAGCAGGCCGGGCCGATGCCGCCGCCCGCCTATTGGCACTTCCTCACACCCCGTGACGAGGCATCCTCCAAAGCCCTGCGGGCCGTTACCGACAACGACATGCGCCGGCTGCTGCACCCCGGCACCGGGATCGGCAACGACGCCCCCAACCCCCTGCCCGGCGTGACCGACCTGCGAGTGGGGGCCGGCGTCGACCGCGCCGCCCGGCTCGCCGCCGACGTACTGCGCCGTCGCCGGGAACTGTCCCACCGGGTCGCCATCATGCGGTCCGGGCCGGTCGTCGACCTGCCCGACCCGGCACCCGACACCCGCCTCACCCCCGCCCTGCGCGGCCTGCTGCCCCAACTGCGGCCCTTCGAGGTGCAGCCGCCGCAGTTGCAGCCCGCGCTCCTCACGTCGGTCGCCGCCGATGGCCGGCACCTGCGCGGTGAGATCGAGGACGAAGTCCGGGTGCTCGCCCTGCCTGCCACCCCGCCCGAGTGGGCGGTGCTGACCGGGTGGATCGACGCAGTTGCCTGGCGTGCCGCCACCGCCGCCACCCCCGACAAGGAACGGCAGGCCCTGACCGCCCTGCTCGATGTGTGGAGCCGACAGCCGTTCGCCGAGGCCGACAGCTCCTGGCGGACCGGCCGCGCCCCCGAGCAGCGGATCGCCGAACTCCGCGCCGGCGGCGCCCTGATAGCCTCCGGCCCGGTCCGCGGCGGCCTCGCTCCCTTCCTCCACCGCGCTGCCGACCCGGCGCCCGCCGACGCCGAGGAGTGCGAGACCCACACCATTACCGGCGACGACACCACCCGGCTGCCCCGCCTGCTGGCCCTGCTCGCCAAGCACGGCCCGCTGCCGGTGCCCGAGGAGGCGGTGGACCTGTTCCACTGGCGCACCGGCGTGCCGCGCCCGATCGCTGCCCTGGTCCTCGACGGGTTCCCCGGCAGAGACAACTACGACGAGCACCGCAAGCTGCTGCGCACCAAGCCGTACAAGGCGGATCGGAACGCCGTCTGGGCCTACGCCGAGATCCAGGGGCGGCTAGGCCCGGTCGGCCGGCGCGTTGTGCTCGCGGCAGGCCTGCCCGCGGACCCGGCCGAACTGTGGGCACCCGGCGGCATGACCGCCGCCGCGGACCGGATGGCCGCCGCCTGGGCCGGACTCCTTGATACCGGCCCCTACACCGACGACGGCAGCCACGCCGCCGCCCTCGCCGCAGACCACGGCCTCCCCGAAACCTGGGCCACCGCGCTGCTCACCGGCCGAGCCCCGGAGCCCCTGGACGCCGACGGAGTGCGGGCCGCCGCAACCGCCGCCACCTGGGCACTCACCGAACGCCCGATCGGCGACCCGGCCACGGCAGGCGCCCGCGCTCTCATCGACCGGCTCACGGGCGCCCCCGCCGAACTCCGCACCGCCCTGCGCCGACTGGCGGACCGGTCCGCCGCCACCCCGGTCCCGCCGGGCCAGTACGAGACCAACCCGCTGTTCAGCACCCCGGCCCTGGTGGACGAGGCAATGGCGGCTCTAGGCGTAGGCCGCGACGCGGCGGCCCTCCACCTCCAACTGCACGCCCTCGACCGCCCGGCCGACCGCACCATCCGCCGCTGGAACACCTGGACCCTGGATCACCATCGCGCCGTACGCAAGGAGCTCACTGCCGCGAAAGCCCCCCGCCCCGCGCCGCCCGCCCCGGCAGACGACCCCGCAGCCCTCGCCGTCCCGATCCCCGTTCACGAACGGTTCGCCCGAGCCTGGGCGGAGCACGCACAGCCGAGGCCGGGGCGCGGCTAACTGATCGCTTCAGACTGAGTTCGGTCAGCCGATTGGGAGTATCGACGTGAGCTGATGATGGCGATCGCGGCTCGGAGAGCAGGAGAGCAGGACGAAATCGCGGATCGGCGTCGAGATGTCGTTCGCGGGGGTTCCGGGCTTCTGTATGAAGAGATCGCCTCCGGTCGTGATGTTGACGCGGAGGCTTACGCCTTTTGGGTGCTGGAGGAAGTTGAGGCGGATACGGGGAGGCTGGAGTTCTTCCGTACCGCCTCCCGTGACAACCTTTCACCGGATCTGCGCTAGTAGTCGAGTGGGCGTCACGGCCCTCGCTCGTTGGGTGAGGCAGGCCATCATTCGAACCATCCGAGCCTGCTGGCCACCGCAGTGGCAGGCGTGGTCCCGCTTTGGACTGACGCGCCGATCGCCGCGGGGCCGCAAACCGGGATCGGTCGGCCTGGAGCGAGTGACAGGGCGTTCAGTCTGAGGGGCCGGTCCCGGCCCGCGACGGGCCGGGATGGTCTGCTGCTGGGGCGGTTCCCGCAGCTGATGCTCTAGAGGAACGCTGGGGTTCGAACCGACAAGGGCTGTCCGGGCGATCGGAGTCTCAACGTCGTCGCCGACGCTCGACAGTCAGCATGAGGCGTGATGCCGCGAGCCGTGTGCAAGGGAGATTGGGGACGCGCAACGGACGTGAACGTGTGCCAAGGGCTGGCCTGCTCTGGCGATCGCATTGCCGGAGAGGTGAATTGACGCCTCGAGCGGACGCGTACTTTCGTAAGCGGCTTCGAGTTGCGTTCAAGAGCATCCAACTGCGCCGCTAAGGTGTGTAGTTCCGCAAGTTACATTGTGATTCCTGCAGAAGTCCCTCTACAGCGGGCTATGACCTTCGAGTCCTTGGGCGGGAGCGACCGCACCGCTGGGGGTCAAGGGGTCGCAGGTTCAAATCCTGTCGTCCCGACTATTTCGAACTATCGAACGTCGCAGATGAAGGGCCGTTTTC
Source organism: Streptomyces sp. NPDC048436 (assembly GCF_043200355.1). Lineage (NCBI taxonomy): Bacteria > Bacillati > Actinomycetota > Actinomycetes > Kitasatosporales > Streptomycetaceae > Streptomyces > Streptomyces sp. NPDC048436. The sequence continues at coordinate 874,486 of NZ_JBICXP010000003.1, forward strand.
GAACGGCCCTTTTTCTGTTGCTCCCATGCTCCCCGGTGGGAGCGGGCGAGTGGGAGCAGGGTCCCACTGTCCCCTTGTCGGTTTGCTCCCCCGCGCGCCGATGCGCACATATTCGATTCCTTGCGCGCGTTCACATCCACGCCCGGTTTGTGACCTGCGGCTCCCATCGATCGGGTGCTCTTTCGGTTATGCGCTTCCGCTCTTGCTGCTGGTCGTGTGCGCTCCCAGTGGGAGTGGGGTCGGGAGCGGCGTCCCTATATCTGGAACCCGGGGTGTGGGGTCATGCGAATCCTTGACCCCAGTTCCGATTTCGTGTGGGCGGTATGTGGCTTTTGGGTGGTGGATGTTGCGGGATGCATCGAGATGTTGAACGCGGGTGGGGGTAGGTGGGAGCGGTTCGGGGCGGGCGGGTGGTGGACGGTGGTGTCGGTTCGTTGCTCGCGGTCTCTGCTCGCGGTGTGTCGGCGCGCTGGGCGGACCGCGGCGGCTGCTTGTGCCCTGCTTTTTGTCGGCCGACGAACTGGTGTCCGGCCTTATTGGGGAGGCGCTGGAGGCCCCTTACCAGGCGGGAGCCATCGCGTCTTGCGCGTTCGGTGACCTCGGTGGGGCGGTGGTGATGATGTTGTCGAGCGTGGGGCGGGAAGTTTGAAGGTCTGTGAGTAGCGGTAGTTCTTCGGCTTCTCGGCGGCCGTGCGGTCCCGGATGGGTGTCGGGGTGGCGTCCATGATGTGCACGACCCTTCGCAACGCGTACCAGGAGTACGCACGCCACATCGGTCACCTCGACGTCACTCGTGAGTTCATTGACGGAGAGATTGGCGAGCGAGATAGCTGGGACTTGCCGAGGTGTGCGGGACAACGTGGGGCGCGGCCGTGTCAGCCGACGCCGACCCCGGACGCCGAAAGCAGCGAGGGGTCGTAGCCATCGGAGGCGAGGACAGTCGCCGGGGACGCTTCTGCGGGCGGCACTTCGATCAGTACGGTCATGCTGCTGACGACCTCGACGCTGTGCCAGTCTCTGCCGTCGTCGGCCAGAGCCAGATCAATATCCGAGCCTTCGTCGTATGCGACCGTGTCGTCGGGGCCGGTCCCGGCCACACGGTAGGTCTGCTCGAGGGTGCAGCCTACGAGGGCGCTCCCGTTGGTAAGACGGAACACCGGGAGAGGAGTACCGACTTTCCTGGAGGAGAGAGTGCTGGCGAAGTTCTTGTCCGCCCCGTGGTTGTAGAAGCTGACCAGACCGGTGGTGAACGGTCCCTTGGCGAAGCGGTTGTCGTTGCTGTGGCCGTGCGGAGGGGAGAAGCTGAGGAAGTCGGCGAACGCGTCGCAGATCGCACGGTCGGCGGCGGCTGTGGTCGACAGCTGAACGCCACCGGCGGCGCTGCGGCGGAAATCGGGGAGCTGTTTCGGCCGGAACGAGATGTGGACCGAGCCGTCCTTGGCTGTCGAGGTCGGGACGGGTGAGGGGTCCGAGGCCGGCGGCTTTCCGAGGGGCTCGGTGAGTGCCCACGTGGCGGCGGTTGCCCGCCACGGGCCGTGAGGCCTCTTTTGGACGAAGTAGCGGAGCTGCGAGGCGCGGTCCTTTTCATCTCCCTTCCGTTTGCTGAGCACGACGAAGAAGCGTGGGTAACCAGTGCCAGGCTGCACGGCCGGAATGACGAACCGCGGCCGAGCGGAGCGGACGGCCTTGTCGTGGGCCCCCGCCTTGCGGTGGAGTCGGTACACGGTCCGCGACTCCCTCAGTAGCACTCCCGTCTGCACCTCGCGGATAGCCGAAATGTCCAGGGAAGCGTCCGCGGAGGCGTTCACTCGGCCGTACTGCTCGAAGACGCGCTCCGCCTCCGACGTCGTCAGGACCGGTTTTGGAACGGACGCCGCCGGCGATGCGGCCATGTCCTTGGGCGGTCTCGCTGCCCCGAGGCTTTGCGACATCTGCTGCCGGCGGTGAAATCAGGCTCACATTCCGCGATCTGGTCCATGCCGTGTCACAGGCCGTTGATCCGGAGCCATGGGCAAGTCCTGCAGAGCTACAGGGCCAGGATAAAAGGCCGAAGTTCCAGGGCCTGCCATGTCCTCACCGATGAGCCAGCGGTAGAGCCACTCCGCGAACCCCATCGCGTATTCAAAGAATTCACCATCGCCGTCCTCGATGAAGAGCGCACCCTTCCCCATCGCCCCCCGAGGAGCTTAGAAGACCGTCTCACCCCGGTCCGTGGAGGTGATCGGGATCAGCCCCTGCGCGGTTCCGAAGAGCAACTCGGGGATACCAAGAGAGCTGCGGGGGTCGCCTTCAGCCTCGGCCCAGTCCCAGTCAATCTGCGACCAATCTTCGGATGTGCTCCGGATCCACTCTCCAAGGTTCCAGGGTTCGGTCGCCGGATGATGCAACCACAGATGGCCGTTGATCTGGATCGGTGCATAGTCATCGACGAGCTCCTTGAAGTCTGCCGGCAGGCTCACTCCGAGATCGTCCTCAAGTGTGTGCCAGGCCGCCGCGCCCTCATACCGCTTAGGCGACGCGCCGAGCATGCCATGTACACGTCCCAAGTAATCTTCCGCCATCGCCATCACCTCTGCGGGCAGTCTGCACTGCCTCGGGTGGTGCCACCGGTGGGTGATTGCTTGATCACACAATGCTTCATCTTGCCATCCTCAACAGTCCCGTAGTTGTACTCAATTTCGGTGGGGATGCCGGAGTCACGGTTCCCGTAGTGCGGGATCACCGAGATCGCCAAGTGCTTGCCAGACTTGACGGCAACCCTGATCTCCTTCTCCACACCGTGATTGAGATAGGGAGTGTTCGTTTTGCCGTACTCCGCGACCAAGTTCCGCAAATCAATCCCCGACCCGGATGCCGCCGCGGGGATGAGATGCCCGTTGGCTGGCACGTGGCCCTGAGATGCGATCTCACGCATGCCAGGCGGCTGAGTCGATTGGTTGGTGTTTGTTCCTGCCGCCTTGCGTCCCTTGTTGTAGTCGCTGCTATCGAGCAGACCGTTGGAGTAAAGAGAGCAACGCCCGCCAAGTTCAGCATGGCCTGCGCTGTGACGGTCGTGCTGACACCTTGGCCTGTCGTCCACGTAGCCGAACTCCAGATTGCCTTGAGTGCGGGGCGAGCGGGGGCAGCAGCCGGGTGAGGGCCGTTGTTGGGGTTCTGGTCAATCGGCGGCTTCGGGGGGCTTCGTCGGACGAACATATGTGCCGTTGCTGGCATAACGCGCCCCGCCGCCCGCGTAGTATCCACTTCCGCCTGCGTAGTAGCCGCCTCCGGAGCCGTAGTTGATGTATCCGAGGGTGTAGGAGGAGCTATATCCCCATGTCGTCGAGTAGCCGTTGGAGGGGCCGCTGCGTCGCTTGGGACGGTTGAAGTACTCGTCGCAGTCCATTCCGTAACGACCCGTGCAGGAATCATCTCCGATGCTGTCGTGGCCCATGGTCCATGTGTTCCAGAAGACGCCGATCGGGTCAGGCTTCTTCTTGGCGACCGAGATGGCCCACCCCAGTACATCCCAGCCATCGTGCCCGGTGGGATCGGTCCCGTTGAGCGGGCCGTCGTAGGCGTAGGCGTACCGGTTTCCCCTCACCGAGGGCTGCGCGTCGAGCAGCCAGGTGTCCCGTGAGTTGAAGGAGCCAGCGCCGGGCTGGTACCAGCGGGCGGCCATGTTTACGTCACCGCTGTCGGGATCGGTCCAGCCGGACTGGTAGCCGATGGCAGGGGTGGTGCCGTCTGTGGCGGTCTCAGTGCCGAAGGGGTCGTACGCGGTGGAGCTGCTGACCTGCTTGCCGTCGGGGGTGAGACCTGCGACGAGGTCGGTGTGTTGGTCGGTCAGTGCCCACTGCTTGGTTGTGCCGGTGGACGAGGACAGCAGGGTTCCGTCCGGGGCGCGGTTGTAGGCGCTGGTGCCGTCGGTGGCGAGGTTGTTGGAGCCTCCGTCGTAGGTGAAGGACGTTTGGCCGCGCGTCTGGACGCGGTCGAGGGAGTCGTAGGTGTAACTGGTTCTAACAAAGGCGTTGGACGTGGCGGTGGGTGATCAGGCAGACGGCGATTCCGAGGGATGCTTCGTGGATGTCGTCGCGTCGTTCCCAGCGGATGCGCAGGCGGCGAAAACCGTGGAGCCAGGCGATGGTGCGCTCGACGACGTAACGGAAAATGCCCAGGCCAGTGCCGTGCGGCTCGCCTCGTTTCGCGATCACGGGGCGGATTCCGAGCTGCCAGAGCAGGCGCCGGTACTTGTCGTGGTCGTAACCCCCGTCGGCCAAAAGGGCATCGGGCCGTCGGCGAGGTCTGCCGACCAGGCCCGCCACTGCCGGGATCTTGTCGAGCAGGGGCAGGAGCTGGGTGACATCGTTGCGGTTGCCGCCGGTCAGCGTGACCGCGAGCGGGATGCCCTGGCCGTCGACGATGACGTGGTGCTTGCTGCCCGGCCGTGCGCGGTCGACCGGGCTGGGCCCGCTTTTGGGCCCCGCCGAGCCGCCCGCACATGGGACGAATCGATCACCGCCCGCGACCAGTCCAGCTGATTCTTCGAGCGCAGCTTCTCCAACAGCACGACGTGCAGCCGGTCCCAGACACCGGCGTCGTTCCAGGCGGCAAGCCGCCGCCAGCAGGTCATGCCCGAGCCGAAGCCCAACTCCTGCGGCAGATACTCCCATTGGATGCCGGTGTGCAGCACGAACAAGATCCCGCACAGTGCCTGGCGGTCCGGCACCCGAGGTCTGCCCTGCACCAGCTTCGGCCCCGGCTCGGGCAGCAACGGCTCGATAAGCGACCACAGTTCATCCGACACGATCCACGGTCGCGACTGACGCTTCGCCACAACCAGACCAACGAGCCGACACCCCAAAAGTCACATGATGAATCGCTTTTGTTAGAAGCAGTCAGAGGGTGAAGGTGGTGAGGACGGCCAGGTGATCGGAGGGCCAGTCGGAGCCTCCTCCGTAGACGTTGGATGTGGTGGGCTTCAGCGAGCCGCCCTTGTGGAGGATGAAGTCGATGCGGTCCTGCGGCTCCGGCTTGTTGTCGTAGTCGCTGTTCTTCTTGGTTACGGGTGACCAGGTGTTCCCGGGCACCGTTGCGGGGTTGGGGTGCAGTTCACGGTAGGAGTCCTTGAACCCCTTGTCCGCGAAAGCCTTGGTCGCCGGCCACTTGACCGCCGAGTTGCAGTGCTTGACCTTGGTCGTCTTGGTCCAGTCCAGGTGGGACGGCGAGTTGAAGTCGCCCGCGACGATCGCAGGCGCCGAGCCGGTCCACTTCGCAATGGCCCGGGCCTGCGCCTTGCGGCTCGCCTCGTCCGCGTAGATCTTCTGGTAGCTGTCCTTGTCGAAGCAGGCGTTGTACGGGCCGTACTTCGTGTAGTCGAGGTGTATCGAGTACACCCAGACACCCTGGATCTTCGCGGCGATCGCCTTCGCGCCGGAGGACTCCTTCGAGAACCAGTCGGTCTTTTCGATCGGCTTCCTGCTGACGAGATCGACGTCCGAGCCGCTGGCCGTGTGGTACTTCCATCCCAGTTTGTCCGCGATCTTCTTGGCCACGGGGCTGGAGGATTCCTGGAGGGCGACGACGTCGGCGCCGGAAGCCTTGGCCTGCTTTGTGATCTTGTTGACCCCGTCCGAGACCTTGGCGCCGCCGTGCCAGGTGTTCAGACTCATCACCTTCAGGGACTTCGACCGCGGGGCCGAATCCCCGTCCGTCGCACCTCCGCCGGTGGCTGCCATCGCGGTGGCTCCCACGGCCAGCGCCGCTATGCCACCAGTCAGACCGAGGGCGAGGCGCCGTTTGGTCCGCACGTTCTTGGGGGCGTCCGTGTGCTTCACGCTCTTGCTCACGTGGTGCTCTCTTCTGTCGCACGCCGGAGGAACCGGCAGTTGTGGGGGGAGGAACCGGGGCGAGGAAATTGCCCGTAACGGCCCCTGTCCGGCGCCTCTTGCCAGTGACCGGAGACCTAAACCCGGTTTCCGGACCCGGCGAGGGGCCTGTTGCCGGGCTGTGACAGTCGAAACCTCAACGCAACCTGTCTGAACAAGCTGGGCCGGGACACAGAAAAGCGCAGCCACCGCAAACACGCGACCGAGCAGCGATTCCTGGGGGCCGCGACGGGCTGCCGGTATGTTGCCGGGCCCTGGCAGCCGCGCGGAGTGCAGCGAGTTGTTGTGCTCCGGACTGCCCGGTAGGGCAGCCTGGCAGCTCTCGGACAGCCCTACGCGGAGTGCGTGGTGATCTGACCGGCGCGTCAGCCGCGACGTTCAGTCGTGGTTTGACCCTGTGGGTGCCCGATACTCGGCCGCTCTATCGGCCGCTCTATACGACCTGCGTGTATTCGTGGATCACTTCACCGAGTAGATCACGGCGGATGATCTTTCCGTCCGGGTCCACTGGATCGGGGAGCGGGCGCAGCGGTGCTGCTTGGCTGAGGGCGCGGTGTGGGCGATGGGTATTGAAGTGCTTCTCGTACGCGGCCAACACGTGTCGCAGATGCCGGTCGTTGACGATCAGCATCTGGTCGGGGAGTTCTCGGCGGCAACCGTCGATCCAGCGCTCGACGTATGCGTTCGCCCTCGGGGCTTGGACTGAGGTGAGCAATACCCTGATGCCTTCGGACGCGAGGACGGCATCGAAGGCATCGGTGAACTTCGGATCCCTGTCCCGCAGCAGGAACTTCACCTGGTCGACGCGGTCGTCCAACGCCATGAGGAGGTCACGGGCCTGTTGCACCGCCCAGTTGCCGGTCGGGTGGGCAGTGACGCCAAGGAGATGGACCCGACGGGTGGAGATCTCCATAGCCACCATGCAGTACAGGCGCCTCAGCAGCACGGTGTCGACATGGAGCAGGTCCACCGCGATGATCCCGGAAGCTTGGGTGCGGAGGAACTGGGCCCACGTCGTGCCCGAGCGTCGTGGCGCCGGGTCGATCCCGGCTCTCTTGAGGTCGCCCACACCGTGGAGGCGCCGACTGGGCGGCCCAGGCCGGCGAGTTCGCCGGCGATTCTGCGGTATCCCCAGTGCGGGTGCTCCGCGACCATGCGCAGCACCAGCGCCCGTACGGTGGGCCGGGTCGGCGGACGGCCGGGACTTCGGCGTTTGTAGGTCCAGCGGCGTTCGACCAGGTCGGAGTGTCAGCGCAGCACCGTGCCCGGAGTGACGAACAGGTGCCCTCGAAGGGCCTTGGGCCGCAGCCCGGCCAGTGCCGCGATCACTGCCCGGTCCGCCCATAAGGGTTGTGGCCGGGCGACCTGGCGGCGGAGGACGGCGAGTTGGTGCCGCAGTACGAGGATCTCCGCGTTCTTGGAAGCCTTCGATCGCGCAAGTAACGCCATCCATCCCGAGATCTTCAGGAAGGCCAGGTACAGCAGTCGCAGAGCCATGCCCCAGGGTCTCGCCATGCCTGGCCCTGACCGCAAGGCCAGGTCAGCAGGGATAGCTGAGTTTCGGGCACCCACAGGCAACAACGTGTCCGAGTCCACCGTCCGCCGCTGGCGGGACGAGCTGATCATCCTGCTCGCCGCCCAGGCACCGCGCCTGGACCGCGGCCTGAAGAAGATTGCCAAGGGCGGCGGGGAGGTGGTCCTGATCGACGGACCCTCATCCACACCCAGCGCCGCACCGGAAAGGCCGACCGGCGGAACTACTCCGGCAAACGCCGCCATCACGGCCTGCACTTCCTCGCCCTGACCGACGAAAACGGTCGCCTGATCTGGATATCTGCCGCCCGTCCCGACCACACCCACGACAACACCGCCGCCCGCCACGACCACATCCCGGCCCACCTGCGCGCCACCGGACTCGGCGCCCTCGCAGATCTCGGCTTTCGCGGCCTGGACAACGACATCCGGGACCCCGTGATCGTCACCGGCTTCACAGCCACCCGCACCCACAGACTCACCCCCGGCCAGAAGACCGCCAACCGAGTCCTCGCCACCGGACGCGCACCGGTCGAACACGGCTTCGCCCACCTCAAGAACTGGCGGACCCTCACCAAACTCCGCACCGACCCCTCCCGCGCCCCCCAACTCCTGCGCGCCCTGCTTGTCCTGACCAACCTCGAAATCAACTGCTGACAAACGATCTGCTCCAGAGACTGAGGGCCGTCGGTTCGGTCTCCGTTTCTACGGTGTTTGCACCGAGCCGACGAATGCGCCGCAGTCGGGAAGGACTGTGCCAGCGGCGGCCCTGCTCCGGTGCACGGGGAGCCGTCCTTGGGTGTCAATGGCCTTGAATGTCGCGGCCGCGGTCACCGCGTCGTAGCCGTAGCTGTTTTTGGTCGGCGGCCTTGAGTACCTGCTCTCGAAGGCCGGCCGATGCGTCGCCGACTGTGTCATCGGCGTGCGAGGACGGTCAGGTTCACCCGGCGTGCGCTGACAGAACAGGTTGCTCATCCATGAGCTTCAGCATCCTTCCAACTGGTGGTTTGCCGCGACAAGTCGGCAATCAGGGCAAAGCGTGCCAATAGCTTTGTTTGTGCCGCCGCCGGGGAGGCAGCGGCCATTCAAGCGAAGGGAAACTGCATGTTCAAGGCCAAAAGGACACGTGTCATGGCACTGACCGGCGCAGGGCTCGCAGTGGCGACGACAGCACTGGCAGGGGTGGCCATGGCGGCTCCGGATGCCAGCAGCTCCCAGGCTCCATACGCGCAGGCCGGCGCCCTGGTCAACGCCGACGGCTCGGTCGTGCACTCCAAGGGCGTCAAGTCGGTGACCGCCTCGAGCCACGTCTACTGCGTCGAGATCGAAAACCCCGACGTCGATCTGTCCAGAGCCATCATCACCGCCACCCCCCGCGATACCCCAGGCTCCACCCTCCGGGTCATCCCGGGCAACTGTGCGGGCGGCAAGGGCATCACCGTCGGAACCTACAACCACTCCGGCGGCGGGATGGCCAACGCGTTCTTTATCGCCGTGCTGTGACCTGAGTTTCGTTCAGAAGCAGCTCAGCCCCGTTGCACAGCAACGGGGCTGAGCTGAGTCTTTTATGGTTTGTGAGCTCTAAGTTGATTACGTTCCGCGATGTTTTCTGGGCGCTTGGTCGATTTGCCCACATCGTAACGGGTGGCGGGGCGTCGGTTCTTCGAGCCAGGTGGGCGTCCAGGGCCGGGAGTTGAGGGTTTGGGTGCACGGGCCGGGCAGAGCAAGTGGGGGGCGGATGTTCCTGAACCCGCGGCGGGCGCGGGCCGGGGTGAGTCGGGCGCCGCCGCTTGATCCCCCGGTTACACGCCATCCCGGGACAAGGCCACCGCGTTGTGCGTCAACCACTGACGGACGATCTACTCTGCAGACTGCCGCCCACGACCAGCACGAGCACCCCGAAGGAGCATCACACAAGCCCTTTGACCTGCGACTTCAAGTTGGCGGAGGCTCACTGAGACGACCTGCGAGCCACCGATGCGCGTCGTGGCCTTGCCCGGTGAGGCCGGCTCGCCGGCGTGCGCTGCCACCGTGCCGAAGGCAGGCACGGCCAGCGCTGCGGCGAATACACCGGCAGCGAGAACGCCGCGGCGAGAGGGATCCATGTCCGCCCTTCCCAGGTCAATCAACTCCTCAACATTGTCGAGGGGTTGAGAGCCCTCGGCGGACGTGGCCGGAGTCAGGCCCGCTTCCTCATGCGTGACGGGCCTGAAGGAAGCAGGCTCCTCGGACACCAACCACGAGTACGACAGCCTCAAGGTCTGACCCGTACCCAGCACCCGTGCGCGTAGGGCCCGGTCAGGCCCAGACCCCGCCCGGCCGGGCCCCGCGCCCCACCTCGTGGAGGACCTTGTGCTCAAGCTGCGCATCCAACCCGCCCCGATGAGCCGCGAG